>NZ_AP043827.1:0-390032 GCF_055379965.1 Halostagnicola alkaliphila | reverse complement strand
GTCCCCCTGCGGACGGGATCGACAACGGGAACGCAGTGAGACCGATGACTGATGGCGAATTCACTCAAGCCGAGCTGTTCGACGTGTTCAGCAACGCTCGCCGACGACGGACTGTACAGTATCTCAAACAATGCAACGGCTCCTGTGATCTCTCATCACTGGTCGAACAGGTTGCAGCCTGGGAGAACGATACCGACCCGGAGACGGTCACTCGAACACAGCGACGGCGCGTGTACATCTCGTTGTACCAGACGCACCTCCCCATGCTCGAGGATCACGGTATCGTCGACTGGAACTCCGAGGATCACGCGATCGAACTCATTCCGGGAGAGGAGACGTTCGAACCGTATATCGGCAGACGACTCGAGAATCAACGCCAGTGGGAACGCGTCTACGCGCTCGTTACGGCGGTGGGTGTCGGTGCGCTGGCGCTGACGTGGCTGTCGGCCGGTCCGATAACCGCGGCGATGGCACCACTGGTCGCACTCGTCCTGTGTGTGCTCGTCCTGTTCGTCGCGCTCGCCCACCACGTTTCTCGACGTCCCAATCTGTCGATTCCGTTTTCGGCGAGTAGCCGGTGACTTCACGCTCGCCCCACTCCGCCGACACCGAGTAGCCTGTGCTCTCGACACCGGCGGATCCGTCTTCGAACGTGTTCACGTCGGCCGGCCCGTCCGTATCGTCTCGCTATCCCATCCTCCTCTCGAGGCAATTTAGAAGTTAGTCGCGTGGATGTGGTTCGATGGAGTTTCTCTTTGTCGGAGGGGCGCCCGCGCGTCGGTGATTGGTCCAGTCGTCTTCCAGTGTTCGCATCGAATGCAGTTTCAGAACGTCTTCTGAATAACGAAGTCGTTATCGACTACTGCTACCCATTGTTCAGCTTCCTTGAGTTATCTCGAGGTCGAAAACACGTCTATTTCCTCGTCTGAACGCGCGAGGTGTGTCAGCGCCGCTCGCTACAGGAGCGTTCCTACTGAAGCGCTCCCGAAGATTTCGTCGAAGCCGATTCCGCCGTCATCGTCATCATCGCCATCTTCACCGTCTTCGCCATCTTCACCGTCCTCGCCATCTTCACCGTCCTCGCCGTCTTCGCCGTCCTCACCATCCGCTCCGTCGGCTCCATCACCATCATCCTCCTCGTCCTCATCGTCCGCTTCGTCGGCATCTTCGTCAGCGTCTTCATCGTCCGCTTCGTCGTCCTCGATCGCTTCTTCCGTCTCCTCCTCGAGGATGCTCACCCAGAAGTGCGTGTCCTCGTCAGCGTTATCGTTCGTCGGTTCAGCAGGGACGCCATCCTCGTAGAGAAGAACGCTGATCCGAACCGATTCTCCGTCTTCGGCAGTCGGCGTCACGTTTCGCTCATCCGTGACGGTATTCCCGTCGGAAACGTTCGCACTGAGTTCTCCTAACTCCGTCCGCTCGGTAATTTCACCGTCCTCGAAATATTGCTCCTGAACGACGAGCGTGTACTCCATATCTGCGCCCTCTCCGTTTTCGACCGAAAACGTGATCGGGATCGATTCACCGGGTTCGATCTCGTCCGGAATCTCGCCAGCCACGATGTCCCCGTCGTCCGTTTCCGTGAACAGTCCGAGCTCGGTAAACCCGCCGGCTGCGGTCGGGGAGACGAACGCGAATACCAGTCCACTCGCCGCAACGATAATAGCAACCCAGAGGATTACCGACGAAGCAGTCTTCGTAAGCCCGCTCTCGGCGGATCGTCGTCTAACGGAGCCAAAGGGTGTGATGGTAAAGCGATCTGGGTCGGGAACGCGGAAACGGCGTACGACGCCGATCTGTGACCCGCCGATAGTCAGTCCCGCGAGCGCGGCCGCAACCGTCTCCGTCGAAAGTCCCCAGCTGGTCACGGCGAGTATCATGACGACAGCCGGGACGAGTGCCAGTGAGAGAGCGAACGAGAGCCCGAGCCGCTCGACCGTATCAATTCCCCGCAACTGTTGTTCGACCGCGCTCGCATCGGCACCGGTTGTACGCCGGGCCTTCGCCGGGAACACGATCGCGACGAGCGCGTATCCCGGCAAGAACAGTACGAGTACGAGCGCGACGAACGTCCGAAGCTCACTGCCAGCCGGCATGGTCGAAACGATGTAGTACGCAAGCAGCGCGGCCAGTGAGGTGAGTGCGAGGTCCAGGGGGTAATCGCGAAGGAGCTGGAATCGAACCCACGTTTTCGTTCGTAGGCTCATCGGTAGCACACCTCTGTGATCGTCAAAAACACGGGTGATAACGCTTCCATTTGCAAACTGTTGGATTCATAGTCTCTCTCGGGTTTTGTTATGCTCGAACTACCGACTCGGGGCCTAGTTGCGGAGAGAGAACGTTTCGCTTCAGAAACATACGTTACAATGTCGTTGCTCGGGTTTTGCACGCCACAGTTACCGATCCTCCGGAAGTTTCACGGCACAAACTGGGCTCGAGCGAATTTCGATCCTACTATCGTGAGAAACCGGTCCGAAAAACACACTCGGCCGTGACCGGGGGGATATCGCCGCTGACTCGATACTCGGTGGCGAGTGGATTACAAGTCGACGTACTGTTCTTCCCATTCGCGCCGTTCGTCGATACGTTGGGTTCCGGCCTCGGTAATCGCATAGTAGTTGGTTCGTCGGTCGAGTTGTCCCTTTTCGACGAGTTCTTTGTTGACTAATGTGTCGAGATTCGGGTATAACCGACCGTGATTGATCTCCGAGCTATAATACTTCTCGACCTCGTCTTTGACGGTTTGCCCGGACGGTCGATCTGCGCCGGAAATTACGTACAACAGGTCTCGCTGGAAGCCGGTCAGGTCGTGCATTGCTCAATCGGGTTGACCGTTCTGTTGAACGGATATTTGTTATCCGTATCATACAGGTTTTCCCGACTCCTTTCACTATTGTTGCTAGGAATTAAATTGTTTGTTCCGGTGAGTGACACGATTTCTAGTAGCTCGACGATTCGACTCGAATAGGTCTCCTACTCGCTAATTTGAGTTCAAGCGATGGGTAATGGAACCGATTCGATCGCCTTCGATCTCGACCGCGTCGCGTTTGCCTTGTTACTCGATACTATGTCGGTATATTCGACTTTGGATCCTCACTCGTGTTGGCTGGCGATCGAAACCTCGATTCCGTCCGTTCCAATCTGCACGTGGAGACTCTCGATCGTGGCTTCGTACGCGGTCGTGTGTGACCCATCCTCTTCGAACCGAATACACTCGGCGAGGAGTCCGCTCTCGAGTAAGTTGTTGATTCGTCGGTAGACTGTCGCCGAGGAGCTATCCGTTCGGGCCGTTAGTTCCTTGGCCGTTCGTGGGTTCTCGCTCGTGGCGACGAGAATGGTCCGAGCGCATTCGTCACCGAGAATGTCTAGTTGTGCTTTCGATTCGAGTCCTGTCTCCGTGCTCGTGTTAGTCGCTTGCGTTGACATAGTTTGAATCACCTATTGGACGGGGGCTGTGTCGTCGGGCTTCGTTGCACCCTCGATCGTTCGAGAGGAGTCAGTACAGATCGTCTCTGTCTGTTCCCGACCCAGCTTCCTCCATCACATTCTAGCTATCCTTTCGGTAAGCGATAGTGGTATTTTATAACGATGTACCTTACAGAAAGAAGCGAGAACATTATTTCACGAAATTTTATATTTCGAAAGAGAAATACCGGCTTTTCGTTGTCCCAAATTGAAAACAACGGACTGTTGCCGAGTCAAATCCCAACCAATACGGGTGAATTCACGTTGATCCCCTGCTCTGGTTGAACGTCCCAAACCCCACGGAAAGCACACTGAAACGCCAGATATAGCTGTAGAAACACCGTATTTACCAGCAGACCGAACCCACTCACTCAGTGAACAGTCAACGTCCTTTATTCGCATCTGAGGGCCTTCATTGTAGTACGTCCGACTGAAACCGGCGTGAATAACGACGCTATCCGACCCGTTCCACACGCGCTGTGTATTCGAGTCATACACACTCCAGTCGGGCACTGAACAATTGGTCGACGATAGGCGGTCCACGGATTCTGGACTGCTCGTGGTTGGCCGTCCCTCATACCCATGACACCGAAGCAACACAACTGGCGACCGATGGAATCGTCGACGGCTGGCGCACGCTGTCGAAACTGCGGCACCCACGTCACACAACAGTTTGCACGCGTTTTTGGCGACAACGGTGACATCGTTCATGGGTGTCCAGGTTGTACGACCTATCGCGAGATGCAATCCGGCGGTCACCTTCCCGGCGACTAATTCGGACGACTAATTTTGGACTGATCTCGAACCACTCGTTGTCCCCATACCGAACTGCAACGTAGATATGCTGTTTGAGACGATCTCTTCTCGATCGGACGGTTTCACCGATCTGGGTGTCTGTCGTTCGTGGCCGCCGATAGTATTCCCTGCCACCTCTCAAACTGCGTTCGGCTAATTTGAGACTCGCAATCAGCAACGACGACGCTATTCGACAATTTAGCAATATATCTGGCACGGTTCGCGATCAAGACTGTCAAGCATAGCGTAAGATGGCGCTGGCGAACATCTTTGATAGTGATTCCCGTACACAGCCGCGAAACTACGGTTCGAACGCCTATCGAAAGAGCCCACTATCGATAGGACCTTGTGGCCGTTCGAACGCAGTATCGGCGGACGGTAGAAAGCGGCTGATGAGGGCGTTAACGAGATCATTACGAACCTGTTTCGATGCCGTCTAACGCGTTTTTCTCGATGTGGCAAGTAGACACTCTCGAAACACTGATTTCGATGATTTGTTACACCTACTGAAACAGTACGCTCGCGTAGATAAGTATCCATTAGCTATCATGCGGCAGCTTAAAGTTGATAGTGCCCAAACAACAGATTATCTATGATGGTTGGTGGTGAACGTGGTGCTCAGTGATCCTACTTTGGTCCGGGTCTAATCAATGTCCGTACAAACGAGTCGGCCCGACGTACTCGAGGAAAGCGAGGTCTTCCATATCCTCGGAAACGATAGACGACGTGCTATCGTACAGTTACTGGCGACGAACACGGAACGAATCGATGTGTCGGATGTCGCGACCGAAATCGCAGAGCGCGAATCCGATACGACTCCAGTCCCGAACAACCTCTACAAGAGCGTCTACGTCTCGCTCCAGCAGACGCATTTACCCCAGCTCGAAGAAGAAGCGGTCATCGAGTACGATTCGGATGCCAAGACGATCGAACCGGGCGAGAACTTCGACGACGTGCTCCGGTATATCGACGGCAACGAATCGGATCGAACGATGATTCTCACTGCGCACCTCGTTCTCTGTGTGCTCGCCCTCGCAGTCATCGCACTCGCGGACTTTAATCTCCCGCTTCTCTCGAGTATCGATCCGGTCGTCTGGAGTATCCTCGTTTTCCTCGCGGTCGCGGCGAGCAGCCTCTACGCCCTGTTGAGTTGAGCATCGTTCATCCGCTTCTCGGAACCGCTTGAGCGCTCGAGACTGTCTCTCTCGATTATTCGATTGCGAACCGTCTGCGCACTCGGGCAGTATTCGTTTGGACACGGATCACTCGGGTCACACAAGTCGTCACTCGTTCCGATCTGAACGCTCGGAAACTGCGGACTTCGCACGAAAAGCCGTCATCGATTGATGGCCGAAAAAAACGCCTGAACGGTGGCGTTGCCAGTACGTCAGTTCGCGAGCGGCACTAGCTGCTCCTCGGTGGCTGCTTCGTCGTCGTCAGGCTGATCGTCGGTTGGTTCGTCATCGGTAACTGGTTCGTCCTCAGCGTCGTCCGTCACCGGATCCTCTTCTGGTCCGTCATCAACCGCATCATCGTCAACAGGATCGTCCATTCCTGGCAGTTCGAAGTCGTCACCAATGATGACGATGGTGGCTTGTTCGATCGTGACGGTCAGCGATTCATCTGCTCGTTCATCGTCCTCGACTGGGTCATCTTCGGGGGCGTCGTCAACAGGGTCATCATCGGGGGCGTCGTCAACAGGGTCATCATCGGGGGCGTCGTCAACAGGGTCATCATCGGGGGCGTCGTCAACAGGGTCATCATCGGGGGCGTCGTCAGCGGTGTCCTGTACAGGCTCATCTTCGACGGCGTCGTTCATGTCGTCCATCTGCGCGTCATCGACGAAGACGAAGATGGTGGCCTGTTCGATCGTGACGGTTAGTTCTTCTTCGGTTAGTGGGGCATCATCGTCTTCTTCATCGACGGGTGCGTCATCGTCATCTATTGGCGCATCGTCGTTGTCGTAGTCGTCTTCCTCATCGACGGGAGCGTCGTCATCATCTATTGGCGCGTCATCGTTGTCGTAGTCGTCTTCCTCATCGACGGGTGCGTCATCGTCATCTATTGGCGCATCGTCGTTATCGTAGTCGTCTTCCTCATCGACGGGAGCGTCGTCGTTATCGTCGACTGGCGCATCGTCGGTGAGATCATCGTGGTCGCCGATCAGCACGAAGGCGGTTGCCTGCTCGATCGTTACTGACTCGTCATCGTCTACCGGGGCGTCATCGTCATCTATTGGTGCATCGTCGTTATCGTAGTCGTCTTCCTCATCGACGGGAGCGTCGTCGTTGTCGTAGTCATCTTCTTCATCGACGGGGGCGTCGTCGTTGTCGTAGTCATCTTCTTCATCGAATGGCGCATCGTCGTTGTCGTAGTCATCTTCTTCATCGACTGGTGCGTCGTCGTCATCTATTGGCGCATCGTCGTTATCGTAATCGTCTTCCTCATCGACGGGGGCGTCGTCGTCAGCATCGTCGATGCCGTTATCGTCGACAGGGTCCGCATCGGTCATTTCCTCGAGCCCCTCAACGGTGACAAATACCGTCGCTTGCTCGACGGTTACTTCGTCATCTTCGACATCGTTGTCGTCGACGCCGTTGTCGTCAACGCCGTTGTCGTCGACGGGTGCGTCATCGTCATCTATTGGCGCATCATCGTTATCGTAGTCGTCTGCTTCATCGACGGGGGCGTCGTCGTTATCGTGGACGTCGTTATCGTCCATCTCGTCAGCGTGATCGCCGACTGAATGGATCGAACTCTCCTCGATCGTTACGGTGAGGTCCTCGACGGTGTGTGTTACGTCGGCGTCGTCGTACATGGCATCGTCGTCAGCCATTCCGACACCGTTGTCGTCAGTGGCGTCCATCATATCGTCGTCATCGAAGACGACGTAGACGGTGGCCTGTTCGATCGTGACAGTCATCGCCTCATCCGTTACCGGATCGTCCTCGATTGGATCGTCTTCAGGCCCGTCATCGACAGGATCATCCTCCATATCGTCATCCGCGACGCCGTTGTCCGTTGGCTCATCAGCTGTGTCGTCTTCCGGTTGGTCCGCCTCGATTTCATCGTCGGGTGCGTCCTCTTGCGTGACGGTCTCGGCTGGTGACGCGCCTGCCACCATCGCTCCGCTCGAGACCACGAGCATCAGCGCTGTTACCACGACGAGTAGTTGATTGCGTGCGTTCATGTCTGTGCCTGGAAGGCATTGGGAAATCGGTACTTCGGGGCATAAACCGAAGCAACCTTTCCGATAAGAAATTCGTCAATACGGTCAAACAGTCCGCTTAGCGGTCGTCTCAGAGCGAGAAAACGGGTATTTATCCCTGAAACGTCACGAATTGTTCGACCCGTCGGTCGATTTCGACGCTGTCGGTTCGTGTCCGGGCAGACAAACCAAGTTTTCCCGGCCGAGGCGTAGTTTGGTAATCTCCTCGTCGTCCTCGAGTTCGGCCAGGAGCCGACTCACTTTTGCTTTCGACCAGTCGACCGAGTTCACGATTTCCGACTGCTTCATTCGACCGCCGTTTTCGTCGACGAGTTCACAGACTTTTTCTCGGTCAGTTTTGAATTCCTGTTGACTAGCGCGGGGCTCTCCGGACCCAGTCCCGTCGTTATGCAACCGGTTTTTAACGAGGAGCGTGCTCCCGAGGACGACGAGAACGACCATTGCGGCGGCCGCGACGAGTTGCGTACTCCACTCGAGTTGGAGGATGTGTGTGGTTCCACTAGTCCCCTCGAACTCGGAACGTTGCCATCCGAGAGCGATGAGAGAGGTCGCTGTGGAAACTGGGGCATCAGTGGTCATTGCTGTGGCCAGAGTCGATGAGCGTTCACCGTCGATACCTTCCACGTCATGGTGCTACAAAGTAATTTTTATAAATCATTTTCTGTTATTGGGTTCGTTATATGTGATTGTGTAACTCTCTCCACCCGCGGCAACTGACTTCTCGAAATCCGATACTGTACTAGTGTCATCACGCACGAAATTTCATCCCGTTCTTTCCTGGCCAGGGGTCACGACGCTTACTTTGGGCCGTTCGTTCGAGGTGAGTTCCGCAGGTAGCCATGTGCGCTCGAGTAGTCGCGTCATTCGGGATGTCGATTTGGGCTCGAATAAACCGGGTTGGACGTTTGTGACCGTTAGCGCAGGTTCACCTCGAGTTTGACCCGGTAATATCTCGCTCTTTTGACTGTCCACATTTCTTCAATCGTCGCGCAATACCGAGCTACTTCTTCTGATTTTGGAACCGAAATCAGTTGTTGAATCGGTGTCGATGACCGAACACCCCCGGGATGTCGGTCCGGCTAGACTCCGGGAACACCGACGGCATCGAATCCGGTCACGCCGAGGACGGCAAGCGCGTACAGAACGATCAGGACCGACGCCCACGCTACTATCGTGATCGCCGCTGCTTGGACCCACCCGCCGGGATACCGTGCGTTGACCACAGCAAGGTATGCAACGAGGGCCAGTAGTGGACCGAGCAGTGGAATCCATCCGAAGAAAAATCCGACGACTCCCCAGATAATCGCGCCGAGCAACGCGGTGACGATTGCGTAGGTGTAGTCTTCCGTATCGACGATGACCCGCGCACCGACGTATATTCCGACCGCTCCGATCAGGAGACTCACGATGAACACGATTAAGCTGTCGATCATAACCGATTGGGAGGCTTCCGACACCGTTAGTTATCAGTCACTTACAACGACGGGTATCGAGTTTAACGCCGGAGTGGAGTAATTTCCGTTCACTGTGTAATTCCACCTCGGTTCGAAATATCACTGTTCTTGCGGAACGAACGTCGTTCTTTATTGGGTGTGAATTCGGTAGTATCCACTAGCTAGCGATCCGTATTCGGGCACTATGTGTCCACTCACACGGACGCTGTTGTGTCCACGCTTTTTCTCGAGCAGTAACGATATACGTGTCCACAGAGATGCGAACGATATGGAACCGGATTTCGCGACGACCGAAGTAACGTTCGAGCGGGATACTGGAATCGGGTACGTTCTACTGGATCGGCCGGATTCGCTGAACGCGCTGAGCGAGCAATTGCGCGAGGATCTCATCGGTGGGCTGGAATACCTCGAGTCGTTCAACGACGACGCCGACGAAATCGCCCTCCGAACGGTCGTCCTCGAGGGTGCGGGCGAAAACTTCTGTGCGGGTGCCGATATTAACGAGTTCAGCGAATCAACTCCCGGCCGGAGTTCGGAGCGAACTCATTACGATGTCATCACGGATTTCCCGGTCCCGGTAATCGCGAAGATTCGGGGGTACTGTCTCGGCGGCGGCCTCGAAACTGCGCTGGCCTGCGACGTTCGCATCGCTCACGAGGAGAGCCGGTTTGCGTTTCCGGAAGTCGATCTCGGAATCATCCCGGGTGCGGGTGGCGTTCAGTACGTCAGCCGGTTAGCCAACCCGTCGAAAGCGATGGAGCTGGCGATGACCGGCGAGCACGTTTCGGCCTCGAAAGCCGCCGATCTCGGCATCGTCAACCAAACGTACGGCGACGATTTCGAGGACGAAACGCGAGCGTTTGCCGAAACCATCGCGTCGAAACCACCGCTGGCGGTCCAGGCGATCAAGGAGTCGGCAACCCTAGCCTCCCAGACCGGCCTTCAAGAGGGCCGGCAGTACGATCGACGGGAGTTCGAATCGCTTCTCGAGACCGAGGATCACGAAAAGGGAGCCCGCGCCTTTGCCGAGGACGAGTACGAACCGGAATTTACCGGCCGCTGAGGCGGGAATCAACCGCACCAATCGAGAGGGAATCCGAGTCGGCAGGACTCATCCTCTCGAGTCGATCGATGGCAGCTCGACTTCTTCGTCCACCGCGGATTCGATCGTTTCGGCGGTACTGAGCGATTGAATCCCCGCCTCGAGGGAGACCCGCGGTTCGAACCCCAGCTGTTGGGACGCCTTCGAGATATCGGCCTGACTGTGACGGACGTCTCCAGCACGCGGCGGTTCGTGGACGATCGTCGAGTTGCTGTCGGTGGCGTCCAAGATGATCTCTGCGAGTTCGAGGATCGTCGCTGATTCACCGGTCCCGATATTGTACGCCTCCCCAGTGCGATCCGTCGTCGCGGCGAGGAGGTTAGCGTGGACAACATCGTTGATGTGGACGAAGTCTCGAGTCTGTTCGCCATCGCCGTCGACGGTCAGCGGGTCGTCGTTTTGCGCTTGTTCGAGAAACGTCGAGATGACGCCGCTGTAGGGTCCCTGTTGACGCGGTCCGTAGACGTTGAAATACCGCAACGCGACCGTGGGAAGATCGTAAAGTTCGTCGTACAGTCGTGCGTACTGATCGATAGCGAGTTTCTGGATTCCGTACGGTGATGTCGGGTCCGGAGCCGTTCGTTCCGAAACGGGGAGTTCGTTCGGATGGCCGTAGATCGCCGCACTCGAGGCGAGCACAACCCGCGCGTCTTCCTGGCGGGCTTGCTCGAGGATGAGGACGGTCGAATCGAGGTTCGTCCGATTGCTCGTTCTGGGTTGGTCGACGCTCTGGGTAACGCTGACGAGGGCGGCTTGGTGAAAGATGATGTCGACGCCGCGAGCAGCCTCTTGCAGCGCGATTGGATCGCCGATATCCCCTTCGACCGTTCGCACCTCGTCCGGGAGATTCCGTCGGTGCCCGCTCGAGAAATCGTCGAGCACGCGAACGTCGTTGTCAGGAACCAGTGCGTCGACGATGTGACTGCCGATAAAGCCTGCACCGCCGGTGACGAGAATCGTCTGATCGCGAATCCGTGGCGAGTTCATCGAACTAACCGTGTCTGTACTGTCCGTTTAGTATGCCAAACATACCGGTTGGTAATTCCCTCCTACTGAGGATCGCTGGGGATAACACCTGACTTCCGTTCGATCTACGCGGAGGTTGAGACGCGATTCATCGGGCTCCTCGCCGTTCAACAGAAGCTATATCCGCACCTGACCGAAACGTGTCGTCAATGACCGTCGATCTCGTGGTGAAAAACAGCACCGTCGTGTCATCGACAGGCCGGGTGACGGACGCCGGCGTCGCCGTGGAAAACGGCACGATCGTCGCCGTTGGTCGCAGTGGCTCGCTCCCCGATGGAAATCGAGTCCTCGACGCCGGAGGCAACGTGCTGGTTCCGGGAATCGTCGATTGTCATATCCACAACCGTGAACCGGGACTCGAGTACAAAGAAGACTGGGAGTCTGCAACCCGTTCTGCAGCCGCAGGTGGCGTAACGACGGTTGTCGGAATGCCCAATACGGATCCGATCATCGATCGACCGGATCGACTCGAGTTGAAGTACGACCGCGGCGAGACTTCGGCGCACGTCGACTTTCAGAGCTACGCCGTGATCACGTCCGAGAACCTCGACCTCATCCCCGCACTCGACGACGCGGGCGTTCTCGGCTACAAGATTTTCCTCGGCTCGACCGTGGGCGACGTTCCGCCGCCGTCCGACGGAGAAGTGCTCGAGGCGATGAAGCGGATCGCGAAGACGGGAAAGCGGCTCGGCTTTCACGAGGAGAACGACGAGATCATCGAATACTACGAGCGGGAGTTCAAAGCGGCCGGAAAGAACGACCCGATCCATCACTCCCACTCCCGGCCGGTCGTCGCCGAACGCGAGGCGATCGAACGAACGATCACCTTCGCCGAGGAGACTGGTGCGAAAATCCACATGTACCACGTCTCCTCAGGAACCGGTGCCGAAGCCGTCGCGCGCGGAAAAGCACGCGGCGTGGACGTGACCGCGGAGACGACACCCCACTACCTCTGGTTCACCGAGGACGTCATGCACGAGAAAGGGAACGTCGCCAGAGTCCAGCCGCCGATTCGAGACGAGGATGAACGACGAAAACTTTGGGACGTCGGCATGGACGACGGAGCGATCGATTTCGTCGCGACTGACCACGCACCTCACACCGACGAGGAGAAGATGGTCGACGATCCGTTCGGAAACACGTGGGAATCCATCTCCGGATTCGTCGGCCTCGAGACCGAAGTGCCGGCGATGCTCACTTTCGTCGACGAGGGTCGATTAACCCTCGAGGAGTGGGTTCGCCGCCATTCGACGCGCCCGGCCCAGGTCTGGGGAATGTATCCCCAGAAGGGATCGCTTCAGGTCGGTACCGACGCCGACTTTACGATCGTCGATCCCGACCGAGAATGGACGCTCGAGGATCGGAACGCGCTTCACTCGAAATCACGCGTCACACCGTTCGAGGGCGAAAGCTTCACCGGAAAGTCGGTGTCGACGGTCGTTCGCGGAGAGGTGGTCTTCGACGACGGTGAACTCGTCGGAGAACCCGGATACGGGACTCGTGTTATCGTCGACGACGGGCTATAATTCGGCCTCATACGGCCGGTTGTAATTGTTCACCGGTAAGGCTCGTGTTGCCCAATTAGCGAATACGCATTGTTGTCCTTCTATTGACTCTCTTGCAGAATAGATATTATGAGAAATAGGGAAAACAGAGAAAATGCCAGACTAAATAGCTTCCATTCAGGAACCAATCCTTGCTCAGTCGTAGACCTTGTAGCCGTAGTCCCCAGTAACTGCTTATATAGCCAAAAGCTGATTAACCAGTTCATAGACGCTATTTCACCGTAGTCCTCCCTTCTTCATTTCTCCTTTTCCTTTTAAGTGTTTCATATGGTTCCACTGGCTGGGTTTCGAAACAGTCACATTAAATCATATATAAGAAATATTATTGCTGGCGTTGATAGCTATCGTTAGCAGTTCATAACTCGAGCGGTATCACGATTTCTTCTCTCCGTGTTTGGTCTTCGTACTGGGAACCGTGTTTATCTGAGCTGGACGATTTTTTAGTGGTTGTATTCCACCTTGAACTCAGTCGGTGCGGAAGGCGGATAGGATAACATCCGTACCTGTGTATGGCGTTTGATATTGGGAAACGATAATCGATTCTATTACTGCTGAAGGGCGAACAGCAGGAGATTGCGTGAATTCTAGCGGACTTTGTCGTCCACAAGGGGCGGGCCAGAAATCCTCACGTCCCTATTACAAACATAAGGTTGTAATTTCCCACCACTCACACTCCAACGAATTCCCGTATGGTGGAACAGCGATTCGAATATGGATCTGTGTTTCCATATAGTAAACCCTGTTTCCCAATTCAAACTACTCGTCTTCGACGGCAGTCAGAAGAATTATCACTCGAGTTAACGACCTGAACATATGGGTCAGATAGCAATTCAGTTGTATTCGCTCCGCGACCTCGAAAAACCGCTTCCAGACGTCCTAAACGAGATCGGTGAGACGTCGTTCGACGGCGTCGAGTTCGCACACCGAGTACGTAACGCAGACGTCGCGGAAGTCGCTCGAGCCCTCGAGCGAACCGGCCTGGCTCCGGCTGGGGCACACGTCGGACTCGAACCGCTGGAGGACGATTGCTCGTCGACGGTCGAGTTCTACGACCGCCTCGGTTGTGAGACGTTCGTTGTCCCGTATCTCGACGAATCCCACTTCGAATCGGTCGAGGCCGTCGAATCGACGGCGAACCGACTATCCGACGTCGCGGACGACCTCTCGGGGTACGGAGTCGACCTCCACTACCACAACCACGACCACGAGTTCGTCTCTTGTGGGGAACGGACCGCGATGGTCGAACTACTCGAGCGAACGTCCGACGCTGTCGGGTTCGAACTCGACCTGGGCTGGGCGAACGTCGGCGGCGTCGATCCGGCGGCGTTTCTCGAGCGATACGAGGATCGGATATCGCTCGTTCACTTCGCGGACGCCGATATTGACTCCGGTTCGCCGACTGAGCTCGGCGACGGGGACCTTCCCCTCGAGGAGTGTCTCGACGCCGTTCGGCGTGCAGATTTCACGTGGTCCGTTTATGAACACGATCAGCCGACCGATCCGCGCCGTTCGCTCTTCCGCGGCGCTGAAGCCCTCGAACGGCTCCGTTGACTGCCATGGTACACTGCGGTGGGAAAACACTAAGCGGCTGTACTCCAATTGTTCGAGCCGTGATCGCGCTATGAGAGAGTATACTGCCGCAATTGTCGGTACAGGACCCGATCCGTCGACGCCGACGGTCGACGGATTCGCGATGGGGTATCGACACGCCGAGGCGTATCGAAACAACGACCGATGCGATATCACTGCGTGTGCGGACATCGTTCCGGAAAACGCGGATGCGTTCGCGACGGAGTTCGATGTTCCGTCCGCTCGTGTTTACGAAGACTATCGGGAGCTCCTGCAGGAAGTCGAACCCGATATCGTGAGCGTAACCGTTCCCCCGCAGGTTCACGAAGAAATAGTCGTGGAGTGTGCGCGCAGCGGCGTCGTCGACGCGATTCACTGCGAGAAACCGATGGCCCACACGTGGGCGAGCGCTTGCCGAATGGTACGGGAGTGTTCGCGCTGTGACGTACAGCTAACCTTCAATCGACAGCGTCGATTCGGTCGCGTCTTCACCGAATCAAACCGACTGGTCGACGAGGGTGCGATCGGAGCGCTCCAACGAATCGAAATCGGGTGGGGCGACTTTTACGATACGGGGGCACACACGATCGATCTCGCCGGGATGTTTAACGACGACTGCTCCCCGGAGTGGGTCATCGCACAGCTCGATTATCGCGACGAAGACGTCCGGTTCGGAGCGCACCAGGAAAATCAGATGTGGGCTCAGTGGCGGTATTCGAACGGCGTTCACGGCATCCTCTCGACCGGAATCGACAACGGAATGCTCGAGTCGGCGTTCGTCCTCCGTGGGACGGACGGGGTCGTCCGTATCGACGTCGAGGACGGGCCAATGGTCGAACTCGAGCGAAACGGAACGCGGGAATCAATCGGCGTCGGCGGGGAAACCATGCACGCGTCCGGCTTGGAGCAGGATCGGTTCGGATCGCGCTTTCACGACCGGGTCGTCGATCACTTGCTCGAGTGTCTCGACACCGGAACCGAACCCGCAATTAGTGGGCGGATCGGCCTCGACACGGCGGAGATCCTGTTCGCCGGATACGAGTCGGTTCGCAAGCGCGGGCGCGTCGACCTCCCGCTGTTGATCGACGACAATCCGCTCGAGTCGATGGTGTCCGCAGGAGAACTGACGCCCGAGCCGCAGGCTGGTGACGAGTGAGACGGACTGCCGTCCGTCATTTGCGGAGCGGCCGCGACCGTTCTGCGGTCGCTCCGAAATCGCGACGGTAGACCGTCTGAGCGGAGCGAAGCTTCACGTAGAAATCCGGCTTCAGCCAGCCGACAGCCGAGACGCAACTTTATTTCCCTCGATACGAACAGGGTAGTTATGACCGCAAATCGGGACCAATTGATGATCGGGGTCGTGGGGCTGGGAACTCACGGGATGAATCACGCGCGGGTCCTTCGTGATCTCGGTCACGAAGTGGTCGCAGCGGACGCGGATCCGACGACTCGAGCGACGTTCGAATCCGAGTTCGAGACGGATCCGTACGAGCACCCCTCGGAGCTATTCGAGAGCGACATCGAGGCGGCGATTATTTCGACGCCGACGAAGTTTCACGAACCGGTCGCAACGTCGGCGTTCGAGGCGGGGGTCGACGTACTCGTCGAAAAACCGCTGGCGCACACGCTCACCAGTGCAGAACGAATCGCGGCCGCAGCGAAACGAACGGAGCGGATTTGCATGGTCGGATTTCACCACCGGTTTCGCAACGCCTGCACCGTTCTCGAGGAGTATATCGAGCAGGGATACCTCGGGGACATCACTCACATCGACGCGAAGTTCATTCGAAGACGAGGCGTTCCGGGCCGCGGGACGTGGTACACCTCGGACGAAATCGCCGGCGGCGGCGCGCTCATGGATGTCGGGAGCCACGCGCTAGATTTGCTCTTCAGTTTCTACGACTGGCCGACGATCGAGAACGTTCTCGCCACGGCGAACGCGGAGTTCGGCGGACAGGAATCGTACGCCTACCTGCACATGTGGGGCGAAGACAGCGAAGCCAGAATGTACGATGTCGAAGACTCGGTGAACGCCTTTCTCGAGTTCGAAGACGGACGAACGGCCGATATCGAAGTCGCCTGGGCGGCGAACACGCAATCGGTTCACAGCTACGACGTCCGCGGAACGGAGGCGGGCGCTTCGCTCGAGATTACGAATACGCTCGAGGAGATCGATCCGACCGGCAATCGGAAAAATACGCTCGATCTCTACGAGGTTCGGAACGGCGCCGTCGATCACTTCGTCAACTCCGAGGTCGTCTGTCCGCGAAACGATCCCTACCGCGACAAGCTCTCGACGTTCCTCGACGCCGTCGTTTCCGGTTCGCGCCCGGAACAGAACAACGTTCACCAGGCTATGCGCGTTCAGCGGGCGATCGACCGGCTCTACAGCGAGGTCGACTACTGAGCGATCCGCTGGTACGGTGATCCGGTACGGAGCCCGCCACGTTTATTCGGTTTCCCTCCGTCGGGCACGGACATGAACGAACGCCAGGCGGACACCGGGAAGACGATCAAATCGGTCGAAACCATGATTCGCCTGCTCGAGGGTATCCGGCGTCGCGAAGCGGTTGGCGTTACCGAACTCGCGAACGATGTCGGCATGTCCAAGAGCACGGTTCACCACTACCTCAGAACGCTCGAGCTGTACGATTGCCTCGAGAAGTCGAACGGCACGTACCAGCTCGGTCTTCGGTTTTTGACCTACGGCGGCCAGGCACGCTCGCGACAGCGGATCTACCAGCTCGCAAAGAGCGACGTCGACCAACTCGCCGCCGAAACGAGCGAGCAGGTTCGGTTGGTCGTCGAACGCGACGGGTACGGGATCACGATCTATCAAGCCGAAGGGGATCATCTCGACCACCCGCGTTCGTACGTCGGCTCCGTCGACGAACTCCACTGTACGGCCGCTGGAAAGGCGTTCCTCGCCGCACTCTCCCCCGACCGCGTTGTGGAACTCCTAGACGAAACCGAGCTGGTTCGGTATACGGAGAACACGATCACCGACCGGGACGTGCTCCTCGAGGAACTGGAACAGATCCGATCGCGAAAAGTCGCGTACGACGACGAGGAACGGACCGACGGAATTCGGTGCGTGGCGGTGGCAATCACGAACCGGTCAGATGAACTACTCGGGGCAATCAGCGTCTCTGGGCCGACAGAACGGATGGCGGACGAACGGTTTCGGTCTGAGATTCCGAGCCAACTGCAAAACATCGTCGGCGTCGTCGAGATCAACACGACGTACTCCGATTGGGGGGATAGCGCGTGACCTGCGGTCGAAAGTAGCAACCGACGCCTACGGGGCGAGTTCCGTCGGTAACGGTATCGTTCGACGAATTGGTTGGTGATGCCGGAAGCGGATCCTCGAAGCATACAAACAGTTGTCACTACCGCATTCTGAGTTGACACGATTGATCGATGGCGAGCGATATCGATCACAGCGAAGGAATTGGCATCGCTTGTAACCCTCAGGGCACCGAATCTTGCCGCTCGGTTCTCGGATACCGTCTTCCAGTTGGCACCTGGCGAATGGGTCAGCACGGAACTCGAGACGGTCGCAAAAGCCCCTAGCTTTGGGGTCGAGATCCGGCAACAGCTCTCAATTTCGAGACTCTGGCATATCCGTTCGCAGGAGAGCAACTACTGACTGTCGTTCTCGACTCGCTCGAGCAGGCCGTTCATGTACCCGATCGCGAACAATCGCCCCATCGTTTCGTAGCCGGGATTGTCGTTCGTCTCGCCGGTCATCGTGGGCACGTGATCCGGGCGTGCGGGCCCGTCGAATCCGACGTCCCGATAGGCTTCCATCGCGGCGAGCATATCCGTCGGACCGTCGTCGTGCCACGTTTCGACGAACCCGTCGGCGTCGCCCTTGACGTCCCTGAAGTGGACGAAGTTGATGCGATCGCCCAGCCGTCGAATCGCCGAGGGAACGTCGACACCCATCGCGGCGAAGTTTCCTTGACAGAACGTGACGCCGTTGTGCTCGCTGTCGACGATGTCGAGGACGCGTTCGTACGCCTCGACGCTATTGATGATCCGTGGAACGCCGCGGACTTCCTTGCGAGGCGGGTCGTCGGGGTGGAGTCCGAGTTTCACGCCCGCCTCTTCGGCGACGGGAACGACCCGCTCGAGGAAGTGCTCGAGGTTCTCCCAAAGTTCGCCCTCGGTAATCGGCGGGATATCGGGCGTCGGTCCGCGGCTCATCTGCTCGTTATCGTAGGCCGTCGTGACCGAACCGCCTCGGGACGGAACCGACGTCGCGGTTCGAGCCCATCGGATTCCGGCCATCCAGTCGTAGCAGACGACGGGAACGTCGAGTCGACCCAGATTCCGAACGAACGTGCAGAACTCGTCGATCTCTTCGTCCCGGCCGGGTTTGCCGAGCCGAGTGGTGTCGGTCAGCGGAACGCTCCCTTCGATCACGCTGAGGTCGATTCCAGCGTGTTCGAAGCGATTCTTCCATCGCAAGAGTGTGTCGTAATCGGTCGGTCGACGCCCGTCTCCGATCTCGAGGGTGTGGACGACGGCGTTCGTGACGCCCATCTGCGTCGCAATTTCCCAGCGGTCGTCTTTCGTCGGCGGAAGCACGAGAGCTATATCCATGCAATATTCACGCGATGTAGCTGTCATTTCTCGTGATTCGCCTTATGTCTTCCTTTGCTGGAGATCGAGTCTCGAACGACCACGACGCTGGCTGTCCAAGATCCCGTTGTCCACACACCGCGTTTCCCGTGGACTCGAGAAAACAAGGTGCTCTTCGTGCCGGCTTGAAGAGACGATACCTATAATTGACTGTCTCGAAAAAGAACGGTATGGCCATCGATCGAGTCGCAGTTACTGGTGCCAACGGAAAGATCGGGAAAGCGATCGTCGCCGAGTTAGCCGGTCACGGATACGAAACGATCAATATTTCCCGAGGTAAACGCCGTGAAGAGATTTCGGAAACGTTCCAGTCGGTAGAGCTGTTGGATGCGGGTGCGGTGTACAGTTCGCTCGCGCGAACGGACGCCGACGCTGTCGTCCACATGGGAACGATCCCGGGCCCGACCGACCATCCCGGATTCGAGACGTACGAAAGTAACGTCCAATCTGCCTATCACGTCCTCGAGGCCGCGACGAATCTCGACCTCGAATCCGTCGTACTTCCCTCGAGTATCAACGCGATGGGGGCCGCCTATCAGGAAGCGCCGACCGACGTTCGATACCTTCCGGTCGACGAGGACCACCCGTTGACGCCCAGGGATCCGTACGCGGTCAGCAAACACGCGATGGAGGTCACCGCGGGCGGGTTCGCCCGAAAACCCGACGCGCCAACGATTTCGTCGCTCCGGTATCCGTGGGTCGGAACCGACGAAGAGCTTCGAGAGACGTTCGTCGACGCGGATCGGTCGCTCGAGGGACTCGAGGACGCATGGCATCACACGACGCGAGACGTGCTCTTTTCGTACCTACACATCGAGGACGCTGCGTCGATCGCACGGCTCGCCGTCGAGGCGTCGTTCGACGGACACGAGCGGTTCTGGGCCGTCGCGGAGGACACCTCCGCGGCGGTAGATTCGACGGAATTGGCGGAACGATACTATCCGAATGCAACAGTCCAAGCGGCGTTCGAAGCGCAGGAGTCGCTCATTTCGACGGAGAAGGCTCGCCGAATCCTCGGCTGGGAGCCGAAACGAAGTTGGCGAAACGTGTAGTCCGATCGTCCCTCGTTGATCGGCTACCGCGCAGAATCATACAGTTTCTGTCAGTTGTGGAGACCAAAGCGCGAAAACGGCTCCGTTTCGACGTGGTGTTCGTTCCGAATACCACAAAATCCATCGAGAAGCCTTCAATACGAGGAATTCGTTATTGGCACACAAACAATATGATTTATTAGTGTTATTTATAGATTACACGAACACGAGTACAAACAATCGATTCTAACGGAAAACCGGAAGCACTCGAGGAGGACGAGCTGATATAGTTGATTCATCACACGTATCAGATTTTCCATAATAACGATAGCATTCAGTTTACCGTTATTTTTCCGTCGAAGTGCCGCGGTCGGCGTACCACTAGCCGGGCACTGTCAAATGGGTCGTCTTTCGGCGCCCGCTAATCAACATCCGCTCGAGCACCGTCGGGCGCGCAAGATTTATGGAACGAAGTGGTAACATGGTGGTATGAATCGAACGACCGCACACTCGAAACGGGCTTCGTTTCGATGAGTTCCCAACGGCCGACTCGTGAGGTGTTCTGGGACATCGTCAACGACTACAACCGGCTGTTCATGGCGCTTTTGTACATCAATATCGTCCTCCTCGTTCTCATGGCCGTCGCCATCGCTCTCGGTGCGTTGCAGACCGAAGCGCACGTTATCTCCGTGATCAACGTCGTACTCCTCGGCGGCACGTCGCTATTGATCGGATTCGTCGTGTGGCATTCGAGATCAAGAGGCGAATGAGGTCGGCGAGACTCCCTCGACCGATCACCGGTCAAAAACGACGGCAAACCTCACGATTATTCGGGAGTTATTTACAGTTGTGGCTGTTGGCTATTCACATGGAAGAAGAGCGCCTGAAAGAGACACACGTAGGGGAACCCGTTTCCCCTGACACGGATCGCATCGATATTCAGACTCTCGAGTCGATGCTCGGGGACGAGCGTGGGCAGACGCGAAAAGATGCGCTCGACGCCGCCGTTCGGATCGGTAAATCGCAACCGGACCGGATAACGCCGCTTGCGGGCCGCATCGTCGACCGACTCGACGATTCGTTTCTCGTCGCTCGAATGACCGCGGCAAAGGCGGTTTCGACGCTCGCTCGACGACGACCGGGTGCCGTTTCTCACGGGCACGCACAACTTTGCAGTTTGCTCGAGGAGGACCCGCCACTCATGCGGTCTCGAGCCGCCGATGCAGTCTCACACCTCCTCGATTCGGATCCGGAACCGTTCGTCGAGCACGGCGGGCAGTTCCTCGAAGTCCTCCTCGACGGACCGACGGTCGAGACGGGAACGGACTCGTTGCTACCCGACGACGATCCGTCTCTCGAGGAACAAAAAGCGGTTCGACAGATACGGAAAAATCGCGGACAAGCGCTATCGAACGACAAGCGACGGTCGGTGTACGTTCGCCGCGTCGCCGCGGACAGTCTCAGCTCGATCGCTCGAGTTGATCCTGAAACGTGCTCACAACACGTTCCTGACTGTCTGGAACTCTTCGAAGACGAGCAGGCGCACGTTCGCGGTGAAGCGGTCGATTTCGTGAGACACGTCGCCGAATGGGATTCGGGCGCTGTCGAGGGAGCTATCGACCCGCTCGCGAATCGACTCGAGGACGACGCCGAGTTCGTTCGGGCTCGGGCGATTCGCGCACTCGGGTTCGCCGAAGCGACGCAAACGATTCCGCAACTCAGGGCCGCCACGGCGACAGAATCGGCAGACACCGTTGCAGAACTCGCTGCGACGACCGCCGAATGGCTCGAGAACCGCTCGTGAACTGGCTCGGGTACCTGCCGAAAAGTGGCTCGCGAGCCGCTCGTGACTGGTGGTAATTTGCGTACGCGATGTCAAAATTTACTATAATCATATAGATCATTAGAAACGTTTATGTGTGTTGCCATACCATGGCAGTCAGTATGGGTGAAGACCATATCGACAGGGACTACTGTGAGCTAGTATCACGCCGTAGCTTCATAGCAGCGACAGGTGTTGCCGGTTCCGCCGCGCTCGCGGGCTGTTATGGAAGCGGAGATGACGGTAACTGGTTCAACACCGCACAGGTCGAACACGAGGTCGGCCAGTACCAGTACAATCCACACGAGTGGGGCGGCTTTACGCACGCTTCGTTCGGACTCTTCGACGAATACGCACAATATCTCGTCGGGGAGGACGAGTTCTACCCGCACTTCGTCGAGGAGTGGGAGACCGACGAGAGCGAGATGACGTTACACTTGCGTGATGACTACACGTGGGGTAACGGCGACGACATCACGTCCGAGGACGTGGTAATGCAACTCGAGATCGGGGAAGAACTGGACTCGAACCTCTGGGAGTTCGCCGACGACGTCGAGGCGACGGACGACCACACCATCGTTATCTCCTACTCCGAGGGGACGAATACGGATATCATCGAACACACCGTGCTCAACGAAAGCCTCGACCACCCGCCGGCCGACTGGGAGGGGATCCACGAGCAAATTCAGGACGGAGAAGACGTCGACATCTTCGGCCACGAGATCGAAGAACCCACGCCGTCTGGTCCGCTCGAGTTGTCGAGTACGACCGATTCCTATCACGAGTACACGCTCCGAGACGACCATCCGCTCGCGGACAACTACGACTGGGAAGGGTACCGAATGGAGTACCGATCCGAAAACCAGGCGGCACACCAGTCCTTCCAACAACAGGATCTCGACGGGATCCACAGTCTCTTCGCGGATCCCGACATCATGGAGACGTTTCCCGATAGCTTAGAGGAGATTCAGATCCCGGGCGGGTTCGGATTCGGTGTCGCCTTCAACTACGACGACGAGCATTACGGCGATCGGGAGGTCCGGCAAGCGTTCATGCACGCGCTCGACCGCGATCTCGTCATCGAAAACATCGGGGAGTCGACGAGCATTAAACACGATGCCCCGACCGGGTTGACCGCGGTCGCGAACGACGAGTGGTTCGGCGATCCCACCGATCAGTACGAACCGTACGAACACGATCTCGACAGGGTCGAAGAACTCCTCGAAAGTGCGGGATACGAACGAAACGGCGACGATATTTGGGAACGCGACGGCGAAGTTCTCGAGGCGAACATCATCGTCGCCTCGAGTTGGAGCGACTGGGTAACGATGGCGAGTACCTGCGCGGATCAGCTCTCTCAGGCCGGATTCGACTCCTCGGCGGACACTCGCGGGGAGGGTGCCTGGTACGAACTGATGGCCGACGGGGATTTCCAGATAACGGCCTACGGCCACACGCAGGGCGGTGATCCGGCGATGAACCATCCGTTCTTCGCCCTGCGCTGGAAGCTTCTCAACCGAGAACACGACAGCGACTCTTCGTTTTACAATTATCCCGAGGAGGTAACCGTACCCGAAATGGACGGCGACGGGGAGATGACCGTCGACTTCAACGAGGAGTTCGAAGCGCTTGCGGCGACCAACGACGAAGCGGAGATGCAGGAGATCGTCGAACGCCTCGCGTGGGTTGTCAATCAGGACGTCCCGTTGGCGATCATTCAGGAAAAGTACGAGCAGACGTTCATCGATCGAGAGATGTGGGATATTCCGGACGAATCGGAGCACTTCCAAAGCTACTGGCCGCTCTGGTGGCTCCCGAAAGTGGACGAGATGAGTTCTGCACAATGAAAACGGATCTTACGACCGCGTTCACGCTATGAATTGGTTGCTCAAACGGATCGGGCAGTCGGTGTTTACCGTCTGGGCCGTCGCGACGATTTCGTTCGGCCTGATTCGACTGATGCCCGGCGGCGCGGAAGACATCATCGTCGCGCGAATCCACGAAAGCCAGGGCTCGGACATTCCGGCGGAAGTGATCAGAGAACAGGTACAACATCGAATCAACATCGATCCGAATGCGCCGGTTCACGAGGCCTACCTGCAGTATATGGGCGGGCTCGTTCGCGGTGATTTCGGTCATTCGGTGTATCTGAACAGGGATGTCGCCACGATTCTGGCCGAGGCGCTCCCCTGGACGATTTTCCTCATGGCGATCAGTACGCTGATCACCTTCGGACTGGCGCTCTCGCTCGGGGCGATGATGGCCTACAAGGAGGGAACCAGGTTCGACATCTCTCAGACCGGAATCGCGATATTCACGACCTCGGTCCCGTACTACGTCGCTGCCGTATTGTTCATTGCGTATCTCGGAAACCGGACGGCAATCTTTCCCGCTCGGGGACGATACCCTGCGGTCGTCGAACCCGGGTTCAACATTCAGTTCATCGTCGGTTCCTTTCACCACGCGATCCTGCCCGCGGCATCCTTCGTGCTGACGGTGTACGGGTTGACCGCCCTCGCGATGCGCGGGAACAGCATTCAGGTTCTCGGTGAGGACTACGTGCGCGTCGCCCGCTTGCGTGGGCTCTCCGATAGACGAATCGCGCTTCGTTACGTCGGGCGAAACGCCGTGTTGCCGATGTACACGAGCCTTCTCATTTCGATCGGATTCATGTTCGGCGGCTCGATCATCTTGGAGGAGCTCTTCCAGTACCCCGGCATCGGCTACTACATGTACCAGGCCATCGAGTATCAGGATATGCCCCTGATGATGGGGACGTTCCTGGTCATCACGGTGGCCGTCGTCATCGCCCTGTTCGTCGGCGACGCGACCTACAGCAAACTGGATCCGCGGATCAAATCGGGTGATGACAGTGAGTCCTACTGACGAGGAACGAGAACCCCGGACCGACGGCGGCGAGATGTTCGCCACCGCCGAACTCACCCAGATTAGTCGACGCCAACGGTACGGTGAGTGGTTTCAGGAGGCGGTTCGCGAACCGTTCGCTATCGCCTGGGAAGACTGGCGGATGAAAGTCGGACTGACGATCATCCTCGGGTTCATCGCCATGGCCGCCCTCGCGTGGGTTTCGTCCTCGACGTTCTGGGTTCTCGAGAACGTCACAATTCTCGAGGAGCCGATTTCGAATCAGGGGCCACAGTCACTGCAGCCGTTCGAGAGTTCTGATCACCTGCTCGGCACGGACAATCAGGGCCGTGACATCCTCGCGGGAGTCGTCCACGCGACGCCGATGATGTTACAGATGATCCTCGCGGGTGCCGTGTTCGCGACCGTGATGGCGACTGCGGTCGGAACGGTCGCCGGCTACAAAGGCGGAGTGACCGAGCGGGTCCTCATGACGATCAGCGACGTCGCGATGACGATTCCCGGACTGCCGCTGGTGATCGTCCTGGTCGTACTGATCAACCCGCAGAACCCCTGGTTCATCGGGATCATCATCACGATCAACGTTTGGGCGGGAATCGCTCGAACGATTCACTCGCAGGTGTTGACGCTCCGCGAGCACTCCTACGTCGAAGCCTCGCGGACGATGGGGATCAGTACGCCCAGAGTGATTCAGAAGGACATCCTGCCGAACCTGATGCCGTACATCACCGTCAACTTCGTCTACTCGGCTCGACGGGTTATCTACGACAGCGTCGCGCTGTACTTCCTCGGCATCCTCTCGTTCCAGACGGTCGAAAACTGGGGCGTGATGATGAACCTCGCCTACCAGACGGCGGGGGCGCTGTACAACCCGGCGACGACCTACATGCTGATCATCCCGATGATTCCGATCATCGTGTTGTCGTTCGGCCTGATCCTGTTCGCACAGGGGACCGATCGACTGTTCAACCCGCGCGTTCGCACTCGACACAGCGGACGAACCGAACCGGCCGACGAATCGGATGATGACGATATCACACGAGTCCCACAATGAGTACGTACGACCAATCACACACCGATCGAGCACTGTACGAGACGGCCGACCCTGTCATCGAGCTCCGGGACGCCGAGGTCGTCTTCGAGATGGACCGCGGGGTTTCTCGCGTTCTCGACAACGTCAACCTCGACATCCAGCGAAACGAGGTCCTCGGAATCGTCGGCGAGAGCGGGAGCGGCAAATCCATGCTCGCGTCCGCGATGCTAGACGCCGTCGTTGACCCCGGCGTGCTGTCGGGACAGGTAACGTACCGTCCGGCGGACGGCCAACCCGTCGACGTGCTCGAGCTTAGCGAACGCGAACTCCTCAAACACCGCTGGGAAGACATCTCGATGGTGTTTCAGGGGGCGATGAGTTCGTTCAACCCGACGATGGAGGTCGGCGCGCACTTCGAGGAAACGATCGAGGCACACGACTACGATATCGGGGCTGGAATGGATCGCGCTCGAGAACTCCTCGAGGATCTGTACCTCGACCCCGACCGCGTGCTCCCGTCGTATCCCCACGAGTTAAGCGGCGGAATGAAACAGCGAGCGCTCATCGCGCTCTCGCTGGTGCTGGAACCGGACGTGCTCGTGATGGACGAGCCGACAGCCGCGCTGGACCTGCTGATGCAACGCTCGATCCTCTCGTTGCTCGAGTCGCTCAAGGAGAAGTACGACCTGACGCTGATCTTCATCACGCACGACCTGCCGTTGGTCGCGGAACTGGCGGATCGTCTCGCCGTGATGTACGCGTTCGAACTCGTCGAAATCGGAGCGACGGAGGAGATCCTTCGCCACGGTTCCCATCCCTACACGCGGTCGTTGTTGAACGCGACGCCGAACCTCGACGCGCCGCTCGAGGAGATGCGCCCGATCGAGGGATCGGCACCCGACCCGGTCGACGTGCCGCCGGGCTGTTCGTACCACCCCCGATGCCCCCTCGCGGACGACGAGTGCGTCGCCGAAGATCCGTCGCTGCAGGCAGTTTCCGACGATCACAGCGTTGCCTGTTATCACTGGCAGGACGCCCCGGACGCGATTCCGTTCAACGTGGAGGTGGAGGCGGCGGAGAATAGTCCATGCGCCGCGGAATCCTCGGTCTCGAGCGATCCCCAGAATCCGGAGGGGAGAGCGGAAACGGACGGTGGTGACCAATGAGCGACCGAGAGGAGGCGCTCGTTTCGCTCGAGGGCGTCGAAGTCCACTTCGAGGAGAGTACGGGGCTACTAGAGTTCGGCGATCCGGACGTCGTCCGGGCCGTCGACGGCGTCTCGCTCGACATCGAGAAAAACGACGTCGTCGCGCTCGTCGGCGAATCGGGCTGTGGCAAAACGACGCTCGGGAAGACGGCGATCGGCCTCCAGCGGCCGACCGGCGGCAGCGTCCGCTACCGGGGGCAGGATATCTGGGACGCGAAGGACAAGAACGGCGACGTCGAAATCCCGTACGCTGATATCCGCCGTTCGCTCCAGATCATCCACCAAGATCCGGGGAGTTCGCTCAACCCCAATCGACGCGTGCTAAAAATCCTCGAAGCCCCGTTGAAACGATGGCAATCGGGGATGAGCGCCGGTGATCGGCGGCGGGAGGTTCTGTCGATGCTCGAGCGCGTCGGTATGACGCCGCCGAAGGACTACGCCGGCCGCTATCCACACCAGCTTTCCGGTGGAGAGAAACAGCGCGTCGCCCTCGTCAGGGCGCTGTTGATGGACCCCGATCTCATCCTCGCGGACGAGGCGATCAGCGCGCTCGACGTGTCGTTGCGCGTCGAGATGATGGACCTCATGCTCGAGTTGCAAGACCAGTTCGACACCTCCTTCGTCGCCGTCTCCCACGACCTCTCGAACGCGCGCTACTTCGCCGCTCACGGCGGCGGTCGAATCGGCGTCATGTACCTCGGGCAACTCGTCGAGATCGGGCCAGCCGAAGAGATCATCAATAACCCGAAACACCCCTACACGAAGGTTCTCAGGTGGGCCACGCCCGACCTTCGTGCGGGAGCCGACTCGAGCGAACCGCCGGTTCGACGGATCGATATTCCGGATCCGAAGAACCCACCGTCGGGCTGTCGGTTCCACACGCGCTGTCCAGGGGCTCGCGAGTGTTGTACGCGCGAACAACCGGAGCCGATGGATGTCGACGCGGATCACGAGGTCGCCTGCTTCCGCGAAGACGAGGACCACGAGTACTGGTCGAGTCCGCCGCTCAAGGACGAATTATCAGCCGAATCAGCCCGGTCGGACTGAGCTCTCGTCCGTTTCGGTGATCGAATCGTCCCGAACGTCCATCGGATTTATGTGCCGTGCAATCAATTACCACTCGTATGACAGCCCGAGCTAGCCCCGCGTCGAGAGACGTCACTATCCAGGAGCTAATCGACGAGTTACCACTTTCACAAAAAGTCGGCCAACTCGTCGGAACGTACGTCGGATCGATGGATCGAGACATAACTCTCGAGGACGCACGGCAGATGGTCGTCGACTCTCACGTCGGAACGGTCGCGGCGTTCGGAATCGGCGTCTCGAACCACCACGATCCGATCCGTGTGGCCGAAATGGCGAACGAACTTCAGCGAACCGCACTCGAGGAGACGGAACACGGCATTCCACTCCTGCTTCCCGTCGACGCCGTCCACGGGCACGCGTACGTGAACAAGGCGACGATTTTTCCCCACGGGCTCGGCGTCGCCGCGACGCGAAACACCGACCACGCGTACGCGGCCGGGACGGTCACTGCGACCGAAATGCGAGCCACCGGCGCGAACGTCAACTACGCGCCGACCTGTGACGTTACCAGAGACCCGCGTTGGGGCCGAACGTTCGAAACGTACGGCGAAAGCCCGCTCCTGTGCGGTGCGTTCGCCGGCGCGGCCGTTCGCGGACTCGAGTCCGCCGACGACGGTCCTCGAGTCGCCGCGACGGTCAAACACTTCCCGGCCTACGGCGATCCGGAAGCCGGTGAGGACGCCGCCGTCGTCGATCGGTCGCCGAGCACCGTCCACCAGCAGTTGCTTCCGCCGTTCCGCGACGCGATCGACGCCGGGGCCTCGCTCGTGATGCCGTGTTACAACTCGATCGACGGCGAGCCGGCCCACGGCTCGAGGCGGTACCTGACCGAACTCCTCCGCGAGCGTCTCGGCTTCGACGGCGCAGTCGTC
The DNA here is from genome assembly GCF_055379965.1 of Halostagnicola alkaliphila. NCBI lineage: Archaea > Methanobacteriati > Methanobacteriota > Halobacteria > Halobacteriales > Natrialbaceae > Halostagnicola > Halostagnicola alkaliphila. The sequence goes on along the minus strand of NZ_AP043827.1, from coordinate 361,243 downwards.
TCCGATTGGGGCGGCGTGGACATGCTCCACGAGGACCACCGCGTAACCGCCTCGCAGCGCGATTCGGCGAAGGCGGCAATCGGGGCCGGGCTGGATCAGATCTCGATCGGGCGAACGGAGTACGCCGACCACCTCGAGTCGCTCGTCAGCGACGGCGAGCTCTCCGAGGAACGAATCGACGACGCGGTTCGACGAGTTCTCGAGATCAAACGCGATCTCGGGCTTTTCGAAGACCCGTTCGTCGACATCGATCGGGAGACGACGGTGATCGGTACTCGGGATCACCGAGAGCGAGCGTATCAGGCTGCACTCGAGTCCCAAACGCTATTAAAAAACGAAGGAGGGCTCCTCCCACTGTCGTCGGACCTCGATTCGGTTCTGGTCGCGGGGCCGAACGCGGATTCGCTTCGGAATCAGTACGGCGGCTGGAGCGTAAAGCACCCCGAACCCGACTCCGGCGTGACCGTTCGGAGGGGGATCGAACGAGCCGTCGGACCCGATACGACGGTTCGATACGAACAGGGTGCCACGACGACCGAGTCGGTCGACCTCGAGGCTGCAACCGCGTCCGCGGCCGATTCGGACGTCGCCGTGCTCGCCCTCGGGGAGAACTGGTACTTCCACGAGTTCGGTCCGCAGGAACTCGCCGGCACGACCGGCGGGGATCCCACCCGAACGCGACTGGAGTTGCCGCCCGCACAACGGAAATTGCTCGAAGCGGTTCGGGAAACCGGGACCCCGACCGTCCTTGTGTTGATTACCGGCCGTCCGCTTTCGATTCCCTGGGCGGACGAACACGTTCCCGCGATCTTACAATCATATTATCCGGGAAGCGAGGGCGGACGCGCCGTTTCTGCCGTCTTATTCGGCAGGCACAACCCGTCCGGTCGGTTACCAATCAGCGTGCCTCGTTCGACGGGTCACCTTCCAACGCGGTTCAACCACGTCGCGCATCCGACGCCGATCGGACGCGACGAGCACCCCGAGACCTACGATCCGCTCTACGAGTTCGGTCACGGGGAGAGTTACACAGAGTTCGCGTGTAAGGGCCTCGAGGTCGGGAGCGATGAAATCGGCTCTGCGGAGTCGATTAGCGCCCGAATCACCGTCGAGAACGTCGGCGATCGGTCGGGGGTGCGGTCGCTCGACTTCTTCCTCAGGGATCGCGTGAGTTCGCGGGTGAGACCCGTCAGAGAACACGTCGGCTTTACGAGCGTTGATCTCGAGGTCGGCGAGTCGACAACAGCCGAGATCACAGTCTCGAACGATTCCCTCGCCGTAACGGACTCGGAGGGTCGAAAGACCGTCGAGTCGGGAACGTTCGAAATTTCCTGTGCCGGAGAACGGGTGTCGTTCGACGTTCGATAAGTGTAGGCCGAGTGTCGATTACAGAACGGTCGTTCGCCATCCGTGATCTATTGGGCGGTCAAAATGGGCGATCGCCGTTCAAAGCGTATCGCGACGATCGTATCACGCACGCAATATTTTTGGTCGGGCGCGAACGGATACTGAGCATGGAAACGGACACTCTCAAAACGGCGCTCGAGGAAGCCGGACTCACCGGCCAGCAAGCCGACGCCTATCTGACCTTACTCGAGTTGGGACCCTCACCCGTCGTCAGGATCGCCGAGCACTCCTCGGTCTCGTCGTCGCGGATATACGACGTCGTCCGGGCGCTCGAGGAGCAAGGGTTCGTCGAAACTATCGAACGCGACCGGCTTCACGCCCGGCCCAGAGAGCCGATGGACGTTCTCAACCGATTGCGGAACAAAAGCGAAATCCTCGCCGACGCCGCCGACGAAATCGAAGACCGGTGGGAACAACCGGATCCGATGGAATCGCGCGTGAGCGTCCTGAAACGAAAGGAGACGATCCTCCGGCGAACAGCAGAGGCAATCGCCCGAGCGCAGAGAGCCATCGAACTCGCCGTCACGCCATCGCAACTCCGTGAACTCCGTTCGACGATCGAAACGGCGATCGAAGAACGCGACGTGCTGGTCCAGATCAGCGTGTACGATGCCGGGGATGCGGATGTCTCAGTTCCCGACGGCGTCCTTGAAGTGCGTCGCTGTCCAATTCCGGGCCCGTTTCTCGCGATAGTCGACCGGTTGTACGTCTTTTTCTCCCCGAACGTCCACGCCGACGAGCCCTACGGCGTGACGATCGGCGACGAAATCCTCTCATTTATCCTTCACTGGTACTTTCTCACCTGTCTCTGGGCGCAGAACGAATCGATACACGTCTCGAGCGATCATCCGCCGACGTACGTCAGCGTCGAGGGATTCGTCCACGACGTCTCTCCCCTGTTCTCTGACAACGCCGAGATCACGGTCCGAATTATCGGCCACGATACGACCACCGGCGAGTTACTCGACGTAACGGGCACGCTCGCCCACATCACCAGCAACGGCCAGTTCGAGTCGAATCGAAGTCCGACGTACACGGAGTTGGCTGGACAGGTAACGCTGTTTCTCGAGACCGAGAACGGACTCTACACGATCGGCGGCTGGGGGGCGCTTGTCGAAGACATCGAGGCGGAGGTCCTCCGGATCGAAGGGCTCGAGTTTCCGCCGCTGTGAGACGGTGCCGTTCGGACCGCTTCTAAGAGATCGACACAGAAACCGTTCGTTCGTTGTTGGCACAACACCGTTCGCTTACTCGAGCCCGATTTTCGACCGGAACTCGGGAACGCCGGTGGCATCGATTTCGTCGGCGGGAACGCGAAACAGGGCACCGGCCCCGTCACCCTCGGTGTCGCGACTTCCGCCGTCGAGTGCGGTCGTCAGGTAGCAATCTCCGTACTCCGGGCCGCCAAACGTGACCGCGGAAACCTTCCGTGCTGGAACGTCGATTTCCGTTACTGCGGTTCCGTCGGCGTCATACTGAACGACTCGGTTTCCGTTCCAGCGGGCCGACCAGACGTTGTCCGCCGCGTCGACCGTCATTCCATCGGGAACGCCGTCATCTGTGGGGGTTTCGACGAACGTTCGTCGGTTCGAGAGGTCGCCGGTGTCCCGGTCGTAGGCGAACGCGTAGATCCGATTCGCTTCGGATTCCGTAAAATAGAACGTCTCGAGATCGCTCGAGAATCCCATTCCGTTTGGGATATCAACATCCTCGATAACGATCCGAGAGGAGCCGTCGGGATCGATCCGGTACAGGTCGCCGAGCTCGTTCTCGCTGGGCATCGTCCCACAGAACACCCGGCCTTCGGGGTCGGCGATCACGTCGTTGAATCGCGTCTCGGCGTCGACCTCGAGGACGAGTGGTGCGCTGGCTGCTCCTGAACCGCCGTGGTTCGATGCAGAGCTCGATTCGGGATCCCACCGACGGACGGACCCGTGCTCGAACAACAGAAGTGCGCCGTCGGCTTCGATCGTAAACCCGCCCAGCGGTGCCCCGTCGGTTTCGTACTCGACGGTATTTTCGCCGGATTGGGGATCAAAACGATATAAGCGCCCGGCAGGAATATCGACCCAGAACAGGCAGTTTTGGGTTGGGTGCCACAGCGGCCCTTCACCGGTTCCCGCACGCGTGTCTGCAATTTGCTCGAGGGAAGTCACAAACGACTAACTCGTACCGGCTCCCTTGAATCTATCTCTGTGTGCATCGTCGCGAATCGACGGTCGTGGTCCGAGCTACGACGGTCGATCCTCGAGAATTTCGACTAATCGGCTTTTACCGAGTTCCTCGATCAGGACGGCGAGCTCGAGGATCCGTTCCTCGCCGAGTTCGTCGACGAGCGAAGCGATTTCGTCAGGGGTAAACGTCCGTGCAAGACTCGACATGGTTTCGACGACTTCGACCGTTCGCTCGGCGGTCTGCGCCGTCGGATCGATGGTGAGTGGGCGGTTGACGAACTCACCTTCCTTGTAATAACAAAATCGAAGCTCGGTGTCGTCGCTCGATTCGGGGGTGACTATTTGGACGACGCCGTGACCGTCCTCCCAGGTATCGATTCGTTGCTCGAGTAGCGTTCGGTAGCGCATACACAAGCAAAACCGCTTGTGTACATAAGCGTTAGTCTTTGTGAGTCGCTTAGGCCGATAGCAGTATGAGTTTGCAGAAAATAGTAGCGAAGCCGATTCGCCTAGCTGTGTGAATTGTCTCCTCAAACCGAGCGTCGCTGGGCTGTCCTCAGATGACAATCTTGTCCAACAACGGTTCGCGGAAGAGCAACAATACGATGTTGTTACTGGCAAAGAACGCGTACGCAGAGACGATGACAGCAACGAATCCCACGTCGAACGGACTCGAAAGGACGTAACCGATCGCCAGGATGACCACCGCATAGGAAACAGCTGCAAGGACGACGCCTGGCAATCCGACGAATTCGTAGAACATGACAGTAATCGGGTTGAGTTCGTGAGCGTACGGGACGAGAAAAAGGTGAACGGATGCGACCAAGTCCGCGAACCACGTAATGAAAAACGCGAGCCGTAACCGAGGTCCACCGGGTCGATTCGATCGCAACGAAGAGACTGTCTCTACTGACATGATAACGGACGAATTAGGAAAGGAGCAGATATAGGGCTTGACCCTGACTCTGCCACCTGACCGGGAGGTAATGGGAGGTACTATAGATCGTGGTAATGACTTACTACCAACACGGTCTCGAGACCGTTTGGGACCGCTTTTCACTTTCACCCTGATGCGGGAACGCTTTTGAGGCCCCCACTCGAAATACCCGATGATGGAACTCGAGAACCATGCCGAGGATCTTGCCTCCGATCTCGGTATTGACAAAGAGGAGGTCAAAGCGGACTTACAGAATCTCGTGGAGTACAGCGTGCCGATCGACGAAGCGAAACAGAGCCTTCGACGGAAATACGGCGACGATACGGGTGGCGGCGGCACGCCGTCGTCCAAAGACGTCGGCGAGATCACGACTGACGACGGCAACGTAACGATCACCGCCGTCGTCCTGACCGCGGGCGAGCGGTCGATCCGCTACCAGGGCGACGATCACGTCATCGTGGAGGGACGACTCGCGGACGAGACGGGCGTTATCGACTACACCGCCTGGGAGGATTTCGGACTCTCCGCCGGCGATACGGTCACCGCGGGCAACGCTGGCGTGCGAGAGTGGGACGGCGAACCCGAACTCAACCTCGGCGAGAGCACGTCGCTTTCGTTCCTCGAGGAATCGCTCGAGATCCCCTACGAGATCGGCGGCGACGCACAAATTGCCGACCTGCAAACGGGAGATCGAGCCGTTTCCGTGGACGTCCAGATCGTCGAATCCGAACGTCGAACGATCGACGGGCGCGACGGCGAGACGGAGATTTTGAGCGGCGTCCTCGGCGACGAATCCGGCCGACTTCCGTTTACCTGCTGGGATCCCGATCCCGCAATCGAACCGGGAGCCTCGATTCGCATCGAAAACGCCTACGTCCGAGAGTTCCGGGGCGTTCCAGAAGTAAACCTCTCCGAGTTCTCGGCCGTCTCGAGTCTCGAGACGGAAATCGAAGTCGGGAGCGACGCGACGACGATGGGAATCGGCGAGGCGGTCGCAACCGGCGGCGTCTACGATGTCGAACTCGTCGGAAACGTTATCGCCGTTCGCGACGGCTCCGGACTGATTCAGCGCTGTCCCGAGTGCAATCGCGTCGTCCAGAAAGGGCAGTGTCGAACGCACGGCTCCGTCGACGGCGAGGACGACCTTCGCGTGAAAGCGATCCTCGACGACGGGACGGGGACGGTCACCGTCGTCCTCGACGACGAACTGACCGAGCAGGTCTACGGCGGCGACCTCGAAGACGCCCTCGAGCAGGCCCGCGAGGCCATGGATCAGGAAGTCGTCGCGGATACGATTCGCGAGAAAATCGTCGGTCGCGAGTATTCGATTCGGGGCCACCTCTCGGTCGACGAGTACGGAGCCAACCTCGACGCGGAAACGTTCGAGGAGAGCGCGACGGATCCGACAGTGCGTGCGAGTAGCTTCCTCGAGGAGGTGCGAGCATGAGCGCCGAATCGCCGACGCCAAACAGGGAGATTGCCTACCGGCTGTTCGCCGCCGAATACGACGATTCGACGCTTTCGCACGCCGAAAGCGACGAGGAGCGAGCGCCCAATTACGTGATCACGCCGACCGGTGCTCGACTCAACCGACTGTTTATCGTCGGGACGCTGACGGAAATCTCGGCGGTCAACGACGAAATGCTTCGGGCCCGCATCGTCGACCCAACGGGCGCGTTCGTCGTCTACGCCGGACAGTACCAACCCGACGAACTCGCCGCCTTAGAACAACTCGAGCCGCCCGAGTTCGTCGCGATAACGGGAAAAGCTCGCACGTTCCAGCCCGACGATTCGGACCAGGTCTACACGTCAATTCGACCCGAGAGCATCGCAGCCGTCGACGCGGAGACGCGCGATCGCTGGGTCGTCAGTGCAGCCGAGCAGACGATAGATCGCATCGGTACGTATGCGCGTGCCGCTGAGGTAGACGCCTACGACACCGAACTTCGCGACGCGCTCGTCGAAGCGGGCGTCCACGAGCCACTCGCAAAAGGAATCACGCTCGCGCAGGATCACTACGGAACGACGCCAACCTATCTCGAGGCCCTGTACGAACGCGCTTTGGAAACGGCGGAAGTTATCGCCGGTGACCGAGAGACGGTCGACGAGTTCACCGTTCGTCCGAACGAGACGAATCCGGAAAGTCAATCCTTCGAGGACATCGCAACCGATTGCCCCGTGGAGGTCGACGCTGCAGAAATTCAGGCGGCGGTTCCGGATACCGCTACGGAAGAAGCTGATGAGCAACTCGAGAGCGAAACGGCGGTGGCGTCGACCGCCCCGTCCGGTGGATCGGAATCCGACGAACTACTCGGCTCCGCTGAAGAATCCGAGACGCCGGAAACTGACGTATCCGCGGAGCTATCATCGTCCGCAGACTCCGACTCAGTCGAACCGACCGACTCGGTTCAGACGGACGCCGACATCGAATCCGATGCCGACACACAACCGACTGCAGAGGCGGCTTCGAATTCGACCGACGAATCTGGCGTGGAGTCGACCGACGAGCGAAGCTCGGATTCGGACGAGGACTCGAGCCCCGAAAGCGACGAGATGGCATCCGACGACACTGCCGCTGTCGATTCGGGCACCGAAATGTCCGAAACGATCGAGTCGGACGACGACTCAGAAGACGAGGATCTCGGCGACTTCGATAGTGAAGGGTTCGACGACGGGATGTACGAGATGGACGACGAAGAACGCGAAGAACTCGAGGACGAGTTCGGCGCGGAGTTCTCGACCGGGGCCGATGTTGACGACCCCGGATCGGCAGATATCGATGTCCCGGACGGCGATGAAGAAGACCCAAACGCCTCGACGGAAGACGCCGTTGGGTCATCCTCGAATGAAGCGGCCACCGAGGAACCGGAGGGAGCCGCGACGGACCTCGAAGAGATCGACGACACGGAAGCTGACGACGCCGAAACGGATCCCGACGCAACTGACGGTGCTGAAACCGAACAGGGGTCCGATTTCGAATCCGATGGCGACGTTGACGAGGAAGTCGATGTTCAAGCCCAGGTCATCGAAACGATGAACCGGCTCGACGACGGCGACGGCGCGGACCGAGCAACGGTAGTCTCGAACGTCGTCGACGAAACGGGCGCGGATCCGGACGATGTCGAGGACGCCATTCAGGAGGCGTTGATGGGCGGACAGTGTTACGAACCTGACGACGAGACCCTCAAGGCGATCTAAGCCGACGAGAGAAACTCTCAGACCGAATGGCCACACCTTCTCAACCCGATACTGACAGCGGGGCAGTTCTCGAGCCCGTTCCGGGAGCACCCGCGGCGGTCGCGACGCTCGAGGACGAGCGAGCGCTGGTAGTATCCGATTACCACGCCGGATACGAAGCTGGCTTGCGCTACGAACAGGGTATTGACGTGCCGAGTCAGGCCTCCGACCGCCGAGAGCGGTTGGTCGAACTCCTCGAGCGAACCGGGGCGGACCGTCTCGTCGTCTGTGGCGATCTGATGCACGCCATTGGCGATCCGGGCGGAGCCGAACGCGGCGAACTCGAGGTGTTGCTAGAAACGATTCCCGGAGGCGTATCGGTAACTCTGGTGAAAGGAAACCACGACGGGGCGATCGAAACGTGGCTCGATGTCGATCGCGACGAGACGAACGAACCCGCCGAAAGTAACGCCGATACGAACGAGGGCGACAGTTCGATCGGGAGGGGCGAACGGACGCTCGAAATCGTTCCGGGAACTGGCATCCGGCTTGGTCCGCTCGGCGTCTGTCACGGACACACGTGGCCAACGCCCGACGTTCTCGAGGCCGACATCGTCTGTTTCGGTCACGAACATCCCTGTATTCGTCTCGAGGACGAGGTCGGCGGGAGTCGCGTGGAACCGATCTGGCTCCGTGGGCGACTCGACCCGGAGCCGTTTGCGGAGCGTGACGAGTACGACGGGGTGTCGTGGATCGACGGCGGTCAGCCACCGCGAGCGGTCGCGTTTCCGGCTTTCAACGACCTCGTCGGCGGGACGTGGGTGAACGTTCCCGGCCAGTCGTTTCTCGCGCCGTTTTTACCCGAAGGAATCACCGACGCCGAGGCATATCTGCTCGACGGAACGCGACTGGGGCCGTTCCGCGAGGTTTGACGAGCAAATTGGGTGCCTCCGGCGACGGACTCGGATCCGAATCGGATCGCGTTCGCACCATCGTGTCGGCGTACGAAAGCCGAATTTCCTTTCGACCGTCCGTGTACGTTTCGGGTATGCCTCTCCAAACGTATCGACTCGAGGTACGGGATACCGAAACGGGTGGAATCGATGCTGACGTCTACGGCGAGGACGATTTGGTCGAAGCGTCGACTCGCGTCGTCTACGACGAGTACGGACTCGAATCGGACGGCTCGGCGGAGAGCGACGCAATCGTCGAGGAGGTGACCGCCGACGTCACGACGCTCGATATCCAGACGGAACGCGATGGTGCGGGATTCTCGTTCAGATTGCTGGGCGACCGCGACGAGCTCGCGACTGTGAGAGTGAACGACGAGGAGTGGGGCCTCGAGTAGAATCGATTGCGGAAAGTCGGCCACGACAGCGTATCAACGGCGTACCCGACCGTGTAGAGTTATCAACTTGGTAATGAGCGATGGGTTTAATACTAGGTGTAAAGTATGCTTTACTGTAAAGCATGTCCGACACCGTACTTCCAACCGTTGGCACGCCCGAACGAACCCGAAAAGTGTACGAACGAATCGTGTATGCGATCTTTGCGATAGCGATCGTGGGACTAATTGCGGGTCTTCTGTTTAACCAGGAGTACGCAGGGACCGTGATCTATCTCTTCGGTGTTTGGCTCGGTGCGGGTCTGGCGTACTTACTTCCCAATTGGAGCGAGGTCCGGTTCTACGACGAACGCGACGAGGAGATCTCTCAGCGCGCGAGCGGACTTGCGATGTCCATCGCGTTCGTCGTCGGTATCGGCGTCATTCCCGCGGTGTACGCGTTGGGCGCGGCGGGACACATAACGATCACGTCGACGATGTGGGGAGCGATCTACGCCGCCTCCGCGATGTACCTGGTCTGGGGTGCCTGTTACACGATCGTCTCCCGTCGACTTTGATCTCCGATGGATAACGATCTACCCGAGCGACGAGAAACGCAAAACCTCAGTCAGGGGGAGCTCGCCGACGCAGTCGACGTCACTCGACAGACCATCAACGCCATCGAACGCGATCGATACGACCCGTCGTTGGAGTTGGCGTTCAAACTCGCTTCGCACTTCGAGTGCGAGATCGAAGCGATATTCGAGCCGAGTCAGAACGGCGACGAACCGTCGTAACGACCCGATTTTGAACTCGTCAACAGCGACTGAGCGGAGCGGTCGATTCCCAAAGCGTGGCGCTTATCCGCCGTTCTCCCCTACCTGTGTTCGATGATCGACGGGGACGTCGCGGCGTTTACCAACCTCGGCGAGACGGTTCGTGACGCGCTCTCCGAACGCGGTTTTTCGACGCCGACGGCACCGCAGCGACTCGCGATTCCGCCGCTTTCGGCCGGTGAGGATACGCTCGTCATCGCTCCGACCGGGAGTGGCAAAACCGAGACGGCCATGCTCCCCGTCTTCGACGACCTCGTTTCGGGCGATTCACCGGACGGATTCGGCGCGCTGTACGTCACTCCGCTTCGTGCGCTAAACCGGGATATGCGCGAACGCCTCGAGTGGTGGGGTGAGTACCTCGGACTCGAGGTCGACGTTCGCCACGGCGATACGACACAATACCAGCGAGGAAAGCAGGCCGAAGATCCGCCGGACATCCTCGTCACGACGCCCGAAACGCTCCAGGCGATGCTAACGGGTGAGCGGCTTCGCGACGGGCTTACGGACGTTTCTCACGTGGTAATCGACGAGGTTCACGAGCTCGCCGCCTCCAAGCGAGGGGCACAGCTCGCGATCGGGATGGAACGTCTCAGGCACCTTTCGGGTGAATTTCAACGGATCGGACTCTCCGCGACGGTCGGCGACCCGGAAGCGGTCGGCCAGTTCCTGACCGGGGGTCGTCCCTGTACGATACGAGAAATCGACGTCGGGAGCAACGTCGACGTCACGGTCTGCGAGCCCGAAGTCACCGACGAGGACGATCGACTGTCCGGAAAACTGATGACCAGTGCGGAGACGGCGAGTCACGTCCGATTGATTCGGGACATCGTCGACGCCCACGAGTCGACGCTCATCTTCGTTAATACCCGCCAAACGGCCGAAGCGCTCGGCTCGAGGTTTACCGAACTCGACCTTCCCATCGGCGTCCATCACGGTTCGCTCTCGAAGGAGGCCAGGATCGACGTCGAGGATCGATTCAAACGAGGCGAACTCGACGCACTGTTGTGTACCTCCTCGATGGAGCTCGGCATCGACGTGGGACGCGTCGATCACGTCGTCCAATACCAGAGCCCGCGACAGGTGGCGCGGCTCCTCCAGCGGGTGGGACGGGCGGGCCACCGGCGAGACGAGGTCTCGAGCGGGACCGTCGTCACGACCAGACCCGACGATACGTTCGAAGCGCTCGCCATCGCACGGCGGGCTCGAGACGGCGAGGTCGAACCGGCGTCGATCCACGAGGGAAGCCTCGACGTCGTCGCGAACCAAATTCCCGGTTTCGTCCAGAGTCGCGGCTCGACGTTCGTCGACGACGTGTATTCGACTGTCTCCGCGGCATACCCGTTCCGAAATCTCACCGAGGAGACGTTCCGAGAAATCCTCTCGGAGCTCCATCGCAATCGAATCGTCTGGTTCGACGAGAGCGAAGACCGGATCGAGACGACCGGCGGGACCTGGCAGTACGTCTACGCCAATCTCTCGATGATACCCGACGAGGCAACGTACGAGGTCCACGACATCGCCTCCGGAAAACAGATCGGAACGCTCGACGAGCGGTTCGTCGTCAACTTCGCCGCGCCGGGAGAGATCTTCGTCCAGCGCGGCGAGATGTGGCGGATCGCAGAAATCGACGACGACGAAGACGAAGTGAAGGTCAGCCCGATCGAGGATCCGGCCGGCGAGATTCCCTCCTGGATCGGCCAGGAAATTCCCGTTCCCTACGACGTCGCACAGGAGGTCGGCGAGCTTCGAGGCGTCACGGCACCCCAACTCGAGTCCGGTGCTGACGCCGGGGCCGTGGCTCGAGAACTCGAGGATCGGTATCCTGCGGACCACTACACGCTCACGGAGGCGGTTTCTCAACTCGAGGACCACATCCAGACTGGGACGGCCATGCCGACGCGGGATCGAATCCTGCTCGAGCGCCAGGGTCGAACGGTCGTCCTGAACGCGCCCTTCGGGCACACGACGAACGAAACGCTCGGACGGATGCTTTCATCGTTGCTCGGCCAGCAGAGCGGCTCGAGCGTGGGTCTCGAGACGGACCCGTATCGGATCGAACTCGACCTTCCGAGTTCGGTTGCGACGAGCGATGTGCTGGACGTGCTCGAGGAAACGGACCCCGAACACGTCGAGTCGATACTCGAGTTGGGGCTCAAGCGTTCGGACGCGCTCGCGTTTCGACTCGCGCAGGTCTCGGCGAAGTTCGGCGCGCTCAAACGGTGGCAGGGATCCGGACGGATGTCGAACGACCGACTGCTGTCCGCACTCGAGGAGACGCCGATGTACGAGGAAGCGATCCGAGAGGTGTTTCACGAGGATCTCGACGTGAACCGGGCGAGTCGAGTACTCGAGGCGATACAGTCGGGGTCGCTAGAGGTGGTGACGGCCCGCGGTCGAACGCCCGTGGGCCTCGGCGGTCGATCGTCGGGCAAGGAACTGCTCGCCCCCGAAAACGCCGACGCGAGCGTCATCAAGACGGTTCGAGAGCGCATTCAGAACGACCGCATCATCCTGTTGTGTACCCACTGTACGGACTGGAAGGTCAAAACAAAGGTCGGACGGGTGCGAGAGCAACCCGAATGTCCCGAGTGTGGCTCGACGCGCATCGCGGCGCTGAACCCGTGGGCCGAAGAGGTCGTCGACGCCGTCCGAGCACGGGAAAAAGACGAGGAACAGCGCTCGATGACCGAACGAGCGTATCGGAGCGCGAGCCTCGTCCAGAGTCACGGCAGTAAGGCGGTGATCGCGATGGCGGCTCGAGGCGTCGGCCCGCACAACGCCGCCCAGATTATCAACAAGCTTCGAGAAAACGAGGACGAGTTCTATCGGGACATTCTCTCGAAGGAGCGCCAATACGCACGGACGCAAGCGTTCTGGGATTAACTCGTTCCCTCGAGCACAACCACCGCTCGAGATCGCCGTCGTCGGGGTCGAGTGCGACGATCCGTTCCCCGATTCCACAGATCAGTTCCTCATCACCGTACTGGTCGCCCGTATCGACTTCGAGCGCAGAAACCGTATTCCAGACCGAAACGTACGCGACACCGTCACGGACTAACGGCACCGCGTTGGCGTCCACAGCTCCGAGCCGTCCGTCGCATCGAGGGCTCGGAGCGTCCGCTGTGACTCGAGGTGGAACACGCGTCCGTTCGCGACGACGGGAGCCTGATGCGACGTCTGGATGGTCTCGACTCGCCACCGTTCGGAGACGCCGTCGACGGGTGTCTTCCCGTCGCTAACTTCGCGAGTATTGGCCCCATTGCAACCGAAACTCGACCAGCTTCCGTTTGCGCCGTAGACGTGACCGTCCGAATCCGGGAGTTCCTCGACTCCAGGCGCGGGCGGTTCATCGGGTGGAGAGCCGAGCAATCTCGAGCAGCCACCGAGCGTAGCGCTCTCAGCGACAGCTAAAAACGTTCGTCGATCGGGGGAATAGGTTCGTACAGTCATCCAGACAACAAGCAAATTTCGTTCACAGTAGTCGGCAGGGTGCGTGTTGATGAACAAGAATATATGATCGTCCTTACAATACTGTAGTCACGGCGATGAAACTTTCAACAGCAGTATCGGCGGTCGGCAGATCACTACGCAAGCCGGGGGATCTGCTGCCGTTTTACATTCTCGGCGGCGCGGTTCCGGCAATCGCTCGCGTGTTCCCCTTCCTCGGAATCCTAGCTGTCTGGATTCTTCTCTGGGCGACAGGAACTATCGCGGCCATTCGAACCGAAATCGAGAGCATCGAGGGAACCGCACCGAATCCGGAACAGAATCCGGAGGCGTTCGCGGAGTGGATGAACGAGGTGTGGATAGCGATCGAGTCGGGATTCACCCCACTCGTCGGGGTAGTGTCGGGGTTGACACTCCTCGCGACGGTTCTTCTCATGATCGTGTTCTCGATTGGCCTCTACGCAGTCGCGTCCGCAGGCCAACTTGCGACGTGTTATGCCCGACTCCGTACGGAACGGGGCATGGTCGCAGGAATCGCGGGCACTCGTCGGTTCTGGCTCTCGATGCTGGGACTGTACGTTCTCGAGGTCGTCCTGTGGATACTGGTGACTCTCTTTCTCGCGGTCGGAATCGGACTCGTTGCGATGATGTCGATCGTTGTTCTGGATTCTGCACTCCTCGCGATTCCCGTCGCGTTCATCGGTGCGCTCGTCTGGTTCGGCGCTATTATTGCGATTCGAGCCGTGTTCACGTTCGCTCCGGTCGCCGTCGTCGTCGACGATACCACCGTCTTCGGGTCACTTTCGAACGCCGCCGGGTTCATTCGATCGGCACCCGTCGAGGCGATCTTTTACTTTATCATCGCACTCATCGCATCGATCGGCTTCGTGTCGGTGATTTCGGTTCTATCGGTCGTCGGTTCCGGAAGCGTCGTCACGCTCGTTACGCTCTTGCTCGTCACTCCGGCACTCGACTTATTGAAAACGGCACTATACGGCGGTTATCGCGGTCAAATCGCACCTCCTGCTCCAATCGAATCGTCATTCCGATCGCAGTTCACGGGTGGGGTTCGTCGCGGTCTCGACAGCCTGGGTGGCTTCGTTCGCGCGACACCCGGAACGCACGCGTTCGTCCTGATAGTCGGCGTCGGAACCTTCGTCGCCGGCTGGATGGCCGCCGCCCCGTTCGAAGGAATACTCGATGCGGCAATCTCGGAACGAATCGAAGGGATCATGCCGCCGACGGCGGCTCTCGAGTTCTTCGGTAACAACTGGATGGTCGCATTGACGACCGCCTTCTCCGGGCTCGCGTTCGCAATTCCGGCCATCTTCGGAATCGCGTTCAACGGCGTCTTCCTCGGTGCCACCGCCCGACTCGAGGTCGAGCCCCTCGAGTTACTCGCGTTCGTCATCCCGCACGGAATCTTCGAGATCCCGGCGATCATCTTTGCCGGAGCCCTCGGGGTTCACCTCGGTGTAGTGTTCTGGAAAGCGACGACCGGCTCGATAACTCGAGCGGCGTTCGCCGACGAACTCGAGCGAGCGTTCTGGGTTCTCATCGGTATCGGGGTTCTTCTCGCAATCGCCGGGTTCGTCGAAGGATTCATCAGCCCGTTCTACTATCGGCCGTTCTTCTAGCCGTACTTGCTGTCAATTTTGCTTGTCGTTCCTTTCGAGGAGGTTTGCCAATGTTAGCTATCCTCATTCCTTCACCTCGAGCGTTCTACAGAGTTCGAGACACTGTTTAGCCATGGGTGGAAAGTCTCGACAACGGACCGCTCCGCTCCGGCGATCGAATTCGACTAGACCGATATCATCCAGTTTCGGGAGGTGCTGGTGGATTAGTTCCAGGTGAACCTGTTCTTGAAGCGTGGACGAAACGTCCGTTGTGGAGATCCCTTCGTATTCCGAGGCCATGTTTATCGTCAACGTCTCTATATCTGTAACCTCGACCGCAGTGAGATGATACAGCAAGTTACGTCTTCGACGATTGGCAAGAGTCTCTAAGGTGTGATCGAGCTGACGGCGTGTTTCCTGGTTTGAGAGATGTGGGGTCACGCTATCGTCCGGCCAATCATCATCGCTCATGGGAGGACGAACACCCTCAGCGGTAATAAAACGGCGGACAGCAGAACTTCATATTATTCGGATTACTGACCGAATGATATTCAACGATCGATCCCGTTCTATTGGTAATGAATTCCGGTGAAGAAGGCGATCGGTGGCCGTTCTATACCGCTCCGAAGCCGCTAACGAGCCGAACGCTCGATCCGGAGGCTGAACAGGCAAGCACCGCGTGCGTCGGGTCCGCTGCCAAGGCGTCAAATACCGATCCAATGGATCTCGCCACGCTAAACGATCGAATCGATCCCGACTGTACCGATCAGATTTTCGATGGAAGTTCGGCTGGCCCACCAAACGGCGTTCGAGTCGCCCTCGAAGTATCGTGGAAAGAAAACACCGTTTTACTTCTCGATGACGGATGTATCGAAGTTTATCCCACCGAACAAAATTCCGATCTAGACAACCTTTCAACGACGGTCAATCACGGCTGGTCAGAATCCGGTCCACTCCACTGGTCGATCGGGCAGGCGGTTGCGAACTCGTCCGATCGAATGGCTACACAAGTCATCGAATCACTGATCGAGAAGATCGACGCCGACCCGATCAACCGGCTTCTTCGACCGCGACCAAATAACGTGACTCGAAGCGATAGTCGTCTTTTCATGTCCATTGGCGGATACGAAGTTGTGATCCATCCCGACGGATCGATCATTGTCGAACCCTCGCTTACCAGCCTCAAACGATCCGGTGCAGCACTCCTCGTGGTCGGTTCCGTTCCGGAGCAAGAATTGGATCGCGCCGCTTCGACGTTGCTCGGTCAACCGGGAGCGATTCACTCGCCGACATTCGTCCTCCACGGCCAGGACATCGACACCGTACGACGTCGTCTGTCTCTCGCCGGGTTTTCCCCTTCCGAGGGGACAGTTATCGAACACCAGACGGCGGCACGGTCGGCATCGAAAGCCGACACCGGAGCCGCTCAATTCACCGGTACTGACCTGAACATCGTTCCTATCTCGGGCGAGTTGACTGGCCTTTGTGAAGCCGTCCGAGAGACAGTTGCGACGCACCAACCAGACTCATCGGAACAACTACGAGTTAGCGTCGACTCCGTTCGGTCGATTCTCCGCTCGAGTAGTCTCGGAACAGCGTACGATGCCTTAGAGCAAATGGTCCAGACAGTCCACGAGAAGCAAGGAATTGGTCACTTTCTGTTTCCCGTCGATATCGACCGCGACGAGGTCGAGACATTCGCACCGTTGTTCGATGCAGTCGTCGAACTTCGGATGAATAACGTCAATTTAGAACAACGGTGGACACTGACCGGAACCGGACACCGAACGACGTGGTTCCCCATCGCATAATGATCGAATTTCAGGAGAAGGGCGAGTCGAGTATACTCGTAACCGACCATATCGAGGGGCGGCAGTTCCCGTTGGTAACCCGTCCGTCAGGGACGTTCGAGACCGTCTCTTGCGATCGATTTCGAGACCCCGTTGATCGAGCAGTCTCGTGTCGGATAGCACAGTTGGAGTTACCGTACGTCGTCCCGATTTTCGTCCGCGATTCGAACGGAGAGACCGTGGCAGAGTGTCACGAATTCGCCACCCTGGACCTCCCTGCCGGAGAGTACGAACTCGAGATCACGGCACCGATAAAGCTCTTTCTCCGCGTTTCAGGGGCTGTTAGTATTGAATCGACGAGCGACGGAATGGCGATCACGTTTGAAGGGACCGAATCGGTCGACATCGCGGCTCGTTCCTATCACGAGCGTCCGGCGACAACGGTTACGACTACCTCCACACCGGAGGATCTGATGACGGCGGTTTCGACGTTCGGGTCCGCGCTCAAAACGACCAGCCCGGAGCGGTCGTTACCGTCTCTCAGAGGCCATCCACCGACGATTCAACTCGGTGAGACGGTATCCGTCCCGGACGAAATCGAACCCCCCGAAACCGGGCTTCAAATCGAGATCCCTCGCGATCGGGAATCTGTGTACACGGTCGCGACGTTGGCCCACTATCTCGGAGCTCGCGTGATCCCGGGCGACGACGCCAAGTTGCTCGCCGACGGCGAGGTAATACGGACCCTGGACGGGCGGGATGGACTACAAGGGGCCGCGACCGAGACGCTGCAACAAACACTGCTGTTCGATTGTGCCACCAGAACGGTCGGAAAGTATCCGATGGAGCTCCACGAGGAACGAAAACTCGCCGAGCGAGTTTCGCTCCCGCTTCGGGATCTTTACGACGCACCGATCGCCGAACGCGTCACCAGATACCTCGACGTTCCGTTCGAAACGGTGGCTGATCTCGTTCCGAGGTGGTACCTCTCGACGCACCTTTCTCCGGAACCCGACTCCGCAGAACTGCTATCGTACGCGGCAAACGCGCTTTCGACCGTCCACGTCGAACACCAAGAGACGAGTGGACCGCAAGCGGACCAACCGCCGGGGTACGAGACGTTTATCAGATCGACGACAGCACCGCCGGATCCCGCCGAACGTTCATCGGATTCGACGTACGTTCGGGTTTCGGAAACCGATACCCTCGAGAGCGCGTGGTTCGGAGACGATAGAGCGGTCAACGCTAACGATCTGTCCCTGAAAGGAGTGCGAAACCGAGACAGTTCCCGATCGACCGGCGGCCCCATCGAAATCGTCGTCGTTTGTAACGACAAACGAATGACTGCCGAGTTAGACGACGGCAATCTGTACGGTAATCGTGACGAGCTTCCGTTCGACGTGACGATTCGAAGAGATCTTACGCGCGAGGAACTCCGAACGCTCCTGACGATGGATCTGGATTTCGTTCACTACATCGGCCACGTCGACCGAGGAGGGTTCGTGTGTCGCGACGGGACGCTCGACGCGAACGAACTCGAGACGGTTGGTGTTGACACGTTTTTGCTGAACGGCTGTCGGTCCTACGACCAGGGACAATCGCTGATCGACAGGGGAGGCGTCGGCGGTATCGTGACTCACGGAGCCGTCGACAACAAAAACGCAACTGCAGTCGGTCGAACAGTCGCGGGTCTCCTCGATACGGGTTACTCGCTGCGCTCCTCGCTCGGCGTTGCTAGACGACTCCGCCTCGTCAACGGAAATTATTCCGTAATCGGTGATGGTGGCATCCAACTCGCACAATCGGAGAGCGGGACCCCGAACTTGCTCGAGATCAGCAAAGCAACCGACGGGCAAGGGTACAAAGTCGAAATCACAACGTATCCGACGCTCGGAACGGCGATGGGTGCGTGTTACACACCCTACGCTCCGTCCATCGATCGGTACTTCCTCGCGGGCGGCACGTTGCCGACGATAACGCTCTCTCTGCCGGAGGTGGTCAACCTCCTTGCCCTGGAGTGCGTTCCGACAATTATCGACGAAGAATTTTGGTGGTCAGTTGATGTCTCTCCTGGCGATCTTCCCTAGGCGACGGTCCCGCCGTTAGCGGCGGCAGCGGTGCCGGCTTGGGAGAGCAGCAGGCAGATCGTGAACAGTACGCCGAGTAATCGCGGGTTATCGGTTACGAACTTCGGAATGGTTTTTGTCTCGGACATCACTACCATTCATGGTAACAACATATTATGGGCTTTTTGGAACTACTAGAAGATCTTGAATTAATAGCTAATATATACTTTCACCCGTAAAATGCTATTACGACAAACGAAAATAACGTTTTACGGCCAGCACACTGCTCCGAGCAAAATCGTCTTATACAGGTGTGCGGTAAACATATCTTACGAACATAGAGTCACGTGTTTCGGCGGTCTCATATGGTGCTAAAAAGAGATACCGGACGGTTTTGGTAACTGATTGTATCACTCACTTACGACAGTATTACGTCATCAATCCTGATTTTCTTGAGAAGCTACGTTTTAAAAGAGATGCACAAGCAAGCCAAACAGCTACCCTGAAAAAGCGAGTACGTGTGCTATGGTCAGACTGTCGACGGTCGTAATCATCCTCGCTATCGTCCTCGCAATCGGCCTCATCCCGATTCCCGTTATCCCGGGCGTCGGCCTGTTGGTTGGTCTCTCGGGAATTATACTCGGCATCATCCTTCGAGTGCTCGGTCACTAACACGAAGTGCTACGGAGATCTCCACAAGCTATTTGTGCGATACTCACCCTATTATGAGTCGAGACTGATGGAGACCTCTTCTTTCCACTGAGCCGAGTGCTGTGCCGTCTGTAGATCGACGTTGTGGGACCGCTACGACGAGTACCGTCGGTTCGCCTTTCGACGACTAGCGCCAGCGCTGGACCGTTTGATCCCGGGGCTGAGTATCACTGTGAAACCGCTATCTCACCACGAAATCACCGAGTAAATGACGCGAATACCAAACAACAGTCAACGTACAGTTGTCGCAAATCGTTCTACGACCACCCCGGTCGAAACCGGCGAAATCAGCGAACTCGTTTCCGGGGCCGGACACGAAACCGTCGCAGAAATAACCCAGGTTGGGCCCGAAGACCCTGGAACGTATTTCGGACGCGGCAAAGTCGACGAACTCGCCGAAGCGGTCATCGAACACGACGCACAGCGTGTGGTCGTCGACGGAGAACTCACCCCGAGTCAACACCACACCCTCGAGACAGCAATGCCGAACGGGACGGCTGTAACCGACCGCTATCGGCTCGTCCTCGAGGTGTTCGAGAACGGTGCTGGAACACGCAGAGCGCAGTTGCAGGTCGAACTCGCACAGCTCCGATACGATCTGCCGCGGCTAATCGAATCCGCGGACGAGGGTGCGCTCAACAAACAGACGGAGAAAGGCTCGCCCGTTTACGATGTCCGAAATCAAATCGATCGCCTCGAGCGGAAACTCGAGGAGCTTCCGAATCCAGCCGATCAATTTCGCGAACGCCGCCGCGAGGAGGGGTTCGATCTCGTGACGATTGCGGGATACACGAATGCCGGGAAATCGTCGTTACTGCACCGACTCGCGGACGAACTCTCGATAGATCGCCAGCAGCCGGATACGAGTACGTCGGCGTCACATTCGAACAAAAACGCCACGGCGGCCATCGAAGACCGACTCTTCAAAACGCTCGAGACGACGACGAGACGGGCAACTATCGCTGACCGTCCGGTCCTCGTGACGGACACGGTCGGATTCGTCGACGACCTTCCTCACGATCTCGTCGAATCCTTTAGTTCGACGCTATCAGAAGCGGCAGCAGCCGACGTCGTCCTTCTCGTCGCCGACGCGAGCGATCCGCCCGACCAATTCCGAGAGCGATTCGAGGTTGCCCTCGAGGTACTCACGGCACAAGACGTCGATCCCGGCCACATTATTCCCGTGTTGAACAAAGTCGATCTCCTCTCGAGCGACGTCCAGACACGACGGCAAGCAGTTGCAAACGACTGCCTGCCGGACGCAGCTTCGACGCCGATTCCGGTCAGCGTCCTTTCCGATACGAGCCTCGAAACCCTACGAACGGCACTCCGAGAGCTGTTGCCGTCGGAGCACATGTGCGTTACGATGCCAAATTGTGACGAGGCAATGAGCGTCATCTCGAACGCCTACGATCGAACGGCAGTGGAGTCCGTCGATTACGAGGACACGTACGTGACTCTCGAGTGTCGAGGTCGACCCTCCGTTCTCCGCCAGTTGCGAAATCGGGCCGAGTCGATCGAGAAATCGGAACAGTAGGTCCCCACCCGGATTCAGACCTCCTGTTCAAATTCGTTTTTGGAACTCCTGTGCCCCATCGACGACCAGTTGGTAAACCCCGAGGACTATCTCGCGAAGCACCGGAGCACCGTCGTAGAGCCACAGTAGCGCGGCGAACAGCCCGATCCCGAACTGTGCGAGGATATACAGCGACGGATCTCCCGAAAACAGTTCGTGATAGTACGTGCCCAAGAGCGAGAAGAAATGCTCGAAAAAGTCGACGCTCTGGTCGTGGGGCCTTGCCGAACCGAACGGCCAGAGGACGATGCCGAAATCGAGGTAGCCGTCTCTCACGACGCGATCAACGATGTCCGACGGGAGGTGTACCAGGTATCCGGCCGCGAACGCCGCTCCCGCTTGGGTGCGCCCGTACGATCTGGCGATCAGTCCGACGGCAATCGAGAGCGGGATCGCGAAGAATATCGAGTGCCCGAGCGCATACCCCGACTCGAAGACGCCGTACTGCCACGCGAGCGGTTTGTCGATGAGATCGGGCAGCACCGAAGCGAAGACGACGGCGAACGCCTCGAGGCCTCCCGGTGGAGCTCGATAATAGGCGTGACAGAACAGCGAATAGATGACGTAGCCCATGATCGCGTGCTCCCACGGCCACATATTACGTTCTCACCGTTTTATTCGACTTGCGGAGGGCGACCGGTAGATTCCGTCGCAACGCGACAGTTCCCGACGCCGAAGGAGGACCCATTGATCGAGACGTGGGTCCAACCGGCTAAAAGATTTCCGAGAGCGAGAGTGTCTATTGGTTGCTAAATTACCAAACGGTTGAACGAGGGGGTTCAAGCTGGTCCGCCGGTCCGACGCTCGCGTGCCGAAACGGCCAAACGGCTCGCCCTCGTCGGAACCCGTATGAAGTTCGCGCCAGGTGCCTGGAAGTACGCGATCGTGCCGCTCATCGTCGCGCCGTTCGCGTTTCTGGTTAGCGTCGGTGCGAGCGCTGTTTCGCTCGCTCTCGGGCTCGCGACGCTCGCGTTCTTTCGCGATCCCGACCGAACGCCACCGGTGGCGGGAACGGTCGCGCCCGCCGACGGCAATGTATCCGTGCTGCGAACCGAGGGCGACAGAACTCGGCTCGGGACCTTCATGAACGTCTGGCACGTCCACGTGGTCCGCTGCCCCTTCGACGCCACCGTGATCGACGTCGAGCACATCGACGGCGCGAACAAACCCGCCTTCTCGAAGGACTCGGATCGGAACGAACGGGTTCACGTCACCCTCGAACTCGAGGATCCCGGAGCTGTTATCGGCGACTGGGAACCGGCATCGGTCGACTCTCCGGGCGGAGAGTCGGCCGAAGGGACGGAAACTCCCTCCGAAACAGCAACGGCCGCCACGGACCCTGAAACGGAACCGACCGCCACGGTCACCTTCGTCGCCGGAGCGTTCGCCCGACGAATTCATCCCTACGTTGAACCGGGAGAGACACTCGAGCGCGGGCAACGACTCGGCCACATCGCCTTCGGCAGTCGCGTCGACGTCTTGTTCCCGCCCGGCGTCTCGAAGGGAGACATCGGCGTCGAACTCGGCGATTCAATGACTGCGGGCGAAACCGTCGTCCTCGACTCACTCGAGACAGGCGCTTGAGGAGTCAGTTCCGCTCAAATCGAGGATGTTAGGTTTACAACTGCAGGAAAAGTAGGCTGCGTATCCTCGTGTCGTCAGGCTGGACGGAATCGAGTCAAACGGGCTTGAAACGTGTCAAACGCATTTCGGCGTGGTTTCGCCGTCCGTGCTGGCCAAGCTACGACTCCGCCATCTCGAGTAACGGGGGGCCAGCGCCCGCTTATAGCGGTTGTGGAACCGTGACGACCGATCACCGCTCCGCGTCCACTTCGCTCTTTGCCGACTCGAGATGCGAGTGCTCGATAACGACGTCGCCCGCTCTCTCGTTAGCTTCGTCCGGTCCGTACTCCATCGCAACCTCCCGAATTGCCTTCATCGAGGCGTCCCGAACGAGCGCCTCGAGGTCGGCCCCAGTGTATCCCTCCAGTCCGTCCGCGAAGGCGTCGATATCCACGTCATCTGCGAAGGGCTTGCCTCGGGTATGGACCTCGAGGATCTTCCGTCTCGCTTCGGTGTCCGGTTCGGGGACGAGCACGTGCGTGTCGAGCCGTCCCGGGCGGAGCAACGCGGGGTCGATGAAGTCCCGGCGGTTGGTCGCGGCGAGCACGACGAGATTCGGGTTCTCGCTCATCCCGTCGAGCTCCGTCAGCAGCTGCGAGACGACGCGTTCGGTGACCTCGTGGCTCTCGCCTCGAGTGCCCGCGATGGCGTCGATCTCGTCGAAGAACACGATCGAGGGCGCGGCCTGTCGAGCGCGTTCGAAGACCTTTCGGATCGCCTTCTCCGACTCGCCGACGTACCGGTCGATGATTTCCGGGCCGTCAACCCTGACGAAGTTCACGTCCGTTTCACCAGCGAGTGCGCGTGCGAGAAGCGTTTTTCCCGTCCCCGGCGGGCCGTGGAGCAAGACGCCCGAGGGCGGCTCCGTGTTCGTCTCCTCGAACAGTCTATCGTAGGTCAGCGGCCACTCGACGGACTCACGAAGGGTTCGTTTGGCGTCCTCGAGCCCGCCGACGTCCGAGAAGTCCGTGGTCGGCGATTCGGCGACGTACTCGCGCATCGCGGAGGGTTCGACGGAGGCTAGCGCGGCGTCGAAGTGCGATTTCGTCACCTTCGGGTCCTGGTTCCAGGCCGTTCGGCCGTCGGCGTCGGTCGGCCTGGCCCGGATGGCGGCCATAGCAGCTTCGCTCGCTACGGCGTCTAGATCTGCACCCACGAACCCGTGCGTTCGGCTCGCGATTTTGTCGATTCGAACGTCGTCCGCGAGCGGCATTCCGCGGGTGTGAACCTGCAGAATTTCCTTTCGGCCTTCCGCGTCGGGAACACCGATCTGAATCTCGCGATCGAACCGACCGCCCCGCCTGAGCGCTGGGTCGATCGAATCCACGCGGTTGGTCGCACCGATGACGATTACCTCGCCACGGGCGTCGAGGCCGTCCATCAGCGTCAGCAGTTGCCCGACGATCCTGTTTTCGGCGTCCCCGTCGTCGTCTCGAGTGCCGGCGATCGAATCGATCTCGTCGAAGAAGATGATCGTCGGCGAATTTTCTCGGGCTTTCTCGAACGTCTCCCGGAGCTGCTCCTCGGATTCGCCCTTGTACTTCGACATGATCTCCGGGCCGGAGACGGTTTCGAAATTCGCGTCGACCTCGTTCGCGACGGCTCTGGCGATCAGGGTCTTCCCTGTTCCGGGCGGTCCGTAGAGCAACACGCCCGACGGTGGTTCGACACCCAATCGCTGGAAGAGATCGGGTTCCGAGAGCGGTAACTCGATCATCTCCCGGACGAGCTCGAGTTCCTCGTCGAGCCCACCGATATCTTCGTAGGTAACACCGGAGGGCGATTCTGGCTCGGATTCGGCGGCGGGTTCGGACTGAGACGCACCGCTCCCGGACTCGTCGATTGGGGACGGACGTGCTCTGGTGACGTCGATCGAGGTCGAACTCGTAATTCGAACGTCGCCGTCGGGATCGGTGTCGAGCACGGTGAACGGTTCGGGCGCGACGCCCTCGACTCTGATCTGTTCGCCGGCTCGGATCGGCCGGTTGCGAAGCTTCTTGGTCGCGACTCGCTCGGCCAATCGCGATTCGGCCTCCGCGAGCTCCGTCGGGGCTCCGAGCGTGACCCGCTCGGCCTGGCTGATGGCCGACGTGTCCTTCGTTCGAACGACGACGGTATCTCCTACGTGGACGCCCGCGTTGGCTCGAGTGTCGCCGTCGATCTGGATGACGGACTCGGGAATCGACGGGTCCGCCGGCCACATCTTGGCGATCGTCGTCTCCTCGCCGTCGATGACGACCGTATCGCCGCTCAACACACCGAGTTTCCGCCTGGCAAGTTCCGGGATTCGAGCCACACCGCGGCCCGCGTCGCGTTTCTCGGCGGCCCGAACGGTCAGGGAAACCTGGACGGAATCCGACTCACTCATACCTCATCGTTTCAGCCGTACCGTCTTGAGAATTGCCCCCTGGAACTGCAGTGGCACGGACGGGTACGAGGGCAATCGGCACCGGACGGTCGGTCGTGCCGGAGAAACGCCTTTGAGTTCAGGCACTCCTAGACGAGGTATGGTTGTCGAGACCGAACGCGACAACGCGACGTGGTACGAGTGTGAAACCTGCGGGTTGCTCTTTACCGACGAAACCGAAGCTGGCGAGCACGAAAAGCAGTGCGACGATACGGATCCGTCGTACATCCAGTGAACGAGCGAAGCTTCCCCCACCAAGCACTCTTCCGCCGAAGATACCCTCTCGCCGAAGCGACCCTCTCACTGTAGATACTCTCCCGAACGTTATTCGAGGCGTTCGCGGTGTTCATCGGCCAGTTCCGCGGCCTGCTCACGCGTCTGGGTTGCCGTCCATCGGACGCGATCCCCGTCATCGTAGGCGAGCGCGGTTTTGAGTTCGTCTCGGAGGATTCCGGATCCGATACTCCGCACCGTTCCGTCCTCGTCGCCGAGTTCGTAGACGCCGGGTCGGTCGGGAACGCGTCCGATCGTTTTCCGGTCTAGCTCGTGCCACTGTTTCTGGAGGGGCATCATTCCTCCCCCTCGACAAGTTCGTAGGCGTGTTCGCTCATCTCGTCCTCGGCGAACACGAACACGCGTCCGTCGACGGTCGAGGGGTCAGCGTCGACGCGGATCGAGTACGCCTCCGTCGAGACCCTGACGCCGGGGAACAGATCCTCCTCGTCTTTCCCCTCGAGCATCACGCGTCCCACGCCGGTCGTCTCGAGGATCTCGTCGTGGGTGTTCCGGTCGTTGACGTAGGTCATCACGCCCTCGATTCCGTCCGGGTCGGTGACGAGGACGTGAACTTCCTTCCCCGGCGGCGTCTTGATCGATCCCTCGACAGGCTCTGGGGGACCGTGATAGAACGCTTCGCGACCGTCGAGATAGTGAACGACGATCCCGCCGTCGACGAGGTCGACCTCTAACGTACTCGGGGCGACGTTACTTCGCATGCTCATAGCAGAACTGACGTGACGGACTCGCAAAAACGAACCGCTCTCCACCCCGTCGATCGCTTCGGCCAAAACGGCGCGGACCGCCAGCCGTAAATAGTCGCTCTGAATGGTGGTAGATATGGACGGCCGTGCTGTTGCACCCGCCGCAGGAACGGTGCTGAACGCGCTCGCAACCGGAACCGGTTCAGCCTTCGCTATCGACCTCGAGACGACGGCAACGGTCGATCTGACGAACGACGGCGGAATCGAGGCAACGATCGCCGATCAGCCCGATGCCGATACGGGACTCATCGAACACTGTGTCGAAATGACCGTAGAGCGCTACGCCGAGGACGCCGGGCTCACCCCGGAAACGGTCGGAGCGCGCGTTCACACCGAAAGCGAAATTCCGATGGCCGCCGGGTTGAAAAGCTCGAGTGCGGCGGCGAACGCGACGGTGCTTGCGACCCTCGACGCGCTCGAGATAGCCGACGCCGTCGAGCGCGTCGACGCGTGCAGGCTCGGCGTGCAGGCGGCTCGAGAGGCCGGCGTGACCGCGACGGGTGCGTTCGACGACGCGAGCGCGAGCATGCTCGGCGGCGTAACGATAACCGACAACACCGCCGACGAAGTGCGCTCGCGCGATGCCGTCGACTGGCACGCACTGGTTTATACGCCGCCCGAACAGGCCTTCAGCGCGGACGCGGATATCTCGGATTGCGAACGCGTCGCACCGATGGCGAATCTCGTCGCCGAACTCGCACACGAGGGCCGCTACGGCGAGGCGATGACCGTCAACGGATTCGCGTTCTGTGGCGCACTCGGGTTTTCCACCGACCCGATGCTCGACGTGCTTCCGGCGGTCGAGGGAGTCTCGCTGTCGGGAACCGGCTCGAGTTTCGTGGCGATCGGCGACCGCGAGCAACTCGAGGCCGTACGAGACAACTGGGAGGCTCGAGACGGATCGACGCGTTTGCTACGGACACGAAACGACGGAACACGAACTACATGACTCGAAAAACACCACCGGACGGGGAGAATCGGAAGCCAGAGGAAATGGATCTCGAAGAACTTCGCCAAGAAATTCAGACGATCGATCAAGAATTGGTCGAACTGATCGCCCAGCGAACGTACGTCGCGGATACTATCGCCGCGGTCAAAGAAGAACGGGACCTTCCGACGACCGACGAGAAACAGGAAGAACAGGTCATGGAACGAGCGGGGGAAAACGCAGAGCAGTTCGACCTCGACCGGAATCTCGTGAAAGCGACGTTCCGAATGTTGATCGAACTGAACAAGGTTCACCAGCGCGAGAATCGGTGACTGACGCGTTTTCACAGAGGAAAGCCATTTGAACTCGCTTCGATGACAACGATCCACGAGTGACAACGACCATCGAAATCGGCCACGTTCGTCGGAGTCTTCTATCTCAAGTGCCGTCTTCGTACCGAACGTCAGCCCGCACAGTCTCCTCGGGAGCCGAATCGAGCGCAGGAGGGAAGCGGATTTCGTCGACGAGACTCGTTCGAACGCACTCTTTCCACGCCGCCACCGCAGTCGTATGATACTCCTCGATAGTTTCCTCGTCGACGTTCCCATCGTGATCGTTACGAGCGATCGATCGCGACTCCTCCCTCGAGGGGGCCGGAATGAGAGTTCGGTTCGGATCGTACTCTCCGCGGACGTTGACGAAGGCCTCGGGACCGAGATCGATTGGTGCCGGCTCGCCGTCCGGCACAGCAGTTGAAGAATCCTCCAAAAAGTACGGTATAGCCTGTTTCTCCTCCGCAAAGGGAAGAGAAATCCGAAGAACGTGACGACGGCCGTCGATTTCATCTCGACCGTTTCGTTCAAACGCCGCAATGATGTCCTCGATATCGACGACGACGGTTTCGATTTGCTTCGGCGTCGTTCGGGGCTCGGTCTGTGTCATCTTGGTAGTACGTGTGCCCCACACCAGTTTATACTCACGGTCGTCTTCTGTACGTTTCGACCGGAATCACTACGATCGGTTACCCAGCTCGAGAAAACGTATTCGAGCGATACAAGCGGCCGTCAGGTGGGATGAGATCGAGACGATTTCGACGGATTTGATGGGGTATTTATCCGAGGGGCTACGAGTGGCCATCGTGCCCGTCACGAACGAACTCCTCCTCGTGTTTACCGCGGGGCTCGTTACTGGCCTCACAACGGGGTTGGGAGTTCTCCCCTTCTTCCTGGTTCGAGAGGTCACGGACCGATGGTTGGTCGTGCTGTGGGGGGTCGCAGCTGGCGTCCTGTTCTCGGCCTCAACGGTCGGCCTCTTGGCCGAGGGGATCGCCGACGGAAGTATCAGTCACGTGATCGGCGGCTGTCTCGCGGGAGCCGGGTTCGTATTCGTCGCCGACCACATAATAGCTGATTGGAATTTTCCCGCCCAGCAGGATTCGACGGTCGATTATCGGATGGTGGTATTAGCCGTCGGCGTGTTGACCCTCCACAGCATCCCCGAAGGGATCGCTGTCGGGGTCGCGTTCGCCGACATCGGCCACGAACCGGGGGTCGTGCTCGGAGATGTTGCGGTGTCGACGCTGGCAGTCTACATGACCCTCGCGATTTCGATCATCAACGTCCCCGAGGGACTGGCAATCGCGATTCCGCTCATCGCCTACGGAATGAATCGGTGGAAAGTGGTCGGGTGGGCGGTAGTCTCCGGGCTTCCACAACCCATCGGCGCCGTAATCGCGTACCAACTGGCCACCACCGTCGAGGCACTCCTCCCGGTGAGCTTCGGATTTGCGGCCGGGGCACTGCTTTACCTCGTGTTCTCGGAGTATCTCCCTGCAGGGGTGGCCAACGGAACAGCCCTTCCTCACGAGGGCCGACCCGAACTCGTCTGCGGCGTTGCCAGCGGGTTCGTCGCCATGCTTGCACTCCTCGTGATGATCGAATAACGAAATGTTGGATCCCGCGTTCGGTATCCCCCTTCAGGATGACAGGTCGCGGGCTGTCTAAACCGTCGTCGATACCGACTCGCGAACGACCAAACATGACCGTATTCGAGGAACACGCGCCATATTTCGTAACGAGCCGCGCCTGCGTCGACTACCGCCCTGACGAAGTATTCGCTCTGAACACGTGGCCGGTTCTCGAGAGGCGGAGCAACACCGGCAGTAATAGTCACGCTACTCGTTCGGATCCATTCGACGTTCATGCCAAATAGTAATCATACATACTGTCTAGATTCACATCTTATTTGGCAACCCTCTATGACGGAGGGTTGCCAATATTCAACCAGGCGCGTTACGGTGGTAGGAGAGACGATCACATAACCGTGGAGACGGCCTAAGAGCCTATTAGATGGCGTGAATGTGCGCGTTAGATGAGTCAAATTCTCGAGTAATCGAGAGAGGAACTCGATTGCCGATCAATCCCGCACTGACCGTCAACGTCGAGAAGTGCGGAACTAATTTCTCAGTGATTCCGTCCGTTCCACTTGCATCGCCCGCAGGTGTGGTCTCGTCAGCAATAATTCACGACTTTGAAGGCACAAAGTACGAGAAACACCGGTGGTACACACAAAATTTCGAGGACGAACGAGACCTACCCAAAATACGGATCACACAGTTATGTAATTCAGGATATGAAAGTTAATCGGGAGTGGATTGATAAAATTCTAGTATATATCACCTCTAAATCACTCTGATCTGGCCGTCCACCACTCAAAGTGCCGTGGAAATAGAAGTGAATTTGAGATACCGTTCGAAGTAACGTTCCGTAAGCGAACCACGTTGAAGGAAACATGGACGAGAACGAACTGTTCTCCGCCTTGAAGGGCGTTGGAAAACGGATCGGTACGAAGACGCAGTATACTTAAGACAGTTGCTATACAAATACTGTACGATGATTGAGACTGTCATGCTCGCAATTGGACCCGACGACGGTAATCGAGTTGATGACCTTGCAAAGCAAGCAATTGATCTGGCTCAACCCGCAGACGCAACGGTTATTTTGGGACATATTCTCTCTCAAAATACGCTCGAAGAGGAGAGACAAGAGTACAACGAGGCGATTGATCAGGTTGGCCAAGACGTGAGAAGAGAAGATTTGACCCCGGAGCGATTAGCCAAAAACGTCGACCCCGTCAGCAAAGCTGTCGATCAGTTAGAAGCAGCGACGGTCGAATACGAAATTCGTGCTGCTACTGGGGACAAAGCGGAAGAACTCGGCCGAATTGCCGAGAGCAATAACGTAGATAATCTGATTATTGGCGGTCAAAAACGTTCACCAGCAGGGAAAGCGATGTTTGGGAGTACCGCACAACGACTGCTGCTCAACGCGCCATGTCCGGTAACGTACGTCCGCGACCGAGACGAATAACGAAACGAACGACAGCGACGTTCTCGTAACCGACGATCGAAGTAACCCGTGACTGTCGAGAATCTCGAGGCCAATCGTGAAGTCTGTGAAATTAACCGGCGGGTCGATGACGGAAACGAATACGCTGTGGGTCGATCAGTGGAACGGGGTTATAACTTTGCAGGGTGCTCTTCGGCGCCCTCGATACCGCAAACCCCACCGGGCGAGTACGGGTGGTTTAGTTTAGACATCCACTCTGCACCGGTTTCGAGCGACTCGAGTGGATTCGGTGCTTGGTCGTACTCGTACACGAGGTAATCAACGTCCGCGGCGTTCCGGGCAGCGGTCGCGACGGCCCGCATGTTGACGTGGCCCTCGTCGACTTCCACGAAGTCACCGCTCGCGGTCATGTTCTTCATGTGTATCGACTGGACGTTATCGCTGTATTCGATTACGTAATCGATCGGATCTTCGCCGCCGACGAGAACCCAGCCTGCGTCGAGTTGAAGGTGAACGTTGTCGTTGATATTTTCGGCAAAAATATCGTACGCGGTGGTATCCCCGATTTGCTGGAATTCGTGATCGTGGTTGTGGTACCCGAACTCTAATCCTTCATCGGCGACGCGGTCTGCCATCTCGTTGCACCGTTCGGCAAATTCGATAACGGAGTCTTCGTCGCTCCAAGTGCCGTCGCCTACCATCGGTTCGACGAGCGCGGGACTGCCGAAGTCCGAGTACGTCTCTATCGTCCCGTCGAAGTCTTCCTCGAGTTCGTCGATGCCGACGTGAGCACTACCCATGTGAACGTCAGTCTCATCGAGGGCAGCTGCAATCTCGTCCGCATCGTCGATCATGAACGGTTCGACGGCGTCGTATCCAGCATCGGCGCATTCGTGAATCAGCTCTGCGGTCGAAAGACCCGCTTCGGTAAACGACCAGAATTGGGCAGAGGTTTCGATCGCATCCGATGACTGAGCTTCGGAAGTGGATCCAGATACATTGGTTCGAAATTGCGTCGATTGAGCTGCTTGCGTGGTCCCGATGGCAGCACTACCGACACCGATTGCACCGATCCCCTGTAGGACGCGTCGTCGGTTCGCATTGTAACCCGATTCAGTAGATGTCCGTTCGTGCTCCTGGTCTGTCTGTGTTGAGTCGCTCATAGTGATGTAGTTTGAAAGGCAATTGCTTTTTGTGGTCTGCTATCTCCTACCACAGCACAATTGTGGTAGCCTGTCTGTGAGTGAAAGTTAGCACACCTTAATGATTTTGGTATGGTACTTATCAAATTACCCTGCCTTTCAACACGGACCGAACGGTTACACCAAACAGCGGAAACCTGTTTCCACGGGCCTACGCCGTTAGGGCGAGTAAGATAGAAGATTGTCGCTACGCAGTAAACGGCGTCGCACAGGGAAATACCGTTCATAAATTACTTGTTGAGTGACAATAATTCCATGTCGTGTGCCCCCTACAGACCCCACTCCGGACAGCAACTTGTCCACTCCTTTGAACGCTTACCAGTTCAAATCAGTATCAGACTCTCGCCGAGAGAGTTGTTCTTTGTTTTTGCTGAAATCGAGATTTCTGTCGAGAATCGTTTCCTCTGGATGACGCCACTCCTCGTCACAGTCCTCACATTGCCACACTTCGTAGGGGCGTCCCTGGTCTGGCTCCGTTCGCCTCGAGCTCACGGGAGCGCTACAGTGGGGACAGTATTCCGGCATACTAGCATTTACTCGAGGAAACCAAATATATCTATCCCCCGCGATCACTCCGGTTTTCTTTCCGTCTCAGCGATAGAAATGACAATTGGGAAGCGTATTTTCCACCCAATCAGAACATACTTTAATGTACTTTCAATACGACTACCCGAATATGTCGATTCCGATAATTGACCCGCACATGCATATGGTTTCGCGGTCGATCAACGATTACGAACGCGCGCGGCTGGCCGGTATCGAGTGCTGTATCGAGCCGGCGTTCTGGAGCGGAACGGACAAACAACACGCCGAATCGTTTTTCGATTACTTCGAGCGACTCATCGGCTTCGAAACCAAACGCGCCGAGCGCGCCGCCGGTATCGACCACTACGCCACCATCGGCCTCGAACCGAAGGAAGCGAACTACCCGGAGATGGCTCAGCGAGTGCTGGACGAGCTTCCGGAATACCTCGAGCGCGAGCACGTCGTCGGCCTCGGCGAAATCGGGTTCGACCAGGGGACCAGCGACGAGGAGTACGCCTTCAGAGAGCAACTCCAGATGGCCGAAGAACGCGAACTCCCAGTTATCGTCCACACTCCGCACACGAACAAGCCCGACGGAACCGAGCGACTCGTCGAGATCATCCGAGACGAAGGGGTCACCCAAGAGCGGATCATCCTCGATCACAACACTGAGAACACGATCGAGATCTCGGCCCAGACCGACTGCTGGATCGGCTTTACCCTTTACCCCGGGAAGATAACCGACGAAACCGCGATCGATATCCTTGAGGAGTACGGCACCGACAAGATGTTGCTTAACAGTGCCGCCGACTGGGACCCGTCCGATCCCCTCGCCGTCCCAAAGGCTCGAGACAAGATGCTCGATCGGGGCTGGGATCGCGAGGAGGTCAAAAAGGTCGTCTTCGACAACCCCTACGAGTTTTTCGATCAGTCGCCGAACTTCACCTACGAGGCCTAATTCATGGACTTTGGCTTCTCACTCAACGCATTCCGGCAGTACGAGTTGGACGAATCGATCGAAATCCTCGCCGACATCGGCTACGACGGGATCGAAATACTGCTCGACGAACCGCACCTGTTCCCGCCGAACGCGGACGATAGCGACATCGAGCACGTACGGAACGTGCTCGCGGACAACGACGTCGCCGTCAGTAACTGTAACGCGTTCATGCTCAGCGCGATCGAACGCTCTGAAAAGAGCAAAGCTGCGGAGTACGACCGCGAAATACAGGGATTCCAGCATCCATCCTTCATCGAACCAGATCCGGCTGATCGTCGCGAACGGATCGAACACACGAAAAACGCCCTCGAGACGGCCGACGCCCTCGGGGCGGACCACATCTCGATCACGCCGGGCGGTCCGGTTCCGAACGGTACCTCGAGAGAAGACGCACTGGACACGTTCGTCGAGGGAATCCGAGATGTCACGGACACCGCAGAGGACGTCGGCGTCGACGTACTGGTCGAACCCGAACCGGATCTGTTGATCGAAACGTCCGACCAATTCCTCGAGTTCGTCGATCGGATCGACTCGCCTCGAGTCGGCTGTAACTTCGACGCCGGTCACTTCTATTGCGTCGACGAAGATCCCGTCGAACTGATCGATAAACTAGCGCCGTACTCGAATCACTACCACCTCGAGGACATTCCCGCCGACGGCACCCACGAACACACCCAACTCGGAGACGGCGGAATGGACATCGACGGCTTCCTGCAAGCAATCGAAGACAGCGAGTACGACGGGTTCGTCACGATCGAACTCTATCCGTACGAAGAAACCGCCCAGGAGACGGCCCGCGAGGCGATGGACTACTTAGTGGAACAAGGGTGGGCCTGAGCGAATGGCAAACGCACCGAATTCGTAGGCCATGTACGAAACTAGTGGAACCGGCATATCAGCCACTTCCTACGCTAAATTAGTCAGGCTTCCGAACCTGTTTACGGCGCCGCCGGATATCGTTCTCGGCGCTGCGATCGTCGCTGGTGCCGGACACTCCGTCTCGATCGATGCCGTCGTCGGTCTGTCGCTCGCTTCGATCCTGTTGTACGCGGCCGGAACGACGCTCAACGATTACTTCGACGCCGACGAAGACGCTCGTTCGCGTCCTGAACGCCCGATCCCCTCCGGCGAGGTTACGAAACAGCGAGCGCTCGCATTCGGCGCAGTCCTCCTCGGGGGCGGTGTTTTGCTCGCGCTGGTAACCGCCGGTCTCAGCGCCGGAATCGTTGCCGCCGTGCTCGCTCTCACGATCCTGCTCTACGACGGCGTGTTCAAGGGGTCGTCCATCGGCTACCTCTTCATGGGCGGAAGCCGGGGGCTGAATGTCCTCCTCGGAACGATGGTCGCAGTGTCCCCCACTGTGATTCCGTCGTGGGGGGTCGCCGTCTGTGCGATCGTCGCCCTCTATATCGCTGCCGTCACCTTTCTCGCGGAGAGCGAGACGGGAGAGACAAACTCGTTCTCGATACCGGTCGCGATAGCGGGAACGCTACTCGCTATGGTGGGAGTTGTCGGCCTCTTGCTCGTTCGGACTCCCTCTCCGATGGCCTTCGCGCTCTCGATAGCGCTTCTCGTCGGGTTTGGCGCGTGGACCGGGCGGGCACTATCGAAAGCCTACGCGGCCCCCTCACCGGCCACGATCGGACCGGCAATCGGGACGTGCGTGTTGGCGCTCATCGTGCTGAACGCGGCGTTTGCTGCGGCCATCGGCATCCAGTGGGCACTCGCTGCGTTCGTATTCCTCGTCCCTGCCAAGGGTCTCTCGCGGGTGTTCGACGTTACTTGATGGAGATGGCAAGCAAATTACTTGTGGGAATAGCAAGCGGAATGAAACTACACGGGTGTGGTACTGTAGAAAACGTTAGCCGTCGAGATCATCGATGCGGTGCTCGAAAAGTCGTTCGCCCGTCTCTTCGCAGGTGACGGCGATAACGTTCTGGGACCGACAGCACGATTCGACGAGCTCCTCGCTCATCTCCACGCCGCCGCCCGTCGTCGGACACGTCTCGAGGAACATTCTGAGCCCGTTGAGCAGTTTCCCCTTCGCCTGCGGGTCGTACGTCTCCCAGTCGGACACCCGCGAACTGAACACGCGACTGGCTGCGATGTCCGCGACGAGTGCGGGGCGGGAAGGCCACCTCCCGACCTGGGCCACCTCGGACCGGAGACGGTGCGTATCGCCGTGAACGACGAGTTCGAACGTCTCGGGGTCGTCCTCGAACCCAAACGCATCGGCGATCTGTGACGCGGAGATGTCCGAGTCAGCGATCGGTTCGATCGCCGCGAACCAATCGGCTTCGAACGTCCCGGTAAGACAGAGATCGTCTGCGTCCGAACAGGACTCGAGCACGTCGTGTTCGAGAAAATACGTCTCGAGATCGAGCGGTTCTGCGTTCGGTACATCGGCTATCGATTCGCCGCCGTCGGAATCAGCTTGACTGGTACCGGTGGGGTCCTCGTCTAACGACGATTCCGTCGCGGGATCGAGTCCGCTCGCGACGACGGCTTCGGGCCCCTTGCCGAACCACCGGAGGACGGTCGGTGGAAGATATCGTTTCGTCATCGTCGGTGTGCCGGGGACGAGATACCCCCGCAAATAAATCGCGGTGACCGATACGATGGCAACGAATAGTCCTGCGACCTTTGATTTTCGTGCGAGGAGTGCGCTGACTACCACTCCAATACCGAGGTTCAGTATCGTACACGGATTGCATCGGTTCTCGCCGGTGTATTCCGGCTGACGAAGGCTATCGAGTATCGATTTCGCCATTCTGTATTCGCCAAGACGGGTGGACGGTATCTCTCTTTTGTTTACGGTCGATTCCATGTGACGTTGGTGAGATCGCTCAGACAACGGTCTCGAACAGCAGCGACGGAGGCAGATTCTGATCAGTGATGCGAAGCTATTTCATTGTTTGAATAAATTCCCATGTATGACCCAACTCGCGTTCTCTACGAATGCATACACCAACATCGAACTTCCCGAGGCCGTTCGCCAAATTTCTGAACACGGGTATGACGGCGTCGAAATCCTGGCCGACACCCCACACGCGTTCCTCACCGAGTTCGACGAATCCGATCGCGCGGAACTCAAAACTGCACTCGACGAAACGGGACTCGAGGTGTCGAACATCAACGCGAACACAGCAACAGGGTATTACGACGACGCTCCCCCGTCGGCGTTTTTCGATCCGACGATTATCACGGCCGACGACGAGGATCGAGCTTGGCGCGTCGAGTACACGAAGCGGGCGATCGATCTCGCAGTAGCGGTCGACTCCCCGGCAGTCTGTGTCGCGACGGGCCGTCCACTGCCTGGAAACCCTCCTGAAGACGCCAGAGAATACCTTCTCGAGTCGCTCGAAGAGATCACGGCGTATGCCGAATCGGCCGATGTATCGGTCGGAATTGAATTCGAACCCGAACTTCTCATCGAGTGTACCGACGAAGTGCTTGAGCTCTGTCAAGCGGTCGACAGTGATGCACTCGGTGTCAATCTTGACCTCGGCCACGTCGCAGTCTACGGTGACGAACCAGCCGAGAGTATTCGACGATGTGCCGGCCAGATTACCGGCATTCACCTTGAGGATATTATCGGCGGTCGCCGGGGAAAGCACTACCACCGAATTCCCGGCGAGGGGGACATCGACTTCCGTGCAATTTTCGATGCGCTCGAGGACGTTGGATACGATGGATTCGCAACGATGGAGTTGTACACTTATCCCCACGCTCCCGACCGAGCGGCAGCAGTATCTTATGAGGCGTTAGAACAGTACGTTTCGTAAGGAAACGACGGTCACTTTCCGGGATTTGCATATTTCCGTGGTCGCTTTCTCGCTGTACGTTCCGTTAGGTAGACTCACGTCCTTCATGGGTCGCGACAAATCCTGGAAGACCGATGTGCGCGAATACCCGTGTGCTCATGGTGGATACTCATTAGTATAACTAACACATCGAGGACAATTTTATATCGAAGCGGACTCTCATTCTCACTTCTATCGTTGAGAACTACAGAACGGATTTATGAAGACTGTATTGTATGATTTGAGTAGTTTGTCTAATTATCCCTCCGCGATGTGTCGGGCGATACTGGAAGAGATGTAACTCGATATAGCACAAATAATAGGGTTTATATTGTGCGAGAATTCACTCACATGTGAGAAAGAAACATACATAACACCATTACGTTTGTACCTTTGTAATGATATCCTACGATTTCAGTGAAAAACCTGAAAATACCGGCAGTATATTTATTGGTCTAGTAGTAAATTTGTTTGGAAGTTTTATAGCTATCTTCTCTTCCATATAACGATCTTAAGATATTATTAGACAATTCTGTAATACACAAAATGCGATCTTTACTGGTGATTGATTTAGAACTATCACACCAAACCATGGTAGGGTTTTTATGTATGCGATTGGAGTTGCCAAATATGGTAACTGGCGTTTGGATAGTCGGTGCGAGGGGAAACGTAGCAAGCATGGCGATAGTAGGGGCCAGAGCTATCGCACGGGGTGTTGTCGATACGACGGGAATGGTGACGGCGCGGGATCCAGTAACGTCCCTCGACCTCCCCGACGTCGATCAACTGGTCTTCGGCGGCCACGACATCCGAACCCAGAGTATCGAACAAACGGCCCAAGCGGCACACGAAGCAGGGTCCGTCCCGAAACGAGAGACGCTAGAGGCGGTTCGTGAAGACCTTCGCGAGGTGGACGAACGGGTTACTATCGGAACCGCACAGCAATGTGGCCGAGTAGTCGAAGAACTTTCAGACGAGCAATCGACAGAGGAGACAACGATAAGTGACGTTATCTCGCAAATACGCGACGACTACACCGATTTTATCGAAAAACAGGACGTGGACCGATTAGTTGTCGTCAACGCCGCCTCGACCGAACCGATGATCGAGGCACCAGAGCAGTACAAAACGCTGGCGGACTTCGAAACTGCGATCGAGAACGACGACCGGAATCTCCCTGCGAGTACGCTTTATGCATACGCAGCACTGGTCGATGAACACCCGTACATAAACTTCACGCCCAGTACTGGATCAGCACTGGGCGGACTTCGAGAGTTAGCCGATAGGAAAAACGTTCCACACATGGGCCGAGACGGGAAGACCGGCGAGACGCTGGTCAAATCGGCACTCGCACCGATGTTTGCCGGCCGAAACCTTCGGGTCCTCTCGTGGGAAGGACACAACATCCTCGGCAATACTGACGGTCAGGTTCTCGAGGACGATGCGAACGCCGCCGGAAAGCTTTCGACGAAAGGCGACGTCCTCGAGTCGATCCTCCCGGAGATCGGTCACAATCGGGTCCGAATCGATTACACGCCGTCTCTCGGAGATTGGAAGACAGCCTGGGATCACATCCACTTCGAGGGCTTTCTGGAAACGGAGATGAAAATGCAGTTTACCTGGGACGGGTCCGATTCGGCGCTCGCCGCGCCGCTCGTTCTCGATCTGATTCGTCTCGCCGCCCACGCTGACGAACACGGTGAGGGCGGACTCCAACCCCACCTGGCGTCGTTCTTCAAAGCGCCGATTGGGGTTGAGGAACACGATTTCTCCCGACAGATGAGCCGATTGTACGAGTACGCTGAGCGCCATACCGAGTTGGAGTAATCGAATACGCATGACAGACACTACCCACTCAGGTTCCGATTACGAAGAGGAGACGACGAACAGCAACGACGATTCGAACAGTGCCGATCGGATGATCGTTCTCGACATCGTCGGCCTACAACCGCATCATATCGACACCGAACGAACGCCGACACTTCGCTCGCTCTTCCCCAAAGAGAACGTGACTGATCTTCGGCCGGAGTTCCCCGCCGTGACGATCCCTGCTCAGACCACACTCGCGACCGGGCAAGGGCCTCGAACGCACGGAGACGTTTCGAACGGAGAATACGACCGCGAGCGCGACGCAGCCGAACTGTGGGAACGCGACCGCGCCGATCGTAACCGGATCTGGGAGGCCGCGAGCGACGATGCCGGACTGACGACCGGCGTCTTGTTCTTCCAGCACCTGATCGGGACGAGTGCCGATGTCGCGGTCACCCCTTCACCGATCGAAGACGAGGACAACAATATCCTCGAGATGAACTGTTGGACGAACCCCGATGAGTTCTACGACGAACTTCGAGAGGAGTACAACCACTTCCCGCTGCACAACTACTGGGGTCCCGGTGCGAGCGCGGAGAGCACCGAGTGGATTCTCTCGGCCGCAACTGAAGCCATCGAACGAGCGGATCCCGACCTCCTCTGGATATACGTTCCACACCTCGATTACGCCGGCCAGAGCGACGGCCCCGGATCCGACGCGTTCGAGGAGGAACTAACAGTCGTCGACGATCTCATCGAGGAGTTCCTGTCCGGACTCACCGGGACGGATCGCTGGGATGAGACCATCGTGAACCTCGTCAGCGAGTACGGCTTTCACGACGTGGAACGGCCGATATTCCCCAACCGCGCGTTTCGCGAGGCGGGCCTCCTCGAGACGGACGCGGACGACGACGTCGATCTGTCACGATCGGACGCCTTCGCCATGGTCGATCACCAGATCGCTCACGTCTACGTCGCGGAGGAGGCGATGGACGAGGCACGCGATGTCGTCGCCGACCTCGAGGGAATCGACGTCGTCCTCGAAGAATCCGGAAAGGCCGAGTACGGAATCGATCACCCCGACTCGGGCGAGTTCGTCCTGATCGCCGATACCGACGCGTGGTTCCAGTATTACTGGTGGGACGACCGCGAGGATGCACCGCCGTACGCGGGCGACATGGACATCCACAAAAAGCCGGGATTCGACCCCTGCGAACTGTTCTTCGGCGACGAGGGGTTAGTGTCGCTCGATCCGACGAAGGTGAGCGGGTCCCACGGGCGCGTCGACGAGTCGGCGTACGGTTGCTACGGGCTCGGCGGTCCAGCAGCACCCACGCTCGAGTTGGACGAACCCGCCGATGCGTTGGATGTGACGCCGACCATTACGGATCTACTCGGGATCACCGACGCAGTTTCCATCCCGTTCGAACGGTCGTCGCTCCTCGACTAATCGACGCCGTGTAGTTGCCACCTCCTACTTCCGTATGAATTGACGTCGATGCCCGATTCAGTAGGACCGGTTTTCCGTCGATATCGATAACGACGTGTTTTCAACTGATTGAAAGACGCGACGGAAAAGAGGATGCAAATCCGGTCACAGGGCGGTTCTGATAACTAGATAGATAATTGAACTATGATGCGGTGTCTCACCACAAGGCTTTTTTAGGTTGGTTCTGCAGTAAGGGGTATATGTCTGATCAGAGGACTGGAGAAGAGAGTGCATCTAACAGCAGTAACAAACGTCGTCTCCTGCAGGGGATTGGAGGACTCGGCGCTATCGGATTAGCCGGTTGTGCGGACGAGACTGACGAGGAGGAAGACGAAAACGGGGAAACCGAACCGGATCCGGACGCCGCAACTAATTGGGATAACTACGCCGTCACCGAATTGGACGTCCACGACAACATGATGTCGATGGATATCGCCCCAGACGGACGTGTCTTCTACATTACTCGTGGAGCTACGTTCGGTGAGGAGGGAGACGGGACCGCTCGAGTCAATTACGTCGATCCGGACTCCGAGGAGACGGGAACCGCGCTCGAGCTTCCCGTTCGTATTACAGACGAAGACGGCGGACAAGGGCTCGTCTTCGATCCGGACTTCGAGGAGAACAACTACGTCTACATCTTCTACACGCCGACGGAGGACGCCACCGAGGACATCGGTGAGAGTCCGTACGCTGAATGGTACGATCCCAGCGAGGACGAAGAGCACGACGGAATCGATCACTCGTACATGCTGGTGTCCCGATTCGAGATGGAAGACAGTGAGATCGACGCCGACACTGAAGAGGAAATCATCCGAATCCCGTATCAGCGCGATCTCTGTTGTCACCTCGGTGGCTACCTCGAGTTCGGTCCGGAAGGGGAACTCTACATTTCGACCGGCGACGACTCCAACACGTTCGAATCGGACGGATTCATTCCGATCGACGATCAGGAAGCACGACACCCGGCGTTCGACGCCCAACGTACCTCCGGAAACACGGCTGACCTCCGCGGGAAGATACTCCGAATCATCCCGGAAGACGACGGTTCGTACTCGATCCCGGACGACAACTTGTTCACCGAGGATCAGGGCTACGGTGACGAAATCGAGGAAGGGGTCGTCAAACCGGAAATTTACGTGATGGGACTGCGGAACCCATACACCATTGCTGTCGACGAAGAGACCGGCTTTCTTCACGTCGCTGACTACGGACCGGACGGCGAAGACTGGGATAGCGATCGTGGACCCATGGGGCTCGTCGAGTATCGACAGATCTGCGAAGCGAGCAACGCCGGTTGGCCGTTCTTCCACGCGTACTATCCGTACCGACGGTACGATTTCGAGACGGAGGAATCCGGTCAGCCGTTCTGGCCCGACAACCTCAGAAACGACTCCGCGAACAATACGGGACTCGAAAAGCTTCCGCCG
The DNA here is from genome assembly GCF_055379965.1 of Halostagnicola alkaliphila. Lineage (NCBI taxonomy): Archaea > Methanobacteriati > Methanobacteriota > Halobacteria > Halobacteriales > Natrialbaceae > Halostagnicola > Halostagnicola alkaliphila. The sequence continues at coordinate 319,582 of NZ_AP043827.1, read as the reverse complement.
GTTACGCCGGCCGACGTCTGGTTCCCGGAGAGTTCGGACAGCTACGTCGAAGCCCCGGACTGGGTCGACATGCCGAAGCCCGGCGAAGTCTCGTGGCCTGAGTTCCCGGACGGTGGGTCCGCAAACACGGGACCACGCTACCGGCACTCCGACGAGTACGGAGAGGGTGCATTGGATCCATACTTCGACGGTAAGCAGTTCATCATGGCACCGTTCAACGACAACTGGATGGGATACCTCACGTACAACGACGACGGGAGTATCGACGTGAACGAATTCCTGCCGGACGAAGAGTTCGAGACGCCGAACGACATGGAGTACGGTCCAGACGGTCGGTTGTTCCTCCAGACGTACGGTCCGGGATTCAGCGGCGAGGACGGCCGCATATTCATGATCGAATACGAGGCCTAACCAGTTGAACGATAGCGGCAACTGAAGAGTCGGACAAACCGGACGAGAAACGCCCATAAACGGGAAAGCACCTCTTTCTCGCGGCCGAAGCGATCGTCAGCCTGATTTCGGTCGTGACAAACTAACAGCGTTCGGTGGCGACAAGAATCTCAACGAGACACAGAGCTACGGGACACGCCAAATCATCCGAGAAACCGACAGAACACAACCAAAACGCCACCAGATCCGATCGAACTCGAGCGGATCAGTAGCGAGGATTTCGAACCGCGAACTCGGTCAGGACGTCTCGATCCACTCGTTCCGTTCGTCGGCGCGTTCGATCGCATCGAGGAGTTCCTGAACGCGGTACCCTTCTTCGAACGACGGCGTATGCTCGGTCCCCTGTGCGACCGACGAGAGGAACTCGTAGTTCGTATGAACGAACGTGTGTTCCCAGCCGAGGATGTGTCCTGCGGGCCACCAGTGATCGACATACGGATCGCTTTCGTCGGTAACGAGAATCGTCTGGTACCCTCGATCGTCGACGCCCTTGTACTCGAGTTCGTTGAGGCTCTCGAGCGAGAACCGCAGACTTCCTTTCGAGCCGTTCACCTCAATGCTGAGATCGTTCTTGTGACCGCTCGCGTAGCGACTCGCTTCGATGTTCGCCGTCGCACCGTTCTCGAGTTGCGCCTGTGCGGTGAACGCGTCGTCGACGGTCACGTCCCGGACTTCTGACCCGTCAGCCGTTGGCCGCTCCGAAACGAACGTCTGTAGGTTGCCACTAATTCGTTGGAAGTCGCCGGCTTGCTCGCCGACGAGAAAGCGGACCAGATCGATCGCGTGCGATCCGAGGTCGCCGAGCACGCCGCTGCCCGCCATCTCCTCGTCCAGTCGCCAGCTCCACGGCGCGGTCGGATCGGTCAACCAGTCCTGAAGGTACGTCCCGCGGACGTGACGGATCTCACCGAGGTCGCCCGATTCGATCAGCTCTTTGGCGTACTGGATCGCGGGAATGAAGCGGTAGTTGAACGTGACGCCGGAGATTCCCGAGGATTGACTCGCCGCGTCGCGCATTCGAGTCGCGTCCTCGAACGTGTGTGCGAGCGGTTTTTCACAGAAAACCGACGTTCCGGCCTCGAGTGCTTCGATCGAGGGGTCGGCGTGAACGTGATTCGGACCGAGGTTGTAGAAGACATCGACCTCGTCGATGACCGCTCGCCAATCGGTGCTCGTTCGTGCGAACCCGAGTTGGTCAGCGGCGTCGTCCAATGCTTCCTGGTCCCGTCCGACCAGTACGTCCCGTTCGACTGTCGGTGCATCCGGAAAGAACATCGGCAGTCGTTCGAGTGCGTTCGAGTGTGCTTTTCCCATGAATCGATACCCCAGCATTCCGATGGATAGTTCGTCGGTCATTGTTGTATTACGTCCAGTAGACTTCGCCAGGTGTCGTTTCGAAGACTGTTCGGTCGAGTAGCTCGATCGCTTTCTCTAACCCTTCTCGGGAGGAGGTAAGCGAGTCCTCGTGTTCGATCGAAAGCGCACCGTCGTACTCCACCATCCGCAAGGTGGAGACGACGTCCTTCCAGAACTCCTCACCGTGGCCGTACCCGATGGATCGGAACAGCCACGACCGATCGACTTCGTCAGTGTACGGCGTCGTGTCGAGAATTCCTTTTTCGCGGACCTGTGACGCGTACGTCTTGACGTCCTTTGCGTGGAAGTGATGAATCGCATCGGCGTCGCCGAGAAGGCGAATAGCGTCGGTGGTGTCTATTCCCTGCCAAATCAGATGCGACGGATCGAAGTTCGCGCCGATCCGGTCGTTCGTCGCCTCTCGGAGCCTGAGTAAGCCGCGAGGCTCGTGGACGAGCATGTTGGGATGCATCTCGATTCCCACGTTGACTCCGTGATCGTCCGCGAACGCCGCGAGTTCCGACCAGTACGGAATCGCAACCTCGTTCCACTGGTACTCGTGGGCGTCGTGGTGTTCGTTCGGCCACGGTGCGGTAATCCAGTTCGGCACTTCGTCGTTCGGGCCGCCGGCGGGCAGGCCCGAGAACGTGTTTACGGTGTCGACACCCAACTGCGATGCGAGTCGAATCGCTTCGCGGAGTTCGTCGTCGGCCTCGGCACCCTTCTCCTCGTCCGGATGGATCGGGTTGTTATGAACTGACAACGCCGAGACGTATAGGTCGTGTTCGTCAAGCGCTGTTTGTAGCTCTCGTTGTGCTTGCTCGTCGTCGAGATACTCGTCTCGAGGGAGATGTGCGTCGCCGGGAAACCCGCCGCAACCGAGTTCCACCGCACCCACACCGTGATCGGAAAGGTACGCGAGCGCGTCTGACAGTGATTCATCGGCAAGCGCTACGGTTAGAACACCTATGTCCATAGCTACACTGTTAGGAACAACTACCTAAAATATGACGATCTAGTCATTTGCTAGCACGGTAGTAGCTGATTTGTAGCTTCCAGACGGAGTGTAACGGAACGAGCAACTAATCGAACTATCGCTTCGCAGGTCCATCGACCGCTAACAGAGCGGTGTGAAAAGTGGTGAAAGCTATCTCGAACATGAGTAATTTTATAATGTATGAAAACTACCTGGGTAGTGTAATGGTACCAAACATGGATACGCGGAACGGATCCGATGATACGCAACGCCATTCGTCGACGACTGGGGTTAGTCGACGGACGGTTCTCGCATCCGGGGCGGCCGGAATCGGAACTGCAGCGCTGGCCGGATGTATGGATGGCGCCTCCGGGGGAGGAGAAACGAACATCGCCGTCATCTCGAGTCCTGCCGGCTTCGGTGACAACGCGTTCAACGACAATGCGGTAAGCGGTCTCGAGGACGCCGAGGACGACTTCGATCTCGAATTTACGCAGGTCGAGGAGCGAAGCGAATCCAATTATCCGTCAGTGCAGGCCAACACCGCCGAGGGCGACTACGATCTCATCATCTGTATCGGTGACAACCACACGGACGCACTCGTGGAGAACGCCGACGAGTATCCGGACCAAAACTGGATGCTGATCAACAACGTTGTCGAAGGTGCCGATAACGTTTCCGGATGGATCGAGATGAACAACGAGATGTCGTTCCTGGCCGGCGTCGCAGCCGGAACGCTCACGCAGGAAGACATACAGCACGAGGATAGCTCCACCGATCCGGACGAAAGCATCGTCGGGTTCGTCGGTGGCGAAGAGATCGACTTGATCGAAGCGTACGAAGTCTCGTACATCGAAGGCGCCGAGTGGGTCGACGAAGACATCGAGGTTCTCGACGGCTACGGCGGGAGTTTCGACGACGCCTCAGCAGCGGCGAATGCGGCGGAGTCCCAGATGGACGCCGGAGCCGACATCGTTTGGCACGCCGCTTCGTCCGCCGGGCAGGGTGTTTTCTCGGCCGCACAGGACAACGATCGCTTCGCGCTGGGCGTCGACACCGATCAGTCCGAGTCGGATGATTATCAAGACGTCATCCTCGGTTCCGCGGTGAAGGCCCTCAACGAGGCGACCTACGACATGGCGGAAGCAGTCGCCGAAGACAACTTCGGAGACTTCGTCGGCGAACAGAACCTCAGCCTCGAAAACGGTGGAATCGATTTCGTCGTCGGTCGAGCCTTCGACGGCGAACTTCCCGACGCTCTCGACGAGAATATCGAAGAAGCGATTCAGGCGTTCGAAGACGACGAGATCGACCTCGAGTGCGGACCAACCGGCTGTTAACGCCGCCGTCTTTTCAGTCCATATTTATGGGTGAGTTTCCAATAACAGACCATGACTACAAGTAACGCACCTCCAGCCGTCCAACTCGAGGGAATCACCAAACGCTTCGGGGATGTCGTCGCCAACGACGAGGTCGATCTCACGCTCGAGCAGGGCTCGATTCACGCGCTGCTCGGTGAGAACGGATCGGGAAAGACGACCCTGATGAGCGTACTCTACGGATTGTACGATCAAAACGAGGGGACGATCATCGTCAACGGCGAAGAACAAACGTTCCATTCGCCGCGAGACGCGATGAGCGTCGGAGTCGGAATGATCCACCAGCACTTCCAACTCGTCGAGCCGATGACCGTTCTGCAGAACATCATTTTAGGTCACGAGCCGACTGAAAACGGATTAATCGACGAGTCCGTCGCCAGAGACGAAATCAAGGATATTTGTTCTCGATACGGATTCAGTATCGACGAGGAGTTAGATACGCAGATCCGCGATCTCGATCTCGGCGACCGACAGCGCGTCGAAATCGTCAAAACACTGTACCGGGGAGCGGAAATTCTCATTTTCGACGAACCGACGGCGGTTCTCACTCCACAGGAGGTCGAGGGGTTAATCGACCTGCTGAACGATCTCGCGGATGCCGGCCACTCGATGATATTCATCTCGCACAAACTGGATGAAGCGCTGACGGCGGCCGACGACATCACCGTTCTCCGGGATGGAGAGTCGGTCGGAACCGTCAAGGCCGCGGATACTACCGAACAAGATCTAGCGCGGATGATGGTCGGTCGAGAGGTAATGTTCGATCGACAGCCCCGGGAAGCGACCTCCGGCGAACCCGTTCTCGAGGCGAACGAGGTCCACGTTCGGGACGACCGTGATATCGAGAAGGTTGCCGGCGTCGACCTCACCGTTCGATCTGGAGAAATTCTGGGCATCGCGGGCGTCCAGGGGAACGGCCAGACCGAACTGGTCGAAGGATGTACCGGACTGCGATCGCTCGAGTCGGGATCCGTCCGGTTTGCTGGCGAAGACGTCACGAAAATGAGTCGCCGGCAACGTATCGAGGAAGGAATCGCGTACATCCCCGAGGATCGACAAACGGAAGGGCTCGTCCAGGATTACAGCCTCGTCCGAAACGCACTGCTCGGGAACCAGACCATCGAACCGTACGTCAGTGACGGCATTATCGATTGGGCGGCCGTCCGGGAGCACGCGGAAGATATAATCGAGGAGTTCAACGTTCGCCCACCGAACACCGATGCCGAAGCGGCATCTCTGTCCGGCGGCAACCAACAGAAGTTCATCGTCGGCAGAGAGATCGGCCACGATCCGGATCTCATATTCGCGTCGCATCCGACGCGCGGTGTCGACATCGGCTCGATCGAGTTCATCCACAACCGGCTACTCGAACTCCGCGAGGACGGATTGGCGATCGTCGTCGTCTCGTCGAAGCTCGAAGAAATTCAAAAACTCTCCGATAGAATTGCAGTCATGTACGAAGGCGAATTTATCGACATCGTCGATCCGGACAACGTAACGGAAGAGCAACTCGGCCTCCTGATGGCCGGCCAGCGTCTCGAAAATGAAGGAGAACTATCGGAACAAGAATCGAAGGGAGGAGCACAGGCATGAGCAGCGCTGACTCGAGCGGAGCCAGAGCGGTACTCGACCGCGCCGCAGATCGGATGCTAGACGCGGGCGTACTCGAGCGGGTCGGGATCGCGATTGCCTCGACGACCCTGGCGCTTTTGATCGGCCTGGGTATCGTCGCCCTGGCCGGGTACAATCCTGCGTTGTTCGCCAACCAGTTGATTATCGGCGCGATCGGAAGCGAGGCGGCGATGGCACGAACGTTACGGTTATCGACCCTGTTTATTCTGACCGGCGTCGCCGTGGCAGTCGCGTTCCGAGCGGGCGTGTTTAACATCGGCGTACAGGGCCAGTTCATCGTCGGCGGGATCGCCACCGTCATGCCGATCGTCTGGCTCGCACCACTACTACCGAGTGGACCACTCGCGGGTGTTGTACTGATGCTCATCGGAACGATTTCGGGCATTATCGCAGGTGGGTTGTACGCGGCACTTCCCGGCGCGTTGAAAGCCTACGCCGGGGCGAACGAGATCATCACCACCATTATGCTGAACTTCATCGCGATCGGTGTCGTCGGCTGGCTCGTTATGGGCTGGTTCCAAGATCCGAACGCGCCATCGACGAGAACGGAACAACTTCCGGAGTACGTCGGACTCCCGCAGATCGTCTTTAGCAGTTCGAGTTTCTCCATCATCGGTCTCGGTATCACGATCGCTGTGGTCATACTCGTCGCAATCGTCATCGAACGAACCGGTTTCGGATACGACATGGTGACGAGCGGTCACCAGCAGTCGGCGGCGACGTACTCCGGCGTGGACGCCAAACGAACCATCGTCGCAACCATGACCTTCTCCGGGATGATCGCCGGTCTCGCCGGAGCTATCTTCGTAATCATGATAACTGGAACATTCACTAATCCGGACGGAATTAGTACGTACGGGTTCGACGCCATCGCCGTGAGTCTCCTCGCGGCGAACAACCCGATCGGCGTCATCCCGGCAGGGCTTTTGTTCGGCGGGCTCGATTCCGCCGGATCGCACATCCAAATTCACAGCGACGTCCCGGCTCAAATGATCGACGGTATCGTCGGACTCGTCGTTCTGTTCGTCGCCGCGCCGGAACTGTTCCGTATGGCCGCTGCTCGGACGGGTCTCGGAGGTGACGACCGATGAGCGTCGCTAGTTACACCAGTCAACGACGGGTTCAGATCGGTGCCCTCGGGCTCGTTGTTCTCATCCCTCTCATCGCCATCGGCATCGAGACGTCCCTCTTTACCTACGGGTTCGTCAACCGAGCGTTAGCGGTCGCGTCTCCGATCGCGATCGCGGCTATCGGGGGACTGTACGCCGAGAAAAGCGGCGTGTTTAACATTGGTCTTGAGGGCTTCATGATCTTCGGAGCGCTGACCGCGGCGGTGACGATGTTCAGACTCGGCGGCAGTTCGCCGGGACAGGGTTATATTTGGTTCGCTCTCGTCGCTTCGGTACTGGTGACGGTGATACTGGCCGCCATTTTCGCCGTGTTGCTCATCCGGTACAAAGCGGATCAGATCGTCGCCGGGTTAGCGGTCTGGTTTATTGGCCTCGGCTTCGCGCCGGTCATTGCAAACCTAATCTGGGAGAGCAGAAGCAGTGGCGGCCTCTCGAGTATTAACAATGTCGTCGTCCCGGGACTCGCTGAGGTTCCCGTTATCGGGCCGATCTTCTTCAACCAATCGCCGCTCATCCTATTGACCTTCGTTTTCGTCGCCGTTTCCTGGCTCTTCCTTTACCGAACTCAGTACGGCTATTGGATTCAGGCTGCCGGCGAAAACCCGGAAGCGTTGGATACCGCCGGTATCGACGTCAATCGCGTCCGGTACGCGGCGACGATTTTCTCCGGCGCGATGGCGGGATTAGCAGGTGCAGTGTTGCTCGCTCACCTCGGTAGCTTCAACGCTGCCGGAGACACGACGGTTGACGGCCGCGGCTGGCTCGGTATCGTCGCGTACCTCTTCGGGAACTACAATCCGATCGGGGCAGCTCTCGCAGCGCTCCTGTTCGGTGGACTGGATATGATAAGCGTTCAACTCCAAACGCTCGGAATCAACGTCTCGAGCAGGATCGTCAACCTGTTCCCGTACGTCATCGTGGTCGTCGTGCTCACCGTCTGGGGGAAAACGCAGATGCCTTCCTCCGTCGGAGAACCTTACGAAAGCGAAGACTAGCCAGCGAACGATTTTCGCTATTGCTGAAGCAATGTTCCGGGACAGGGCCGCGGTATCGGCATTTCGATACTAAAAGAAGGCGTTGGTCGTCTTTTCGGTTGCCCAGCGACGACTAGTGGCGATCCAAGCCTGAACTGATGAGTGAACCCGATAGCGGTCGACCGGTTTTACTCATCAGTCGACGCTTGGATCGGTACTAGGGGGTTTGCTTATTCGATCTGGATTTCACCGACCATTGCACTGGAGTGAGGTTCGCACACGTATTCGCTCATCTCGTCCGTCGCTTCAATTTCGAGCGTTTGTTCGTCGCCGAGATCCCGGATGATTTCCGTTTCGTAGTCTCGGACAGTGTCACCGTCGTCATCTCGAACGACGATGTTGTGCGGACCTGCGTCGTCGTTTTCCCACGTGAGATCGTACTCGTCGTCCTCGAAGAGAATCAACGTCGGATTTTGAACGTCGGCGATCATCTCAGGCTCTACGCCGACCCAACCGGAGGCGTCACCGAGCAATTTGATCGATTCAACGTCTTCCCACTCAGCCGGGTCGAGATCTTGTTCTACTTCACCGTTATCGTCACCGTTGTCCTCGCTTTCGTTGCCGTTCTCATCATCGTCACCGTTCGCTTCGTCACCGTTTTCCTCATCAGTTTCTTCGTCGTCATTCAGACATCCTGCTAGAAACGCTACAGAAGTGATTCCTCCGGCGAGTTTCAATGCTGTACGGCGAGATGTATGCTTAGCCATCAGTAAATTACCAGCTTCCGTGGATTATAAACGTTTTGTTGTGGCTGAGCCCGGTTTAGCGATGAGAACCCGGCACCGTGAGCGCATCCGTCAGCGTCCTGTTTAGAAAAGGAAGTAACACGAATGACCGTTCAGAACCACTATTAGCGATTAATTATGATATTGGTTATTGGTATGAGATAACATGCGAAAAGAGTGTATGATATCCATATATAACTACCGTGAAGAGTATATATCTGAAAATGCTAACATAAAATATTCCCTGATCCAAGATAGACGTATCGAATAAAATTGTGTAAGAAGAATCCATAGAGAGATGCCACCATATTCGAGAACGTATTACGCCTACAATTACATTATTTATAATTATGGCAATAGCGCGCTCCCATTCGAAGGCTTGTGTCTCTTATATTGTATTACAGAGAACGTCTCTTATAACGAAGATATCACCCGAGGAATCTCTTAGACTACTTCGATTTCACCGATCATCAATCCCTCGTGAGGTGCACAGACGTACTGAGCCATCTCAGTGGTCGCGACGAACTCGAGCCACTGGTCTTCGTCGGGGTCGTTCGTCATTTCGGTGGAGAGATCGTCGACGACGGTGCCGTCTTCATCTCGCACTTCGATGTTGTGAGAGCCGCCGTCGCCCGTCGTCCAGCCGAGTTCGTACGTTTCGCCTTCGACGAGGGTGAGCGTCGGGTTCTCCTCGCCGTCGATTTCCTCGGGTTGGATACCGATCCATCCGGCCGTCTGACCGTCGAGTTCGATGGCCGTGCCCGGTTCGATCGCTTCGTCCGGAACCGTGCCCTCGTCCTCGTCGCCGTCCTCGAGTTCGTCCGATTCCTCTGGACGTACCCACGTGTTTCGGAACTCCACATCGCTTCCGTCCTCGCGAAGCCGAAGCGGCTGTTCGCCGTGGGGCTGATACGACTCGAGTTCGCCCCCACCGTTCGGTCCGTCGACCTCGAGGCGAGTCTGGACGGCTACCCCGTTCAGCAGGGCAGTCACCTGTGCCGGCTTCTCGAGCTCTCCGTCCTCGAACCTCGGGGATTGCCAGAGAATGTCGAGTTGCTGCCACTCGCCGGGTTCTCGGACCGCGTCGTGATGCGGCGCAGCCTGGTGGGTGTAGGCGCCAGCCCATTCGTCGGGCTCGACGGGGTTTTCCCACGTATCCACGATGTTGATTTCGTAGTCGCCCATCATCAGGACGCCGCTCGAGCCGCGTTGGGTTCCTTCACCGTCGACATCCTCCGGGGTGCGATATTCCACGTGGAACTGTGCGTCGCCGTACTCGTCGTCGCTCTCCCAGTCGCCTTCGCCCGACTCGAGCGTGAACGCGTCGTCGATGAGGACATCGGCGTCTTCGGGCGGCTGGCCCGTCGTTCCGAATCCGCCGGGCCCGACCTGTTCGGGCTCCTCCCAACCGCCGCCGGACGTATCGTATTCGGGAATTACGTCCGGATGCTCGGAGTCCTCGACCGGCCGCTCGGGCAGGTCGCGATACCAGATGTTCCGGAAGTGAACGTGGTCGTCCTCGCCACCGTGGTCCTGAAGGGCGAATGGGACCTCCTCGAGGAACTCGCCGTCCTCGTTCTGTGGATGTCCGAACTCGTCGTCGTCGAAGTCATAAAGCGTGTCGTACCAGACGGGACCCGGGATGTCGAGGTGCATCTGGACGGCCACGCCGTTGAAGAACACCGACGTCTGCGGATATCGAACCACTTCGCCGTCCTCGAATCGCGGGCCGCGCCAAATGATGTCGAACTCTTGCCACTCTCCCGGCGGACGAATCGGAAGATCGAGCGGGGCGCTGCCGCCGCCCTCCTCCGCCATGTAGTACGACCCGGCGTAGCCGCTCGGATAGGTCGGGTTGTCGTAACTCTGGAGGATCTGGATCTCGTAGGTTTCCATCATGAAGACGCCGCTGTTTCCTGGCCCCTGGCCCTCGCCCTCGAGACCCTCGGGAACGCGCCACTCGAGGTGGAGGTGGACGTCACCCATCTCCGCTTGCGGTCGCAGGTCGCCAGTCCCTAACTCGACTTCGAAGTAGTCGTCGTGTTCGATCCACTCGGCGTCCTCTCCGTCGGGGTAGTGCTCCCAGTCCTCGAGCGTGGCGTCGTCACCGTTCCAGAGAACCGTCGCGTCTGCCGGCGGATCGCCGCTGAGTCCGCTTGCACCGGGTTCGACGCGTTCCGGTATCTCCGCTTCCGGCGAATCGCCCAGGTATTCGACAACGTGGATTCCGGAGTACATTCCCATCGTGACGAGACGACCGTCCGGAAGAAGGTCCATGTCGTACGCGCCTTCGATGGGATTGTCGGGAAGGAATTCGTCGATTTCGAGACTCCCGTCTTCGTTGTACGTGAAGTAACGAATGACGTCCTCGTTGCTCGGGTTCATGAAGAACTGTTTGCCCTCGAAGTACGGATCGAGGGCACCATCTCCGTAGTCGTCGGAGTAGCGGTAGGCGATGCCCGCGTCAGCCGAACCGCCAGCGTCCAACTGCGGCCAAGTGGTTTCACCGGGTCGTGGCATATCCGCCCAGGGGGCGACGTCCTCGTACGTTTCGAAATCCTGGGGATGCCAAGCGAGCGCCGGTGTCACGTTCGGAATGTTCTCGATTCCGGTGTTGTTCCGCGACCGGTTGCGGAGGTTGTCGAACCAGAACGGCTGTCCCGGCTCGCCGGCCTCGAAGTCGTACTGGCGGTTCGGGTAGTACCCCTTGAAGAACGGATGCCCGGCGTTGCCCGGCTTATCGAACAGGTGGTACGTCGCCTGACCCACCGTTCCGAGGTCCGGATCCCACTCGGTGGCGTCGTTGCCGTAATCGCCGATGAACAGGAATCCGGTGTGATGGTCGACGGTGATCGTGAAGGGGTTTCGAAGCCCCATCACGTAGAGTTCCGGGAGGAATTGCTCGTCGTCGTACGCCTCGCCGGTTTCTCCTTCCCACCATTCTTTGAGGTTTCCATCCGGAATCTCGTAATCGCCGTCATCCGTGGGCGTAATCCGCAGCACGCTCCCACGTAGATCAGCCGTATTTCCGGAGGTCCGCTGGGCGTCAGAGACGGCGGCGGGCCGGCCGCCGACGTGGCCCTCGCGTTCGTCGGTCATCGACCAGTTGACCTCGTCGTCGGGCGCGCCGACGTTGTTGGAGTCGTCGCCCGTCGTGATATAGAGGTCGCCCTCGGGCCCGAACTCGAGGTAGCCGCCGATGTGACAGCACGTCTCGAGCTGGAGCGGGATCTCGATGATGACTTCCTCGGACTCCGGATCGAGAACGTCCCCGTCCATTTCGAATCTGGAAACACGCTGAAGCATCGTCGTAATATCCTCGTGATACGGATTGTCGACGAGGTCGAAATCCTCGCTGGAAGGATGGTAGTAGACGTACACGTAGCCGTTTTGCTCGAAATCCGGATCGATAGCGACGCTCTGACCACCGAGCTCGCGGGCGTTCCCGCCCGTTACCTCCTCCGAACCGACGATAACGTCGAGTTCGAGCGCGACTTCGTGCTCGCCGGTGTCGGGGTCGACGTAACAGACCTCAGCCACGTCGTTTCCGTGGTCGACGAAATCAGCACCGCGTCCGATGTACCAGATTTGGCCGTCAGGATCGACTTCCATCGCCATCGCTTCGCCGCTCGCTTCCTGACCGAGGTCGTGGACATCGTAATTAGACCAGTCGGTGGCCGCATCCGCATCGATCTCCCACTCGTGTTCGCGGTGCCAGAGAACCTCGTCGTCGACCTCCCCGACCGTCAGCGTTGCGCTCCGTTCGTCGTCTTCGGTAGCGACGGTGACGGTGTGCTCACCCGGATCGAGTTCACTCGTCTCGACACCTTCGAAGGTGACGGTATCGAACTCGCCGGACTCGAGGCAAAGATCCTGTGAGTCGACGGTCTCATCGGCGACGAGCAACGAAACTTCCTGAGATACCTCGACGTTCCCGATATTAGTGATCGTCGCGCTGATGTCGACAGATTCGCCTTGGTCGACCGTCGTCTCAGAGAGTTCGAGATCGTCCACCTCGAAGAATGCTTCTTCGGGCGCGTCGACATCGATCTCCCCCTCCATATCCTCCGGATGTGGTTCACAGAGGTACGTCGACATCGCTTCGGTCGCCGTAAACTCGACGGTCTCCGTCTCGCCCGACTCCGAAATTCCGTCGGATGCGATGATTTCCTCACCGTCGTCGTCTACGATCGCGAAGTTGTGAAAGACACCGTCGGTGTTCGTCCACTCGAGGGTGTACGCTTCGTCTGCAACCACCGAGAGGTCCGGATTCGTTTCCCCTTCTATCGCCTCCGGCGAAACCCCTACCCACGCGTACTCGAGGTCTTCGTCACCCTCCGGCGGTCCGGCGTGATCCGGCGGTCCAGCATGGTCCGGTGCGTTGGCATGGTCCGGTGGTCCGGCGTGATCCGGCGGCCCCTGTCCGTTCTCATCCTGTATGGCTACTGCTTCGAGTTCGATTGTGTTAGTGCTCATTATCTTGTATAGTTACTGACTCGAGTCTCCGATTGCGATTGCCAATTCGTTCACAGCGACGACCGGCCGTCCATCGAAAAGCGAAGTCGATGGGAGCTCGCTCTGGATAACCGGTTGCGTACTGCTATTGGTTTCCATTCCACGACTGGCTCTGTCTCTCATGGTCCCATTCCAATAGTACCATCGAGACCATATCATAAATAATTACCTACTAATATAATGGGTCCTATTGTGTTGCTTACATTAAGATATCACGTACTGATTTGACCGGTTCAGTACGAAATGTGCCGAGGTAATCGCGTGCGTCAGTGATGCCGCCAATCGGTAGGTGTCAATCGGGGCTGCCCAATTACGGCCCATCCGTGCTCGAGTACTACATCACCGGGAAATTCACTTAGACAGTCGGTGGCGATAGTCAGTCAGCGAGCTTTGCGGGGTGGGTGTCAGCAGTCGGAATACCGGGGATACCGGCGGGATCCCACGGGTGGTTGATTCTGTTGAGCCACTCGCCAGCGTACTCGAACGAGTCGTACGGCTGCGGTGAGTTGTCGTACTCGTACACGAGGTGATCAACTTGGGATGCCTTGCGTGCAGCGGTCGCAATTGCTCGTTGGTTTAGATCGCCTCTGTGGATCTCCGTGAGAGCATCGTCGGCTTCGGACCAGTTCTTCATGTGTAGCGATTTGATCTTGTCCCCGTGTTCGACGATGTAGTTGAGCGGATCAGGACGATCGACGCCCGCGTAGACCCACGCCACATCGAGTTGGAGATAGACGTGATCTTCGATGTTCTCGATGAACACGTCGTAGGCTCGTTCGTCCGCATCGTCAAGGTACTCGAATTCGAACTCGTGGTTGTGGTACCCGAACTCGAAGCCGTGTTCGGCCATCAGATCCGCGGCCCCGTTAATGCGCTGTGCGAGTTCGATAACACTTTCTTCGGTATCCCACCCATCACGAATCGCAGGCTCGATGAGCGGCGGATTGCGACCGTCGTCGGCGAATTGTTCGTAGGTTTCGGCCATCCCCTCCGGATCGGCCTCGATATCGTCAATACTCACGTGTGCGCTACTCATGTGAAGGCCCGTCTCGTTTTGGGCCTCGAGCATCGCATCCGCGTCGTCGATCATGAACGGTTCGTACGAATCGAGGCCGGCGTCGGCACTCAGGTGGATCAGATCGGCGTTCGAGTACCCCTCGAGTTCGTTGAACGAGAAGAACTGGGAGCCGGTCGGGATTTCTCGCTCCTGATCCAGTTCTTCGAGGTCGGCCTGTACTCGTCGGATGGTTCGGGAATTGGTTCCGCCGTGAACCGATCCCGTCATGACGGCGCTCGCGACACCCGTCGCGCCGATACCCTGAAGCACTTGCCTTCGTTTGACGCTAAAATCATCGTCGTCTGAACCATTCCGTTCCCGTGACTTACGTGCCATAGAATAACAATTAGCAACAGATGTCTTAATGGTTTGGGTGAATTTACGGAGCGGATTTAGATAAGATTGTTTCGCTAGGATCAAACTGCTCGCAACAGCCTTTGGCGATTTCCAGACAGTATGGCGGAGTAGCTGTCTACTCGAGTCCCTCATGTCGCAACCATTGCTTCAACGTCTCTATTCCCCCGCCATAAAGTACGATAACGCGTGCCCACTAGAACGAGTGGACATCGGGTGCTGTCGAAGACGTATCACTCACGCTCGCAATAGAGATGCGTTTGACTACTATCACCAATTATCTTCCCGTTGTCTCCACACTGAGAATCATTGCGATCACTATGAACGATCAGAACCCGTCTTCGGAAGAAAATATCACGGAAGACAACGTCGGACCAACTAAAGGACAGCTTCTGTTGTAAGTCAGTATCGCTCCAAGAGATCGGGAACGGCTAATATATACGCAAGTGAGAGAGTTTATGTCTCATGAGTGAATATCACAAACACAATAAGGAATTTCATACAATCGGCATTACAATTGTATATTTGTAATGGAAAAGAGAGCGTTCCCCTATAGACGAACAAAACTGAGAATTATATTGAGTATGTTGATAGTGAATTGTTATTCCAAGATCGGTTCGAGGAAAACCCCGCTACAGCGAAGGCGGCAGTATCGATGTGGGTGGCCCCACCTCAGCAATAGCCACAATATTGAGAGAGAAACGAATGCCCGAAAATTGGTTACTAGAGCGCTACTGACGGACATTCCCGTTGCGTGCGATTGGGTAGACACGCCGCTTCCCGTGCGAGAAAAATCGCGGCTTCGGGGAACGACCGGTGGTTCCGCCTCAATTAGTCAACCTCGATATCACCCTGCATCGATTGAGGGTGGGGCTGACAGACGTAGCTCGCCATCTCCTCGGTCGCCGTGAATTCGATGGTTTCCGATTCGCCCTCGTACGGCGTCCCTTCGGACGAGAGTATCTCCCCACCGCTGTCGTTCTCGATCGCAAAGTTGTGAAATACGTCATCGGCGTTCGTCCACTCGACGGTGTACTCCTCATCTGCGATCAACGAAAAGGTTGGATTCTCCTCGCCCTCGATTGCCTCGGGGGAGACGCCGACCCATCCGCTGGTACTCCCTTCGAGTTCGATCACATTGCCGTCACTCCCGTCCTCACCGTCGCCATCACGGATCTCTATCCCGCAGAACATCGTCGCGTCCTCGAGTGAGACCGACTCGACCGACAGGCTCTCGTCGTCGACCTCGACGCCCTCAACGGTGTGGGAAACCGCGGTTCCGGTGTCCCCTGCCTCCGCGTAGATGTCGAACGCTTCGAGGACCGTCTCACCCTGTACCAGCACGTCAAAGACGCGCTCACCTACTTCATCTTGATTGCCGATTTCGGCCCAGTGCAACGTCACGTCGTACGTTCCGTTCTCGAAGTCGAACTCGAAGGAAAGGTCCTCCGCCCACAACTCCGTCTGGTACAGCGCGTCGTAGTCGGTGTTTTCGATCGAACCGTACGAATCGGAGTTATCCTCGGCAGACGCCGGCGGGTCGAACCAGGATTCGTCGGCAAACTCACCGTCTTCGTCGTAACTCGCCGATAGCTGTGGGACATCGTCGACGTCGTCTATGGCCTCGAACTCGAGATCGTCGATGACCACCGGCGTCTCCGAACCGGGATTTGACGGGTCACCGCCCGCGTTCATCCCGTACGGTGCCGACAGCGGATCTTCGGGTTCGGGTTCGGGCTCCCCGTCGGTCATGTACTCGATGAGGTGTATTCCGCCGTCGTCACCGGTGAAGCTTCCGGGGGTGGAGTCGTAGTCCATCAGGACGAGCCGTCCGTCGGGCAACACCTCCATGTCGGTCGGCGTCCCGAAGTCGTGATCGGGGAAGAACTCTTCGATATCGAGCGTCCCGTCCTCGTTGTACGTGAAGTACCCCATCCAACTGTCGTTGTACGGTGCCAGTACGAATTGTTTCCCTTCGAAGTACGGGTCGAGAGCGCCCTCGCCGAAGGAATCGGAGTACCGATAGGACGGGCCAGCATTCGCCGAACCGAGAGCCGGAATCTCCGGCCAGGTCGTTTCCCCTCGCCGCGGCATCTCCGCCCACTCGGGGACGTCTTCGTACGTCTCGTAATCTTGGGGAACCCAGACCAGCGCCGGCGTTGCGTTCGGAACGTTTTCGATACCGGTGTTGTTCGGCGATCGATTCCGAAGGTTTCCGGGCCAGAACGGCGGCCCGGACGTCCGGATGTCGAAGTCGTAGTAGCGATTCGGGTAGAACCCTTTGAAGTACGGAAACCCAGCGTTAGCCGGTTCATCTAACAAGTGGTACGTAGCCTGTCCGATGGTTCCGAGGTTGGGATCCCAGCTCGGCGCGTCGTTTCCGTAATCGGCGACGAACAGGAATCCGGTGTGATCGTCGACGTGGACGACGTACGGATTTCGGAATCCCATCGCGTAGATCTCCGGGAGTATCTCGTCCTCTCCGTACTCTTCGTCGGTCTCCCCCTCGTACCATTCTTTGAGGTTCCCGCTGGGGATTTCGTAGCCACCGTCCTCCGTCGGAGCGATTCGTAACACCTTCCCGCGGAGATCCGCCGTGTTTTGTGACGTCCGTTGTGCGTCGGAAATCGCGGCCGGACGATCGTTTACGTACCCCTCGCGTTCGTCTCCCGTAAAGTGGTGGATCTGGGGAGTGTCCTCGGACGGAACCCCGTCCTGATTCGTGTCGTCGCCGGTCGTCACGTAGAGGTCGCCCTCGGGACCGAATTCGAGGTAGCCACCGATATGACAGCAGCCGTCGATCTGCAGGGGTATCTCGAGGATAACCTCTTCGGAGTCGGGGTCGAGGACATCACCGTCCATCTCGAACCGCGAGACGTACTGGAGCATCCGCGTGATGTCCTCGTGGTACGGACTGTCGACGATTTCCATGTCTTCGCTCGAGGGGTGGTAGTAGACGTACACGTAGCCGTTGTCCTCGAAGTCGGGATCGATCGCGACGCTCTGAGCGCCCAACTCTCGAGGCGCGGTCCCGCCGCCGTGGTCCGCCGGCGTATCATCGGTGCCGCCGACGATAACGTCGAGTTCGAGCGCGATCTGTTGTTCGTCAGTAGCGGGATCGACCCAGCCGACTTCAGCCACACCGTCACCGTCGGTCGAGAAATTCGCACCGCGAGTTACGTACCAGATACGACTATCCGGATCGACGTCGATCGCCATCAGGCTGTCAATGTTGGATCCGATTTGTCTGGTGTGGTAATTGTCCCAGTCGGTAGCTTCGGACGGGTCCGTCTCCCATTCGTGATCGCGGTGCCAGAGCACCTCCGACGCTTCCGCCTCGACGGTGAGCGTGCCCTCCTGAGAGTCGTCGTCGCTGGAGACGGCGTAAATGTACTCGCCTTCTTCGAGGTCGCTCGTGTCGAAGTCCTCGAAGGTGACGGTTTCATCGGCGCCCGCCTCGAGACAGAGCTCCTGTGAATCGACGACCTCGTCGTCGAGAAGGAGGTTGATCTCCTGCGTGTCTTTCCGGTCGTCGACGTTCGTTATCGTGGCCGAGACGTCGAGCGCATCACCCTGTTCGACGGTCGTCTCTGCGGGATCGAGGTCGCTTACCTCGAAGACGGCTTCTTCCGGAGCGTCTACGTCGAGCTCACCCTGCATGTCGTCGGAATGAGGGTCGGAGCGGTACTCGGCCATCTCCTCGGTTGCGGTAAACTCGACACTCTCAGTTTCGCCCTCCGTTGCGGTTCCCTCGGATGCGAGGACCTCGTCACCGTCGTCGTCCGCGATTGCGAAGTTGTGATACTCCCCATCGGTATTCGTCCACTCGACGGTGTACGCTTCGCCCGCAGTTAGCGAAAGGCTCGGATTCGTTTCGCCCTCGATTTCCGCCGGTGAAATGCCTACCCACGCGTACTCGACATCACCGTCGTCATCAGGCGGACCGGCGTGATCCGGCGGCCCCTGTTCGCCCGCGTGATCCGGTGGACCTTGTTCGCCCGCGTGATCCGGTGGACCGTGCCCGCTAGTGTCATCTTGTACGGTTACTGCTTCGAGTTCGATTGTGCTGTTGATCATCGTTTTGTGTAATTACTGCTTCGCGTCCGATCGTGCGGTTAAAATCGCGCGCGCTTCTACACCATCGATCGCGTTTGCGCTCGGGAGTTCAGCTCCACTACCGTCTCCCGTTTGTTTGGTGAACGAATGGATACCGTTGCTCGTTTGCGCACATTGGTTGTCTTTATCTCTCATGCTGCCGTCTCCGGTAGCACTATTGAGAGCATGTTATAAATATCTAACTAGTAATGTAATGTATATATTACATACACGCTATAGGATACGTGTTCGCGCGATATTATCTACGCTCAACGGAGCGAGGAATGTACCGCAGTTCGGAGCACCACGGTATCGGTGGACACACCCTCTTCCCGACAAACCGCTTCATCGAACAGTACTATCGTCGCTAGCGGTGCTCTCGATAGTCTGTGAGTACTCCTCGAGCGACTGCGTTGAGCTATCGAGATCCAACTAGGACGAAGGAGATGAGGGGTATTCGGCGCGTATCTCGATTCTTCGACGTAGGCGAACAGCCCTCCTCGGGAGCAGTGTGTCCCCGTGCGTATCGCTCGCGCGAAGAGAAAAACATCAATACGTGCTCGCCGTTAGTCGATGTTTGGATCGTCGACAAATCGGTGATTTGGCTGTCGTGGTGTACCACTCAGAAATCGGATGCTGTCGAACGGCCTTTCCGGATGGTAGTACACGGTCTCCATCTATTGTGGAACCGGTCCAGTTGTACCCCAGTGGTCAACGCCGTCACTTATTGCGCTTGGTTGCTTTCCACGAAGGCGACAGATACCTCCCGTATGCCACCAAAACAATTAAGATGATAGTTGTTAATTGTTATTCTATGCCACGAAAGTCAAGCAGGCAGGATAGTTCAGGTAATGGAGGGCTCAACGTAAATCGCCGCCAGGTTCTCCAGGGTATCGGCGCGACGGGTGTCGCGAGCGCTGTCATGACGGGGTCAGCATATACTCGTAGTAGCCCGCAGACCGTCCAGCAGATACAGACCGATCTCACCGACTTGAACCCTGACAGGGAAATCCCGACCGGCGCCCAGTTCTTCTCGTTCAACGAACTCGAGGGGTACTCGAACGCCGATTTAATTCACCTGAGCGCCGACGCCGGCCTCGATTCGTACGAGCCACCCTCGATCGACGACGCGGATGCAATGCTCGAGGCCCAAAACGAGACGGGCGTGTACATGAGCAGCGCCCACGTCGATATCGAGGACATCGAGGAGGACCCGGAAGGGGTCGCCGAGACCTACGAGCAGTTCGCCCACGAGGGCGACAATCCGGCCCTCATCGATCCGTACTACGGGGGCGAAGAGTTCTGGTCCGACGAGGATAACGTCCTCGAGTTCGCCGAGCGCGTCAACGCGGTCGCCGACGAAATGGCCGACCACGGCTTCGAGTTCGGCTACCACAACCACGAGTTCGAGTTCCAACTCATCGGGGACGAGTACGCCTACGACATATTCGCTCAGGAGCTCGAGGACCACGTTCACCTCCAGCTCGACGTGGCGTGGGTGTTCGCCGGTGAGGAACGGCCGGATCCAATCCAGTTCATCCTCGAGTACGGCGAGAAGATCCGCTCACTGCACATGAAAAACTGGGAGGCTGACGATTCGCGTACCCACGGCGTTGGCGAGATGGGGAACGGCTCGCTGACGGAGATCCACGAAGGAGACCTCAGCATGCGCTCGATCGCCACCGTGGCGCGCAACGCCTCGAACGTCGAGCACCTCATCTACGAGTACGATAATTCGCCACAGCCGTATGACTCGTTCGAATACGCCGGGGAGTGGCTCAACGAGGTCAACAGTCCGTGGCGGCCCGACGGTATCCCGGGCATTCCTGGCGGGACGGTTCACCCCGCGATAGCCGAAGCAGAGGGAGACGGCGACTGGATCGATCTGTTCGACGGCGAGTCTCTCGACGACTGGACACCCAAAATTCAGGGTCACGAAGCCGGCGAGGACCCTCACGATACCTTCCGGGTCGAAGACGGATTGCTCAAAGTGCGGTACGACGAGTACGACGACTTCGACAACGAGTTCGGTCACCTGTTTTACGACGACGAGTTCTCGCACTACATCCTCCACGCCGAGTGGCGATTCCCCGAGGGTGAACAACAGGTGGACGGAGGTGACGCGTGGGCCTACAAAAATAACGGGCTAATGCTTCACGGTGAACTACCGAGCGAGATGGGGATCGACCAGGACTTCCCTCGTTCCGTCGAGTACCAGCTCGTCGGACCGAACGAAGACGGGTCGGACCGACCCCTCGGCGACGTCTGTACGCCCGATATGCAAGTCGAGGACCTAGACGGTGATATCGTCGACGCGCACTGTTGGCACGAGGCGACGGGCGATGCGCTGTACGCCGAAGAGACCTACGACGGTCACGATTGGGTGAGTACAACAGCCGTCGTTCGCGGTAACGAACTCGTCCAACACATCATTCGCGATCAGGGCATCGTCTTAGAGTATCAAAATCCGCAGCTGGAAGCCGATGGCACGATTATCGACGAGGGGACAATCTCCGTCCAGTCCGAAAGCCACCCCACCGATTTCCGAACGATCGAGGTGCTCGAACTCGATCCCGACGATGAGTTCGAACCAGGCGAAATCCCTGAGGAAGCTCAACGCCTGGTCGAGTAACCCCATTCCGATCACTTCCACACTCACACTACTCAGCTTGATCAGGTTGCCTTCGCATCGCTAACCTATCGAGCGTTGTGAACACCTCGAGTCACCCGCGGTGTTCACGTGGGAGACTCAGCATTCGAATACCCCTCGAGTTCGTTGAACGAGAAGAACTGGGCGCCGATCGGGTTTTCTCGGTCCTAATCCAGTTCTTCGAGGTCGGTCTGCACTCGCCGGATATTTCGGGAACTAGTTCCGCCGTGAACCGATTCAGTCATAATAGCGCTTGCGACACCTGTCGCGCCGATACCCTGTACACCCGCCTTCGTTTGACGCTGAAATCACTACCGTCTGGACTATCCCGTTTGCGCGTCTTTCGTGCCATGAAGTAACACTACCACAGCCAACGGAATTATTTTGGTGGGTTGCCGTCATCTTCACACAAACCGGTTCGGAGCGAATGCACCACCCGTGATGGCGTTTCCTGCGCTCCGAGTGGCTAACCGGTGTTGAGACACTCAGGGGATATTCAGCTCATCACGAGCATTCGAAGTACTCGTTCCAATCCGTGTTTCAGAATAACGTCAGCCAGTTAAACGGAACGGGAGAGAGATGACAGCGAGATTGGATTTGTTTCGACATCGTAAACGCTTACTTGTTTGCCAATGTATCGAATTCGCATGAGTAAAGAAACGAAAATTGAAACGGTTGAGGCTACGAAGACATCGTTCCAAGTACTAGAAGTGTTGATTGATAGCGTCGAGCCGTTAGGAGTCACCGCTATCGCTCGGCGAACAGATGCTCATAAGAGCACCGTGTACAAACATCTAGATACGCTCCGTCAATTAGGATACGTCGAGAAAACCAACAGCACGTACACACCGTCGATTCGTTTCGTCGACTTTAGCCGTCACATCGAAGAGCAAAATCCCGTGCCCCAACCGGTTAAGACCCATCTAGATGAGCTGACTGATACCCTCGGTGAAACGACCGGATTCGTGATCGAACGGGGCGGAATCGCGGTGGATGTATACGCTACACACAACCGGTCGAGAACAGATATTCCACCCCGAAATAAGCGTTTTCTCCACTGCAGCGCCGCCGGTAAAACACTGCTCGCTGAGTGGTCTATGGATTCGGCGCGAAGGTACATCACGACCGAGAAGTTGCCGAGGATAACCGCTCACACGTTAACCGATTGCCAGACGGTGCTCGACGAAATTTCTCGTGTCCGTGATCACGGATTTGCCTTCGATCGGGAAGAACAGTACGAAGGAGTCAACAGCGTAGCGACGAGCGTCAACCACCCCGATTGGAACGCTTCAGTATACGTCTCCGGAAAAAGTGACGAACTCATCGGGAAACGATTTAAAGACGTTATTCCGGGCAGCCTTCAGAGCACTGTTCGAAAAATCGAATCCGCGCTTCGTTAGTTTTCGATTTGCAACGAACGATTCATCTGTTTACCGTATCGAAACGCATGATAGCGATGTATACCTGGCCTCTATTTACACAAGTATGTATGTAATACGTTGGGCCATTGTGAGGGGATGACAAGCAATACAGGCAGACTTGCACACCAATTGAATCGGGAACCCGTTTTTGTTTCGATTATCGAAACAAATAACCGGTGGGTAAATTCGATGTGACACGATGCCGACTGCGGGGACAGGCAACGGTCAAAAAACGATGTACACAGATCAACCACGGAGAATCAGTACCGCTCAAGTTGACCACCTCGGGTTGTTACCAATCGGTGATACTCCCATCGTCCTGTCGCCAGATTGGATTGTACCAGTCTAAGTCCTCTACTGCTTTTTTTCGGACCACCGACTCGTCGATCTCGATCCCCAGTCCTGGCCCCTCTGGAAGGTCCAGATAGCCATCCTCGAACCGGAACGTCGACGAATCAACCAGGTATTCGTCCGCCGAACTTTTCGATGCCGGCTGGCTATCGAATGCGTGATCCTGAACCAGTAAGTTCGGAGCGTACGCACCGACCTGTAGCGATGCCGCGAGCGCAATCGGGCCCAACGGGCAGTTCGGCGCAATCGCCACGTCGTGTGCTTCGGCCATCGAAGCGATTCGAACGAGTTCCGAAATCCCTCCCGCATGAGAGACATCCGGCTGGACGACATCGATTCCGCCGCTCGCGAAGAGAGGCTTGAAATCCCACCGAGAATACAGTCGCTCGCCTGCAGCCAGCGGAGTGGTCGTGTGAGCTGCGAGATTCGGGAGGTGCTCGAGGTTCTCGGGTAAGACTGGCTCTTCGATGAACAGAAGGTTACTATCGTCGAGAGCGTTCACGAGGCGTTTCGAAAGGGATTGTGAGACCCGTCCACGGAAGTCAACGCCAATATCGACAGTCTCTCCGACGATATCTCGAACGTGCTCAACGCGGTCGACGACCGTTCGAATCGTCTTCGGCGGTTCGACGTGGCAAGTCTGCGTAACAGCGTCCATCTTGATTGCCGTATAGCCGGCATCCACCAACCGTCTCGCTTCCGCTCCAACATCCTCGATTCGATCGCCTCCGACCCACTGATAGACACGGATTCGGTCCCGACTCGGCCCACCGAGGAGTTCGTAGATCGGAACACCGAGTTGTTTTCCCTTGAGATCCCACAGTGCCTGATCTACACCCGCAATTGCGCTCATTAAGACCGGTCCGCCACGATAAAAATTACCGCGGTACATAGCTTGCCAGTGGTCTTCGATCCGGCGTGCGTCCTTCCCAAGGAGATAACTATCCATAATCTCGGCGACAGCCGTACGAACCGTCTGCGCTCGTCCCTCAACCACCGGTTCCCCCCATCCGACGAGTCCACAGTCAGTCTCGATCTTCAGAAAAAGCCATCGCGGTGGGAGTTCATATAATTCGTAATTCGTAATCAGCATGGAGGATATAGACTTGTGGAAAGTAATAAACCCCGCTATAGAAAGCAGATTTCGAACAGTCAAATGACGGACTGTAGTACTTTTCGGTCATTCGGTAGCACTTTGTGACTGTTAATCTAGCTGTCCGTTCGCCGTCGAGTATGTCGGCGAACGGCTTCCCTCGAGACACGCTTCCTGCCAGTTATTAGACCGGTCTCCGAGAACGAGCAGTTTCGGTCCGTCACTCACAGCCGCGGTTTCTCAGACGTTCTACATTGTCAAATACCAGCCAGACAACTAGTCAATTTCTCTGTACTCTAGCGAATTAGATGAATGTAACGTACCGTCGGCGCTGTCAACACAGAGAAGGTGGTATCTCGAGGAAACAGGAATTGGACACTCCACTAAATTAGTAGGGTGAAGAACCGCGTGGTGTGTAGGGAGTTAAGTTGAGTCGATGGCGGAGTACTTAAGGGGAAGGACAAAGTCGTTTCGTCATTGCTAGAAATACATCAAAGGTGATAGTTAGGCGTACGTACCCATATAGAAAGCTATCAGCTAGGCAATCATTGTGGCCCGAGAACTACAATGTGAGTCTCACAATGGGATCATGTGGCGTACTATTAGATTTTATATAAGTAGACAGCTATCAATCCAAGCTCGTATTATGCCGGGGATTAGTAGAACTGATCTGGAATCTGCGCCCCAGTCTGCATTAACTGCTCGCGTTCCGCGGTCGTAAACTCATACGAGTTGGGTTTAGCAATTCCAATCGTTCCCGCAAGTTCACCGTCCGAGTCGATAATCGGAGCAGCGATAGAACCCTCCATCCCGGTGTCTCGCGCACGGGATTCCGCGACACCCGAATCGTCCGTCTGTAAGTTACAGACTTCCACCGGTTCCATACGCTCCGCCGCAATTCCTGCCATCCCTTTTCCGATCGGAATCGTTTTCGTCCGTGCAAGAACGGATTCCGGGATTCCTTTATGCGCGACCAGTTTCAAATTGTCTTCTTCCTTGCGATGAAGCGTTCCAGAAGTACAGTCGAACTCCTCGATAGTTTCGTGAAGAAAGGTCGTCAATTCCTCGTCTTCTTCCGAGACGCGGTCAGCACGAGTTTGTTCGTCATTCATCGGTGATATAGTATAAATTGGCTTCAGCTTACTTGAGTTTTGGGAGAATAGACCGGTTATACGAAGTTCGAGAGAAGACAAACGTGGTAGTTCTTTCCTTGGAACGAAATTTCCCCTCTCGATGGGGGGACCGAATTATCTATTATTACATACGATCATTTGAGTACTACCAACCTCAAAAATCGACGACGGTGAATCCGTCGCGTGTAGAAGGCATATACTATAACGATCCATCCTCAAGCGCATTATATTGTGTTAACAACACACGTTCAGTACTCAGCTGAATCAGCGATATCAAGGAATTAGAACAGGGACTAATTCAGCTGTACCGATTCAGCGTAGATTATTTAAGCGGCACGAGAGTTACACGTACAGATACTTATCGAGTAACAATCGCCACCTGCACTCATCATCGATTGATTTCGACGGGAGGATAGTAGGTACCGATGCGACGCGGAGCGACCGCTCTACACACAGCGTTCGGGCCGACCGTTTCTGCAGACCGTGAACTGAAATCGGACAAGTTTGAGATTGTATTGGTATCTTTGCACACGACCATAATAGGAAGTGTCCAATGGTTTCACCCCATGATATGTGTTTAACAGTAGTAGTTCTACAGTCGGAAATGCAACCTTCGCAAACATCTTATGTTTTAAACCCGTCATGGATTTTCCCGTGGGTATTGTTTTATCCCAACATTCGCCCAAGATCGTGCGGCTGTTTTGTATTTCAACTCAGTCTCGTCAGCGCTTACAACCTCTTCCCGAAGGGTATTTGGGGCGTTCTTCTTGTAGATTAGATATACCCGGCCGTTCGAACAAGTAGGAACAAGACGGAGGCGACAATATTCACAGTATGGCCAGGTGAGGGTTTTATCTTCCCGTCTCGGAACCGTGACTTACGCACTTGATCATCTCACAGTGGCCAGTGACAACAGCGTCTATATACGTCCCACGGAAAGAGCCACTCATGCAAACAATCTCATTGGCAGGACCGTGGGATCTCCGACTCGACCCGGAAGGCGACGGAAGTATCGAAGCCCTCTCTGAAGACGCCATCGACGGGACGATATTCCTCCCCGGAACGACCGACGAATACGGTTACGGGACCGAAATCGATGATCGGCCACGAGATCACCTCCAGCGCACGCATCGGTACGAGGGGGCCGCGTGGTACAGACGCACCGTCTCCGTCCCCGACTCCTGGGCGGACGAGCGCGTGACGGTAACGCTCGAGCGAACCCGACCGACCGAGCTCTGGGTAGACGGGGAACGAATCGGGTCACGAGAGTGTTTGAGCACCCCACACGTCTACGACCTCACGGAAACGATCGAACCCGGCGAGCACGAGATCGGTATTCGGGTGGACAACACGGACGAATCCATGGACCGCCCGGGGGTAGATCGATCACACGCGAGCACCGAACACACGCAGACGAACTGGAACGGCGTCATCGGCGACCTCCGATTGGAAGCAACGCCACGGGTTCGGATCGAGGATGTCCGGACCGATCCAGAACCGAACGAGAATGCAGTCGACCTCGAGGTTACCCTCACAAACACCACGGGGACCGAGCTCGACGGAACACTCACGGCCGCCGCTCGGTGCGTGAATACCGACGAAGTACACGTACCGAAAACGGCCACCCACCCCGTCTCGATCGACGCCGATGAGAGAACGGAGTCGAGTCAAACGACCGTCGAATTCACATATACCCTCGGTTCCGACGCGCTCACGTGGGACGAGTTCTCACCTGCGGTCTATGAGTTAACCGTCTCGCTCGAGGCAGCGAGCGATGAGAAGACCCACGGCGACGAGTTCGAGACGACGGTCGGCCTCCGAGAGTTCGAAACCGACGGTACGCAGTTTTCGATCAACGGAACAACCATCTTTCTCCGCGGTCGGACCGACTGCTGTGTCTTTCCAGACACCGCCTACCCACCGACGACGACCGCCGACTGGGTCGAACACATGGAGACCGCGAAGGAATACGGGATCAACCACTACCGCTTTCACAGCTGGTGTCCGCCGAAGGCGGCCTTCGAGGCGGCCGACCGGGTCGGGATATACATGCAACCGGAGTGTTCCCAGTGGAACTTCGGCACCTCGTTCGCCGAGGACGAGGATTTCGAATACTTCAAGCGAGAGGCCGAGCGCATTCTCGACGCCTACGGCAACCATCCCTCGTTCGTCTGCTTTACCCTCGGAAACGAAAACAAAGGCGACGAGGAGCGGATGAACGAACTCGTCCGCCACTGTCGAGCGATCGACGACCGTCGGCTGTACGCCTACGGGGCGAACAACTTCCTCACCTCGCCTCACCCCGGAGCGGCTGACGACTTCTTTATCACCGCCAACGTTCCCGAGGACCCCGAAGCCAGCCACTGGGATGTCGACCGAACACCCATCCGCGGAACCGGACACGTCAACGACTCCCCGCCGTCGACGACCGTCGACTACGAGAAGAAACTCGAGCCCTACGACCTCCCCGTCGTCGGTCACGAAATCGGCCAGTATCAGATCCATCCGAACTACGACGAGACGCGCAAGTATCGCGGGATGCTCCAGGCCCGTAATCTCAAGCGGTTCGAACGCTCGCTCGCCGATCGCTACATGGAAGGCTCGGACAAGGACTTCCAGAACGCTTCCGGAGAACTCTCGATTACCTGCTACCGCGAAGACATCGAGGCCGCGTTCCGAACGGCCGGTTTCGGCGGCTTCCAACTCCTCGGCCTCGACGATTTTCCAGGGCAGGGAACAGCCATGGTCGGCATTCTCGACTCGTTCATGGAGTCGAAAGGATTGATCGAGCCCCACGAGTGGCGGCGCTTTTGTGATGCACGCGTTGCGCTCCTCTCGTTCGACCGGTACACCTACACGGCTGACGACGACTTCGCTGCCGAAGCGACGATCGCTAACTACGGACCGGGATCGATAGCGGACGCGACAACGAACTGGTCGATCACCGAACCTGACGGGACGGAACTCGCGACTGGAGACCTAAACCACGGCGACATCGCACAGGGAGATCTGGCAACGCTCGGAACGATCGACGCCTCATTGGACGACGTCTCCGCACCCAGCCGACTCGAGGTAACGCTCGATATCAAAGGGAGAGATACCGAGGACGGTTCAGCCGTTGACTTGCGGACGTCCTACCCGATCTGGGTCTATCCCGAGGTGTTCGAATCTGCCAGCGAGACGGACGAGTTCAGTGTTTCCCGGCGTTTCGACGAGGAGACGCGGGAGCGATTAGAGGGCGGCGAGACGATTCTCATGCTCCCGGAACCGAGTGCGATCCGCTACGCTCTCGAGGGATCGTTCCAGCCGGACTTCTGGAACTACGAAATTTTCAAGCGAAACGGAAAGCCGGGAACCCTCGGAATGACGACGGATGCGGACCATCCGTTGTTCGACACCTTCCCCACCGAGGGTTACGCCGATTGGCAGTGGTGGCCCCTCCTACGGCACTCGCGGCCAATCGTTCTCGACGATGCGCCCGCCGAATTCGAACCCGTAGTACAGATCATCGACACGATCTACCGAAATCACAAGCTCGGCGTCTACTTCGAAACCGCGGTGGGCGACGGGGCGCTCGCCGTCTGTACGCTGGACCTCTCCGGAGACGAGCCCGCGGTCCGCCAGTTTCGTCGCAGTCTCGAGTCCTATCTCGCTTCCGATACGTTCGACCCTGCGAGCGAGCTTTCGACCGGCGTCCTCGATAGCCTGTTGAATTCTGGACAAGAAGACGACCGCGCGTACGGCGATAACGCCGGCGCGTGGGTCGAACACGAGTAAAGAAACGAACGAATAGCCACCGTGGTGAGGCGAGCGGCGGTGGTTAATTATCCCTCGGCTGTCACTCGAGTATCGTCACCTTCCTCGTACTTGTCCTCGAACTCCTGAATGAGCTGCCCCATCTTCGCATACCAGTCGTTCAGCTTTCGTTGCATCCCGTTTGCAATTTGGCTCGAGTCGTTCGGGTAGTAGACGTGATAGTACCCGCCCTGATCGTAGTTTATCTGTTCTTTCTGTATAAAGCCACTTTGTAGTAGTCGCTGGATGGAGCGGTAGGCAGTCGAGCGTTCGCGATCGACCAAATCGGCGACCTCGTCGATGGTGAGCGGTTCGTCACTTTCGACCATCGCTCGGAAACACTCCTTGTCGAGTTGTTTCAGTCCGTGAATGCACTCGAGTAGGCCCTCACACTCCATATCCTGTTGCAGTAGTTCAGCCATCGATCGTGCCATATTCTTGTCTCGACAGAAGTACCGTAACTGTATAAGGATTGTGTGAGTATTGTACAACTTCACTGGACGATCGTGTAACTGATAGAGGCGGAATCCCTATCGTAGCGCAATCTTTCGGTTGTTGGTTTCAGCCGGTGCTCAAAAAGCATCGAAAGGGACTCCCGCTGGTACTAAAGAATGAGATAGACCCGAGGTATATTGTTAATATCTTACAAGGTTAGACTACGGAGCAGAATCGATGAGTACTGCATATACCTTAGTGTTAGATCGGAGCTTACACAGTACCACAGATCGGCCGTAGTAGGTCAATTCATGAATACTCAAGCAGTGTGAAAGTAGTATAGGAATAGAGGCCCGTTCGGGTTAGATTGTTTTAAAATCCCACCGGTAAAATCCCACATTATAATGTATAGTGTTGGGATTTGAACACATTATGAGTAGAGTGAAAAACAGATCAATATTGTATGATATATGAAAATACAAATCGATAGCGTTCGATTCCATCACCAATCATCCAAATGACTTCATCGCGCTCTTGGAGCATCTCTATGTGGTTGATTTTCTTCGGGGAGTAACGCGATACAATGTTTGATTGAGCAGTTGTAGTGAGGCTATAAAAGAGCCCAATCGGCCAGTTATCATGGATTTTTCAAGTCGTAGCTGGAATTTCTCGAGGAGAGTGTCCCACGATGCCGGATGTCGCGCTGAAGGTCAACGCTACCGGGTGACCCACCAGAGCCACGAAAAGCGGAGAGAAGCCGGTTTCAAACGCTACGCCGCCGAAGCTACGCTGCTTGCAACCCGAGGAACGAAAAGGGGTCGGCGTCTGAGAATTCAGTCGAAACCTCACTCGAGAAGACTTCGGACTGATCTGGCCCCAACTGGAGGGTCTGAGCGTCGGCTTCGGACGAGAAATCGAGACTGTCGAGTTCGACCCAGAACACGTTAGGCGTGAGCGCCGATTCGAAGTAGTAGATTCCGTCCTTGTGATCCGCGACCGTCCGCCAGCGCGTCGAGGAAATGTGCGGCGCGTCAGGCGTGCTAATGCCGTGGGGCACAGACACGTTGCGGATCACGCTGAACACGTTGGCCGTCGCGTCCCGGCGATCCTCAACTTGGGGGATGGCGTCCGTATAGAACTGGGCTCGAACGAACCGGTCGGCCGGTCGGTTCGTTCCCGGGAGCATGACCGTGCCGCCGATCTGATTCCAGTACTCAGCCAGCGCACGCT
Source organism: Halostagnicola alkaliphila (assembly GCF_055379965.1). Taxonomy (NCBI): domain Archaea; kingdom Methanobacteriati; phylum Methanobacteriota; class Halobacteria; order Halobacteriales; family Natrialbaceae; genus Halostagnicola; species Halostagnicola alkaliphila. The sequence continues at coordinate 288,771 of NZ_AP043827.1, read as the reverse complement.
GCTTGTCGAAGGTCGGCGAGTTCGTCATGATCTGGTAGTCGCGGTCGTGGTGGACGACCAACTCGCCATCGACGTACTCCATGATCGCGCTGTCTCCGGTAGCATCCGAGAGGGACAGATGCAGTGCAGCCAGCCGGTCTTCTCCCGGGACGTTCTGAGAGACGACCACGAAGTTTTCGTCCCGAACGGCGTCCACGGCTTCGGAAACCGTGGCAAAATTGTCGAGCATATACTGGGCCCACAGCGAGATCGACACGGCGGGTTCGTCGCCGTCCCAATCCGGATACTCCGACTCGGGGAGCCACAGCAGGTTGGCAACCAGACCGGATTCGTTCATGCCGTCGGTGGTCGCAATATCGTAAGCGGTGGCGACGACGCTTCCGTACTCTGCCGTCCACTCGATAGAATCCGGACCGACCTCGCCACTGCGGTCGATACCGCGAGGGAGTGCCCAAATATTGGTCCCGATATCTACTTTCCAGTCCATAGAACGGGCCGTGATCGTACGCCCTTCCGGTCCACGATAGACCAAACGGGTACACATTTAGGATCGACCTCCTGCGAAACGGACGAACAACGTAGTGTTAGACATCATAGCAGTGATCTCACCCCGCCAACTGGGATAAAGTCATAGCTCTCCGGTTGCGGGACACGATAGTCAATCCAGCATGAGGGTTCAATCAACGTACGAGGAAACCGCCACTCTCGAGACGAACCGACTACGCTCAGTGACTCACCTCGGGATTACTTCCGAGGCAGCAGGCTGATCCACCGGTAGTAGATACCGACACGAACGGTGCAAAGACAATTGGTGTCTCCCGAGAACCCGCGGGAGGCGTCCCTCGTTTCGGACCGACGACGACCGATCGAGTGAGAGACCCGCGAGTAACGGGACCGGGCTATCGCCGGGGTCGGGGTGGGAAACGCAGGTTATGAGAGAGTGGAGCGACCTTCTCAGGGAAACTTGCGACCGGTGACAGTCTCTGCCGGTGACGTCAGTCGTCTTCGGATCGCCCACTCGAGGCGGCCAATTCACCGGGGATGTCGGCGTCGCGCATCACCACGACGCGGCGTTCGGCGTACTCGAGGCCGTTTTTTCGCTGGCGTTTCTTTCTGATCGCGAGGCGGTTCTTCGAGAGGTCGAGCAGGGCGTCGATCATCCGCGAGACGAGTTTCTTGGCGTAGGTTTCGCTGATGCCACTCTCCTGACGGCGGATCCAGTGACGCATATCGCTCGCGGTAACGTACTCCCGAACGTCCTTACAGCCGCTTCGCCAGGGGTTGTCACCGACGCTCGAGTCGGCGCGGGCCTTCCAGAGCTTGGCGGCGAGTCTCGAGGGGAGCGAAGAGGTTGTCGCTCGGAGCATGTCGTCGTCCAGCTTCGAGAGTTGCTGGATGGGGAGGAGGTCTCCGTGGGAGAGGGAGACGTTCGCGCCTCTCTCGAGCGGGTCGTCGCTTTCGGGGAGTCGTAAGTAGCCGTTGCCGTCGTCCTTGCGAATCCGCTCGAGGCGACCGTCACCGACCTCGACGGTGCGCTCGTCCACGTTTCCCTCAAGGAGGTGCGCTCCCTTCTCGAATTCGCGGGCCTGGAGTTCGCCGACGCGGCTCTTGTTCGCCTCGAGTTTTTTCGCGTGGGCGTCGAGCCTCGCCTCCGTCGAGGAGTCGGCTCGCTCGAGCGTTTTGAAGCGCTCTTCGAGGAGCTCGTTCTCGGAGTGGAGAGACTGAAGTTGGTTCTCGAGGGACTCGAGACGATCGTCTTTGCGCTGGAGTTCTGACTCGAGGGTGTCGACGCGTTCGCGGAGCGTTTCGAGTTCGGCGGCGAGTGTCTGGACAGTCGATGCGTCGGATCGAGGGCGGGATTGGTCGGAGCTCATGTCTGATGTGAAAGTTTGGGAGTTGGATTCGGGCGATGCGGCTCGCTGGCGGGCTCGAGTGCGTTGGACTCGAGTCGAGTGTTCTCAACTCGAGTCAAACAGTGCCAACTCGAGACGAACAGGTGCATCCCCCGGAGTCAGTGGGTCCTCGAGGGATAGTGGTCACTGGAGGACGCGACATCGGTCCCGTCGAATGTAAAACCGCCGTCGGTCGCAATCCTAGGGTCGTCGTCCGCATCGACCAACAGCAGGCCGTCGCGGCCGTCGACAACCTCGAGATCGTAGACGCGGATTTCGTCACCGGGTTCGCACTCGAGCTTTTCCGTCGCGTCCTGTCCGGCGGCGATTCGAGAGCCGGTGTGGCTCTGGGTGACGCCGTAATCGGCGAAGGTGTCCTCGGCGTGGTCGCGAACGAGGGCGACACCGGACTCGTGCTCGAGGGCGTGGACCCTCGAGCCGATGATCCAGTCTCGGTCACCCAATGCGGCCGTGGAGATGGTGACCTTGCGAGTCGCGTCGACGGAATAGGTCCCGAGGTAGCCACTTCCCGTGGGAACGACGTACTTCGAGGGGGTCGTGGCTATAGGCTCCTCTGGGTCGGTGAGGTTGTCGGGATCGGTCCCATCGCCGGTCATCGCTGGTCACCTGGGATGGGTTCGAGGAGTACTGCATCCTGGCCAGCGACGATGATCTCGTCGTGGTCGGACGGGGCTACGATTTCGACACCCTCGTCGTCGAGGTGCGCTCGAATGACGGCAGAATAGCTGGGGTTCCCGTCTGGGAGCTGGTTTTGGTTGGGTGGCGATGTTCGAGGCTCGTGAACCCTACAGTTATGGGTCCGGGATGTGTTTTTTCGCATGGGTCTTACCGCTCAGGTGAAACCCAGCCCGCGTGCACTAACACGCGGGTACTCTGTCAAGAATACCCTCTAAGAGCTAGGTCCCATTCTATTCTATACAATCAGCATACATGAATTTAACTAATAGTAAAGGTCCTGTGTGAGCTGTTGTAGTAAATGTAGGTGTCGTGAGGAGGAAATAAGAGGCATGCACAAACATATAGCAACAAAATGCCTCTCAAGATAGACGATAATACTGAGAAAGTGATAGACGAATTCGTTCAGAATGGGAATCTAACCACAGGTGCACTTGTAGATTTTACCGATCTTTCTCGCCCAACAGTGACGAAACGACTCGATCGATTACATGCCGCAGAGTCTATTGAATATCTGCATGAACCGACTGCACTTTGGCGATTGATCGAAGATCCACGAGAATAACTCATTCTAAAAACTCAATCTCAGTATAGCAGTCGGCGGTGAAGTATTTGACCATCCCGAATAAAACACCCATATTACTAAACGTGTTTTAATACTATCAACAATCGTGGTACGACAACGAGCAGAGTGGATGCGCCCAGCGACGAAAAATCCTCGAGGTTCTGCGACGAGGGTAATATGACTCCGAGCGCACCCGAGCAGATGGACGTAACCGTCGCAAACTACGCGAGCAATCGTCTTTCTCTGATGGACGATTACGGACTCGTCGAGCGTGTTGCGCAAGGCCTCTATCGAATTACTGATGAGGGTAAGGGGTTCCTCGACGAAGAAGTTGATGCGGATGCACTCGAGTCTAGTGGATCGTAGTACGTGTCTAGTCGACACTGGGTTAGATGATTCTGATTGGGTAACAGCGATTCTATATCACTGATTCGGTCTGTCGTCGTACCTTTGCGCGCAACTTGGTCCGCGAAATCGCCCCACGATCGGCTTTGCTGTGGCAGTCAGGGCAGAGAGCGATCAGATTCGAGGATCTGTTTGGACCGCCTTCACTCCGAGGCTTGATGTGGTGGACCTCTGGATGATCCGTGCGGTTGTCACACCATTCGCAATGTTGGTCCGCGCGATCGAAATACAGCTCGTCTTTTAGAGATTGTGGTGTAGACGGTGTTCGCTCTGCGTTATTCGCGCTGTCACTGTCAGTATTTGATTTGGAATCGGATTCAATGTCTGTGTCAACTGTGGTGAGGAAAGCCCAGGCCTCGTCACCACCCTTTTGATTGTAAAGTGCGATCGCCCAGCCGAAGATCCCAAGGCCGCCAAGGAGCAACACCGTGCTGATGTAGAACATCGGCGTTCCAAACTCGAACGACGAAGAAAATGGGATTAGGGCCCCAACGAACAACATCGCTAGCGCAATCCCTCCTGGTGGGACGTTTTCTATCCCATCCGACTGAGTTCCATCGGACGATCCAGATGGATATCTGAGCTCGATTCCGCCATCAGCCGGCCCAGGATTTGGCAGGACAGACGCCGAATCGTTCTCGACGATATCTTCGAACACTGTTCGTGCTTCGGCCGCCGAATCGGCTTCGTACGTCGGAACTCCAGCAACCGTTCCTTCGTCGTACATGACAGGATTATACTCTGGCGTAGTGATAACCGCCTCTATTCCCTCATCATATGTGACATCATAGAGGCCAGTGTCCTGTTTTTCGAGTCTCCAGTGCCCTTCGCGGCGTACAACACCCATACGTGCGATACATAATCCAATCGAAAAATGATTTCGGCTGAAAGCAATGTCGACTGGGTGGCAGAGACGTTTAGAGACGAACATTTGATAGCGAGCCACCGAATCTCAAAAACACCTATCAAAGATAAATCGTAAATGTTGCTCTCGAGAGTAAGAACGCTGGAGGAGTTATCTACAAATACATTCGTGATGCTGACCGGCCAAGTGAACGATTTGCGTGTGGATTCGGGTTGCGAGTGTTAGCATTGTCTCCGCTCGTTTCCGTGTCGCCATACCGTCTTGATAGTACGTTTGTGCGCGATTGTCGGTCCAGAGATCATCGAGCCGAGAGGCGACTTCTTCACTAATGAAACCGACATTAGCACTTCGATTGATCGCCGTCGTGTGAGACTGTGGCGGGTTCGCTGGATCCTGATGACCCTCGTCGATCAACCAGAACAAGAATGTCTTCTCAATTGACGTAAACGCTGCTTCGATTGTCAGAGTGTAGTAGCCGTCCGCCAGTAACTGGTCTGCACCCGAAAGCGACCGACAGGCCTTCCGAAGCTGAACTAACCCAGCATCAGAAACATCGAGCCCCGCTTCCGAATTTTGACCGCCGTGACGAAACGCCGTCTCGGCATCGGTGAGCTCCGGTTCGACATCATCGAGCGTGATCGGCATTACTCGTTCCCCCCTTTGTCGCTTTGGTAGACGGCCTCTCGAGCGCTCTCGAGTGACTCAGTTCGCTCGAGAACGATACCTTCGTCGAAGATCTCTCGTAGTTTTTCTCCGTGGGAAGCGACAGATTCGATCGTCTCAGCCAGAACCTCGAACTGATAGCGTTCCCCCCGGAACGCTTGGTCTTCCAACTCTCTGGCGAGTTTCGAGGCGACGCGTCGCCCAACCGTCGGATCACCGTCAACGATAACGAGAAGATCGATATCGCTGCTCCGGTCGGCACTCCCTCGTGCGACGCTTCCGAAGAGGATCACGCCAACTAATTCGTCGACGTCGTCAGCGGCTTCGATGTCGTCGGTAAGTTCATCGAGGAATTTCTTGACCGGCTTTCGAAACTCCTGTTGGGGAATCGCAAAGAGCGGATTAGTGCCGGTGAGGTGGTCCTGATCCATTGCAATTTCTGCGGGTTTCCCCCCGCTAATAGTGAGGACGCCAAGTTGCTCGAGAAGATCGACAGACCGAGAGACTGATGAGACATCCGCCCCGGTGATCGTCGCCAACTCTTTTTGCGTGAATTCTTCGAACGGGTTGGTAACGAGGTGATGGAGGATATCCTGCATCGCCTGATACCGGAAGATCCGTTCCTCGGGAAAGGGGTAGTCGAGGAGGATACGCGTTTGTTCTTGCATAATAGGCAAGTTATTGCAGAATATGCAAAAGTGTTGTGCTACATAGTAGTTAGCACCTGTCGGCTCCGTTGAGTCATCCCCCGATGGCACACTTGAAAGCCATGCTGAATACACAGTTCCCAGTCACCAGCTGTGACCGCTCACGAATTGAATCGGAAACGAGGGGCGCGTAATCCAGACGGGTACAGCCAGTTTGATAGTACCAGCATAGGCGCTAGTTTGAACACGTCAGGCCAGAATATACATTACGACAACAAATAATATATTTGTAATGTATCTCTACACGCCGGACGAAATAGACAGAGAGCGAGGGCATCATCAGGCAGTCATTCAAGGAGCAAACGATTTGGACGTGAAACGGATTGGAAACCTCGGCGAACTCGCCTTCGAGCAATTCTGTCGCGAATACCTCCCCGTCGAGATGTGGGAATGGGAAAACGAAGCGGCTATTCGTCGCTGTAATTCCGAGAGTTTCTCCGGCCACGACTTCGAGGTCTTCGGCTACGAAATCGACGTGAAAACCTCGAGAGACGTCTCTGCGTTTCAGCCGGCGAACATCCTCGAGAACGATCCGGACGACGACATCGTCGTGATGGTCTGGCACCGCGATAACGAAGACGCGCTTATCCTCCTCGGCTGGGAGCGAACCGAAACGCTCGAGTCGAAAGTCGAGACCCAAGAGGCCTATTCCGGTGATGAGCCGGAGAAGCTCGCCCATCTCGCTGCTCGCCCCATGAACGAGTTACAGAATTTAGGCCCGAACACGGCCTACATGAATCAGAAGCCCCAGAACCCGTTCAAGCCCGGCGATCGAGTAGTAAAGACGGGCGACGACGAACCATCAGTAGCAGTTGTCGTGGAAAGCTTACCACCCGAGAAAGATGTCGACCTTTACGGGCAGACGATGGACGGTGAAGCCGTCAGCGTTGCCTTTCCGAATATGCTCGACGACGGACCCGGAAACTGGCGCGAAATCCATCCCGCAAAGCTCGCCTCCTACTGTGACGACCAGGATATCAAACTCTACACCTACAAACACACGAATCTCGAGCGCGCCGACAATCCGTTCACGCCCGGCGATTACGTCATCAAACCGGATTACGACGATCCGGATCTCGCGGTGGTCCTCGAGGCCGCAGACGATTTCGACGACCGTGAAATCACGGTCGCCTTTTGCAAACACCTCGAGAAGGAGTTCGGCAGCCAATCGTACGTGCGACCGGCAGACCTCGAGTCACGCTGTGACGAAGCCGGAATCAAATCGTACGCGTACGAATACGACGAACTCTCGTTCGAACCGCAGTACTACTGAACTGCTCGAGAGCTGCGATAGCGACTGGCCGAGTTACTGTCTCCAGCGGTCGATACCGAGAATCGCACTCCCGATACCGAATAGTCCGACTGCGATAGTCACGACCGGGGTATCGCACCGATTGACGCCTCCGTCTGGTGAATAGCCGATCCATCCGAGGTAGAAGTCATAGAACTCGAACCCTCCGGGCGGTTCATCACTGGTGTATCCAACGTCGGTGCAAGACGAAAGCGGCAACTCAGGGAAAGAGATGGCGATCAGGGCAGCTATAACCACGCCACTCAGTAGAAACGCGGCTCCAATCGCTGTCAATCGGGTTGGCATAGAGTGTGCTTATAACTCAGCAAACATATCTCTGTGGTGTCCAGTACGTATGCGACGAACCGAATCGCGTGCTTCAGTTGTTATCGACAACCGACGATCGGAATGCCTGTTTGCAGGAAGAGAATCATACGAGGAAAAACGCACTCGTTCTTGCATGATAGGCAAGTTATTGCAGTATGTGCAAAAAACTCTGCTGCATAGTGTGGACTGACTTATCGCAGGTCCGAAACCTCGAGAGGTGGCTCACCCGGCGACGATTTCTCGCGCCTGCGACCACGAGCGGGACCGAACACGCGCCAGATGACTCGAGGCCGAAACAACACCGACGGCGGTTGCTCGAGCATGAAGACAGTCCACATGAGATTCGATAACCACGTATCGGTGTGGGCACGACGGGTGAGGCGGTTCAGGTACCAGTCGAAGACGGCCGTCCGTCGAGGAAGCGAACCGTCAGTCTGTGGAAACGCGAGGTCGCCGCTGACCGATAGGTCCCACGCGATATCGATGACGTTCGAAGCATCCTCGAAAAAGCGGTGTGCCAGTCCATCGCGTTCGCCCCTCGAGAGGACGTGGTGGAGTACCAACGCCTCTAACGCGGCGACCGACATTCCCTGTCCGTTGACCGGATTGAAGCTGGCGATCGCATCGCCGATCACGACCAACCCGTCCGGAAACCGCTCCAGATCGTCGTACCGGTATCGGCGATTCGACTGGAAGGGATAGAAGGCGATGTTCTCGTCCGTCATCGGGTGCTCGTCCAAGAGGTCCGTTACCGTCGTGGTCGGCAGGCTCGTCGAGAACTCCCTGAAGCCCTCGGGGTCCGTCGGCGGGTAGTCGCCGTGTACCCCGTGAAGGTTGAACAGCCATCGATCGCCTTCGACCGGAAAGACGAACGCACCACGGGTCCGAGGTGCCTCGGCTTCCATCGAGATCCCGAGGTGATCGTCCGCGGGCCGCTCGAGAAACGTCGAAGCGTACCCGATGTCGATGGAAACCTCTTCGAGAGCTGGTGGCGGGTATCCGTGGTTCTCGAGCCAAGCGGGCGTTCGGCTCGTCCGACCCGTGGCGTCGACGACGAGGTCGGCGGTGAGGATCTCCTGTTCGGACTGTTGATTTCGAATCACCACACCTTCGACTGTCGTCGTATCCTCGTCAGCGACGTAATCGACGAATTGACATCCCGACCGCATAGCAACCTGATCGAGTGAATCGACGTGTCGGCGGACCAAGTGTTCGTAGAGGGCTCGCGTGGCGAGGTGTAACGATTGGTGGTCCGTGGTCACGAGATTGTCGCCTTGCACGTAGATCTGGAACTCCTCCCCGCTGGCCATCACGCCACCGGCAGCCAATAATTTGTCGCAAAAGCCTGGGCACAGGTCCTCTATAGTCGCCCGGCCGCCTTCCAAGAGCACGTGCACGTGGTCGCCCTGCGGGACCCCAGGCCGTGACTCGATCTCATCGGTCAGCGGATCGCGTTCGATCACCGTTACCCGGTCGAACGCATCCGCGAGGACACGTGTTGTGAACAACCCGGCCATGCTCGCGCCGATTACGATCGCGTGCTCACCCTGAGAACCGATTTGATCACCGTCGTACCTCGGGACTGTTGCTACGGTCATTGCTATCAACCAATGTATCGTCTACTCGCCCCACAATGTTAATTGTTACCAATTATCGATTCGGCGAACTCGTACTGCACGAGCACATTGGAATCGATACTCCGTCCAGTATACCACTATTCTAGATGAAACAACGGCTGGAGCGTGTCTCGAGCGGCTGATGTATTCGAAGAAGTCGGTCGGAGACGACGAAGGTTAGTCATCAAGACGGGAAAGTTCGCCGCGGCGCTCCCGGTGCATGATCCCTCCCGCAAACCGGCGAAGTTTGGTGACAAGTTCGTCCTCCGTTTCGTACGTTACGATTCGCAAGTCCCACCGGACGCGCGCCGAACGGATCATCGCACTGGTTACGTCGTCTTCGTGAGCGAAGACGAGTCGATCGCCATGCGTCTCCGAAAGCGACTCGAGGATACTCCCCGCTTCTTCTCCGACGCCGAAGTTGTGGCCGAGGAACGGAAGAACGAACGCCGTTGCATTACTACACCGGGTGTACGCTATGCTTTGCGTTGCAGCATCGATCTCTGCAATATCGACCCCGAGATCCAACGCCAAGAAAGCGTTCACACCAGGGTCAGTTCGTAATGATCCTTGCACCCTTCTCAAGAGCGCCTTGGCCTCGTCGATTTCGTCTTTGCTCCGAAAAAGCCGACGCAGTGGACCGGGCAGGTCGTCGACGTCGATCCGTTTGCGTTCCGTTTCACTCAATACGTAATTGAGGTTGAACGACTTGTACGGTCCCATCAAATAAAAGAGAAATTTATCGTATTTTACCCTCCCTAGTTGACTGCCGATAAAATTGCGCGTAATTTCAGTGGTCATACCTACTGGTAACCAACTAATATTATAAAAAGATGTGTTTTCAGTATTCTTCGGCTTGACAAAAGCTAAATAACCGGTGAGCATAGTACGACACAAGATGTCGGCCGACAGCGAACGACCAACCGAGGAGAAGGTCCCGGACAACCCGGAGGACCTCCTCCCGGAGAACAGCGTCCTTACTCTTGCGGAGTACATCCAGATGCACGCCGCTGTCGGCCACCGAACTAGGTACGAGATTTGCTATCGGCTCGTCCACGGCGGCGATATGAGTCCCAAGCAACTCGAGGAGGCCCTCGACGTGGACGACAGCACGCTCCACTATCACCTAAACGAGCTTCTCGACGTGGGTCTCGTCGAAAAACGACAGCGCACCGAACGGGACCAGGATGGGCTGTACACGTACTACCGGGCCACCGTGTTCGGCTCGGTGACCCTCACGGACGGCGTCGACGAGCTAATCCGGGGCGAACGAGAATTCGACTCGATGTACGATAGCTCGAGCGAGTCGTAGCCGTCCTCCGTCTTCGTATTCTTCGCAATAGCTAACAGGTTCATCGACTGGATTTCACGACCTTCTTAACGGTCGGGAGTAAGGAATGATCGATGAGTATTCCCTCGTTCGTCATCGCCATCGCCGGCGGAACCGGGGCCGGCAAGACGACGGTGTCCCGAGAAATCGCCGATACCGTCGGCGAGGCCGTGACGCGTATTCCGCTCGACAACTACTACAAGGATCTCTCCCACCTCGAGTACGAGGAACGAAAATCCGTCAACTACGACCATCCGTCGGCGTTCGAATGGGAGCTGCTGCGGAGTCACCTCGATTCGCTCTCGATGGGACAAGCGGTCGAGATGCCCCAGTACGATTTCGAGGATCACAACCGAAAGACGGAGACGGTTACGGTCGAGCCGACTGACGTGTTGATACTCGAGGGCATCCTCGCGCTATACAACGAGGAAATCCTCGAGATGCTCGATCTCCGCGTCTACGTGATGACCGATGCGGACGTCCGCATTCTCCGACGGATTCAGCGGGACGTCATCGAACGCGAACGGGAACTCGAGGGCGTCATCGATCAGTATCTGGGGACGGTCAAGCCGATGCACGAGCAATTCGTCGAACCGACGAAATCCGACGCCGACGTCATTATCCCGGAAGGGGCAAACCGCGTTGCGGTCGATCTCCTCACCGAGAAGGTGCAGGCGGAACTCGAGACGGAGCCCGGCGATCGAAGCGACGCCGTGTCGTTCGACGGTCTGGACGGTCGGACGGAGGCGGTCGACACCGAACCCGACCACTCCGATTGAGACTCCTACCACGGTCAACCGGGTTATGAGTGCGGTATCTTACATGTAGGGCACCATTATTCTCGCTAGGAGGAACCATTGACAGCGGACGATAGATACCTCAGCGACTGTCACTCGTTTTTCCCAAACAGACACGGATATTCGACACTCAATCGGAGTAGGTAGTTGCTACTGATGACGGTCATTAGTTTCTAAAAAATGATTGATACGCCGGCTAACGGAGAGGACTCGTATGGTAGGGTACGACCGACGGCGATTTCTCGCGGCGACAGCGTCCGCAGCAGCTCTTTCGTCGATAACCGGATCGGCGATGGCTCACGACGCATCGGAAGACACAGCGGACGCACCTGCATCGGGTTGGGAATATCTCGCTGCATCCAGTAGTCTGTACGAAAACTCCCTGCAGACCGACGACGGCTACGTGCTGGTCGGCGGGAGCGACGTTCCAGACGATTTCGGAACACAGGGATTGGCGACCAAACTCGCTCGAACGGGTGAACCGGAGTGGGAGCAAACGTACCAGTCGAGCGTTCAACAGGAGGACCGAGAGATGGAGCCACCGGTAGGGCCGATTCCCGAAGACTGGCTCACGCTCCCGCTCGAGACCAGTGACGGATTCCTCCTGGTCGGCTGGACGTATTTCGATGGGGCCGCCGTCTACGTCACTCGCATCTACGACGTGGACGAAGACGGAGCGGTTCAAAGCGAGCAATCACTCGGCGAACTCGAGGACGCCTCCGCGTTTAGCTATCTCCGAGACGGTATCGAAACCGAGGACGGCTTTCTCTGCTGTGGGGCCGAATCGCCAGGGATCATGCTCGGGAGTGCGGGTTGGCTCGTCGAACTCGAGGAGGACGGTTCAGTCGCAGGGTTTAGAAGGTATCCGGCGACGGAGCGCGATCTCGAGACCACGAGCAGGTCCGACGTGTTCAACGCCATTACGCCGGCTCCGGATGGCTACGTTCTCGCCGGCTCGTACGAACCGGATCCGGAAGAACCGCCCCGGGGATGGGTACTCGGTATCGACGACAACCGAGACGAGCGCTGGGACGACCGCTTCGCTCTCGAGGAAGACGAGCCCACGATCGTCTACGATGTCGTTCGAAGCGACGTCGACAATTACGATTTCCTCACCGTCGGTGTTAGTGGCGCGATAGACCGGTTCGGACGATCGGTGCTCGCCGACCCAGACGTAACTGGTGACGGATTCGTCGCGGCATATACGGACGACGGGACTCAACAGTGGCTCGAAACGCTCGAAGACACGCCGCTGTTCTGTGCACAACGGACTCCATCGGGCATCGTCGCCGGGGGCGCTCGGAACGGAAACGGCTGGGTCGGCACGATCGAACGAACTGATTTCGAGGCCGATCAGTCCAGTATCGTCAGCTCCCTCTCTCGAGGACCCGAGGGTGAAGTCGTCGCCGCGGGGAGACGTGTTGACGGGGAACAGCCCGCAGCCTGGGCGCGAACGATTTCAATTTTGGATGGCGATAAACCGCCGAAAGAGCCTCCGGAAGATGAAACGGTCGAGTATCTCGACTGTCAACGCGTCCGCGTCGTCGGCGATTATACGGATATTATCTTGAACATCACTTTCGACCCCGGTGACGGCCAGGTTGGGACGATTAGCGAACCGGTCGGCGGTGTCGACGGAGAACGACGTATCGACGCCGCAGCGGAGTTCGGACTCGATCCTGACAATACCGTCCTCGCGTCCGTCGAACTCTTTATCACCGACGAACCCGCAACGCCGGGGCTCGGGGAAGAGGTGGTCATAAACCCGGATATCGAGGCCTGTATCGAGGAACAACTCGGCCATCTCGATATCGATCCCGAAGCATAAGTTCGAGTTGCAGTATGCAAATCGATGTTCCTGCAACAACGTCAGACGCATAGCAGACAGGCGTCATCGAAGGATCACCGAGATTTATATGACCCAACGTGGCAGCGAATTACATGACACGCAAGGAATTGATGAGCCTTCGAGTGGTCGAGAAAATCGCGGATCGTGAAGGTGTGCCATCGTCCGAACTCTCCCCACCGATTTATAACGTGATCGACACGGACGCTCTCGACTCGCTTTACGACTCGATGTCCTCGGACCGAGTGCAGCCGACCCTCGAGTTCACGTACAAGGATTACTTCATCCGAATCGACTCGACGGGGCAGGTTCACGTCAAAGAGGCCGGACCAGTCGTCGATCCGGATACACACGGTCTGAGTTGCTAAGTAGGGTCGATTACCGAGTCCTCCGTCGTCCGTTGTGAACGCAGTTCATCGCGCCACCGGGTTTAGCCGGTCGTGAGATGTACACCAATTCTGGGATATGCACCAGTCCTGTGGTGTGCGCTGGAAACACGGTAAACAACCGATTTACTGGGTATCGATCCAGTAGTCGGGAGCCGACTACCTGAGAACCGTCACCGGAACCGGAGCGCGACGAACGACGATTTCGGCGACGCTTCCGAGGTGAAGCTGTGACGCTCCGCCGCGGCCGTAGCTACCGACGACCACGTGATCGGCGTCGGATTCCTCCGCGCACGCGACGATCGATTCTGCCGGGGAGCCAACCGACGTTTCCCGTTCGATGGGATTTGGAACATCGTGCCCCTCGAGAGCCCGGTCGAACAGTTCAGACGCGCGTCGTTGTTCGGTCTCGAGCCAGTCGTCCGTCAATGGTTCGGCGTCAACGCCATCGGGGTTCGGATCGAACGGATCGATAGCGTGGAAACAAAGGATCGTGGCTTCAGGAAACCGTTCGAGAGCGTACTCGAGACCGTGTTCGGACTGTTCGGAACCGTCGAGTGCGACCAGAACGCGTTCGTCGGTCGTCATATCCAGTCTTACGAGAACGAGTACAATAATGACCAGCCCCGATAGCGACCGGGTGAGAATGTTCGCACAAACGCGGTCGAAATCCGGCCGGCCAAACCGTTATCTTCGACCGATCGAAATGAGGGACGTGATGGACGACAACTGTCAGACCACGGTCAACGCCTTTCTCGAGGAACACAATCTCGAGAGCCCGCCCGAAAATCGCGTCCTGGATCTGTCCGCGGAAGTGGGCGAAATAGCGGGTGCGATCAATGCCTCCACGGAGTACGGCTCGGAACCCGAGCGGGCACACGTTCCGAGGGACGAACTCGGCGACGCGATGTTTTCGTTGCTCGCGGTCTGTTCGTCGTTCGATATCGATGCGACCGCCGCGCTCGAGGAGTCGATGGAGAAGTACGAGCGCCGGATCGAAGAGACGGGAGATCCGGGTTCGAATTAAGAAGGGCGAGACTGTTCAAAAGAGCCCGTTGAACACCGTAGCGAGCGATGGGCATCGATTTCCTTCGAAAAGAGAGTGCGTAACCGGTAGCGTCAGGTGCTGACGGTCAACCGGACCATCTCCGAAGGGACTAACCCGATTGCATGAATTGGTACGGGTGACAGAAACAGAGAGCCCGGTTTACCGTGAGGTATGGTGTCGAACCGGAACCGGTTTTCCCTGCCGCGTCGGGAACGTCTTTTCCGAGGGGTCGTCTAACCGTTATCGATTCCGTTGGCACGACGTATTCCGAACCCGTTTCGACAACTCATCCTGTGGATCGGGCTCGCGCTCGCCCGCCTCGGTCTCATAGACCGCAAGCGAGCGCGCCGGACAACGGATCTCGCGTGGCCCAGAATCGTCACCGGGCTCGCGCGGATGTCGAAAAACGCGGTCGATGTTGCGATGGTCGGCGTCGCCGTCGGTTCGGGTGCCATCGCCGGCGTCGGTTTTGCTGCACCCTACTGGGGACTCGCCTTCGCCCTCGGCGGCGGCGTCGCGGGCGGGACGATCGCACTGGTCTCACAGCGCTACGGAGCCGACCGGTTCGATCAGATGGGGCAAGCAGTTCGCTCGAGCGTCGTCTGCGTCCTCGCAGTTACGGTGCCGGTCGCGGCCGTGTTCTGGGCGTTTCCCGTCGAACTCATCTCGCTTATCAGCAACAACGAGGAGGCGATCGAACACGGGGCCGATTACCTGCAGATCGTGGCCCTGGGAATCCCCTTCGCGGGGCTGAACCTGATCGGTAGTCGGACGTTCGTCGGAATGGACGACTCGTGGACCCCGATGGTCGTCCGAGCGGGTGGCGCAGTCGCGAACATCGTCCTCAACGCCGTCCTCATCTTCGGCCTCGATATGGGCGTCGTCGGCGCGGCGCTGGGGACCGTCAGCGCGAACATCGTCGTGACAGTCACGTTCGGGGTCGGACTGGTCACGGGGCGGCTACCCGGGCTCGAGCCGTTTGACGTCAGCATCAGTCCCGTCGGAAGCTACCTCGACGGGGAAACGATCTGGGACCTGACCACGATCGGACTCCCCGTCCTCGGATCGAAGCTCGTCTGGACCATCGCCGAGTTCCCGATGCTCGCCATCGTCGACATCTTCGGCCAGGATACCGTCGCCGCTTACGTCATCGCCCGCCGAATCTGGGGACTGATGAACACGCCCGGCTGGGGATTCGGCCTCGCCGCCTCGAGTCTCGTCGGACAGAACCTCGGAACGGGCGACGAGTACACCGCCGAGCGCTACGGCAGGGAGATCGTCTACTTTTCTGCCTCGGTGTATCTGCTCGCGGCGGTGATCGTCTTCGCCTTCGCGGAACCGATCGCGCTGGCGTTTACCGACGATCCGGCGGAGCTATCGATACCGACGGCCGTCGGGCTCATACGGGCGGCGTGTGGGGCGATCGTCTTCAAGGGAGTGTACACGGCGGCCGCGGGAGCGCTCAACGGAAGCGGCGACACGCGGTGGCCGTTCTACAGCCAGCTGCTCGGGATGTTCGGGCTCTCGATTCCCGTCGCGTATCTCGGCGCAACGGCCGTGTCGGTCCCGGATATCGGTCCGACTCCGATCCTCGAGCTGACGCTCTCGGGCGCAACGATACCCGCACTGGGACTGACCGGGCTCTATCTCACCTTCTTCGCGGAGGCGCTTACACCCGCAGTGATCAACTACTATCGCTTCTCGACCGGCAAGTGGAAGGCGATCAGTCGAAGTTACCGGCCGGATAAAGCGCCCGCTGACGACTGATCACGAACGGCGACGCCGTGAGTTGCGAAAGTGGGAAGACGAGAACGATTACCGACCTAGAAGCCGGGAACGCCGACGGCATCGAATCCGGTCACGCCGATCGCGGCAAGCGCATAGAGCACGATCAGGACCGTCAACCACGCGAGGAGCCCGATCATCGCGGCAGCCGTCCACTCTCCCGGGTAGCGGAAATTGATGACCGCGATGTACGCGAGGAGCGCCAACAACGGACCCAGTAACGGAATCCACCCGACCAGAAAGCCGACGACGCTCCAGATTATCGCACCGATCAGCGCAGTGACGATCGCGTGATCGTAATCGCCGGCACCGACGATGACGCGGGCGCCGACGTATATTCCGGCTGCACCGATCAGGAGGCTCACGACGAAAACGATTGCTGAGGCGACTACCATAGCCGAACTGTTAACTGGGGTGCCGAAGGGGATAATGCTTGCAAACGATGGAACGATGCCATAAGCAACGTCGGCGAATCTCGAGTCGACTGTAGGGTCAGCTTACGGGACGGTTCCGAGTTGTGCAAACCACACCCGGCGAGGAGTACGTCCGATACCACTCGAAAACTCGAAATGATAGTCACGAGTTTGGAACGATGATCTCGGCCTCGAGGGAGGCGAACAACTCGAGGCGGGTACGTCGCTCTTCGGGGCTACGTTGACGTACGTGGAGCCTCGAGTGTACGTATGTTCGATACGATCTTGATCCCGACTGACGGCAGCGAATACGCCGAGGCTGCCGCCAAAAAAGGGCTCGAACTCGCACAGACACATTCTGGCCGGGTACACGTCGTTTCCGTGGCCGACACTGGACCGCTCGGGGACATTCGATTACCGGGTGACGCCTCGAGCGCCGAAGACGCGATGAGCGGAAGAGCCACGGAGTACGTCGACGGAATCGCGACGAAAGCACAGGAACAGGATCTCGAGGTGACGACTGCAGTTCGAACGGGGTCTCCGGGGAAACAGATACTCGAGGCCGCCGACGAAGTCGATGCCGACGTGATCGTCATGGGAACCCGCGGCCGGGGCGGAGTACACCGAATGGCGGTCGGGAGCGTCACGGATCACGTTATTCGATTCGGTGACGTTCCCGTCTTCGTCGCCGATTCGGGACCCGAGGCGGACCCGGAAGATTAGCCCGAAATTCGGTTGATCGCTTTCGTTCGACGACCGATCGACCACCCGAGCAGCGCGAGACCGGCGTAAATACCGATTGCAGGGATAACGAAGGCCTCGAGCACTGCGTTCAGAGTGAATCCCAACGAGTCCATAAAGAGCGCGATCAACAGTGAAACGAGAAAGAGCCCTAATCCGAGGTCTGCAGCGCGCATCGTCGGTAACTCCCCGGGCGTCGAAAAGATTCGACCGGAGAGATACCAGACGATCGTGAACGTGGCCCAGCCAGCTACCAGCGTGAGCGCGGTCATGAACACGTCACCGGGATAGTATCTCGGGAGTACCGAGAGGTGAACGAGAACCGTAACGAGCAACGCGATCCCCAAAAGCACGTACAACATCGGCGACTGACTGCTCCGGTCCATTCGTAGGTAAAAATACGAGGTGACCGGGTTAAAGCGTTCGGCTCGGCGGAAATACACGCTGGTTTGTAGTGAGACAGCTTCACCAACGGGGCGAACGTCCGATCTCGGTCCGATCGATCCTTCGACAACGCAGACCCTCGAGCAGTCGGAGTTTCGAAATTCGATCGCCGAATCGGACACTGGCTCGAAGCGACAATCCGAGAGACTGACCTGTCCCTGCAGTTTCGTAACGCCTGTAAAGCTATCTTCGTTGGCGACGAACCGCACATATGGCAAATACACCTCCCGCAATCGAGGAAGTGACGATCAACCAAATTCATCGAGCGTTCGAAGCGGGCACGCTCTCGAGCGAGGCGCTCGTCGAGGAATACCTCGAGCGGATCGACGCGTACGACCGAAACGGACCCGAGCTTAACTCGATCGTGACGGTCAACGAGAACGCGCCGGAGCGGGCCGCCGAACTCGACGACGGGTTCGCCGAGTCGGGAACGTTCGAGGGACCCCTCCACGGAATCCCGATCGTCGTAAAAGACCATATCGAAACGACGGATCTCCCAACGACGTACGGGTCGGAAGCGTTCGAGGAGTATTACCCCGAATCGGAGTCGGGCGTCACACAGCGCCTGCGAGACGCGGGAGCGATTATCCTGGCGAAGACGACCATGCCGGACTGGGCAACGTCCTGGTTCGGGTTTTCCTCGCTCACCGGCCGAACGAAAAATCCCTACGAGCTAACTCGGGATCCCGGCGGCTCGAGCAGCGGAACCGGCGCGGCCGTCGCTGCGAACCTCGGCACGGTCGGCATCGGCACGGACTGTGGCGGCTCTATTCGCGTTCCCGCATCGTTCGACAACCTCGTCGGATTCCGCGTCACGCCGGGTTTGATCAGCCGAGACGGGATGAGCCCGTTAGTTTCACAGCAAGACACCGCAGGTCCGATGACGCGAACGGTCCGCGATACGGCTACGCTCCTCGACGTACTCGTCGACTACGACGAACGCGACCCGCTCACGGGGAAGACCGAACTCGTCCCGGACCGAGGCTCGTACACCGACGCGCTCCTCGAGGACGGCCTGAACGGCGCTCGAGTCGGCGTCCTTCGGGACGGGTTCGGTGACGATGACGACGAGGCTTCCGGGCCGGTTACCGAGGTCGTCGAGCGAGCGCTGACGACGATGGAAAACGTCGGCGCGAACGTCGTCGATCCCGTGGAGATTCCGCGCCGAGAGCAGTACCTCGAGGAGACAATGTTGTACATTCTCCAGTCGAAACGCGACCTCAACGATTTCCTCGGCGACCGAGACGGCCCGGTCGACTCCGTCGACGAACTCTACGAGAACGAGCAGTACCACGACCTCCTGGACCTGTTCATCGGCTTCGCCGAAGACGGGCCGAGCGACCTCACCGATCACCTCGAGTACTGGAAGCGCCGAAACGCCCATCAGGACTTTCAGGAGGAAATCCTGAACGTCTTCGCGGCTCACGATCTCGACGCGATCGTCTATCCCGACGTGCAGGTCGTCCCGCCGACGGAGGACGAAATACGGGACGGAAAGTACGAGACGATGACGTTCGCGACCAACACGATCATCGCCTCGCAATCGCTGTGTAGTGCCGTCTCTATCCCCGCCGGATTCACCGACGACGGCTTGCCCGTCGGTATCGAATTCCTCGGGAAGCCGTTCGACGAAGCGACGCTCCTCGAGTTGGGGTACTCCTTCGAACAGGCGACTAACAACCGCCAACCGCCAGAAACTGCGCCTCCGCTGTCGGAATGACGCGATAGCGTGCGATTCGATCCTGTTGATGGTCTTTCGACTGCAGGCGGAGAGTGAAGGGAGAAACGACAGAACAGACGCGCGGTTACAGTGATTCCAACTCCGTCACTCGAGTAAACAACCCTGTTTCGATTGGACAGCGTTTTTGAGCACCGGGCCGTCTATCCCCGTATATGCATACGTATTCCGTCTGGTCCAGTGAACGCGGTCCCGAAACCACTGCCATCACCGCGAGCCTCGCTCGAGCGCAGGCCGAACGCGGTGATCGCGTGCTCGTCGTCGATTTCACACCGCCGGGCGACGGTCTGACGGAGTACTTCGGGCTCGAGAAACAAGATCGATACGAGGAGAATATCGTCTCTCACTTGCTCGAAGAGGATACCGAGCCGTTCGACGAACTCGTTCGATCGGCCGAACCCGGCGTCGACGTCGTTCCAACCCACGACTATCTCGCGGAACTCGATTCCATCCTCGAACAAAACGCCGTCCTTTCGGAACAGTCCGCACCGCGGATCGGGTACGAGTACCCGAAAACGGAACAGCTCCACCGCGTTCTCTCCGATTCCAAAGTATTCTATCAGTACGACATTATCCTCATCGATGCGGGTGTCGGAACCGACCTTCGCGTCTGCAACGGCGTGTACGCCGCCCCGAGCGTCCTTATTCCGTTCGACGCAGGCACAGCAATCGAGAGGCTCGAGAACGAATTCCAAGCCATCGATGAGACGCTCGATTCGATCGGCGTGGACGCCCTCGGAACGGTTCCTGTCGGCCTCGAGTCGGGCGAAGCGGAGGAGCGAGACAGCGCCGACAGGCCATCCGACCTCCCAGCGACGGGAATCGGAATCGAAGACTGCCCGTCGCTGTTCGAAGATGTGCGAGTCGCACACAAGAGCTTTCACGAGTTCGAATCGAACGAGGAGTATCGACAACTCGAGGACCACGAACGGGGCGTCCTGGGATCGATCGAAGAACTCGCCGAGTACGTCTCGACGAAGCTGAAGCCCCCGTATTGAGCAGGTGGCGGAATAACTGCGAGCGTACTCGATCCCTCGTTCGATTGACGGCCGTTCACGGCGAATATAATTCGTTGGTATGCACGCGTTGGCATAGCGGATATAAGTAGTACAACAGATATGAGTTGTTCGAGAAATGGTCGTATTTCGTATATAATCAGGAAACGACGCAATCGACCACAAAACGGTGAGCTATATCGGTCCCGAAGCGGGATCGAACCAGGGAGACTCAGTCCAGTTCGCTGTCCGGTTTGACGACGACCTTGCCGAACCCTTCGCGATCCTGTAACATTTCGTGGGCTCGAGCGGCCTCGCTCATCGGAAGCACGTCACGGATAGCCGGTTCGAACGTTCCGTCCCAGACGAGTTCCATCACGTCGTCGACCTCGCCGGGCGTCGCCATGGTCGAACCCAAGATATTCAGCTGGTTCCAGAAAATACGATTGATGTCCGTTTCGGGAGCACCGCCCGCAGTGCCGCCGCAGGTGACGAGCCGGCCGCCTTTGGCGAGGCTCTTGATCGAATCGCGCCAGGTCGGCTCCCCGACGTGTTCGACGACGACGTCGACGCCGCGACCGTCGGTCTCGTCGTGAATCCAGTCGGCGAAGTTCGTTTCTTCGTAGTTGCAGACATGATCTGCACCGTGTTCTCGCGCGTACGCTAACTTTTCATCGGTGCTTCCCGTCGCGTAAACCTCCGCGCCGGCGTAGTCGGCGATCTGGAGGGCCGCGTGACCGACGCCGCCGCTCGCACCGAGGACCAGCACCGTCTCGCCCGCCTTGAGTTCGGCGCGTTCGATCAGCATCCGCCAGGCCGTCTGAAAGACCAGCGTCGCCGACCCCGCCGTCTCCCAGTCGACGTGATCTGGAACCCGAATCAGGTTTTCTTCCGGAATCGTGGCGTACTCACCGTGAACGCCCGTGACGTGTTCGCCGATGATGTGAAAGGTCTCACAGAGCGAGGCCTCGCCGTCGCGACAGAACTCACAGTCGCCACAGGAAACCCCTGCCGAGAGGGCGACCCGATTACCTGGCTCGTACTGCGTGACCGTTTCTCCAACCTCCTCGACGACGCCCGCCGCGTCGCTACCCGGAACGTGAGGTAACTCGAGATCCAGTCCGGGGAGCCCGCGGCGCACCCAAACGTCGAGGTGATTGAGCGCACCCGCTTTGATGTCGACCAGTACCTCGTCGGCGGCGGGTTCCGGATCCGGAACCGTTCCGTACTCGAGTCCCTCGATACCCCCGTGCTCCGTGACTTTGACGGCGTCCATACACTGACAGTCGTGTACGCGGGGGATAGTTCTGATGAAACCGGCGACGAACGAAACGCGGTTTTCTCTACCCAACGGAAGAGAGACGCTCTCAGGCGAGACTCACGGTCTCCTGATACGAGCCGTAGGTCTCCTCGAAGACCTGCATAATTTCGCCCATCGTCGCGTAGACCTTCACGGCATCGACGATCGGCGGCATGACGTTTGCGTCTTCCTCGAGACACCGCGACAGTTCTTCGAGGGCCGCCTCGACCTCGCCGTCGTCTCGCTCGTCTTTCACGCGCTCGAGTCGCTCGAGTTGGTGCTCGCGGGTCGTCTCGTCGACGTGGAGAATATCCGGCGAAGTATCCTCCTCGATCGTGTACTCGTTGACGCCGACGACGACCTCCTCGCCGCGTTCGACGCGCTGTTGATACTCGTAACTCGACTCTTGAATCTCCCGGTGGAAGTACCCCTCTTCGATACCCTGAAGGATTCCGTCCCGGACCGATCCATCGCCGATTTCCTTGATTTCCTCGAGATAAACCATGATCTCCGATTCCACCTCGTTGGTCAGCGCCTCGATCGCGAAGCTCCCGCCCATTGGGTCGACGATATCCGCGGCACCGGATTCCTCGGCGATGATCTGCTGCGTTCGGAGCGCGACGCGAACGGCATCCTCGCTCGGCAAGGCGAGCGCCTCGTCGAAGCTGTTGGTGTGCAACGACTGCGTCCCGCCGAGGACGCCGGCGAGCGCCTGGATCGTGACTCGAACGATGTTGTTCAGCGGCTGTTGGGCCGTCAACGACTGCCCGGCGGTCTGCGTGTGGAACTTCAGGCGTTTCGATTCCGCCTTCTCGGCGTCGTACCAGTCCTCCATCACGCGGGCGTACAGGCGACGCGACGCGCGGAACTTCGCTACCTCCTCGAATATCGAGTTGTGCGAGTTAAAGAAAAAGGAGAGGAGGGGGGCGAACTCGTCGACGTCCAGGCCCCGCTCGAGACAGTCCTCGACGTACGCGAAGCCGTCGGCCAGCGTAAACGCCGCCTCCTGGGCCGCCGTCGAGCCGGCTTCTCGAATGTGATAGCCCGAGATCGAGACCGGGTGGAACTTCGGCGTTTCGTCGACGGCGAACTCGATCGTATCCGTGACGATCGAAAGCGACGGCTCGGGAGGGATCACCCACTCCTTCTGGGCGATGAACTCTTTGAACATATCGTTCTGGAGCGTTCCGCGGAGCTCCGAACGGGGAACGCCTTGCTGATCGGCGAGCGCGACGTACATCGCGTAAATGACGGCGGCCGAGGGGTTAATCGTAAACGAGGTGGATATTTCGTCGATATCGATCCCCTCGAAGAGGATTTCGAAGTCCGCAAGCGTGTCGACTGCGACGCCTTCTTTCCCGACCTCGCCCTCGCTCATCGGATCGTCGGAGTCGATTCCCATCAACGTCGGCATATCGAAGGCGACCGAGAGCCCCGTTTGCCCCTGGTCGATCAGGTATCGGAACCGCTCGTTCGTCTCTTCGGCGGTCCCGAATCCGGCGAACTGTCGCATCGTCCACGTTCTACCGCGGTACATCGTCGGATAGGGACCGCGCGTATAGGGCGGTTCGCCGGGAAAGCCGAGATCCGACTCGTACTCCGTGTCAGCAACGTCTTCGGGCGTGTAGAGGCGATCGACCTCGTGGTTCGACACCGTGGCGAATCGATCCTTTCGCTCACCACCCTCGAGTGACTGTTCGAGGGGCCCCTCCTCCCAGCGCTCGCGGCTATTGCGAACCGTCTCGAGGTCGTCCGGGTCGTACATGGTCATCAATGAGGGTGTCGATATCCTAAACTCTTGCTCCAATTTTCGGATGATTCTTCGAAGAGAATTGCTGCAAAGAGAGAGATTCTAACAGGTCCTCGAGACTGCGATTAGTCCTTCAAATTCCTCGCGATGATCTTCTTTTGAATCTCGGATGTTCCCTCGTATATCGTGGTTATCTTCGCGTCTCGATAGTACCGCTCGACATCGAAGTCCTTCGTGTATCCGTACCCGCCGTGGACCTGTATCGCGTCGTTGGCGACGTCGACGGCCGTCTCGCTCGCGAAGTACTTCGCCATACTCGCGGCCATCGAATCGACGCCGTCCTCGTTTTTGCGTGCGGCGTCTCGAGTGAGCAAGCGAGCGGCCTGAACGTCGGTCTGCATATCCGCAAGTTTCTGGCCGATCGCCTGGTGTTCGATGATGGGCTCGTCGAACTGTTCGCGCTCGTTCGCGTACTCGACCGCGTCCTCGAGGGCCGCCCGTGCGACGCCGACGGCCTGACTCGCAATCGCGATTCGGCCACCGGTGAGAATCGAAAAGGCGGCTTTGAGTCCCTCGCCAACGGGAGTGAGACGATTTTCCGCGGGAATTCGGACGTCGTCGAAAAGCAGCGTCGTCGTATCGCTGGCACGGAGTCCGAGTTTATCCTCTTTCTTGCCGACCTCCAACCCCTCGACATCTTTGGGCACGAGAAACTGGGTGATGGTTTCGGGATCGTCAGGATCCGTTTTAGCGAACAGAACGATAACACCGCTTCGCTCGCCGTTCGTGATCCACTGTTTCTTTCCGTTGATCACGTACTCCGCGTCCCGTTCCCCACTCGCTCCCGTATCGAGACGGGCCGAAGTCGACAGTGCGGCCGGGTTCGAACCGGCGTGGGGTTCGGATAACGCGAACGCGCCGACAGGACGGCCGGCGGCCATTTCCGGGAGCCACCGCTCTTTGTGTGCGTCCGAGCCAAATTTTCGAATGCAGGAGGTCGCCAGACAGTGGACGGAAAGTGCAGTCGCTACCGCGAGATGTCCCGCCGCGAGCTCCTCGTTGACGATGCTGTAGGTGAGCTGATTGACATCGATTCCACCGTGTTCCTCCGGGACGGTGAGGCCGGTAAGGTCGAGTTCTGCGAGCCCGTCCCAGACGGTTTCGGGAAACTGCTGCGTTTCGTCCGCCTCCGAAGCGCCGTCGGTGACTTCCGATTCGACGAACTCCCGGACGGTATCCCGGATAAGCTGTTGTTCGTTCGTGATATCCATACCCACACAATGGAGGTGTAGATAGTAAAATGACGGGTCAGTGCCGAACGAGTCAACCACGTAAAATGACGGGTCAACCACGGTCTTTCGCTCACGCGACACGCAAAAGTGACTTGATAGCTCCCGAGTGGCGACAGGTCGGATTCGAGTGACCGCACGAACCATTACGCACATATCGATGTAATCAAAATAGGGCCTCTAACTCACCAGGCTTCGATAGAATCCCGGAGCTATCACAAATTGGAACGATTACATCACGAAAACGCCGTTCGGTTCCCCGTCGAAACGGGACAGTGTAAGCGAGAAGAACGTTCCGAGTACCACAAACGCCAAGCAAACAGCCACCATTCGGAACATTTGTATCGCCGGAATGCAATGGTAGTCGTATGACAGTTGAGTCGGACAGTCGTCGACGAACGAAAGTCGAACGGGTGATCGACACCTACGAACTCGAAGAGTGGGGTGCCCGACTCGAGGCCGAGTGGCTCGGCGAAGGTGGAAACCGGACGAGTCTACGCGATCTCGCGACGGAGTTCAATATTGCCGTTCTGCAGGAAGCGCTCCGTGAAGCCGGTGGGACGCCAACTCAACGCGACGTAGAAAACACGTACGAGATTTTGACCGACGACGATGCGACGTCCTCCGAGCGAATTCGAAAACGACGGTCGCTCGAACGGACAGGGGTCGAAATCGACGACGTTCGCTCTGATTTCGTCACTCATCAGGCTATTCATACGTATTTGACGACGGTTCGCGAAGCGGAGCTCCCGAAAAACGACGATGACGAATCCCGACGGGAGCGAAAGAAAGAAACGATTCAGCGATTGGCGAGTCGCACGCAGGTCGTTACCGACTCGACGATAGAGGAACTGGTTCGGGCCGAACTGCTCACCGAACAGAACTACGACGTGCTCGTTTCCGTGACGGTCGTCTGTGAAAACTGCGGGACGACCTACACCGTCGGCGAACTCATCGATTCCGGCGGCTGTGACTGCTCTTCGTAACGATAGCGGTCCTCGGTGAAAGGGGTAGCGAACGAACAATATCCTCCGCTGGTGGTGGTTATTTATACAGGGAACACAAACCTCTCTGTAATGTCAACAGCGAAGTCACTCGAATCGGCAATCGATCTTACTGCGAAAAATATCGGTGGGATCGACGAAACTGCTGTCACACTCCACCCCGGTGTTAACGTCCTCACGGGACGGAACGCGACCAACCGGACATCATTTCTCCAAGCGATTATGGCCGCACTGGGAAGCGACCAATCGTCTTTAAAGGGAGATGCAAACGAAGGGGACGTCGAGTTAACGTTCGAGGACAACGAATTCACTCGTTCATTGCATCGACAGAACGGAACAGTCTCGTTCGACGGAAATCCGTACCTCGAGGACCCAGAACTCGCCGATCTCTTTGCGTTCCTTCTGGAGTCCAACGAGGCTCGACGAGCCGTCGGTCGCGGCGACGATCTTCGCGAAATCATCATGCGACCGATCGACACCGACGAAATCGAAGCCGAAATTTCGGCTCTCGAAAACGAAAAACGGGAGTTAGACGAACGAATCACAGAACTCCAGCGACTCGAAGACGAGCTCCCCGAACTCGAATCCGAGCGAGTCTCGCTCGAAGCAGAGATCGAAGACGTCTCGGCCCAAATCGACGAACTCGAAACGGAACTCGAGGAACACGAGATCAACGTCGACGAAAGCCGGACGAGAAAGGAGGAGTTAGAAGACGCCTTCGCGGAACTCCGAAGCGCGCGCAAGGAGTTCGAGTCGGTCGAATACGATCTCGATACCGAGCGGGAGAGCCTCCGGGAACTCAAACGGGAACGGGATGAACTCGAGGAAGCCATCGAGGAACACACCGCGGAAGATACCGAGTCTCCCGACCGACTCGACGGGCGCATCTCGGAACTACGAGAGCGAAAACGATCGCTCGATTCGAAACTAACTGAACTGCAAAACGTCATCCAGTTCAACGAGAACCGGCTGTCGGGTGACGGGATCGATCTCGACGGGGAGTTATCCGACGACGACTCGACGGAACTGACCGACCAGTTGGTCGAAGAATCGGACGAAATCGTTTGCTGGACGTGTGGATCGAACGTCGAACGGGACCGCATCGAATCGACGCTCGAACGCCTCCAGTCACTACACCAAGACACGCTCGCCGAGCGAAACGACGTACAGGACCAGATCGACGAACTCTCGGAGCGAAAGTCGGAGATCAAAGAAAACGCCCAACGACGAAGCCGACTCAAACGGAAACTCTCGTCCACCGAAGACGAGATCGAAATGCGAGAGGACCAGATCGACGATCTCGAAGCGCAACTGGACGAGTTAGGTGCACGCGTCGACAGTCTCGAGGCGGACGCGGAATCGTTCGAGGATACCGATTACAGCGACGTTCTCGAGACCCACCGCGAACTCAACCGCGTCGAACTCGAACTCGAGGAACTGGAATCGGATCGAAGCGATGTCGACGACCGAATCGAGGAACTCGAGGCGACGATCGACGACCGGGACGAACTCAAAGACCGCCGCGAGGAAATCGAATCGGAGCTTACCGAGCTTCGAACACGCGTCGACCGAATCGAAGAGGACGCAATCGATGCCTTCAACGACCACATGGAATCGATCCTGTCGGTCCTTCAGTACGGAAACATCGATCGGATCTGGATCGAACGCCGGGAAACGAACGTTCGGGATGGACGACAAACCGTTTCGAAAACGGCGTTCGACCTTCACGTGGTCCGAACGACCGACGAGGGGGCGACCTACGAGGACACTATTTCACACCTCTCCGAAAGTGAGCGGGAGGTAACGGGGCTTGTCTTCGCGCTCGCCGGCTACCTCGTCCACAACGTCTACGAGGACGTTCCGTTCATGCTGCTTGACTCACTCGAAGCCATCGATTCGGATCGAATCGCGTCGGTCGTCGAGTACTTCGAAGAGTACGTCGATTGCCTCGTCGTCGCCTTACTTCCGGAGGACGCCCAACCCCTCCCCGAATCGCATCACTACGTGACCGAAATCTAAACTCCGATTGGTTTTCACCGACTCGAGTACTCTCACCGACAGTGAAAGCAGACCATACCCGAAACGAGCGTTACACAGATATGTGTGTAACAGGTACACTGAAAATCCAAACTGGAGTGATAATGACGGACGAACACGAATCCATAAACGAGGAATTAGATACGAACTAGTACGAGCAGTAGACGCCTTCACAAAGGGAAAAGGACGAAACCCCAAGCAGCCAGTGAGCATTCGAATGATGAGGGAAAGTGAACGAATGTATTAGTTAGAAGGGACTTCAGCAATCAGAGAAACTGTTGAGAGCACATGTAAATCTCACAAACAGATACTAATTGAGACAATAGTTTAGCAACCGTTCTATTTCGAGAACTGTAATATGCGTGGCCTACGAAGCTTCACGAAGCCGATCGAGAAGCGAATCGAGATCGATCGTTGTGACTGCCAGGGAGATATTCTCTCCGCGAGCGAGTTCGGGAGCGAACTCCCACAGTTCGTCTTCGCTCACACCGTGGAGAACGACGGCATTTGGAGTCGGGTTGATAACTCGAAGGGCAATGAGCGCACCCTTTCCCGACGTGTTGTTCGTAAACACCAGCGCACGGTTTGTGCTCTGACCGTACAGGTTGTAAAATTCCCGGCTAGAAAGGTGGCGAATAGCCTGGACGCTGTCGACGACGGTATGTCCCGCAACAGTATCGTGGTTTCCCGCTGCCAACTCCGTCGCCTCAATGCTGTCGTAACACTCCTGAAGCGAGACGTTCGCGCGATACTCGTGAAGGTCCAGAATGATATCGCTATCCAGACCGGCCGACAACGCTCGAGCGTGTTGGCGAATGTGTTTCCCACCTCGGTATTCGTCGATATCGAGCAACGCGTTGACGGTCCGTCGGATCGTTCCGCTTCCGGGATTCTCCCTGCGGCCCGTTTCGTAATCGGAAATCACCGAGACCGAAACATCGAGTTCAGCGGCGAGATCGTTCTGGGCGATTTCGAAATCCGTTCGCCACTTCCGGAGCGTCGCCCCGGGGTTCTCGCTCAACGCGATTTCTCCTGCAATTTTTTCGGCTAGTTTGTCCCGCGCTTCGACCATCATATGTAAGTAATGTGCCAATCAGTACTTAACGATGCCGAAAGAGCAGTTCTACGACCGAGTTGCTATCCGTAGTTCTCGAGAAAGACAACTGAGAAACCAGGTGCATGTCGGGATAAAAGCCAAAACAGAGATCGTCATCTGTCCAATGAGACAAATAGTATAGATTCTCTATCAACGGCTTACCTACTGTATCGTTCCAAGCGTCGGTTGATGAGAAAAACAGACGACACCATCGATCTCACCCATCAGTTCAGACTTGGAACGTCACCAGTACAGACGACGACGTCTTTGTATCTAACGCGGTTGATTGTTGCAAGGAGTACCAATGAGCGGCGCTTCCACTTACTAATGCTAAACCCGAAACGACAGCGAAAATCCGTTTTACCTTGCAGACAAATGAAGTCATTGATCCATGTCGTAATCGTAAAACAACGAATTTATGATTATTGGGTTGAGATACTTCAATGAATGTACGACCTCACTGGATTCCAACGTGATTTGCTGTTAGTAATCGAAGGACTGGACGAACCTCACGGATTAGCGATCAAGGACGAACTCGAGAAATACTACGAAAAAGAGATCCACCACGGCCGGTTGTATCCGAATCTGGACACGCTCGTCGAGAAAGGATTAGTCGAAAAAGGGGAACTCGATCAACGGACGAACTTCTACTCGACCACCCGACGCGGTCGCCGAGAGATCGAAGCACGGCGCGAGTGGGAGAACCAGTACATCGGTTCCTAAGTTTCCGAACCGGTGAACGTTCACCACGTTCTTTTGTCGGGAGGTCACTGACAGTTGTCACAGAACGCTGTCCGACGTTTTTCTCAAAGATAGTGTGTGAAAGTACGTTTCCGCTGTCGAAGACAGCATCGGGACGATGAAAAGTACTGCACTAAACTGGGCTTTAGTGCAGTGTACTCCAAAACGGCCAAATACGGCGAATAACCGCGTACAAATGCTTGTACCGCACGTATAGTATCTTATACATCTTATGACGCTATATAGAATTTTTGTGGAGCCAATAAACCCTTATTAACGCAAAGCAGAGACGTACGCGATATATACCGGCTGAATCCGAGCCGCCACATCGAATGTCTTCGCTAAAACACGTCGTCAGTTCCACAATCACAGCACACTTACTCCAATAGTCCCTATCGAATCGATATGAATACGATAATCACGGAGAATAGTGAGAATCCGTGAAGCGAGAGTGCGCCACCCAACTCGTCCGCCGACGGCGAATCGACCACCGACAGCGAGCAGCATTCGAGAATAACCAGAAGAATGCTCATTGACGCACTCAAATACCCAACTAGAGGGACCCCATCCCTCGGCGTCGCGGGAATCGTCGTAGCCCTCGCGATCGGCTACCGCTACACCGTGGAGTTTCTCCCGTCGATAGTCGCACTTGTTCCCGGCGCCGCGACGGTGACCGTCTTCGCCGTGTTGGTTGGATACCTGTCTCGCGTCCTCGTCGATGACGACCACGCACCCCCACCCCTTGAGGTGGGGTCATCACTGCTGTCCGGTTTCAAATCGCTGGGAATCGCAGTTGCCTTTCTCGTGGTCCCTGTCGCACTGATGCTCACGACGGTGTCATCGTTCGTCGAGGCGGGAGCCGACGGCGGTGAGATACCGCCGGTGTTTATGATAAGTTCAACAGCGATGTTGTTCCTCTTCCTCGCGAGCGTCTACGCCCTCCCTGCCGCGGTGGCAGCCACAACGAAAACTCAAACGATGCGCGCTGCGTTCGATCGCGAACGAGTGTTCCCGGTTCTCAGAGAGCTGCCCTACGTCACCGCGTGGGTCACAGGCTTTACGCTGTTCGTCGTCGGACTCGTTCCAGTCTCGATTACGATCGGGTCAGCAGACGTTGCCGGACTACTCGCTTCGCTATTCGGTGCGTATCTCGTCCTCGCGGGCAGCCGTATCATCGCCACGGGGTACAGGAGATCGACGACGAACAACGAACACGGCTGAGATCGGTTTTACGGTGGCAAAAAAACGAACAGCGAGACGGTCGGAAACGTCAAACGGATCGAATTCGGTGCCTGTCTCAGAGCTGTGGTGTCTGGGATTCGGCCGTTTCGAGACGACGATTGTGCAACGCCTCACCGGTCTCATCGTCGAAGAGATGGATCGCCTCTTCAGGAATGTGTGCGGTCACCGTCTGGCCGCTTTCGAACTGGCGCATCCCGCCGATCGTCGCGATTATGGGTTCGGCTTCTACCGCCGAATCCTCGCTTTCGAACTGAAGGTACACAATGTTCTCGTCGCCCATCGGTTCGATGACATCGATGGTCGCCGAAACGTCGTGTTTGTCCGTTGGAGGGTCCTGAGAGACGCCGATATCCTCGGGACGGATCCCGAGCACCGGATTCGACGAATCCGAAACCTTGTTCGCGATCCCGTCGGAAATCGGATAATCGAAGCGATCGGCTTTCAGGACTGTTTCACCAGCATCAGTTCGACGGTCCGTATCGATGAAGTTCATCGACGGCTCTCCGACGAATCCAGCAACGAACAGATTCGATGGCCGGTGGTAACAATCGAGCGGTGTCCCAACCTGCTGAAGCGTTCCGTCGTTGAGGATCGCAACGCGATCTCCCATAGTCATCGCCTCGGTCTGATCGTGGGTCACGTAGACCGTCGTGGTATCGAGTTCCTCCTGGAGGCGCTGGAGTTCCGTTCGCATTTCCGCCCGAAGTTTCGCATCCAGATTGGACAGCGGTTCGTCCATGAGGAACACCGACGGGTCGCGAACGATCGCTCTACCGAGTGCAACTCGCTGTTGTTGACCGCCCGAGAGTTCTCCGGGTTTTCGATCCAGTAACTCTTTGATACCCATCATTCCGGCCGTCTCTTCGACGCGTTCGTCGATCTCGTCGTCGGGCATGTCCGTCGATTCCTCGAGCCCGAACGACATATTCTCTCGAACGGTCATGTGCGGGTAGAGAGCGTACGACTGGAACACCATCGCGATGTCCCTGTTCTTGGCTGGAATGTCGTTTATCACTCGGTCGTCCAGACTGATCTCACCCGAGCTAATCGACTCGAGCCCGGCGACCATCCGCAGCGTCGTCGACTTCCCGCACCCGGACGGACCGACGAGGACGAGGAACTCGCCGTCGTCGATATCGATCGATACCTCGTCGACGGCAACGATTTCGTTCCCGTCGTCTTCCGTGAATACTTTCGTAACGTCGTTGAGTTTCGTTTGAGCCATTGTTAGAACCTCCGTGTGAGTAGATCCATCTGTCTACCGATCATACGCGAACCCCCTCCGCGAATTTGTCGGCAAAGAGGAGGTACACGATCAACGTCGGGAGTGCCGTAATCAATGCTCCCGCCATTCGAAGCGGATAGTCGACACCCTCGAGTGCCTCACCGAGTCCCGACAGGATCAGTGTCGCCGATGCGGCGGGATCGTTGACGCTCCCGATGATCGTCAGCGAGAACAGGAACTCGTTCCAGATCTGGGTGAACTGGAAGATGAACACGACCGCGAACATCGGTATCGACAGCGGCAACACGATGCGTCTGTAGATGCGCCAGACTGACGCACCATCGAGTCGTGCGGCCTCGATCATCTCCCAGGACATCGTCTTGTACTGAGACCGGAACAACAACGTACAGATCGGAATCCCGTACGCGGTGTGAGTAATGATGAGCTCGATAATCGTCGCGTGGTGTGACGAGAGGATCAACCCGAGCCTGTGGTCGAGCATCGCGTACTGCGACCAGAACTGGGTGAGCGGAACGATGACGGCCTGGTACGGGATGAAGATTCCCGCGATAAAGAGGACGAAGACCGCGACCTGCCCACGCCAGTTGACGAGGGTTAGTCCGTATGCGGCCATACTTCCGAACACCGCACAGAGAATCGTTGCGGGGATGGTGAACGCGAGACTGTTCACTAATCCCATCGAGAGCGCGTTGAACGCGAACTCCCACTTTTCTATCGTCGCTCCGTCGAGTCCGGGTGGAGCGAACGGCTGCGTGTTGATCAACGCATCCGAAGTCTTGATCGACGTGACGAAGCCGGATTGGACCGGTATCAGGTAAAAGATAACCAATCCTACCAGGGACGCGTACAACCCTACCTGAGTGAGAGTGATACGGTCGAGTATGCGCTCGTCTGCAGTGCTTCGTCCGGCCGAAAGTGTTTCCTCGCTCATAGATTACCTCGCTTGTACTGCGTGTACAGGTACGGTGCGATCACGGCCAGCGAAAGGACGAAGAGTGTCAACCCGATCGCTGAACTGTAAGCCCACTCGGAGTTGTTGAACCCCTCGCGCATCATCTTGGTCGCAAGGATATCAGCCCCTTGGCGAGGCCGATAGCCGTCGAAGACGGCGTACAGGAAGTCAAAGGCCTTCAGTGCGAACAACACCAGAACGACCGTCGCACTGACGATTGCGGGCCGCAACTGCGGAATAATTACGCGCCAATACATCCGGAACGTTCCCGCGCCGTCGACTCTCGCGGCTTCGTACTGCTCGGTCGGAATCGACCGAAGCGCGGCGAGATAAATAACCATGGTGTACCCGCTGAACTGCCAGACGAGAGCGAATATAACCGAACCGAGTACTAACCGTGGGTCGCCCAACCAGCTGTACGGCCCGAGACCGAACAGACCGATGAACTGGTTGACGATCCCGTCGTTGACGTTGTACATCCACCGCCAGAACTGAGCGGTAACGATGAACGACAGGGCAAACGGAAGGAGGTAGATCGTCCTGAACGCTCGACCGAATCGGATCTCGCGGTCGAGCAAAATGGCCAATGCGAGCCCTAGCGCCAGACACGCGATCGTAAAGACGACGAGGAGAACGACCGTGTTCCAGGTGGCTTCCCAAATAGATGGGTCCTGAACCATCCGCCAGTAATTATGCAGTCCAAGGTTTGTGTAGTCTGGACCACCAAATCCGGAGTAATCCGTCAGCGAAAGGAGGAAATTCCACCCGATCGCCGCGTAGACGAACAGGCCCATGAGGATGAGCGGCGGTCCCCAGAACGGGGCCGACTGAACGAAGTCACTATCGAGCCACCGCTTGGCGGACGAGCGCTCGTCTGCCGTACCACCGTCCGTCCGGATACGTTGCTTGTTTCGTACGGTACGTAAAAATGCTACAAGACGTTTCATATAGGTTGTGAATTATACTGCGTCCATGAACCCGTCGGTCGCGTCGTCGACATCGAAGGGATCTGCGAAGTTGTTGTTAAGAACTTGCTCGAGGGAGGACTGCGTACTCTGGTCCACGGCGAGTCCGTGGGCGAGCGTCGGCGGTTTCTCGGAGGCAGTCTCGAAGTCTTCGATGGTTTCCGTGAGGTAGTCGTTGAAGTCGTCGGTCGGCACGCCTTCTCGAGTCGGAATCGAACCTTTGTACTGGTTGAACGCAACCTGTGCCGTTTCTCCACCGACGAACTGGAGGAACGTTGCGGTTTCTTCGGGGCTCGGGTTATCGCCCGGGTAAATGAACGAATCGATGTGCAATCCGTACATGTCCTCGGTACCCGGGTATCGAATCGCGTTCCACTCCTCGCCGTACTCGATATCTTCGTTGATGTACGCACCCGCGACCCAGTTACCTTCGTGGATGAAGGCGGCGTCACCACTCATGATATCCTGGTTGACTTCGGTGAAATCGACCGAAGCGGCGTCGTCATTGATGTAGTTGTCGAGGATTTCTTCGAGCGTTTCGAAGGTATCGCGGACTGCATCCTCGTCACCGTTGCCCTCGATGAAGTCCATGTAGGCGTCGTAGCCCTGCGTGCTGAGCATGACGACCGCCCAGGTCTGCAAGATCGCCCACGCCTCGAGCGACATTGCAAGCGGCGTCGCGTCCGTTTCGGAATCGATCGTGTCGAGCGCGTCAATCAGCGCGTCGGCGTCGTCGAGCGATTCGGGATCGACGCCTGCATCTTCGAGAACCTCGACGTTGTAGAAGAGGTCGTTCATTCGGTGGGAGCCGATCGGGACGGCAGAGTACCCCCCATCGAACTGACAGGCTTCGACAGCCTCGTCAACGTGTGCGTCCGCGAGGTCAGCTTCGTCCCAAACCTCGGATTCGATATCCCCGAGCACATCGTCGTACTGCTCGAGATTCGCTCCTGGCCAACCAGCGAACGAACTCGGTGGATCGTCACTTTGGAACCGAGTTGCAACCGTTTGATCGAGGTTTTCGTTTCCGCCACCACCGATCGGCTGATCGTCGAGATCGATATCCGGATGCTCCTCTTCGAACGCGGAGAAGAGCGCTTCCTCTGCTTCTTTACCGTCGCCACCGGTCCATCCGTGAAGGACTTCTAGCGTGGTTTCACCGTCGTCGTCTCCCGTGAGACAGCCCGCGAGTGCCATCATCCCTGTGGCACCTGTTACCCCTGCACCCTTTAGCACCCGTCGTCGCGAATGCGTGTTATTATTGGACATAATACGCTCATCTGTGCTGAGGGATCAATCTTACTTAACGTTTATGATAATGTTCGTATTCATCACCTTTTATAAAGCGAGACGAACGTGCGCTGGAGCGGACCGATCAGCGAACTAGCCGCCCCTCACCACTCTGCAATGCTTCCATCGTCGTGGCGCCAGATCGGATTGTGCCAATCGACGTCGTTTTCTGCCTGTTCGCGAATGTACTCCTCGTCCAGTTCGATACCGAGACCGGGCTCGTCGGGAACGGTTACGTACCCCTGTTCGTACTCGAAAATATCGCTATCAGTCAGATAGTCAAGGACGTCGTTCGTTTCGTTGTAGTGAATGTTCAGGCTTTGTTCCTGAATCAGGGCGTTCGGTGCACACATATCCACCTGCATACAGGAAGCGAGCGCGATCGGCCCGAGCGGGCAGTGCGGAGCGAGCGCGACATCGTAGGCCTCTGCCATCGACGCGATTTTATTCACTTCGGTGATCCCGCCGGCGTGGGAGAGATCGGGTTGAATCACGTCGACAGCACCGTCTTCGAACACCGACTTGAAGTCCCACCGGGAGAACATTCGCTCTCCCGTTGCGATCGGAATCGTCGTGTGCGAAGCGATTTCGGGTAGCGCGTCGTTGTGTTCTGGAAGAACGGGTTCCTCGATGAACATCGGCTCGTGAGGTTCGAGTGCTTTGACGAGCCGTTTGGCCATCGGTTTCGAAACGCGCCCGTGGAAATCGACACCGATATCGATTTCGGGGCCAACGCTTTCTCGAACTTCTCGAAGTCGATCGACGGCCGACTGCACGGCGGCCGGATCGTCGAGGCGTTGAATTTCTGACGTTGCATTCATCTTCAGCGCGGTAAAGCCCTGCTCGACTTTTTCGGCCGCCGCTTCGCCGACATCTGATGGTCGATCGCCACCGATCCACTGGTAGACCCTGATTCGGTCTCGAGTCGCACCGCCGAGCAGTTCGTACACGGGGGCGTCGTAGTGTTTCCCTTTAATATCCCACAATGCCTGGTCGATTCCGGCAATCGCACTCATGAGAATCGGACCGCCCCGATAAAATCCGCCGCGGTACATCGTTTGCCAGTGGTCTTCGATTTCGAAGGGACTCTCGTTTAGGATATACGTATCCATCAGTTCTTCTACTGCGGATCGAACTGTCTTGGCACGCCCCTCGATGACCGGTTCTCCCCACCCGACGAGACCATCGTCTGTCTCGACGCGCAAGAACAGCCATCGTGGCGGAACCTCGTACAGTTCGTAGTCGACGATTTCGGTCATGATAGTACGACTCGTCCTGAAGGTCATAAGCGCATCACATGTACTTGTCGGTCGAATTCGGCGAACTGGGGCCATAGGAATAGTCGCCCACCGAAGGAAAGACACTACAAGAGAAAGGCCACGGAACCGAGGTGAGAGTTCTCGAGAGGAGAACAAATTTATCACGTCGGGCGCCAATCGAACTGTACGATGGGAGATGAAACGTACACTATCAACGCAACGCAGACAAGTTTCGAAATCCTGGAACTCGTCCGAGACGAAGGAGGACTGACGACGACGGAAATCGCCGACGAGATCGGCCTCGCAAAGAGTGCCGCTCACAAGCACCTCCAGACGTTATCCGATCTCCAGTATTTGACCCGAACCGAGTACAAATACTCGCTTGGACTCCGATGTTTTACGCTTGGAATCGCCTCACGAGATGCTCATTTGCTCTTCGAGCCTGCGATTCCTGCGATCGAAAACCTGGCGAGCGTAACCGGCGAGCACGCGAGTATTGTCGTCGTCCAAAACGACGCGGGGTACTATCTCTACTCGTTTACGGGAGAGAACCAACAGAGTCAGGCCGAACGAGACGGAGAAATGATCGATCCGTACCGGTCGGCCGCCGGCCACGCGATCATCGAACGTGATTCACGGACGGAGTACACTCCCGAAAACCAGACACGTCCAGACGCGAGGATCACCCACGAGCAGGGAATCACGTTCTCAATTCAAACTGGGGAATCACCACAGAACGCCATTGCAGTCCCCGTTATCGGACCCGATGAACAACCGGTCGGTGCTGTCGAGGTCACAGGTCCAGCTCGACGACTCAGCGGCAAGCGACTGAAAGAAGATTTCGCAGGCTTAGTCATCAGTGCTGGGACAGCAATCGAAAAGGCCATTCGAGAGGTGACGATCGGAAGTGATTCGAAATAATAACTATTATAGTTGTTCTCGTTAAGAGAACATGTAGCAGCGGCGGCGTGGGGAGAAGAGCCCCTCGCTTATCGTTACATATATATGATTGTAATAGATACCAATGCTACCGCCTTCGAAACGGGTTCGAGAACGAATGTTCTCGCCTCGAGAACACAGTACCTACTCGAGAGATAGGTTTTATTAGGATTAACACCATATGAATCATATACACTATAGCTATATATAATACAATACTGTAAAAATACCAAATAGCGAAGGGCTCTAATAGAGCAATTTACAGGTAAATAGGCCTTCTAGCGGAAGTCAATAAGTTCTATGCCATATTACCAATATGAAAGAAGAATTTATGAATATAACACCACAAATTTGGCGAAGTGCTTCTTCACAGACCGCACATGATTGGATTTTAATAGTATGGGATCCGATCCGAGAAGCGAGTGAAATCAGCTATTACGAAACGGATGAAGACACCGAAACACAAATTTATAGGAAAGAGAGACTAGGAAAACGTACGAATGAGTGGAGAGGGATATTCGAATCTCGATCTCCGCTTGAAATCTACACCGGGGAACTCAAAACAACACCCCCGAGCGAGGCAAGACGAACACCGGTGGTCATAAATCCATGGCAACAGTCAGCATCTCGGATGCGGTCGATGCCTATCTCCAACGGAAATCGATTGGAAACAGCGGTGATTCGGGATCCGGTGCCTACGCGTCGAACGCCGAGTCCATACTCCGACGGTGGGCAACGTGGCTTGAGACAACCCGAAAAACGACCGCTCTCATCGCACTCGATCAACCCGATTTCGAGGCGTATGCCCGGGAATTGTCAAAGCGAACGGAACAGGGGAAATACGCCCCGTCCACCGCTCGAACGTACTACGCCGTCGTCCGCGCGTTCTTGTCGTGGTGTGTCCGCGGCGGATTGCTTGAGGAAAATCCAGCGGCCACCCAGGACGCACAGGCGATTCTTCCGGTCGAAACTGACACGCGTACGGACGAGTTTTGGACGGACAACCAGCGGCAAACGCTCGAACAGTACGTTCGGGAACGAGCACTCGAGTCGCTCCACGAAGACCGGAAAACCAGACGCAGCCGGCTTCGAGAGTACGCTGTCGTCGCACTGTTAGCACACACGGAAATTCGGGGCTCCGAACTGTTCCGCGCACCGGATGACAATCGCCGGACCGGTGCGACGTGGGACGACGTCGACTTTTATACCGGAACGATACAGGTTCTCGGAAAATCACGACAGTTCGAAGCCGTGTCGCTCCCGGCACAGGCCCGTACTCCCCTCCGACGTTACCGAATCGCACTCGATCCGCCGACGAACGAGTGGCCGCTGTTCCCGACACGACACGCGCCGTCGATCGGCAACCACGTCCGATCGGAACTCTCCGAACGCGGATACGGCGAGACCGAAATCGACTCGCTGTTCGAGGACTCGACGGCAAAATCGCTCCTTCGTGAACACGCCATCACGCCACCCGCGATTACGACCGAAGGCGCACGAACGATTCTCAAACGGCTCTGCAAGGACGCGGGTATCGACGTCGACGGTGAGTATCTCACTCCGAGCGGCGTCAGTCGCGACCTCGAGACCTCCCGTCGCCGAGCCGCGACATCACCGACGAATTCGCTTCGGGTTTCCTTTCTCGAGCAGTCGATCGCCCTCCGAGAGGATCACCATCGAATAATCGATGTCACCTCATCCAGCGAGTCACGAGACAACTGATCGCAAGACGAATCGTAGGTGGTACAACTCGCCGAGTTGGCCGTGGGCTGTTTTCCGCAGAAAGCGACAACGAAGACGATAACGGACGATTCCTGCCGATCTAGACGAGAAGGAGCAACATGATCGTCAGAATCACCGTCAGTACCAACACGGTGAGACCGATACCCGCTCGGAGATGGATCGTCGACGGACGGCCGCCGTCCGCCGGTTGGCGTTCCTCGAGATCGACCACCCAGTTCGGCAAGCGGTGGCCGAAGGCATCGACCGCCAGCACGGGATTGTTTCCGATCCAGTAAACGTGGCGAACGAGGCCGACCGCGGCGGCGTCGACGGCGCGGTAGGTTTCCGTGACAGCCACCATCGATCCGCGACCGATGTAGTAGGTCGCCGGGTTGACGAGCATTGCAGGATCACCGAAGTCGATTTTCGAGAGCGGCTTGCGGATGAGCTTGAATCCAACTACCGAAATAGTAAACAACATCACGAAGTCCCAGAGGTGGCCGGGGCTGTACGGATCCAACGTATCTTCCGTCCCAGCAACGGTTATCGCAGAGCCGTCAACTAATGGGAGAAGATCCGTGAAGACCGGCCATCCGATCGCAGGGAGACCGAGAACGAGACAGGCTCCGCCGACGGAGAACATTGCGACAGTCTGGCCCGATTTTGCGTCTTTGACCTCGCGATCGCTTGGCCCGTGAAGGAAGACGTAGTACCCGAGCTTAATGAACGAGAGGAACGTTCCGATTGCACCGATGAAGAGTAACCAATAGAGCGCTTGATACTCGGGGCCGCCAAAGTACCCCGAGGAAGCGTCAAGCACCATTCCTTTACTCACAAATCCACTGAACCCGGGAACGGCGGTAATCGAGAGCGCACCGACGAGGAAGGCGATGGCAGTGAGTGGCATCTCTTTCCAGAGCCCGCCGAGTTTGTACAGGTCGTTCTCACCGGTTCGGTAGATGACGACACCGACGGCCATGAACAGCAGACTCTTGTAGAGAATATTGTTGAACAGGTGGCCCATCGCACCGGCGATCCCGATCGCGGACCCGATTCCGATCCCCGCAACCATATAGCCAAGCTGGGCTTGGATGTGGTACGAAAGCAGGGCTCGCATATCGTGCTGGAGTAAGGCGAAGACGACGCCGTAGACCGCCATCAGTCCGCCCATGTAGGCGAGATAGAGATGTCCGTCGGGGAACGCGCGATAGAGGATCAACGCGCTCGTTTTCGTCGTGAACGCCGCGAGGAACACCGACGTCGCGAAGTGTGGCTTTGGATACGTGTCCGGAAGCCAGGTGTGAAACCCGATGAACGCCACGTTCACACCGATTCCGAGGACCGCAAGTAGTGCGGGTACTGTGTGTGCGATCCCGACGCCGTCGGCGACACCGGCACCGTACGTGAACGATCCGACCTGCGCGTAGTGGGCTGTAACGGCGAACAGCAGAAGGCTCCCGCCGATACCGTGGGCGATGGCGTACCGGTAGCCCGAACGGATGGCGTCACCGCCGTAGTTCCAGATCAACAGGGTGCTCGTTACGGCCATCAGTTCCCACATGAACACCAACACGAGCCAGTCGCCCGCAAACGTCGCACCGATCGCCGAAGCGACGTACGCGAGGGCGAAGGCTCCCTGCACTCGAGACGCGTCACTCGAGTAGGCGTAGATCACGGCGAAGGTTCCGAGAAAGCCGAGCCCGAGCCCGACAAGTCTGCTAAAGTCGTCGACGAAGAACGGCTGAACGTCCGCGAATCCGAGGAATGTCGTCGTGAGGTACTCGCCCTCGGGAACGAGGTACGCGATAGCCGTCACGGCTGCGAGACTCAACGCCCCGACTGCGTAGCCGAGCACTCTCGGCAAGACGAGCATGAGAAGCGCTGCTGTGAAGACGATCAGCGGTGGATACGCGTGTGTGAGAATATCGAGTTCTGTCATGGTAGCACCTCTCCGGTGACTTCTTCGACGACAAAGCTAACCAGTTCGAGGAAGACCGCGTAGTCCGGAACGACCCCGAGTACGACCGCGCCGGTCACGATCACGGAAATCGGCATCAGCATGAGCCACGTGCTCTCGCTGAACGGCGAGTGGCGTTTCCAGCCGCCCGGCGGCGCGCCGCCGTGATGGTGATCGTCGTGGTCGTCATCGTCGTGGTGATCAGCTTCGCCGTGGTGGTCGACGTGGTCCCCTCGAGCGTCCGAACTCGAATCGTCGTTGTCGGCCGACGGACCGAACGGAACGTCCGCATCGCTCGGGTTCATGTCGACCGCGAATCCGTCGTCTTCATCGGTTGTTTCGTCGCTCTCGTCGCCTTCATCTGCGCGGTCACCGCCGTCGGTCGCGACGCCTTGCTCGCCGGGCATTACGCCGTAGGATTCGCGCTTGCCACCCGGCGGGAACTCGAGCAACGGTTTCGCGTCGTGGCGATCCTCGCTCTCGAAGAACGCGGTGTAGACGACCGGCCACAGGTACGCGATGTTGAGGATTCCCGAAATGATGAGCGCGAGCGCGAAGGGCCAGTAACCGACGTCCATCGCCCCGATGAGCATGTAGAACTTGCTCACGAAGCCGGCGACGAGCGGAATACCGGCCATCCCTGCCGCTCCGATAGCGAACGCCGACATCGTAAGCGGCATGCGTTTGCCGATGCCAGCCATCTCACTAACGTAATCGGTGTGCGTCTCGACGTGGACCGCACCGGCACAGAAGAACAGGGTGAGCTTTCCAAACGCGTGGGCAGGGATATGGAACAACGCTCCCAAAATCGCGAAGGGGTGAAGCATCGAGAGCCCGAGCACGATGTAGGAAAGCTGTGCGGTGGTCGAGTACGCCAGCCGACGCTTGAGGTGATCCTTTCGGAGCGCGATGATACTCGCGGCGAGTAACGTAAACGCCGCCAGTATCGCGACGGGAACGTTCAGCCCGACTTCGCCGACCGCTGGGACCGAGAGCGGCAGGTCCCGAATCGTCTCGACGCCGTAGACGTCGAGGATCACGCGTGCGACACCGAACGCACCGGACTTGACGACCGCCACAGCGTGAAGCAGTCCGGAAACGGGTGTCGGCGCAACCATCGCGTCGGCGAGCCAGGAGTGAAGCGGCATTACTGCCGCCTTCACGCCGAATCCGGCGATCAGAAGGAAGAACGCGGCCTGTGCATAGATTTGGTTGTCTTCCTCACCGGCGGCTTCGGCGACCGCTTCCATGCCTCCCGTCTGGAAGGCGACGGTGGGATCACCGACGCCCGACGTGAGCCAGTAGATCAGAACGGTGCCGGCCAAGAGGAAGACGCCCCCGCCAAAGAACGTGTACGTGAGGTACTTTCGACCGGCGATACGAGCCTCGTCGTCCTCGTTGTGAGCGACCAGCGGGTAGGTCACCAGCGAGAGGAGTTCGTAGAAGACGAAGATCGTCACCAGATTCGCCGAGAACGCGATCCCGACCGCGGTCGACAAACTCGCCGCGAAGGCGGCGAAGAACCTCGTCTGGGCGTGTTCGTCGAGCCCGCGCATGTAGCCGGTCGCGTAAAAGGAGGTGAAGATCCAAAGGAAACTCGCGAGCAACGCGAACAGCATGCCGAGTCCGTCCGCCTCGAGAGCGAAGTCGATCCCCGCGACGAATTCCACGCCGGTCGAGTCCGAAAGACTCCACCGGTAGGTGTCGCCGCCGAGTACGCCGGGAAGCATACTCACGACGATTCCAAATTTCGCGAGGGCGGCCAGAACGGACCAGCTTTCACGAACGTTCGGATGGCGATACGACGCAATAATCAACACCATCGCGATCGCCGAGACCAAGACGGCCGCGAGCGGACGAATGGAAGTAATCGGATCAGTCATCAGTTAAACACC
This sequence comes from Halostagnicola alkaliphila, assembly GCF_055379965.1. NCBI lineage: Archaea > Methanobacteriati > Methanobacteriota > Halobacteria > Halobacteriales > Natrialbaceae > Halostagnicola > Halostagnicola alkaliphila. The sequence continues at coordinate 245,537 of NZ_AP043827.1, read as the reverse complement.
TCCTCGACGAACGGATCGAGCAGTTCGAAGAGTACATCACCAGCGAATCCGAGGACGACTGCGATGATCGCAACGGAAACCACCAGTGCGAGCATCCCCAGAGAAACTGCCTCCGGTGAGCCTCGAGTTCGCGAACTGGCTCCACCGTCGGTTGCGATCGGGGAGGGCGACCCCGAATTGCTCGGATGATGCGAACCGGGATCGGCATCCGGAGCCGGTGTAAAGTACATCTTCTCGAGCAGCCGAGCGGCGTACGCCAGCGTCAGCATGGTGCTAAGGAAGATGACGGCCGCGACCGACCAGGCCTGAGCTTCGACCGCACCGACGGCGATGTACCACTTGCCGATGAAGCCGGCTGACGGTGGGATACCGATAAGGGCGATGAGCAAGACGGCCATCCCGGCGGACGGGATCGGTCGATTGTGTGCTAGTCCGGCGTATTCGTTGACGGTCCGTGCGCCGTAGCCGATCGCGATGACGCCTGCGGCGACGAACAATCCAGCTTTCATCACGCCGTGACCGATCAGGTGGATAATCGCTCCGGTCAACGCCGTTTCGGTGACGACGCCGTAGGCGGCGACGACGAGACCGAACTGGGAGACCGACGAGTACGCCAGCATCCGCTTTATGTCCTGTTGAATAACGGCGAGCGTACTCCCCGCGATAACGCTAATCGATCCGACGGTGACGACTGCTTCCCTCGCGTACGGCGTCTGAATCAAGAACTCGGGTCCGAAGACATCGAACATGATTCGTGCGAGCGCGTACGCGGAAGCCGTCGAAACCAGTGCGGCGATCAGCGGCGTCACGCCGTCGGGTGCGTGTTGATAGGCGTCGGGCTGCCAAGTGTGAAGCGGCCACTGGGCGACCTTGATCGCGAAGCCGACGAAGATAAAGGCGAAGGCGGCCCGAACGAGGGTCAGTTGTTGCTCGTCGAGTCCGCCGTTCTGAATGACGTCGGCCAACTCCATCATGTTCAGCGTCCCTGTCGCCATAAACAGGAAGCCGACACCGATCAGGTAGATCGATGCGCCAACGGTACCGAGGATGAGGTACTTGAGCGCCGCGACGGCCGATTCGGGGCCGTCGCCGCTCGAGATCAAAGCGTACGTTCCGAGCCCGACGATCTCGAGGAAGACGAACATGTTGAACACGTCGCCGGTGAGCGTGAGTCCGAGAAGGCCACCGACGAGTAACAGGTAGCCGGTGTAAAACGTGTTCCCGCGCGGGCCGCCCAAACGGGTAAACGCGAGCAAACCGGCCGCAGTCGCCGTGATCAGGACGATGATGAGCATCGAAAGCTGATCCGCGACGAGGACGATCCCGAACTGCTCGTCCCACCCGCCGAGTCCGTAAATTTCTGCCGACTGGGTGCGATAGACGTGATGGGCCAGGTAGACGCTCGCTGCGAAGAGACCGGTCGTCGTAAGTGCGGTAACGGACCAGCCCGTTCGCTCGAATCGAAGACCGAGCACGATAGGGAGCGTGGCCAAGAGGATCGGAGCGACGACGAGCAACACCGGGATCAGTTCGACGTTACTCATCGGATCGCACCTCCCGAAGGGTGTCCTCGCGGAGCGTGCCGTACTCCGAATAGATTCGAACGATCAGCGCGAGACCGACCGCGGTGAGCGCGACCCCGACGACGATCGCCGTGAGCACGATCACGTGTGGAAGTGGACTGGAAACGAGGAGCTCCCCTCCCGGGTTCGCATCTGCCGGGACGACGGGCGAGTCTCCGCCCTCGACGTACGCCACCGAAACGAAGAACAGGAATATCGCCGTCTGGAACAGATTGACGCCGATTAGCTTCTTGACCAAATTCTCGTTGGCGATCATCATGTAAAGTCCCACACCGAGCAGGACGAACATCAGGACGTAGGCGTACCGTGTAGCAAGTAAGTCAATCATCGTCAATCACCTCAGCGGGGTCTCGAGTACGGCGTTCGGGCGTGAATCCTGCCGCGGTCGCGAAGAACAGCGTGACGACGACACCAGCGACGATCAGCGCGATTCCGCCGATCTCGATCGCTTCCATCCCCCAGACCGTTCCGTCGGGGATGCCGAGTTCCGTCTCAAACAGTCTGTACTCGAGGAACGAGCCCCCGAGGGCGATGGTCGCGAGACCGACGCCGACGAAAATGGCAACACCGCCCGCGATCAGACCGACGATCGCGGAATTACTGAGCCATTTTCGAGTCGGCTCGATACCGAAGGCGAAAGCGAGCATCAGGACCGTAACCCCGATAATCGCACCACCTTGGAAACTCCCGCCGGGCGTGTCAGCCCCGTGAAGAGCCATGAACATGCCGTACGTGAACGTAAACGGAGCGATGATCTTCACGGAGGTTAGGATAACCTGACTCTCCGTGTAGGTGTCATCGTACTGGTCCGCCATCAGACGAACACCTCCCGTTTGAGGACCACCAAAACGGCGATCCCCGCGGCGAAGACGACGACCGCCTCACCGAACGTGTCGAATCCACGGTAGGATGCGAGAACGGCAGTAACAGCGTTTTGAACGCCAGTATCATCGTAGGCGTTCTGGATATAATACTGGGTAACATCCTCGTTTGCCCACGCCGGGGCGCTCTGGGATCCGACCTCGTACATTTCGGGCAACACGGTTGCCAACATGACGAGGACGAAGCCGCTCACGACGACGACCGCCGGGACGTTGACACGTTCGAACAGTTGATCCGTGGGCGGGCGCGACGTTCGCGCGATAGTCAGCAACAACAAAATCGTCGTCACACCGGCGCCGATCGCGGCCTCGGTCATGGCGACGTCCGGCGCGAGCAGGTACGTGTACAAGATTGCCATCCCCAGGCTGTAGGCTCCGAAGACGACGATAGCAGAAAGGACGTCACGGAACAATGCAGTCACGACGGCGGCGAGCAGGATAAACACCGCGAGCGTGTAGGCGACTGCGCTCATTGCTCATCACCTTCTGTTTCCTCATCGTCTTGCTCCCACGGCGTGACGCCCGATTCGGCCGCAGAACGCGCTATCGCGTGGGCCGCTGTCGGGTTCGTGATGAACACGAAAAACAACAACAGGACGGTGTAGGCCGTTGCGTTCTGCCAGCCAAGCGCCAGCGCGACGGCCGCGAGTGCCAGTCCCGCTCCGAGGGTGTCAGTCTGGGACGCCGTGTGAGCACGCGCGAAGATATCCGGTAATCGAAGCACGCCCACCGTCGAGACGAACGTGAAAAACAGCCCGAAGGCTAACAAGATAACGATAGCCATGAACTGCACGTCCGTCAATAGGGAGACGATGTCCGTCATAGCACCCCACCTCGTTCGACCGTAAACTTCGAGATGGCGATAGCCATCAGGAAGTTGAGCAACGCGTAGATCAGTGCAACGTCGAGGAACCACGGTTGATCGAGCCCGGCTGCGAGCAGGGCGAGGATCACGACCGTGTTCGTCCCGAGAACGTTCACGGCAAGCAATCGGTCCTGCGTCGTCGGCCCCGCGATGGCGCGATAGAACATCGCGATCGCGAGAACGACGAACAGGGCCGCCGTCACGAGAAAGATGTCATTAATGAGTTCAGTTGTCACAGTTCATCACTCTCGATTATTTCGGTGTCACCGCGTTCTTTTGGCGTCGCGATGGACGCGGAATCGCGTCCGTGGAACACGAACCGGACCGCACGCTCGAGACTGCCGTCGAACAGATCCTCGCGGGCGCTCGGGATCAGCGTGTGAACGATCAGCCGTTGATCGTTCGCTCGCACGGCGAGCGTTCCTGGCGTGAGCGTGATGCTGTTTGCGAGCGCGAGCAACGGAAGGCCACTGCGAACGCGGGCGTTGACCCGCGTTAGCGAGGGATCGATCGGCATTGACGGTCGCAGGATAACGACCGAAATAGCCAGGTTGGCCTTGACGATCTCGAAGATCAAATACGGCACATAGAGACCGAATCGGAGGGTCCGAAGCGGAGACTTGATCCGATCGGGAGCGACAGTGAAGGTGATATTTGAGAGCGTAAGAGAGACGATACCCGCGACGGCCGCACCCGTTACGAGATCGAACCAGTACGTCGGGTCGCCCAGAACGAGGTAAAAGCCGTAAGAAATCCAGAAAAGGGCGAACATTCGGTCGAAACTCGCCTGTCCGACGAGTCGTTCGTGCTTTGCCGGTCGTTCGACCGGGGCTTCGTCGTACTCGAGGCCGACGTTCGACAGCTCGCGCTCCAGCGGCTGGAGCATCGGTGCCGTCACGCCGGGGCGATATTCCGGATCGAGGACGACGCAGTCGATGCCGTGCTCCTCGGCGTACGCCGCAAATTCTTCAGCGTAGTCTCGGGGACCGAAGAGGTATTCCGTCGTTCCGAGAACGGCCGTTTCGACCGAAACGCTCGCACTGCCGGCGTCCTCGTGGACCCAACTGGCCGCCCGCTCGAGGAGCTGTTCGGCCTCGTCGATAATCGATTCCCCTGCTGGGCCGTCACCGTCGTGTGGAATCGCGACAACGAGGTGACAGTCGAGTTCGTCAGCGTCCTCGAGAGCGGACTGGACGGCATACCCGACCGTCTGACGGACAGTGACCGTGTCCGACAGCGGAACGAGTATCTTGTTACCCGCCACAGCACGTCCCTCCGGAAGCCCGTCGTGTGTTTGTCATGGCGTTACTGTTGTTACTCGACTCAAGCGGTACCCGTAGGAAAACTATTTCGTTATGAACCGGATACGGAGGCGGCTTAGCGGAATAATTGCATTATTCATCACGGGACGGAAACCGCGTCGGAGAATTGTATTGACCGAATGTATTGGTTAAAGTCGAAATGAGCAACATCTGTCAATATATGGCGGTGAGGTAGTATGGCTGGGAGGGCGATGAAAGCGTCGCAACAATCCGGAACATCAAGTAAGCTTTTAGTAGATAAATTATAATTGTTTACTGTGTCTATGAATCGAGGACGGCCAGCGGCAAGGGAGAAGAAATGAAGCGACGAACGGCCGAACAGCGTGAGCGACTCGAGCAGTTCATCTTCGTCTGTACGAACGATCGAGATTCGGAGTACGCCTGTTGTGGTGATGTCGGCGCAACGGAAACGCTCGAGGCCATCAAGTCCTGGCTCCGAGAACGAAACGCCTTCTGGTCGCCGATCGGCGTTACCACGACGGCCTGTCTCGCACTCTGTAGCGACGGGGGGACGGCGATAACGATTCAACCTCGAAACGAGTGGTACTCCGACATCCAACCCGAAGACGTTCCGGCGTTGCTCGAAGCCGAGTTCGGACCGGACGCTGATCGAGTTGGCGAGTTTCGTAGCGACGAGAGTCAAAACGAACTTTGAGTGTCCAAAATTCGTATTCTACGGGTCATGGATACAGATCCGCGAAAACTGCTGTCCGCTGGCCAACTCAATGGAAATCACGAACGACATCTCCAGCCGACAAATTTCGAGGGATAACCGGGTGTTCGATATAGCACCTCGAGACGGCTCTCGACTCCGAAGGGAACGTTCCTTCGAGAGGTTTACTTATCCGGCGTTCGCATCGAGATCTATGAGCATCTACTCGAGGGTTCGGCCGCTCGCGTTCAAACTTCCGGCCGAGACAGCCCACGAACTCGGAAAGGGGGCACTCCGGGTGGCACAATCGACGCGGCCGACAAAAGCCGGGCTCGCCGCCGCGTATCGGTACGAGGATCCCGCTCTCGAGATCGAACGGTTCGGGACGCAGTTTTCGAACCCGGTCGGCGTCGCGGCCGGGTTCGACAAGAACGCGGAAGTTACCCACGCGCTCTCTGCGCTCGGGTTCGGGTTCGTCGAAATCGGAACCGTCACGCCGTACCCACAGGAGGGCAACCGGCGACCGCGGCTGTTTCGCCTCCGAGAAGACGAGGCGATGGTCAATCGAATGGGATTCAACGGTCACGGAATGGAACGCGTCACGGAACGACTCCAGCGAGACGGGCTTCCGTCGATTCCACTCGGCGTCAATATCGGCAAAATGAACACGTCGGGTGAGCGCGAGGCGATCGAAGATTATCGGCGCGTTTTCGACCGACTCTCGCCGTTTGCGGACTACGTCGTCGTCAACGTTTCCTGTCCGAACACGCCGGAGGAGTTCGACGAATCCTCCCCCGAACACCTACGGGCGGTTTTCGAAACGATCGAAGCCGAAAACGACCGCAACGTTCCGATCCTCGTCAAAATCGGCCCCGATTCCCCCGACGAATCGATACTCGAGCTGGTCGACATCGTCGAGGAGTTCGATCTCGACGGCATCATCGCAACGAACACGACGACCACCCGAGACGGACTCGAGTCGCCGAACCAACAAGAGTGGGGCGGGCTGAGCGGCGCGCCGCTCGAGGATCGGTCGACCGAAATTATTCGAACGATCGCCGGACACACCGACTTACCGATCGTCGGCGTCGGTGGCGTGGATTCGGCCGAAAGCGCCTACGAAAAGATTAGAACCGGCGCTTCGCTGGTCCAATTATACACCGGTTTCGTCTACAACGGCCCGTCAACTGCCAAGGAAATCAACAGGGGACTGGTCGGATTGCTCGCACGCGATGGCTTCCGATCCGTCGAAGAAGCGGTAGGCGCAGATGTTTCGTAACGGTGATTGGAAAGACACGTTCGTTGTGGGGAATGAGGGACGAAATCAGTTCCCGAGAACTTCATCAGTTATCTGGATTCCCCGGGTGAGAGAATAACTTCGGTATCGAAGGCACCAAATAGTGAAGGTTTCGAGGACACCAAGTCGAAAACTACAGTTTGTGACGGAATGCTCGCAATGCATTGTGACCAGTGTCCGTCAGAGAGACCTGTTTGGATCTGCCGACGGATTCGACCTGAACGTATCCGTTGTCGACGAGCGGCGTAATCACCCGATTGTTCAGCAGTGCAAATTTCGCTTTGTCGTTTGCAGGCTCGGATCTCGTGATAAAGTCGAGTTCGGCTTCCTCTGCGAACGTAATGAGATCGCTCTTTTTCGGCGTGTACGTCGAATCGTCCGTATCGTCGACGTAGTTCAGTATCTGCACCTGATCTTTCGTCGGCGTTTCGAGGGGATAGGAGGGGAGCTGCTCGGCCATCCGCATCCCCTCCGTTCGTGGCGTCTCTGCAACGGGGTGAGATCTGGACTCCGGATGGACGTGATACCCGCTCGCGTCGGTGGCCATACAGGCCAATGCAGCGCCGATCGCAGCCAGTTTCGGGCCGCTCGAGACGTTGATTCGAACGATGTCGTCGGTATAACTATCGGCGATCGTCGTGATTTCGCCCAAAACATCGTACATATCCCCGAGGTCGATTTCCTGGAAATGGACGGACACACCGCGTTCAGTGAGCGTCGTTTCCAATGCCCTGTGGTAATCGAGCGGTTCCTGTTTGGTGTCACGAAGTAGATAGAGTATATCTGCGTTGTACTCCAGAACTGGCTCTTTGATTCGATCGAATTCGTACCCCAACGGAGCGATGTGAACTTCGACGATGGACCGAAGTTCCGTCTCTCGTGTCATTGTAAATAGTATAGATAGTACAGATACTATAGTAGTATCGATTGTTTCGATAGTTTCGTGATAGAATTGAATATACGATGGGCTGTACGACCAGATATGAGACAAACAACCGACACACCCGAAACCGAGATCGACTTTGCTGACGTCATATCCCTCTTTAGTGACGAATACGCGGCAGAGATTCTCGAGGCGATCAAAGAGAGTCCGTCAACAGCGGCCGAACTCCGAGAGCGTTGTGAGGGATCGAAGGTCACGATCTATCGGCGGCTGAACAGCCTCGAGGACGCCGGCCTCATCACGTCCGGCGTGAAAGTCCAGGTTGACGGTAATCACTGTAAGGTCTACCACCCGGTTGTCGACCGAGTCACAATCACGATTACCGACGACGGATTCGACGCGGAGATCGATCGGCGGTAGACTCCCTCTCGAAGTCGTGTTCCGATACGAAGTTTGATCGCAATACAAGCCAGTAAACGGCTTTCAAAGCGGGCGTCTCAGTGGAAAAGTTCGGTCGACAGGCAGGCTACTGAAAGTCCCACAAGAGCTCTGCCGTCTCTTTTCGTTCTCGATACTCCCTCCGGGCCCACGATACCGCGTTCGGGGTGTCGTTAGAAATAACGCCCTCGAGGCCAGCGGAACTGTAAACGGTGATTCCAGCGTACTCCCCGTCCGGGAGATCGAAAATCCAGACCGCGAACGAATCGCTCAAATCCGTCAGAAAGAGGGAGCCGTTGTCGGCTTGTATCAATTCGCGCAACTTCTGAACGCGACTCGCGTCGAGTGAATCAAATACCGTATTATCTAGTACGAGCTCACAGAACAGTCCATTATTATCTACCGACTGTGAAATGTCGTCGAAGAACTTCGGAAAAACAGCAGGGCCCGTCCCGTGTAGTGCATTCGCGGCGTTGACAGTATCGCTGCTCTCGTCGAGTATTTTCCACGGGTGTTTGGGATCAGCAACGTCGATCGTTGCGCCACGGAGAAGATCGATCGAGACAGAGTCGAGGCCGATAACGTCCAATAGCGGTGTCGCCTCCTGAATTTGACTGATGGTTGTCCTAAATTCGCATCGGGCTTCGAGTGCCAGTCGACCGGTCTCAGTCAGTTGAAATCGAGAATCGACTTTTTCGACGCAATCTCGGTCCAATAAATCAGAAATACCACGATCGATTGTCGATCGAGAAACGCCAGTATGGTCGACGAGTTCCGGTTTCGTACTTGGAGCGTCGACCAGCGCCTCGAGTAATTCCTGTCGCTGAAGGAGTGCCCGTTCCATTGTATCTTCGACCACCAACCTTACTTCTACCGTGGACAGGGACTCGTATATATCCCGTGGCCGAGAGACGGTACGTCTCGAAAACCGACGGAAGGAAGGAGAACAACCGGCGGATATTCTATTGTAATGAGTCACGAATACCTGCTGTATACAGGGGAATTTCGATACCGCCCTTCCGACCACCGATGTGCGGTGAGCGGCCGATTAAGTCCTCTTCGGCCCTATATCGAGTCTGACACCGCTGAAACCGGTAATCCCCGGTCTGGCGATCGAATCAGTGCCATCTTCCTGGCGGTCACGTGGACGGCTGTTTCCGAAAGGATGCGAAGTGAACGACAGTGACCATCCGCTCTTAGCCGAACGTCACAACAGGTGACTGCCTAGTGCCGAATTGTTTTACGAACCACACTAAGGAGAGGCCAAACCGCATGCGCGTCCAAAGAGCACCCCCTCCGAGGAGGTGTCCGCTCGAGTACAATCACGCCGCGTCGTCGAACAGCCCCATATCGTCGGCGATTAGATTGGCCAGCGAATCCGCCACATCGGGATCGACGACCGCCAGTTCTTCGCCGTCGTGTAATCGCTCGTTGTGGCCCGTGAGCGTCTCCGCCAGATCGGGAAGGGCCACTCGAGCCGTCGTATCGCACTGTTCGCAAACGATCGGGACGTGAGGCTGGTCCTCGGAGTCGTTCGGCATAATCAGGTAGGATCTTCACCGGTACCCATCAAAACGTCCCCGATTTCCTGTTTGGAAGGGCAGGACATTGGATTCTTTACTGAACGCGTTAGAAGTCGTGTATGCACGTCGTCGTCAACGCTGCGATGAGCGCGGATGGAAAACTCTCCTCGAGACGCCGCGAACAGGTGCGAATCAGCGGAGACGAAGATTTCGCCCGCGTCGACCGCCTCCGTGCGGACAGCGATGCAATCGTCGTCGGCGTCGGAACGGTGCTCGCGGACGACCCTCGGCTTACCGTCAAACAGAGCGAACACCGGAAGCGCCGCGTCGAGGCCGGAGAGCCGGCAAATCCCGCACGCGTTGTCGTCGACTCGAACGCCAGAACCCCACCGGACGCGCGGGTCGTCGACGACGAGGCTCAGACGTATCTCTGCGTCGCTGAAAGCGCGCCGGTCGAGCGCCGAATGGACCTCTCCGAGCGAACAACGCTCATCACGGCCGGTGACGACCGCGTCGACCTCCTCCGGGCCTTCGCCACGCTCCAGCAAGACGGCCTCGAGGAAATTATGGTCGAAGGCGGCGGCGAGCTTATCTTTTCCCTCCTCGACGACGGGCTGGTCGACGAGCTACTGGTCTTCGTCGGCCCACAGATCATCGGCGGGCGCGACGCCCCTTCGCTCGCCGACGGAGACGGCTTCGTCGAAAACTATCCGGAACTATCCCTCGAAGGGATCGAGAAACTCGACGACGGCGTCCTGTTGAAATGGGCCGTTCAGTACTGAAGGAAATTTGATTCGACGATGAACGGATACCGAATCGATCGCTCGGAGACGAGGTTCCCGCCACACCTTTCCTCGTCGACCACCGAGTAGGGGTATGGCTCAAGCGACATTCGGTGGCGGATGTTTCTGGTGCGTCGAAGCGGCGTTCGAGCAACTCGAGGGAGTAGCGTCGGCGACGTCGGGCTACGCCGGTGGCGACACCGATAACCCGACCTATCGAGAGGTCTGTTCGGGAACGACGGGTCACGCCGAAGTCGTCCAACTGGAGTACGACCCGGAGACGGTTAGCTACGAGAAACTGCTCGAGGTGTTCTTTACGATTCACAATCCGACGACTCGCGACCGAGAGGGACCCGACGTCGGGTCGCAGTATCGGTCGGCTATCTACGCTCACGACGACGGCCAACTCGAACTCGCGGAGTCGTTCGTCGAGGCCCTCGAGGCCGAAGGCGGTTACGACGACCCCATCGTCACGGAGATAGAACCGCTGGAGACCTTCTACGAGGCCGAGGAGAAACACCAAAATTACTTCGAGAAGAACCCGAACGACGCGTACTGTTCGATGCACGCGGCTCCCAAAATGGAGAAGGTTCGCGAACGGTTCGCCAAACAGGACGCGTAACGTTCTTTCGTTCACGAAAAGCGAACGGCTCTCGTTGAGGTTCGTGGTGTTTGCATCCCCATCACGAGGGACAGATATCTCTCGAACAGCAGCGAGGGCAGGTCTCTCAAGCATACCGCTGATACTTTCGGCTGTAAATCGTTCACGATTCTCACCGCCCCGGGGATGCGGGATTATTCACATAGTTATAGCTGAGGGGAGAAACACAGTAGTTTCCCTGCCAGTGCAATAATAGAAAATCCGTCCCCTTCTATGAAGTGGGTTTTATCAGAAATGGGATGCATCTACATAGTCCTGATAAATCCGACATGTATGACGACGGGCGGAAACTACTCCCCGTGTTGGAGGTACTGACGGCCCTCTTCAGTTTCTGCAAGGATATCGTCAAAAATCGCCGCCTCGGTCTGGAACTTGTGGACGCTGTGGAGCATCGTGTTATGAAACTCGGCGATGAGTTCGCCGTGGGCTTTGAAAAACTCGTGGACCCAGCGTTCCATCTGATCGTTCGTCCTGAACTGCGTGATACAGTGCCAGTGATAGTTGCTGTCTGCGGTGAAAAACATCAAGATATGCGGATCGTTCATCAGATCTTGGTAGCACGCTCTCCAGTTGTCCTCGAAGTTCGGAAAGTTGAACGCGATTCGAAACTGATAATGCATGAAAATTTCACGGTTCGGAAGGATCGTTTCCCGAAATATTTCTTCCTCGGACATCGTCCGAAGGATTTCGTTGATACGGTTATGAGAAAGGGTTATTCCGTACTCGGACTCCAGAACCTGGCTGAGTTTTCGGGTCGATGCCGTGGGATGGTCCACTCTCGCCTTGAGGATAACGATGTCGCGCGGTGCGACATCGAACGAATCGTCTTCTACCATTGTAGTTCTATGTAGTCCAGTCGTAATAAAAAGCTATCTACAACAAGAGAGGGCATTGTTCAGGTTAGCTGATTCCAGCAGTGCTCGAAGCTCTAAAGCCATTTTTCGGCCGTTTTCGGATCGGCGGTTTTGGAGGGATTTCTCAACTGGTACGTTGACGTTTACTTCTGGAAGACACGTTCAACGCTGTTGGGTCAACCGTGACGTTCGTACCGAAACTCACAGCCTTGGCAGGTGAGCGCAGCTTTCAGCTACTCGGCGGAATCACTGGGAAACACTGCCTCGTCGACGTCGTGTTTTCCGCTGAGTTCGTCGGACTCGAGTTCAGAGTCCGATTCATAACGGCCACAGTGCCGTGCGTATGGAAGCCGACTCACTCGAGGGCCATGCCACGCAGTCGGGACAGTGGCCCTTCGGGGAACAGCTGAAAGAACGCGGCCCGTCCCAGCGCGAGGACACCCAGCACACCGCCGAACAACGGCGGCCAGATCGACGGGGAAACACCGCCGACCGAGGCTAGGTAGTGGACGTACACGGTTGCGCCGACCCAAAACAGGACGTACGCGGCGAGTGATCCGAGGACGACCGAGGCGAGGACTCGAGTCACCGCCGTGTCACCGGGCCGAATCCGATCGCCGGCACCGAGAACTGCCGACCCGAGTCGGATGCCGTGTGCCAGCGCACCGACCAGCACGGACAGGGCGAGGAGTCCGGGAACGAGTATCGCGACTGGGAGCCAAACCAGTCCGAGGACCGACTCGAAAAGAATCGGGGATTCGGTTACGACCCCGGCCGCCAACAGGACTGCGAGGACGGCCAGGACGGGTTCAGCTACTCGTCTTTTTGTTGGACTCTCGAGGTGAGCGGTACTCATGACGTGTGACCTAGATTATGTTTTGGGGATAATGAATGTACTGTCGATTGGGGGTTGGTGGGTGTCTCGAGGGAGAGAGTGTCATATAACGGGTCTCACACCTACTATGTGGGCACCCAGATTCGACAAGCACAGGGAACTCACAGTTCGCACAACCCAGTGTCACTACCTATTTATTATTCTTCGCCAGATTGAGTGTATGTTGAGAGATAACGGAACGGAAAATGGACTTCTCAAAAGGGAGACTGTATTGTATCTCGTCTCTGTTGGGTATATCCTCATCTTGGCTGGCTTACTTTACAGTATTACCACTCAATCATGGAACGTATTCTCTGCACTCGTAATTATCGGGGTTTTCCTCACAATCCCGTTGAGGTTACTAACGTAGCCGGTCAGTTCGCACACCTACTCATCGACTAATTCACCGTAGAAGTGGATGTAATCATCAACGTGGGAAGACTTCTACGACACCCTCTCGAGGGAGCTAACGAATTACGGAGATCGGCGGGAAGACAGTCTCGTCGCAATCGCACTAGGTGGCTCACGGCAGTACGGCAGGCTTCGACCACCTTGATGGTACGATGGAGTGTGAGTGGGGCGACTCGAGGTATCTCGTGTAGATTGCTGTGTTGGAAAAAGGAAGTGTCGGAACACGTGGAACCGTGATTGGATGGGGGTGTGATTAACATCACCCAATCAAAATACACCGCACCGCTCCGCGCCAGCGGAGCAGAAACAACAGACACCCCGCCCCGTTGGGGGAAGAAAGTTTGAGCAAAGAGGTATACAGTTAATAAATCAAGATGCCTGTTGTTTTTCTAATTCATCATTCAATTCGGGTTTTTTCGCATCACAACCTCTATTTCTGTTCATAATATCATGGTTTATCACTACTTTCGGTTGTTGTCGATGGTCTCCGTAAATCAGCCTGAATGTAAACAGCAGAAAGCTGAACAAGAGTATTACCGCTATTGTAAAGAAAAAGGTTGGCCCCAAGTCCATATTTGTGCTTGGTTCGCGGCTACACCTGCAAGACCTGCAGTAAAAAGGCGTAATGCTTCGTGAACATCCCGGGGTGCATATTCTCTTATTGACTCTAATTTACTCTTGATCATATATTAGCTATATTGTGACGTTTTATAGAAAAGGTCTGGTTCTATATTTTGAATGATTGTTCCATCCTCATGGTGCCTTAGAAGTTACACCCCTGTGCCCGGAGGTCACACGCTGACAAAATCCGTTCCGCATATCTGTACACGAAGGAGGACTGATCGTGTGCATAACTGGAATCCACTATACAACTACCTATAGAGTAGCTTTGCTCCATCTTTCACATGGAGTAAAGACTAGATCATTGCGAGATATAGAGTCCGTGTTCACTAGCAGGTAACTGCGTCCTGAGTAGATAGCCGGAACAAAGATCCATGACACCAATCAATAATATGGGTTCTTTATTTAGAAGTGTACTGACACTGGAATGGGTTGTTCGGTAAGTACACCTGCGAACTGACCAGGAAAGAAACTAATACCGCGATAGTATCTGTTTATCGTATGGGAAAGTGGCTTCGAGTGTGGACAAAGATATACCACTATCACTACCCAATTATCGGGTTTTTTGGACTGATTGCGACAGTGATGTTATCCCGCCCGGGAATTCACCTGATTACTGTTGGACCACTACGTTTCGATGTCTTCTACGTCGCAATTGTTTCGTTCGGTGTTCTACTGGTATTGTTCGAGGAATACGACCTCGAAGACTACAATCTCGAGTCACTTGGGTCGGATAAGTGATTCACCAATATTGAACGCGAGTTTTACGTCCCACTCTGAATAAAGAAACCGTACTACCAACTACTGTTATTCGGTATCTCCAACTGGCTCGAGTGCGCTCGAATCAAGTTCTCGTTAAGAAAGACTCCCGCCGTCAGTGATCCGATAGAGGCCTTGAGCGACACGCTCGACAAGCCCATCGGTAGCCACCTTCGAGAGACGATTGCCTGTGTAGTTGGCGACTGTGACGTCCAGTTGCTCGAGGGCTCGAGCATCGCGGATCATACGTTAGTGATAGTTTGGTTTTCCGGCAAGTCATAAAAACGTGTGACTGGGTCGTTTCCGGAAAGTGTCTCGATAATATTGGATAATAGTTGGCTTAGAGGCTTCTACCGGCTAACTATCTCTCGTGAAGAGAACTCGTTAGGACTGTCTCCGGAAATTCCTGGTTTCCTAGGCTGAGACTGCGGTGATCAGACCGATGGACGAACATCGTGTTTTCGAGTACCGTTGATAGTGATCCGAGAGGACTCTGACTGCTGTTAGCCCAGTTGTGTGACTTGCGCAGACAGATACTCTTGCAGGGCTGTGACCGTCTCTGTTGAGACAGCTGACGCCCCGAAATCACTCCGATATCCGTGCTTGAGATCTTCGCTTTCTAAAATCTCGAGGCCACGCTCGAGTTGGTCCCGAAGGCCATCTTCGTCTCCCCGCTGCAGGTGGGGTGTGACGGTTTCCAAGTCAATCTCTTCTGCGACCGCTAAGACGTCTCGAAGATCTGTCTCGCGGCCACTGTGAAGCTTTGCTGCCACGAGAACGGCCCCATCGATAACTCTGGCACTCGTCGTAACTGTCCCGCCGTTTACTTCTTGTTCGTGGCTGTGGTCGAACAGATACTCGAACGACCACTGTGCCTCCGTCTGTCGACAGCCAAGTCCGTTCACCAGCAAATCGAAGCCGATCGGTTGCTGGGGTGCAAGTCTCTTTTCGTACTCGATCACTTCTGTGTCGTAAAACCACTCCTTGGCGTGACTGTCCGTTTCCTCGAATCCACGGGTTTCGAGAAACTCGGCAAACGCCGCTTTGGAATTCGGTGCAACGACGATATCGAGGTCTGTCGAAAAGCGCGCGTTGAACGCTGACACAGCGTAGCCGCCGACAAGTACGTACCCGTGGTCACTCTGGGTGAGTTCTTCGAGGAGTTCGATGAGCGCATCACTCCGATTGTGGAAACTCATGATTGGGCCCGCTCACTCTCTCGGTAGGCAACACCGAGGTCGAGATCATCGTACATCCGGTCGACCATCGCGAGGGCAGACTGGAACTGCGCGTAATGTTCTCGCATATACTCGATCGTTTCCGCTCGTGGAATGACCGGATAGCCTTCGACATGGTCGATCTCGAGTGATGGCTGAGGATCGAGCACAATCTGCAGCGGCTCTGTGAGCTCGTCTCTCGGTTGACGCTCAAACGCGGTGGGGAGATCGAATGACTCGAAGAATGCCTCCCAGTGGTGGACGTCTTGCTCGCGAACGGCAAGGAACAACGGATAGTCGTCGGGATCACGTCCAACCTGGTACCCGCCCTGCGTCCACACGTAGACGGCGTCGATCCGTGTGAACGCGTACGGCCACGCTCCGAATTGTGGGATGACGTATGCCTCTTCGATCGATGGTGGACTGACGCTGGCACTCGCGGCTACCAGTTCGCGGGCCGCGTCACGTACGCGGTCGTCAACGACGGAGAGGCCGTCATCGTACTGGACGTACCCAGCTTCCTCGAGCCGGTTAACGGCCTGTCTGACCGTCTCGTAGGGCATGTGGAGATGCTGTGCGACACGGCGGATGGAGTCGTCACTCTCTATAGCGAGGATGGCTCGTGCCGCCGTGTCGTCGAGTACCTCGTACATCTGTTAGTTACCAATAATCCGGTTACAGTTAAATATCTTACTCGAGGATGCCTTCTCTCGTGGTGAACTGCGGACCAATTCATGTAGCTCTCTCAGAACGGATTCTCATTACAGGTGCCTATAACAGATTTCTGTTACAGAGATACAGCACGGATATTCGTTAGTTCTGTTCGTATGATTGGTCGCCCCACCAGCCCACCCGAGCTGCCGATGTAGAGGGCGTATCGTAGCCACCCGGAGCAATCGCGGTCGCTTCGCATTCACCGTGTTTCGGTGTGAGTGGGGCGACTCGAAACCGTGAATGAGCGTGTCAATAATCCTTGCGAAGACCTCTCCGGAGAGCCCACTGACGGCCAGTAGGTATGATCAACGCTGTTCGAATGGTCCACCGCATGCCAGGGTAATTGCGCGGCGCGCAGAGCCCGTGCCGCGCTAGCGAAAAATTTGGCTGGCCGATGTTGGACGTTACAGCGACGCTAAACTACTGATAGAACGTAGTGGGTCCTCGATAACTGTGATTGTCGAATATGCCTACGAGGGTTTATCAATAAAGCCGTGGCCAGACGTGAGCGTCATGCGAAATCCACAAGATGATTTACTGATCGTCCACGCGCTGGCACTGCATATGAGTACAGAGGGATAGAGAGAGAAGACTGGGCCTTGAACCTTGCAGCTGAGATCGCGGACCAGCACGGACTTACAGTGAGTGACGCAATTTGCCAGCTTGAATAGCTGTTGCTGGGCTCACAAACTAACCGCCTAGCCTCCGCAGCGTACCCAAGGGACAGCGCAATAATTACACCGCCCCGCTTCTGCAGTGGTTGTTCCACCTAATTCACTCGAAACGGTAGTTATCCAGCCTTCGTCAAAAGTGATTATCGTTACGTCTCAAACCAGACGATCGCTATGGAAAGTAGAAGACCAAAATGGGGCATCCATTTTATAAATAAACGCCATTCTGGCCACAGATCATGTTTAGTTGACAAGACAACCTCTCGAATCCTAAATAAATATATCAAGTTTCTAGTTCCAATAGCGATCAACACAAGTGGAATAGCGATAATAAAATATCCAAATAAGTCTGGAGCAGAAATGAACTCTGAAAGTAGAGTTAGATCGCTAATTATTGGGAGATCCATTCCATATGAGGATAGCTGGCCTAGGAATGAGGGTATTGGCCATTCGAAATATCTGATATATCCGCGACGGAAAGGTGTGAAACCAAAGATAAGAGGTAGGCAATACGCAAATACAACTCCGGCTATGAGAAACCAAAAACAATTCCGTTCTGCTTCTTTGATCTTTTCCTCGCTCGCATCTTGATTACTTAATTCAATCTCCTTCGCAAATGGTGGAGTAAAACGGTTCCAAGTATATGGTATGATTTTGCGTAGTAAATTCAGAGAAAGGATAAAATATGCGGAGAGGAACCCGAGAAGCAAAATATTATAGCCCGTTTGAATTGAGAAAAGCAATTGGACTGGTATCTTTCCTATCAAGACAGAAAAGATTACCCTTGTAAGTCCTTTTTCTATCAAATAAGCGGTGGCGATTATAGATACAGGTCCAAATACTACAAAATAGATTCTGAACACCGAAGGACTCACCCTGGTTTTCAATTTCAGAAGTAGGGCGGAAAATATCAGTCTCATCTACTGTCTACCGAGATAGATATATTATTAATTCCTTGTGTTTGTCCACCACATACTCATAAACACGAGAGTTTCCGACTAACCTTCTCATCCCCCCTTGGGGCCACACGCTAACAAAATCCGTTCCGCATATATGCACACGAATGAGGGCAAATCGTGTGCAGAACTGGATTCAACTACACAGATACCTAGATTTTGCACCAGTTTGTACATAGAATGAAGACTATATCATTGTGAGGTAGTGCGGAATATAGAGTCCGTGTTCACCAACAGGTAACTGCGTCCTGACTAGATTGCCGGAGCAAAGATCATCATTCAGAATCACCAACTGGCTCGAGCTCGCTGGCATCGAGTTCCTCATCGAGATATGCGTCCCCTGTGTCAGTGATTCGATAGAGTCCTCGAGATATCTTCGTGACGAGACCATATTTGGCCAACACAGGGAGCCGATCACTTGCGTGCCCAGCGACGGGTCCCCCAAAATCCTCAACAGCCTGTGGCGTGAGATTTCCTTCCGCTCGAAGCAATTCGAGTATTCGATCATCACTGGGGACCATCCAATCCGCAGGCTTTCGCATCTTGTATTCAGTATTCACTGGTAAACTCATAGTATTCCCGGTTAGATGGTGTTGGTCCGATATCCACATTAATCATTCTACTATCCCCAGCATTTACTGCGTAATTCACAGTAAGTATTATGTAACTGGCGTTACCAGATGTGAATAGGAAGCCAAGTCGTTACAGGTACGAAAAGTGCCCGGCGTGCCTCTACACGCCGAACTTGGCTTCCGATCCCTGCACGGGTTTCAGAAGCCATGAAATACGAGCAACCGGAGGGCAATGAATATTGCCCACTAGACGACAGTACAGCCGGCCAGTCGACTGGCCTCGAGAACACCACGCAGAACCCACACCCCTCTACACGAACCAAAGACAGTACATCCCCTCCCAACCCGTCCGAACAGTTCCCCGCAAAGACACCAAAACACCACACCACCGCCCGCTACGACGAGATCATCGTCGCGGACGACGACGCGATTCTTTTCGAACTCGAGTCAGACCCCGCACCAGGTGATCCCGATGCGTAACGCCGACCGAACCGCGATCGGCGTCGACCTCGGTGAATACAACCTCTACACCGCGTCTCCGGTGAAAATGCCGGACTCGAGCGGTGCTTCCACGATCTGCGGCGAGGAGATCTGCGCTCACCTCGACGAGCTTCGCGACCGAGTTACCGCGCTGTTCTACGAGGGAGCGGACCGCGAGACGATCGTCTCGTACGTAACGCGCCGTCGCGACGGCCTCCTCGAGGAAATCGACGCGGCCGCGCGGGAGATCTGCGAGTACGCGAGCGCGTACGACCGGCCCGTGCTGGTCACCGAGGACAGCCACTACCAGCCGGACCTGTGGACGTGGTTGACCGCTCCCAACGCCCACCGAGGAACGGCATGGCTACTCCCGACGGCCCACCTGCACCTTCGCGAAATTGCAGGCGACTGCGGCCTCGAGGTCGCGACGGTGCCCGAAGCGTACTCCTCCCAGGAGTGTCACGCCTGCGGCGTCATCGGCGATCGACCGGACGGTGAGACGTTCTGCTGTACCAACCCGAACTGCCACGTCGGGACGCTCTGTGCGGATTACAACGCCGCGAAGGTCCTCGCACGGCGGTACTACCCCGGCCGGCGATGTGCGTACCGGTCCCCGTCTTCGTTCTCGAGGGGAGCGCCTCCCACGCTCGTCGCTGAGCGGCGGTCCCAACGGCTGCAACGGCCGCCATAGGAGCGGTCGCCCGTCTCCTGTCCCCGACCGTCCGTCTGCCCACCGAGCTCCAGCTGTATCGGCGTGCCTACCACCCCATCCCAACCCCGACGACATGACCACGAATTCCGAGAACTCCGATACCGACGGTTTCGCTTCCAACCACTCCGAATCGAACGCATCGACCACCAACGCGCTGGCTACCGAACTCGAGTCCCTTCGCAAGCGGACCGCCGCGCTCGAATCCGCCCTCGAGCGAAAGGACGAGCGTCTGGACCGCCTCGAAAACGAACTCGAACGCGCCCGGACGGAAACCGATCGTCTCGAGAGCAAATTCGAACGCACCCGCGAAGAAAACGAACGCCTCGAGGCCCGAATCGACGAACTCGAGGACGCACGACCGCCGATCGAGGCGCGACTGGACGCCCACGAAAAGAAACTCGAGGCGAACAAAGGTCGCGTCGGCGAGCTCCAGGCCCGCGAACTCGAGAAGGGCGCGCATCTGCTCGAGGAGAACGTCGACGAAAGCCAAATCGACGTCCCCGATGGCCGCCTCGAGCGGATCAGCAAGGACGACGGCAGGCGGTACTTCCGACTTCCCGAGAGCGACGACCCGCTCGAGCGCGGCGGTGACATCGCGCTGGCACACGCCGATCTGCTCCCGATCCAGCAACTCGCGAAGCTGGACGACGACATGCTTCACGCGACGACGTCATCGCTGCCTTCGCGGCTCGCCGCGAAGCTCTGGAAGGCACGCACCGATCCCGGAATCGGCGACGACCCGTGGAAGAACGGCAGTGCAGACATCCGCGAGTACGTCACGGCGAGCGATATGAAACACTGGATCCGCCGGCAAGAGACGGGCATCAGCGACGACTACGCGAAGAAGCTCGTCTCCAGAACGATCGATGCGATGCCCGATCTCTCGAAGAACCGGCTCGCGATCAAGCGGAAACGACAGCGCAAGAACGGGCTCGAGTACACCGAGCGCCGCGTCCTGCTGCTGGCGGATGCAGAGATTCCCGGTGAAGGAACGGAATCGGGCGGGGATTCCGGGTGAAGGACCGAAAGCGGCTGCGGAGCACGCCCTGGTGACAGGTGGCGTCGACGGGTGATGCTGTCCCCGGTATTCCCACACCTCTCTGAGAAGGGGTTCGCTCTCTACGGCTAACACAAATTCGCACGCTCGCGGTTGATTGCGCGTCCCGGTACTCGCGTGTCCGTCGCTCGATCGGTCGTCGCCGGTCCCGAGCCGAGGACGGGCTGAGAACGGTCACTGAAGACGTCAGGTGTCACCGGAACGATCGTAGCCGCTGTGAGTCATTCCACGCTGGTTCGTATTGCTGCGATGCCACGACGTGCGTAGTTTGAGTCGCTTACGGTGGAGTAACAGTTACCGGGCGGTCGAACTGGGCGGTCGAACGCGGTCAGTCGGCACTCCTCTGTGCGGTTTCCGAGGCGGCGCGCTGGCTGCGCCAGTAGCCCTGGTCGTAGGCTCCAACGAAGAGCATAGCTGGCGAATGCGCCGCCACCTTCCGGGCGGCGGATTCTTCGCTCGCACGATCAGCCCCTACTAGTCGGTGTCATTGCACCAGTCAGCCCCGGCGCTGTTCAGATGAGAGTTCGAAGGTGTAAGGCAGTGGGATTCGTGGCTACCATGCCCGAATGCATCCGCCTCACGTTACCTAGCACCGACATTCAGTTAGAATTTGTAGAGCGAGAAGCGACACCGCGCGAGCTGATGCGGCTCAGTATCCTCCTTCATAGCGCCGATATATCGATTTTGGATACTATTTGTGTTTTAGAGATTTTTGGTGTCGACCGTGCTCGATCTCCCGTTCACAAGTGGGTGCAAAACACGGAGTTACAGTCCGAGAATAACAAGTCACCGAATCACGTTGCGAGTGACGAAACTGTGATCCAACGTAACGACGACGGGACTGGCTGTTTGCGGCGGTTGAACCCGAAACGAACGAATGTCTCCATCTTCGGCTGTCCGACGAGAAATACTGACTTCACCGGAATATTTCTCGACGACCGCAGCGAGAAACGCGACGACGAGGCAGTGGTACCCAGTGACTCCGCCGAGTCGCTGAAATCCGGGCTCCACCGGCGAGGCTACGAGTTTCGGTACGACCGCCGCAGTTGACCCAACAGCGTTGAACGTGTTTTCCAAGAAGCAAAACGTAACGTTCCAGTTCAGTATCTGCTTCAAAAACACCGATCCGAAAAACGGCCGAAACATGGTTTCAGAGCGTCGCATACTGCTGTAACCAGCTAATCTAAACAATTCCACGGAAGATCGTGGCTCACCTGAAAATATATGGCGAAATAGTGAGATATTAAAATACAGATATCGAATTTGTTATTTTCGAAGGAGCGGTCATTTGCTGTCTGCTCTCGAGCGTTCGGCGACGATCCAACGAACATCATACGACATATATACTGCGCGGGAACACGTCTACAGTACGTTACCAATGAGTTTCACGCGCACCTGGACAGTGCGATTCTCGGATACGGATCCGTTCGGGATCGCTCACTATCCTCGCATGATCGACGCAGTTCACGAAACCTCGGATATGCTCATGGAATCTATCGGCTGGCCGTTTTGGGAGTTGTCCCAGGATCACGAGTTCGGCTTACCGCTCGTTTCGTTGGACTTCGATTTCAACCGGCAGATAGAAGCCGGCGATGACGTCGCAATCGAACTGACCCCAACCGTGGGCGAAACGAGCGTGCAGTTCGAATACACCGCTACCCACGACGGCGATGTCGTGTTCGAAGGAATCGAACATCGGGTCTGCGTTCCAGTCGGCGGCGATAGCGGGATCGAGATCCCCGACGGGCTTCGAAATTCGCTGGAAACCGTCGATATTCGTCACGGGGATGACTAAGTAGTTTTGCCGGATAGTTTCGGAGGCATTCCGACAGCCAAGCGTGAATAGACCGATACTAATCAGTGATATCGGAAGCCATTGTCTCCTTCGAGTCGGGTTGTACATTACAAATAACGACAGAAATGCATATAACTCAGTAGAATAAATACATTAGTAGGACAAAACGTGTGGGAAAACGAATTTCGGTCGATCAACCGACCCACCGAAATGACTACCGATAACGAGACCACGGAATTATGAACACGATACTGCTGTGCATCGACACGAGCGTCGAACGAACAAAGACCCAAGTCGCATCCATTACGAGACAATCATTCGACAGGAGTCAAACAACGGTTCACATCTATCACGTCTTTCGCTCCGACGGCGACGACGCAGCTGTCGAGAGTCTGAGTTCGGTAAAGAAGGCAACCGAACTACTCGAGAACGAGGGGTTCACCGTCGAGGTGTCACAATCGAGCGGTGATGCAGCGCGAGATATTATCGAAAAGGGAAAGACCTTAGATGCCGACTCGATTAGCCTCGTCAGCCGAAAGCGAACGCCGACTGGGAAAGCGCTCTTTGGAAGCGTGACACAACAGGTTATCCTCGAATCGGAGAGTCCAGTGTTGGTCTGTACGCCGAAGTGAGCAGGGATCCTGTCACGTAACGTTTGTGACCTCGGAGACGGTTAGACGATTCGTTTAACGGCGTTTCCGGGCAGATTCGACGTCGCTACTGTTCGTCCATGACGGCAACGACGGGTGAGGGCGAACTCAATAATATCGATTGGGTTACGCTTCCAAACAGCGCTTTGCCGACGGGCGAGCGTTTCCGTCCGCCCACCACGAGATATCGGGCGGGCAACCGCTCTGCGACCTCGAGAATTTCTTCGGTCGGATCACCGACTCGGCCGCGAGCGACGACCCGTTCGGTGGTTTCGAGAACGTCGGCCGCGGCTTCGCGAGCGCTCGTTTGAGCTTCTCGAGCGGCATCGTCAACGTAGTACTCGGGTTGGTTCTCGGATCGAGTCTCGAAGCGCTCTTCGGTCATAACGGAAAGGACGACCAGTTCATCGTCGAATGCTCGAGCGAGTTCATCGGCCGTCGTCAGGACGGATTCGTGTGAATTGTCGTCGTCGATCGCACAGAGGATTGCCATGTAGTAGCATTCGAGTGATACCTACTAAACGTTTAGGCGAACGGTCCCGTCAATCGATGTGACACCACACGTACAGAATCGACCGTAGGAGTTACGACGGCGGAACATGAGAGACGCCGCGGGCGTGAATCGGCGCGAATATCGGTTCCGATTGCAAGAATGTGCTACGGGTCACTGTCAGTCAGTGCCGGCGCACCCGCACGCGGGTCGCGAGTGTAGCGGTAAACAGGGACAGCAGACCGCCTGACACTAACTATAACTTCCAGGAGTGAGAGTAGCTCTGTATGGGAAAGGAGAACTCAGACCACGATACAGACCCGCATATCCCGATGCTCGAGCAGGTCCTCGAGCTCGACATCGAAGTCGACGACCCCATCGAGATCGGTGATACTGGCGATGGTCGACGGCGTATCATCCCAATTACCGGGGGAACTGTTTCCGGGCGTTGTGAGGGGACGGTGTTGCAAGCGGGAGCCGACTACCAACTGTACCGAACAGAACGCGCGACCGAACTCGTCGCCAAGTACGCGTTCGAAACGGACGATGGCTCCCGCGTCTACGTCGAAAACGAGGGCATTCGATACGCCCCGCCGGAAACCAGCAAACGCCTCCGGGACGGAAAAAACGTCGATCCCGACGAGGTTTACTTCCAATCGGTACCCTCGTTCGAAACCGCCGATCCCGATCTCGAGTGGTTGACACAGAGCGTGTTCGTCGCGTCTGGAACTCGACAACCGAACGGGGTGAAGTTATTCGTGTACCGGGTCGGCTAACCTCGATCCACGTGTTCGATCGCCGGCTTCAAACGAAGGTGGCAACTGCCGAGTCAGATGTTCAGCGGAATGAGAACGCGTCTAATCACGAGTGGGTGAGCGACAGTTTCGAATCGGTCGAGCCTTCGTGAAGGACAGTTTCGAATCGCTCACCTGCCGCCGTCGACGTACACGATACCGTCTTCGACGATCACGTCGTACGACGGCAGAACGATACTGTCGTCGGCGACGTTTTCACCCGTCTCGAGGTCGAACGACCAGCCGTGCCACGGACAGGAGATGATCTTCTCGTCGCTGAACGACCGTTCGACCCGTTCGCCGGGGCCGACGAACTCGCCGACGAGTTTCTGCGAGACGGACCCCTTACACACCGGACCGCCGTCGTGCGGACAGGTGTTTCGAAACGCGTAGAACTCGTCTTCGTCCCGGATGACACCGACCTCGACGCCGCGAACGTCGACCAGTTCGTGGTCGCCGTCCTCGAACGAGTCGGCCGCCTTGACCTCGATGAGTCCCTCGCCGCTCATAAGTCGAACACCTCCACGGCGTTCCCTGCCAGAATCGCTTTCCGCTCCTCGTCCGAGATGAAGTTCAAATCGGTGATCGTCGACGGACTATCGAAGTCCCAGTGGGGGTAATCCGACGCGTAGAGCAACCGATCGGTCCCCAACATATCGAAACACAACTCGAGGAGGTCGGGGCTGGCCGAGACCTCGAGCGGTTGGGTACCGAAGTAGTAGTCGGTAATGTACTCGCTCGGTCGCTTCTCGAGCAGCGGCGCCTCTTCGGGCCGTTTCAGGTACTCCTCCTCGAGGCGACTGATCAGTCCAGGAACGTACGTGACACCCGATTCCATGAACACGATATCGAGGTCCGGGAACTTTTCGGGGACTCCCTGACACGTCACGCTGACGAGTTGGGACATGTTTGACTCGAGGAATCCCAGCGTGTGCGTCTCGAGCATCTCCTGGTAGCCCGCTCGGACGTAATCGTCCAGGCCTGATCCGCCGGTGTGGAAGACGACGGGGTAACCGATTTCTTCACACCGTTTGTACAACGGGTCGTACTTCCGATTCCCGAGGGGCGGATTCGCACCGGCGGTGATGAAACAGGCTCCCTTTATCGCCGGTTCGTTTTCGACTCGATCGAGGATCTCGAGAGAGGTCTCGATGTCGCTGTAGGGAAGCGGTGCGAGTCCGTAGACGCCGTCGTCCGCATCGAGTACCTCCTCGATCATGTACTCGATGTGGGCCTTCGCGAACGCTTGCGTGCGTTCATCGTCCGTCTGGACGCCGCCCATCGCGAGTGCGAGATGGGAGATCTGGATGCTCTGGTCGACGTCTAGAAACTCCATTCCTTCCCGAACTCTCTCCGGTGTTTCGGCTTCCTCCGGGTAGTTCGAGTGTTCGCGTTCGATTTTTCCGTACGCCTGTCGGTCGCCGGTCGACGTCGGGAAAAACGAACTTAAATTTTGCTTGACACCCGCCGCGTCCCAGTTGCTTTTCTCGTATTTCGTCTTCCATGGCTCTTCCATGTACTCGACGATATCCGTAAACGAGTCCTGATAGTGCCAATCGCAGTCGACGACGCGGTGCTCCGCGGCATCAATCATCCTAGTTCACCCATGGTTGGTAGTACCACACATATAACGAGTCTCCATTTGACTATAAAGATTGTGCAGGTCCAAAGCGAACCCCGTGTCCGCCGACACCTGCCGGATCGCTCACTCTACGCAGCGATCGGCTGGGACTGGTTTCGTTCTCGGCAGGACGGTTCAGAACGTCTCGAGATCCGCGCGAACCGACTCGAACGCGTTGGCGAGTTGGGCGTGTTCCGAGTCGGCGAGTTCCCACTCGTGGATCGCCGTGACGCCGCCGGAGTCGAGGGTAACCGGAACGCTGAGACAGCCGTCGTCGAAACCGTATTCACCCGCCAGCGGTGTCGAGAGACATCCCGGCGAAGTTGTCTCCCCGGATAGCATAGAACGGACCACTCTCGTCACACCGGCGCTCGTGACCCATCTCGACGTCTCGGACGCACCTCGGCGCGACGCGATTTCGAACGGAATCGATCGAACGTACTCGAGGATATCGGACCGCTGTTCGTCGGTCAACGAAACCGGATCGTCGCCGATTCGAGCTCTCGAGAAGACGGGAACGATTCCTTCGCCGTGTTCGCCCATCACCGGACAGGAAACGCGGCTCGGATGAACGTTTTTGAGATCCGCTATCGCGTACGCAACGCGGGCCGTCTCCGAAAGCGAGTAGCCGATGAATTTCTCGCGGGGCCAGCCCGTTTGCCTCCAGAGCCTGTAGGTGATCCGATCGATCGGGTTCGTCAACACCATCACCGGAACCGGATCGATCGATTGCAACTGCGAGGCGACATCGTCGGCGATGGACAGATTGGCCTCGAGTTCCGCCTCGCGGGCCCCCCGATCTGCGGCGTCGTCCGGTCGGGGTGCTGCTGCGGTCAGGACGACGATATCCGGATCGAGGGAGTCCAGTTCGTCGGTTCCGATGCCCCGAATCGTTCCGTACGATTCGGCCGCAGCTTCGTCGACCGGGGCGTTCGTCACGTGATACAGCGAGTGCGTGATATCCATCGCGTGGGCCCACGCCGGTTCCGGTGCTTTGTCGACGAGCGAAATATCCAGCGTCGGGTCCATCGACGCTAACGTATACGCAACCGTCGAGCCGATCGTACTCGCGCCACCGATTATTGCAACGTGCATTGTTCTCAATACTCATTCAAAACAGCGGGCGCAGGCTACTTATAGGGTTTCATCCGACGAACCGGATCACCGCGAAAACCCGGCTCGATCGACGGATTCGACACTGGTTCACGTCCACGAGAGGATTCGCAACCGAACCAATCGGAGTGCTCGATCGAGAACGAACCCGAGGATCATGATCGCGATCAGCGTCGCGTACACCTGCACCGAATCGAACGATCGAACGCCCTGGATTTCGATGTGACCCAGCCCACCACCGCCTGCGACCATTTCGAAGACGAACGTGATGATGAGCGAAATCGGTAACGCGATCTGAATGCCGGAGATGATACCGGGAGCCGATGCGGGTACGATTACTTTCCTGAGGAGTTGCCGATCCGACGTCCCCATCATTCGGGCCGACCAGATGAGGTTCTCGTCGACGTCTCGAGTCGCATTACGGACGTTGATCGCGACGGGCCAGAAACAGCCGATAGCGACGAGGATAATCTTCGCGAGGTCACCCGTTCCAAACCAGAAGAGAAAGACCGGAACGAGTGCGATGACCGGGACCGGGTAGCCGACTTCAATAATTGGATCCCAGAACCAGCTCGCGAGACGGTTCCGTGCACTCAATACCCCGACGAGAATTCCAAACACGCAGGCGATGACGAGCCCGACGAGCGCCCGTCTAACGGTCAGATAGCCGTGATAGACGAGCGTTCCGTCCAGCGTCATCTCGTAGAACCGAACGATGATATCCGAAAGCGGCGGCAGGAAGTAATAGTGAACCATCCCGAGTTGGGTCACGACTTCCCAGAGCACGAGCACGATGACGAGCGAGTAGATCGACTTTCCGACGTTTATGGCATCGCTGCGATCGACTGCGAGTTTGTTACTTACGTCCATCGAACCACCTTCCGTTCTAACCACTCGTAGCCACGGACGGCGAAGAACGCGGCCGCCGAAATGATCACGAGGACGGCGAACATTTGCGTGTACGCACCGACTTCACTGTACCGAAGGATTTCGAATCCGACACCCTCGTTCGAGGCGATCAGCTCAGCACTCACAAGCGCGATGAACGCGATCGGAATGGCCTGGCGGATCCCGGTGAGGATGCTCGGAATCGTCGCCGGAATAACGACCTTCAGCGGGATCTTCCACGAGGGCATGCCCATCATCTGAGCCGACCAGATGAGGTTCTGGTCGACGTTCTGGGCCGCGTTGTAACTATTCAAAACGATCGGAAGCAAGCAGGCGAGGAAGACGATCAGGATCGCCGTTTCCGTCCCGACGCCCAGCCAAAGGATGGCCAGCGGGACGAGCGCCGCTTTCGGAATGGGGTAGATGAGTGCCAGAAAGACCTCGAAGAAGTCCTCGACTGGGTCCGACCTCGCCATCCCAACACCCAGTAACACACCGATCGAGATACTCAGTGCGAGTCCAACGCCAACGCGGTACAGCGAGATCTGTAAGTGGGGAATAACGTCACCGGCCGCGAGCAACTCCCAAGTGACGTACGCAACCTCAGACGGCGGCGGGAGGATCGCGCTGGGGACGAACGTTCCGCTGGCGAACTCCCAAAACCCTGCTGCGATCAAAAGCGGGATCCACTCGAAGACGAACCAGACGAACCGCTGGAACGGGGCGGGCAGCGTTTCCTCGAGGTCCGTCAATCGAAAGTCGGCGTAAGACATGGTCTAGAGCTGTGCCTCCGGTTGTGTCTCTTCCCGTAGCGATTGCCAGACCTTATTTTTTGTCTCGGTATACGCGTCCGACAGAATGATATCTTCTCTGTCCTGCGTTCGGTCGACGTCGATCTCGACGGACGTCTTTTTCGTCCCTGGATGGCGCGTCATTATCATGACCCGTTCCGAGAGATACACCGCCTCCTCGACGTCGTGGGTAATGAATATCACCGTCTTCTCGAGGTCGCGCCAGATCTCGAGGAGGTGATCCTGAAGCAGTTCGCGGAGCGGTTGGTCGAGGGCACCGAACGGTTCGTCCATCAGGAGGATCTTCGGATCGTACGCGAGCGTTCGCGCGAGTGCGACGCGCTGTTTCATCCCGCCAGACAGCTCCTTCGGATACTTGTCCTCGAAGCCGTCGAGATCCATCATGTCGATAAATTCTTGGGCCGTCGCCCGTCGTTCTTCCTTCGGAACGCCGTCCTGTTCGAGCCCGTACGTGACGTTCCCCATGACCGTTCGCCACGGAAACAGGGCGTAATCCTGAAAGACGACACCGCGATCGGTTCCGGGCCCGTCGATCGGTTGTTCGTCGACGGCAATCGTGCCTGTCGACTCCTCGAGGAACCCGGCGATAAGATAGAGAAGAGTGCTTTTTCCGCACCCGCTCGGACCGACGACGCTGAGAAACTCGCCACTTGGCACTTCCAGCGAGAGATCGTCGATCGCCTTCGTTCGTTCGTCCCCCGACTCGTACACTTTTTCCAGATTCGAGATTGTTACGTGTCCTTCGACCATTTTGCGTGATAGTAGTATAACATCCTATTTGAATATTGTGCGACTCGGTAACAGAGACCTAGTACCTACGTGATATACTCGTTAGTGATGTGATCATCAACGTCGAACTGCTCGTCGAGGATGTCGAGGTCGGCCAACTCATCCATGATACCCTGCAGGGCCTCGTCGTCGATTTCGATCTGCTCTCTGTAGTAATCGTTCTCCGTCATGAAGAACTCGTCTAGCTGCCCCTCGTCGATTTCGAAGTGGTCCGACGCGAGCGAAATTACCTCGTCTCGGTTCGCTTCGATGTAGTCGACGATGTCGAGGTAATCGTTGGCCCACGCCTGAATCTGATCTTCCTTTTCGTCGAGTGCATCGCCGGTCGCGACCGTGTACGCGAACGGGTAGCCGTTCTCGAAGTCGTCGCCGAAAGCGTCCTGACTGTCGAACACGAGGTTGAATCCTTCGTTTCGCGGTGCGACCGCGTACAGCCCCGGGAAGATTGCAGCGTCGAAAATGCCGTCTTGCAGCCCTTCGACGAACGTCGCGAATCCCTGCTCGTTGTACTCGACGTCCTGATCCGAATCCAGCCCGAGGTTATCCAGCTGTTTTTCGAACACCGCGTGGATCCCCGTTCCGGTCGCGTTCACACCGAGGGTCGCCCCCTCGAGGTCCTCCGGTTCGGTTACATCCGAATCTGGCAACGAGTAGATTTCGAAACCGAAGTGATCCGGATGAGCGTCCCAGAAGTCGGTCGCGATCGCGGTCAGGCCACTCGGAACGGCGTCCCCGACGACAGCACCCCCGAAACTTTCGGTCGTCACCAGGGACATGTCCGCTTCACCCGCCGCAAGTGCGTTGATCGAGTCCGGCGTGCTCGAGTCCTGTGAAACCTCGAGTTCGTACTCTTCGCCGAGTCCGTCGAGTTCGTCCTGGATTTCCGGAATGTCGAGTAACGATCCCAGGTTCTCGACCGGCACGACGAAGTTAAACCGAAGCGTGTCCTCGTCGTCTCCCCCGAGACAACCCGCTAATCCCGTCAACCCAACGGTTGTGACTGCTGCACCAGTCTTGAGGATAGTCCTCCTGCTATGTGGTGGCATATCGAGGGTATTACCCCCAGTACGATAAAAAGATTGTGGTGAATTACCATGTCAGATGGTGATGAACACCATACCCTTGTCACATTGATTTGCTTCGAACTGGTCGAAAACCAGCGATACCGCGCCTCGAGGCGTGAAAGCTCATCTCCTCGTGATAGACGCGCATTCGAAGCCGGCTCGTCCCAAATCTCCGCCAGCAACGTCGTCCAGAGAATCCGGAAAAAATAGCCACTATAGACAGGCATATTAAACTGATTAGGCCAAGTTCAGGCATACCATGGACAACAGTCCGCGATCAGTTCCACCTGTGTCGGAAGACGTTGGTGTCGATCCACTCTCTCAGGGAGACCTCGAGGTCGAGACGTACCAGGTGATACGTCCAGACGGGACGTTCAATTCCGACCGGGTACCGGATCTAGACGACGAGACACTCCGTGATCTGTACCGCTGGATGCTACTTCAACGCGTGTACGACAACCGAGCGACGAAACTCCAACGGCGGGGCAAACTCGGGACGGTCGCCTCGGGACGGGGACAGGAAGCCGCAATCATCGGCAGCGGGTTTGCCCTCTCGGACGACGACTGGATCTTCCCATACGGGCGCGAAGCCGGAGCGATGTTGATGCACGGGCTCTCGATGCGGGACCTGCTCCTGTACTGGCGTGGCATCGAAGACGCATCCAAAATGGAGGGAGCCAACGTGTTCGGACTGGCAATCTCGATCGGCTCGCACATTCCGCTCGCGACGGGCAAAGCCTGGGGAATGCAACTCGGGGGCGAAGACAACATTGCGTTCGCAAACCTCGGGGACGGCGCAACGTCGACCGGTGCGTTTCACGAAGGGATCAACTTCGCCGGCGTGCTCGGGGTACCCGCCGTCTTCTTCTGTCAGAACAACCAGTACGCGATCTCGCTTCCGTTCGACGGACAGACGAACTCCGAAACGGTCGCCCAGAAGGCGCTGGCCTACGGAATGGACGGCATTCGCGTCGACGGAAACGACGTCCTCGCCGTCTACAACGCTGTCTCGAAAGCACGAGAGCGAGCACTCGAGGGGAATCCGGTACTGGTCGAAGCCGTTACGTACCGGCGCGGTGCCCACACGACGAGCGACGATCCAACTCGGTACCGAAGCGACGACGAAGTTGCGGAGTGGAAAGATCGAGATCCGCTCGAGCGCTATCAGTCGTTCCTCGAGGAAACCGGCCGCTGGGATGCGATCGACGAAGAGGCAATCGAACAGGAGGTCGAAGCCGAGTTCGCCGAGGCGGTCGAGGCTGCGGACGCCTTCGAAGAGCGCGGCATCGAGGAGATCTTCGACTACCTTTACGAAGAGAAACCTCCCGAACTCGAACGCCAACTCGATGAGCTCCGAGAGCTCCTCGAGGAACGACCGGACATGTACGAGTACATCGAACACCGACCGAAGGGATAAGAGAGGGGACACTATGAACGCGACAATTATCGAAGCCGTCAACGACGCATTGCACGAAGAGATGACCACCGACGACAAAACGGTCGTCTTCGGACAGGACGTCGCCGAATCCGGCGGCGTCTTCCGAGCCACCGAGGGCCTGCTCGAGGAATTCGGCGAAGAGCGCGTCCTCGACACGCCGCTCTCGGAGATCGCCATCGCCGGCGCGGCCGTCGGACTCGCAACACACGGCTACAAACCGATCGCCGAGATCCAGTTCTCGGGCTTTCTCCCGCCGGCGTTCGACCAGCTCGTCACCAACGCCAGCCGCATCCGCTGGCGGACGCGCGGCGAACTCACCGCACCGATGGTCATTCGAACGCCCTACGGTGCCGGCGTCCGGGCGCTCGAGCACCACGGTGAGAGCCTCGAGGGAGCCTACGGGCACATTCCAGGCCTGAAGTTAGCGATTCCCTCGACGCCACACGACGCGAAGGGGATGCTCATCAGCGCCATCCGCGATCCCGATCCGGTGTTGTTCATGGAGCCCAAACACGTCTATCGCTCCATCCGCGACGAGGTTCCTGAAGGCTCCTACACCGAACCGCTCGGCGAGGCGGCCGTCCGCGAAGAAGGCGAGGACGTTACCGTCATCTCCTGGGGCGCGATGATGCACAACACCCTCGAGGCCGTCGACAACCTCGAGGGAGTCGACGCCGAAGTGATCGACCTACGGACCATCTCGCCGTTCGACAAGGAGACCGTCATCGAGTCGGTCGAAAAGACGGGCCGTTGTGTCGTCGTCCACGAGGCGGCCAAAACCGGCGGCTTCGGCGGCGAAGTCATCGCCACGATCAACGACGAAGCGCTCATCTACCTCGAGGCCCCCGTCGAGCGAGTCACCGGCTTCGACGTTCCCGTTCCGCTCCTCTCGATGGAAGACTATTACATCCCGCATCCGCCGAAAATCGAAGAAGCGATCAAAGAAACGCTCAGCCACTGATTTTTCCTCCCGATTCAGCGTGTGATGTCGGTTCGGCCAACCGATATCGAATCAACGGATTCCTATCGATTCAGCGTGTGAATCGCCTTCCCCTGTGCGTGTTCGGCCGCCTCCATCACCGCCTCTGAAAGCGTCGGATGGGAGTGAACCGTTCCGGCGATATCCTCGAGTTTCGCGCCCATCTCGATCGCGAGGCCGAGTTCGGCGACGAGTTCGGAGGCTTCCGGCGCGACGATCTGGCTCCCGAGCACGAACTCGGTTTCCTCGTCGGCGACGATCCGGACGAAGCCGTCGGATTCGTCCATCGAAAGCGCCCGCCCGCTCGCACGGAGCGGCATCGTTCCGACGACAGGGTCGAACCCTGCGTCGTCGGCCTCGGCTTCGGTCATCCCGACCGTCCCGATTTCGGGATCCGTGAACACGGCAGCCGGGATCGCCTGGTGGTCGAGCGCCGACGGTTCGCCCGCCGCAACCGCGGCCGCCACCAATCCTTCGGCGCTGGCTTTGTGCGCCAACATCGGTTCCCCCGCCACGTCACCCACCGCGAGGACGTGCTCGAGGTCCGTTCGAGTAAACTCGTCCGTTTCAAGGAAACCGCGATCGTCGGTCTCGAGGCCGAGTTCGTCCACCTCGAGTGCTTCGGTCACGGGTTCGCGACCCACCGCGACGAGCACGCGGTCGGCGTCGAACACCGACTCTTCGCCGTCTTCGTCCTCGGCGACAACTTCGATTCCCTCGTCGGTCTCGCGCCACTCGCTCGCGCCGAGGCCGAACTCGAAGTCGATGCCGAGAGCTTCGGCTCGATCCTTGACGACTCGTGCGATATCGTCCTCGTACGTTGGGAGCGCGTCGTCTAACATTTCGACGACCGTTACGTCAGCGCCGGCTTTCGCGAAGACCGTCGAGAGCTCCATCCCGATGTAGCCAGCGCCCACGACGACCAATTTGTCGGGTATCTCCTCGGCCTCGAGCGCCTCGCGCGAGGACCAGACCGGTTCATCCGCAAAGTCGAAGCCGGGAATCGACATTGCCCGGCTCCCCGTGGCGATGATGGCGTGTTCGAACTCGATCGATTCGCTGCCCTGGCCCTCGCCGCCGTGGGCGACCCGAACGGCGTCCTCGTCGATGAACGTCGCGGTTCCCTCGATCAGCGAGACGCCGTTTGCCTTACAGAGCTTTTCGACGCCGCCGGTGAGTTGGTCGACCACGCCATCCTTCCACCCGACGAGCGCTCGCATGTCGATCGACGGGTCGGCGTGGACGCCCATCTCCTCGGCGGTAGCCGCGTCGTGTGCGATATCGGTCGCGGTGATCATCGCTTTCGAGGGGATACAGCCGTAGTTCAGACAGGTTCCGCCGTAGGCGTCTCGCTCGACGAGCGTCGCGTCGAGGCCGTGTTGGGCGGCCCGAATCGCGGCCACGTAGCCGCCGGGACCGCCGCCGATTACCAGTACATCCGTCGCCGTCCGCACATCTCCCATCACCATTATTCGAGTAGTAGCAGTTCAGGATTGTTCAGGTATCGCTTGACCTCGTTCGTAAACTGTGCCGCCTCCGCGCCGTCGACGATCCGGTGGTCGACCGACATCGAAATCGGCATCGTCTCGCGAACCACCAGCTCGCCGTCCTCGGCCCACGGCCGCTCTTTCATCGCCCCGAGCGCGAGAATCCCCGCCTCGGGATGGTTGATGATCGGCGACGCGTACTCGCCGCCGATCGCACCCACGTTCGTGATCGTAAACGTCCCACCCTGCATCTCCTCGAGTCCGATCGACCGATCTCGAGCCCGTTCGGCCTTATCGTTGATCTCTCTGGCGAGCTCGAGCAGGCTTTTCTGATCCGCATCGTCGATCACCGGCACCATGAGCCCGGCATCGCTCGCCACCGCGATGCCGATGTTGTACTCGTCGTGGAGGATGATCTCTTCGTTCTCCTCGTCGAGTTCGGCGTTGATCGCCGGAACCTCTTTCAGCGCTGCAACGACGGCTTTGACCGCGAACGGCATGTACGTGAGTTTCGTCTCACGCGCTTTGGCCTCCGACTTGAGACGGCTCCGCGCGGCGACGAGTTCCGAGACGTCGACTTCGTCGTGGTGGCTCACGTGTGGCGCGGTGTACTTCGAGGTCGCCATCTGCTCGCCGATGGTTTTTCTCACCCCGCTGTAGGGGATCCGGTCGCCGGGTCGATCTCGGTCGGATTCGCTGGAACTCGGCTCGGTCCGGGCCGCCTCGGTCGATGCCGACGTATCGCGCTGTACGTATTGCTGTACATCGTCGGGAGTAACGAACGGTTCGCCGTCCCGTCGTTCGCTCGCCGGGACGTCGTCCAGGGAAACGTCTTCTTCACGGGCGAGCTGACGAGTCGCCGGCATCGCCAGCGTTCGCTCTCGACCGGCGGCCTCGACTCGCTCGGTTGGTATCGAAGCGGATTCACCGGGGACGCGGTCGGGTGTAGACGACTCCGCTTCCTGCTCGGCTGGGTCAGTTCCCGCTGGATCCGTCCCAGATTGAGAACCAGACGGTTCCATCTCCGTTCGTCCGTCCGCGACGGCGTATACGTCGGATTCGGAAAGGCGTCTGTCCGTGGCACCCACCTGCCGTTGGGCCGTGGACAGTTCGACCCCTAGTTCTCGAGCGAGCGCACGAACGCTCGGCGGGGCGAACACGCGTCCGTCGGGAACCGCTGAATCGGGACCGCTACCGGTTCCGGCGTCGGTGACCGCGGCCGCTTCGGTTTCATCGGCTAGTTCGGCCGACCGCTCGCTTCCCGCGGCCGAGGCCGCCTCTGCCGACCCTTCTGCGTCGTCGGCAGAACCGCCGCTCGAGGACGAGTCGTCGGCGAGATTCGAATCGTCGACGTCGAACACGACGAAAACTTCGTCGACCTCGATTATCTCGCCTTCCTCCGCCCGTTGCTCCGCGATAACACCGTCGTACGAGGAGGGAATTTCTACCAGCGCCTTGTCCGTCTCCACCTCGGCGATGGGTTGGTCCTCTTGGACCTGATCGCCGGGTTCGACGAGCCACGTCACGAGTTCGCCCTCGGCGACACCTTCGCCGACGTCAGGGAGTTCAAACTCCTTTCTAACCATGCGTGATATCATCTCTCGTGTAGAGGACTATACGCTCTTCGGTGAAACGCGCGTGCGTCGATTAGACAACGTCCGCCGAACGATCGGAGTAATATCGGAGCAGTCGAACGAACCACGGACGAATCACTACACGATCCGTTCGAACAGCGGCCGTATGCTCGTTCGCAGCTGTAGCCGAAAGGAAAGATATCACGTCCCGATCACCGAATGTTCGACAGAGGAGGACAATATATCGAGAATGGTAAACAGGAACGGATGAGCAAAACTACCGGATACGCAGCGGAGCGGAGATCAGACGGAAAGAGTGGCCCGTACAAAGGGGGTCACGCCCATTCTACCCATTACAGTTGTAGCGTTGTGAGTCGAAAACAAATCGATTGCCGTTGGTGAGGAAGTATGGCACATTCAGTTAAATGTGGAAAATCCGATCATATAGTCGAATCGTTCGACTCTGGAAAACAAAGTGCTCGAGGAGAGCGAACAATTTGTCAGGAAAAGACGAACTGCAGTTCGATGACGTTCGCGATTTCTTCGACCGCTTCACACAATTCACCTTTTCGAGGATCGGTTGTAAAGCGGCTAACAGGCCCCGAAACGCTAATCGAACCGATAGCCCGTTCGTCGACGACGATCGGGGCTGCAATACAGAAGAGTCCGTTGATCGTCTCCTGACGATCGAACGAGAGGCCGCGTTCGCGAATCGTCTCGAGTTCCGAAAAAAGCTCCTCCCGCGACGTTATCGTGTGTTGGGTTAGCTTCGGAAGTCCGTGCCGATCGATGATCGCTTCGACGTCCGATTTCGGCCTGTGGGCGAGAATTGCCTTCCCGGTCGCGGTCGCGTGAATGTAGTTTTTCTCCCCAGCGGACATGTAGACATCGGGCGAATCCTTGGGGTTCGTCGCGTACAGACATGTTCCCATGCCGCCCTCCTCAATAACGAGATTCGACGATTCGCCCGTCTCGTGGGCCATTTCGTCGACGTGCTGTTTGGCCAGACGATAGAGCCGAAAACGGTCCTGAATGGACGAGCCGATGCTCAAAAACTTACAGCTCAGCCGATACTCGTCCCCGTCTCGAATGAGGTAGCCCTCGTCGGCGAGCGTCACCAGATGCGTGTGAACCGTGCTCTTCGAAACAGAGACGTTTCGGGCGATTTCCGACACACCCGCCGGCTCGAGTTCGCTAATCGTCTCGATAATCTCGAGGGTTCGCTGAACTGCGTGTATTTTCTTCGTGTCTTTAGCCATTGTCGGACAAACGTTCTCCGCTGTATAACATCTTTCCCTCTAATTCGAATGAGATGGCGTCCTATCAGGGCTGGTCGACGCGTCGAAACCGAAAATAGTGATTAGTTACGACTCGATCTTCAGAGCATTCCGAGCGCGGCCGCGCCGTGAGTCAACACAGCGGCGACGGGGATGAGGACGATCGTTCGCTGGACGAACAGGACGAACAGATCGCGGAACCGAATCGGAATGTCGTCGAACATATCGACCATCATCGGCGCCGACGCGGCGAAGAAAATCGCCTGTGAGCTGACGACGATCACGATGAAGACTTGCGTAATTGTTTCAGCACCGACGACGAGCGTCGCCGCGATGAACATCTCCGCGCCACCGATAATGATCGCTGAAGCGGCTAGCTGCGGGTCGGGAATACCAAACGCAGTCATCACTGGGACCAGCGGGATCGCGATAAGTTCGAAGAAAGCCGTGTACTCGTTGAGTAGAACGACACCCATCCCGATGGAGAGAATCGTTCCGAGCATCATCGCAGTGAGCTTCATTCCGTCGATGAGCCCGACGACGGCCGCCCGCGTGATCGACGAACCTTGTTCGGCCGTTTTGACCGCTTCGTTGAACGCGAAGCGGAAGTAATCGGAAACGCTACCGGTGAACACCGGTTCCGGATCCGGTTCGGCGATGAACTCGTTCGGAATCGTCGACAGGGGCGGAACGCGAACGAGAATCGCTGCCGTGATCAGCACGCTGAGTAAGTACAGCAAGACGACGACGGGGAATATGTGGAGAATACCCAATACGGCGGCGATGGCACCGACGGTTCCGAGGTTCCCGGTCGCGAAACAGGTGCAGATAACGAATACTTCCCGTTTGTTGTATCCTCCGCGGTCGAAGACGTTTCGGGTCAGGTAGTAGCCGATACTGAACGAGCCGAGCCACGATGCGGAGCCGTCGAGGGCCGCTCGTCCGGGAAGATTGAACAGCGGTTTCATGATCGGCTGTGCGAGCGTGCCGACGAACTGGAGCCCGCCGAGTTCGGCGAGCAGATTGACGAAAATCGCACCGATCGGAATGACAAGCGCGATCGTTAGCAACAACGCCCCCCAGACGACACCCGAGGTAGCATCGCTGAGAAGCCACTCCGGGCCGAACCGAAAGAGAATTGGAATCGCGACGATAATACCGAATACTCGAAGCGCCCAGAAGAGATTAGACGTCTTCCAGTAGTCTAACTCGAGGCGATCAACGGTAGCTTGGTCCAGTGAGAGTATGCCCTGATAGTGAACCATCGACAACGTCGTAAAGAGACCACCTGCCGCGATCAACAGGAACGTAAACACTTCGACGGGGTACAGCGCCGCGTCCTGAATAATGGTGACGACGACATCGAGTGGAATCGTCGTCTGGCCGTCCCATTCCATCGGAAAGAGGAAAAAGAACGCCCCGATGGTAAACGCGGCGATGAACTTTGCCGTCGGTCTAACCCGCTTTTTGATAATATCGACATCATTGATAGTCTTCTTCTCAGGGTTGACAGACTCCTCTGAGATGTGATCGTCATCTTCCCAATCGCTTCTACCGAACATAGAACGAGAATAACACACACATATAATAAAATTATCGATCATAGACGAAATAGTGCACCGGGCGTCTCGAGGGCTAAGCGGCAGTTTTGTCATTTTGTCCGTACACACCTATGAGCGTATCGGCCGTCGCGATGCCAGTTGGAGAGAGGTTTGGTCGAAGATAGCATGCTCCGTGTACAGGTTGGCATGACACAGAGAGTCATTAAAATACTAAGATATTACATAGAACGATACACAGGGCTAAATAAATTAGTTCAGTCTCTTTTACTACAATAGACAATGAATGTGGATTTGTCCCAAGAAGTGTGCTGATATTGTCCACCTTTTGTTGGCAATAGAACCCAATGAGTCGAATTTTACGGACCTTCATTTAGGAGCATGAAATGTGACCATCGAAGTTACTACTTGCCACTGCGAGATACCCATTACAGGAGTAGGTTCGTAATCTTATTGCTGTTTCTCCACGAGACAGGGTTCGTTTGAATGATAAATGCCCGTTCAATCTGACGGAGTCGGCGGCAAACAACAAACCAACTTCGATTGCGTTCAAAACAGCACGTAGTTTTCCGTGGAGTTTCTCGAACTCCCACTCAGTCTCAAGACGGTGTTCGGGACCGGTGATGGTAACGGAGCCAGGAACGGTCCCTCGGTCCACGTTATCGTCGATTCGGTAAAGCGAAGAGCCTCACTCGTCGGT
The DNA here is from genome assembly GCF_055379965.1 of Halostagnicola alkaliphila. NCBI lineage: Archaea > Methanobacteriati > Methanobacteriota > Halobacteria > Halobacteriales > Natrialbaceae > Halostagnicola > Halostagnicola alkaliphila. The sequence continues at coordinate 205,722 of NZ_AP043827.1, read as the reverse complement.
TACCCAGTCGACCTTCGGTTGGGAAAAGTGGGCCAACATCGCTTTCCCACCGACCGAATAATGGAGGGACGCATGCGTGCCAACGTCGATTCCGGTCGATACGGATCCGCACCACCGGCAGCACGAACGACGGATTCGAAGCCGTTCTGTTCGGTGACACAGGGAACTCGTTCACCGGTTCGGGCGGCGCGACTGGTAATCGATGACGCCGCGGAAGAATAGAGCGGTTGTTCGTGTTTGACGTGCGCTGAATCCTCACCACGGTCGTAGTTCAACTCAGTCGTTCTGGGCGCTCAATTCCCGTAATTGCACGTGGGTCGTCGTCTTGTCGTGATATTCGATTGCGATCAAACGCCGTGATGGCGAGCCGTCTCGTCGTGGAGCCGCGCAACGTTCCCCTCGCTGGCGTCCACAGACACGGCTAACATATTCATGTTCACAAACAGCACGGTATAGTACTAAAGCGTATCCCTCGGAGAAATAGTGGTGAGAATCACCACATTCCCGAGAATTTGGACAGAGAGTACCTCAGAAAGTGATTGATCGGGTTTACGACAGCTACAGCAACACACACCATTCTAACACTGGTTAATTTCTGAAGGGTATAGATTTACAATGGCCGGGGAGAATGTCAATGCATGGAATACCACGATTCCGACACGGCGAAAGCGGTCGCGGGCCGGGTAGAGTCGTTCATGGAAGAAATAGTCCTTCCGCGCGAACGAGAGGCGCTCGCGACCGGCGAGACGATTACGACGGACGAACTCGAGGGGCTCTGGGAGGAGGCAAAGGATCGAGACCTGTTCGCGCCGCAAGTGCCTGAAGAGTACGGCGGACAAGGCCTCGACTTCCAGGATATGCTCCCGTCGTTCGAACAGGTAGGTCGTTCGATCATTGGCGCACACGCGATCAGAGCGAACGCGCCCCAAGAGGGGAACATGCACACGCTCGAGATGGTCGGCACGGAAGAACAGAAAGAGGAGTGGCTCCGACCGCTCGTTCAGGGCGAAATCTCCTCGGCGTTCTCGATGACCGAGCCGATGCAGGGCGGCGGTTCGGATCCGAAGATGCTCCAGACGACCGCGATTCGAGACGGAGACGAGTGGGTCGTCAACGGCCACAAGTGGTGGACCTCCGACGGCCTCGACGCCGACTTTTATCTAGTGATGGCCCGAACCGACCTGGACGCTCATCCGTACGAAGGGACCTCCATCATCCTCGTTCCGGCGGATGCAGACGGTGTCAACGTCGTCCGGAACGTGCCACACCTCGGCGGACACGGCATCACCGAACGAGAAGGCGGCCACGCGGAGATCAAGTACGAGAACGTCCGCGTCCCCGTCGAAAATACGGTCGGCGAGGAAAACAACGGGTTCCACGTCGCACAGAAGCGACTGGGCGGGGGACGGCTCACGCACTGCATGCGCTACTCCGGAATGGCACAACGATCCCTCGAGATCGCGAAAGCCTACCTCAGCGAGCGCGAAGCGTTCGGAACAGCTCTCGAGGACAAACAGGCACTCCGACATCGAATCGCCGACGCGGAAACGCGACTACACGCCGCGCGGACGATGGTTCGACACGCCGCGCGGGAACTCGATCGGAGCGACGCGCGCATCGAAGTTGCGATGGCGAAGATGTTCACGGCGAACGTCACGAACGACACCATCGACCTCGCGCTCCAGTGTTGCGGCGGGAACGGTATCGGCAAGGACCTGCCGCTAGCGTACTTCTACGAACACGTCCGGGCGTTCCGGATCGTCGACGGTGCCGACGAAGTTCACCGGCGGTCGATCGCCCGTCACGCGTTCGAAGACATCGACGAGAACGAAGTCGAGAACGTCCTGCGCTTCGACGAAGATCGCCGTATCGACGCGTTAGACGACTGAGCTACGAGGAATCGCCGTTTCCCGTCTCCCGTTACACCCGTTCGATGATCGTCGCGACGCCCTGTCCGAACCCGATACACATCGTCGACAGTGCGGTGTCTTTGCCCGTGCGCTCGAGTTCGTGGACCAGTTTCGTCAGCAACATCGCACCCGTCGCACCGAGCGGATGGCCGTGAGCGATCGCGCCGCCGTTGACGTTGACGTTCTCCCAGGAGACGCCCGTCTCCTCGAGCCAGGCGGCGACGACGGATGCGAACGCCTCGTTGACCTCGAACAGGTCGATATCGGCGAGGCTCATGTCGGCGGCCTCGAGAACCCGTTCGGTCGCCGGGATCGGTCCCGTGAGCATGGTCACCGGATCGACGCCGACGACTTCGGTTTGGACGATTCGGGCCATGGGTTCCCAACCGTGGGCGGCCGCGACTTCTTCGCTCGCGATAAGCAAGGCCGAGGAGCCGTCGACGATCCCGGAGGAGTTTCCGGGATGGTGAACGCCGTCGCCATCCTCGCGAAACGAGAGGGGCAGACCCGAGAGCGTCTCGAGGTCGGTATCCGGACGCGGGTGTTCGTCCTGCTCGACGACGACCGTCTCGGGGGACGTTTCATCCCCAGTACGATTACTCGAAGCACTCTCATCACCCTCGAGTGCTACCTCGACGGGAACGACCTGGTCGTCGTAGTAGCCGTTCTCCCAGGCGTTCGCCCAGCGCCGTTGTGAGTCGACGGCCAGTTCGTCGACCTCGCGGCGGGAAAGGTCGTACTCCTCGGCGATCCGTTCGGCACCTTCCCCTTGGGTCGTCAGTTCGTCGAAGTACTCGAAGTAGGTGTCTGAGACGCCGCTTCCGTCCGATCCCATCGGCACGCGGGTCATGTGCTCGACGCCGCCGGCGACGAGCACGTCGTGTTGGCCGGCCATGACGTTCGCCGCGGCGAAGTTGACCGCCTGCTGTCCGGAGCCACACATCCGATTGAGCTGAACGCCGGGGACGATATCGCCCCAGCCGGCGACCATCGGCGCGATCCGACCGATGTTGAGCCCCTGCTCGTCGACGGGCGTGACACAACCGTAGATGACGTCCTCGACCGTCTCCGGCGAGAATTCGTTTCGGTCTTCGAGCGCCTCGAGCGGTTTCGCGGCCAAATCCTGCGGGTGTATCTCGCTAAACGAGCCCCCTCGTTTTCCGAACGGGGTTCGAACGGCGTCGACGATAACTGCTGATTTCATGGATACGAGTACCACTACTTCGAGGAGCGTGATAGTAGTTGTGTGTCTTGCTAGTTCTGGTAATATCGTAAAATAACCCGTTAGTTCCCCCGTTAGGGCCCAAAAGGAGAGAATACAGAGATTTTGCTCCGAGAGTATACGTCCTCAAGATTAGCACACGTAGTATTATCTGTGTGCTCGCTAAACACTGGTAGAAATGAAGCGACCACGAACGGCTCACGAACCGGGTGCGACGGCGGGCGGGAAAAAGCGCGACTCACGATTGGCGGCTCATCGAGGGATCTACCGTGCCAACTAAACCGCTGTCGGAGCTCGAGTCGATGATCGGCGATTCGCGGGTTACCGTCGAGGAGTTCCGGGTCGAAGCCGGGAAGGTAGCCGAGTTCGCTCGAGCGGTCACGGAACCGAACCCCGTCTTCCGGTCGTCGGAGACCGCAGCGCACAACGGGCACGAGCGGATTCCCGCGCCGCCGACGTACGCTCGAGTCGGGAACTTTCCGCGATACACGCCCGATGATCTCGAGGGCCACGGCTTCGACCTCGGCTTTCACCCGGAGTACATCCTCCACGGCGAACACGCCTACGAGTACGAACGACCGGTTTTCGTTGGCGACGTCCTGACTGGAACCACGACGCTCGCGGATTGCTACGAGCGAGACGGCGGCCGGGCCGGCACGATGACCTTCGCGATTCTCGAAACGGCGTACCGAGATCAGCGCGGCGAGGTCGTGCTCACCGAACGAGCGACGGTGATCGAAACCGACGGTGCGGTGGAGACGGATACGGAGAGCGACGGTGGAACGAGCGAGGACGCAGCAAGCTCGTCGAACGATTCCCGCCAGACCGACAATCCCCCCGCTTCGAACAGCGACGGTGAACTCGTACGGGTGGACGTCGGCGTCGACCCGGCGACGAGACAGGAGAACCGAGTCGAATCGGTCGACGACCTTGAGGTGGGTTCCAACGCCCCACAGATCATCGTCGAGGATATCGAACGACAGGATTTCGTCCGCTACGCCGGTGCCAGCGGCGATTTCAATCCGATTCACTACGACGAACCGTACGCTCGAGAGGCCGGCAACGAGACCGTTTTCGGGCCGGGAATGTTCACCGCCGGAATCACGTCGCGAGTCGTAACGGATTGGTTCGGTGTGGAGGCGCTCGAGTCGTTCGGCGTCCGATTCCGATCGCAGCTGTTCCCCGGTGAAACCGTCAGTGCAGGTGGAACGGTCACGGAAATCGATCGGAACGCGGGCGTGGTCGACGTGGAACTCGAGGCGACGACGCAGAACGGTGAGACGTTGCTCACCGGAACGGCGACCGTGACGCTTTCGGGTGAGAACTAAAACGCGTCAAGCATCGGTGTAGCCGTTGTAGTACACAATCGTTATAAGATACGCAGTAATACCCGAAAACGGACGATGACAGAACCCGACGCCGAAGAGATCCGACGACAGTTGGTCGACGCGTTCGACGGTGCCGACTATCCCGTCTCGAATCCGATGGAGCTCTTGCCCGCACTTCCGAACGGGCCCGCAACGACGTTCGAATCCGGCAATTTCTCGATGTCTGTGATGGACCTTCGTAACGCCGCCCAAGGGACGGACGATACCGAAGATCGGTTCCCCTACGAGACGCCCGAAGCGCTCGCCGACGATATCGTCGAGGGACTACGGGACGCGAACAAACTCCCCGAGTAGTCGGCGCGGGTCCGTTTTCCGTTCGTTCGGTCGAGGCTGAATTCGATGAACGACAATTCGTAAACGTTCTTGGCGATAGTTCACAAACAGCAATGGCATGTGAGATAATGCGAATTCTCCGACGATTTGGATCCTGGCCTATCGGATCGAACCGCGGTCGTTACGGGTAGTGCCGGTCGAATCGGAAGCGAAGATTCCGCGTTCTCGCCGACGAAGGTGCCGAACTCGTTGTTTTGGAGAGTAAGTTCCGAGTTCAGCGGGGAGTTCGTCGCGGGATAGCTTCAGTTCCTCGGTGACCAGTCGACCGAGTGGATAGACGGCATTCGGACGGTGCGATAACCGTTCAGTCCCCTGGTGGCAACTTTCATAGTATATATTTATGTAAATAGGAAGGCGATCATAGAGGTCTCAGATTAGTATCCGGGTGAACACGAGATCACTGATCGGACCGGGAAAGTAGTCCGGTCTGGGTCGATAGGTCAGAAAAGATAGATCGAGCGATAGCGCCGATCGGTACGGTTTCAGCCTCGTTCCGGCCAACGCGGTGAGTGTGCGATGCGTACGGATAGTAAAATCCTGATCGAGACACGGGGAAACGTCTAGTTACGATGGAAAGTGTCGGTTGAGACGAAGGTGACGATCGGCGACGCACCGCCAGTTGATGCGTGTGACCGGTCTGGAGCTCTCCAATCCAACGGGGAAAGCTACGGGGATCTTTGAAATCTGCTCTACAATATACAGAGTCGTGGGCGAAGGCTAGTCGTTCAGTTCGTGTTGAATAGTCAACCAGTTTGTTCCGTTAATTCGCTCGAGAGTGCCTTCAACCGCCGGAAAACGCATCGAAAACTCGCAGCTATCGACCAGCCGATTACCGACAACGAATCAAGTAGGTGTTACGCGACGACACCGATAGAGACGCCACCGGCACCCAAGAGTCGCGAAAACGAGACGAGAACAGTTCGACCGAAGTGTCGGTTTCAATATCATACATCACAGTACCCAATGTTATTATATTTCTTAACGCCTCGCACGCTACCGGTTCACCACCGTTCGAAGAACGAATCCGCGGAAACAGAGTAATCGAAACGATCGAGCCCTCGAGGGCTCGAGGCCGTTTACAGACAAAAAGGGACGTGACACAGAGTAGCTGAGCTAATCCGAGTATTCGATATTGAGTTCGATGACGTTCGCAGTGCTACGGACGAGATCCGGTAGCTCTCGTTCGAACGTCTCCCCCTGAAGCCGCGTCATCGGACCGGAGACGCTGATCGCCCCGGCGACGTCGCCGTTGTTTTTCTTGATCGGCGCGGCTACGCACCGCAATCCGGGGAGTCGTTCCTCTCGGTCGAAGGCGACGCCGCGCTCGCGGACCTGCTCGAGCTCCGAGAACAGCGCATCCGTGTCCGCAATCGACTGACTGGTCGATTGGGCCATACCGTGGACGTCGATGATCCGTTCGACGCGTTCGTCGGGAAGGTGCGCGAGGATCGATTTCCCGAGGGCTGTGTTGTGCAACGGCGGCCGGCAGCCGGCGTGGATGTCCACTTCGACCGACTGTTCGCCCCTCGAGAGATGCAGGTACACGCACCGTCCGTGTTCTTCCGTGGCGAGGTTGACCAGTTCGCCGGTTTCGGACGCGAGTTCCTCGACGTGTTCTCTCCCGATCGAATACAACCGAGTCTGGTTTCGTTGATACTCGCCGAGTTCGAGAAACCGCAACGAGAGCCGATACTCGTCGGCTTCTTTGACGACGTACTCGGCCGCCTCGAGCGTGTTCAAGTGGTTGTGAACCACCCCTTTGCTCATATCGAGTGCGTCGGCCGTCTCGGTTATTCCCGCCCCGTGATTCTCTTTGAGGAACTCCAGGATCTCGAACGATCGGGCGGTCGTGCGGACCGGATATTTCGGTTCTGATTCCATATTCATGCGGTATGCACTCAATGTACAAAATTGTTGTTCTAGCATGTAGAACTCGAGTGCCAGTATCGTTCGGAGGATGTGTAATCCACTTACAGAGATGAACGTGTCCAATCTTGTCGAGACGAACAGTCCCGAACCGCGCGACGATCGGTTTCACTCGCCTCACACCGGAATCGTGGACCAACGTGCTCTCCCTCGAGACAGTGAAACCGAACCGCGTTGAACGCGCGTAACAACAGTTCGACACAGTACAGACTAGTCGTCCGTCAGCGCATCCGTCGAAGACGATCGGCGATAGAGGGGGCGGAATCGTCGTTCACACATATAGAATTCCGTTCGTAAGTGGCTCTCGGCGGCGTATTCGAGCCTGTCGGTGAGAGTGTGTGGTTTCCCACCAGTTACCTGCCGAGGATATTACATACATACATTTGTAATTATCCAGCGAGCCGGAGGGCGGTCTTTTCTGCAGCCATCCTTCCACGGGTTCGGGCCGATGTATGGACGCCGTCCTGCGTTCTATATGTCTGAACAGTTTTTCGTTATCGAGTAGTGACACGAAGAGCGCTCAGGACCGAGGAGTAGTAGGTTAGTCGACAGTTTCAGAGAGGTTTATATTGCTGGTGTGTAGAACATGTCGTATGGCACCGACGATAACCCGAATAGAGAGTCGGGAGTTTGAGTATCCCCTCGAGGATCTCGGAACGGACCAGAACGGATTCAATCTCGTCTACGAACCCGGTGAGACGACGTGGCGGAAACTGTTCGGAATTAAGATTCACACCGACGAAGGAATCACCGGAGAGTACGTCGGCGGGAACTCCCCCGCCGCGGCTCAGATTAACATGTTTGCGGACTTTCTCATCGGAAAGAACCCGCTCAAGCGCGAAAAACACTGGAGCGAGATCAAGCGAGCGCTCCGAAAGTACGATCGGATGGGCATCGGACCGATCGACATCGCCCTCTGGGACTTCGCTGGGAAGTACTACGACGCGCCGATTCACGAACTGCTCGGGACCTACCGCGAATCGATTCCGGCCTACGCGTCTACCTACCACGGTGACGAGAACGGAGGGCTCGACTCGCCGGAAGCCTTCGCGGACTTCGCCGAAGAGTGTCTCGAGATGGGGTATCCGGGCTACAAGATCCACGGTTGGGGGGGCGGCGACGCGAGCCGCAATATCGAGCGCGAAATCGAGTCAATCGCCGCCGTCGGCGAGCGCGTCGGCGACGAGATGGACCTCATGTTCGACCCCGCCTGCGAGTACGAAACGTTCGGTGACGCGCTGAAAGTCGGACGCGCGCTCGACGAACAGGAGTTCTTCTGGTACGAGGACCCCTACCGCGACGGCGGGATCTCACAGCAGGGGCACCGCCGACTGCGCGAAAAGCTCGAAACGCCGATCCTCCAGACCGAACACGTTCGCGGCCTCGAGGCTCACGCGGATTTCGTCGTCGGCGACGGGACCGACTTCGTCCGCGCCGATCCCGAGTACGACGCGGGAATCACCGGCGCGATGAAGATCGTGCACATGGCGGAGTCGTTCGGGCTCGACGTCGAGTTCCACGCGCCGGGTCCGGCACAGCGCCAGTGCATCGCCGCGACGCGGAACACGAACTACTACGAGCTTGCGCTCGTCCATCCGAAGTGTGAGAACACGCAACCGCCGGTGTACCGGGGAGAATACTCCGATATGATCGAAACGGTCGACGAAAACGGTCACGTCACTATTCCGGACGGTCCCGGGCTCGGCGTCGACTACGACTGGGAGTACATCGAAGAGAACCAGACCGGCTCCCTCCACGTCTACGAGTGAAAAACATGACATACAAGGCTGGAATCATCGGTACCGGCGGCATCGCCGGGATGGGAATCCTCGGAATGCACGACGAATCGAGGATCGGGCGAGAGAAGATCAAGGCCAGTCACGCCGGCGGCTTCGACGCCCAGAAGGAAGTCGAAACCGTCGCAGTCGCGGATATCGACGAAGAGAAACTCGAGCGCTTCGGGGAGGCGTGGGATATCGACCCGGATCGCCGATACGTCGGTCACGAGGCCATGCTCGAGGCCGAATCGCTCGACATCGTTTCCGTCTGTACGCCGTCGTACCTCCACGACCGTCACGTTCTCGACGCGGCACGATCGGCCTCGAATCCCGATCTGATCTGGTGTGAGAAGCCGATCGCGTCCGAGGTCACCGCCGCCCGCGAGATGATCGACGTCTGCGCGGAGACGGACACCGAACTGCTCGTGAACCACTCGTTCCGGTTCACCGACAAACTCCGGCGGTTGCACACCCTTATCCAAGAAGAGGAGATACTCGGAGAGATCCAGTCCGTGACGAGTCAGTTCCGAATGGAGTTGCTTCGTAACTCGACGCACTTGCTCGACACCCTCGTCTATCTGCTCGACACTCGCCCGGAGACCGTTTCGGGATACATCACGGGCGAAAACGAAGCCGTCGACAGCCTCGACGCCGATCGCCAGGTCGACGACGCCGGCGGCGGCGGCTTCGTCGTGATGGACGATGGGACGTTCGTAACGATCGATTGTACGATCCCTCGAGAGAGTTCCTCGATGACGCTGCAGTTCATCGGGAGCGAAGGGAAATTGTACATGAACAACGACGACGGGGAATGGCGATACTGGCGGTTGGAGGACGGTGAACACATCGAAGAACCGCTCCCGGGGATCGACGGCGCGTGGACGTGGGAAGACGATTATCAGCGATCCTTCGAAAACGCGGCATCGCACATCGTCGACGTCCTCGACGGCGACGCCGAAAACGGCTCGCCCGGCGAAGAAGCGATGCGGTCGATCGAGATCATCATCGGATTCTACCTCTCTCATCACACTGGTTCACAGATCGACGTTCCGGTGGCGAGACCGCTTCAGGACGTGTGCGTCACCTCGTGGTGAACTCTCTCGAGGGCTGTTGATCGGCGCGGGTACCCCGTTCGAATCGGATCGAGTGGGTGAGGCGAGCGGGTCTAACAGATGCAACCGTAGCCGTTCTCGAACGGTCGCGAACGCCGAAAGTGATTTTCGAGTTACTAGATACCCCCATTGTTAAGTGACGGTCCGTGGAACGGGAGTATATTATGTGAGAGACATTCACTCACGATAAACAGTACCGAGAGAGCCAGACAGCCACTTCGACGATTAACAGTAGAGCATGAGCTCCGACAACACAAAATTTCCGCGGCGAACGAACAGGGACACAACCAATGCGAGTAGACGAGCGGTGTTGCAATCGACAGGTGCGTTCGCGGCTCTCTCCGCGTTTTCGGGAGTCGCCGCCGGCACGGACGACAGCGAACGCGACGAGTTGGATTACGACGCCAAGCGAGGGACGACGGCGTGGCGCGACGGCGAATTCGCGATCGACGATCGAGCGGTCGTCGAGCGGTCCGATATCGTCCTCGAGACGCCGCCGCTCGAGGCCGAGTGGTCGATGGGTGTCGGGAACGGACGGGTCGGCGCGGCCGTCTGGGCAGCGGACGGATTCACCGCGCAACTCAATCCGAACCACACCGTCGGCGTCGAGTGGAAATCGGCCGGCCAACTGCGAATCGACGGCCTAGAGGATCTCGCGGACGCCGACGATTACGACGGGCGAGTCGCCCTCTACGACGGAGTGTTCGAACAGTCGGGCGGTGAAACGACCGTCGAAACCTACGTTCACGCGGCGAACAACGAGAACCTGTACGTCGTCGATATCGACGGGGTGGATCCCGATTCCGAACTCACCGTCGCACTCGAACTCGAGGACGACCGCGATCCGGAGATCACCACGACGGATACCGTGGCGGCCTACACCGAAACGTGGGAGGGCGAGGGGGACGACCGGTTCGTCGGCGAACCCGACGAGGAGGACTGGACGTGGAGCCTCGCGGCCGCGTTGACGACCGACGGTCGAGAGAGATCCGCAGAACGGGTCGACGAGACGACGATCGCGGTACACTGTTCTCCCGACGAAAACGGAGCCCTCCGAGTGTTCGTTTCGCTCCCGCCGTATCCCGGAGACGAGGTCGAGGCGGCGAAAGACGACGCGATTGACGCGGTCGAGGACGCGACCGAGCAGTCGTCCTCGTCGCTCCGGTCCACGCACGAAGCGTGGTGGCACGAGTTCTGGGAGCGAGCGAATCTGCTGAGACTCGAGTCCGACGACGGCGCCGCGTCGTTCTATGAGAACGCTCGGACGCTGAACCTCTACTATCAGGCATCGATGAACAGAGGCGTTGTACCCGGCCACCACGCTGGGGAGGGACACCTCTTCCGGTACCAGGGAGATCACATCGATTGGCTCGGGTTTTCGAACGGCTACTGGCACTTCAACGTCCGGTTACAGGTGCTCGCGAGCTTCGCCGCGGGGATCACCGACCTCAACGAGCCGCTCTTTCGGTTGTATCGGGAGAACATCGACAAACGAAAGGAGGTGACGAGCGCGGAGATGGAAGCGGCGCGGGATCAGTCGGAAAACGTCGGCGCGGCGATTCCGGAGGTCATGACCCAGGCCGGAGAGGGAGACTGGCAGTTGACCGGCGACCCGTGGTTCACGGGCCGGATCAACTCCTCCGGCGGAGAGCTCACGCACCTGATCTGGGATCACTATCGCTACACGCAGGACGATGCGTTTCTCGAGGAGCAGTTCCCGGTCATGGCGGAGACGACGCGGTTTATGCTCGCCTACGCACGGGAGGACGACGACGGCGTTCTCTACACCGAACCCTCGAACGCTCACGAAACGCAGTGGGATACCCGTAACCCCTCGACCGACGTCGCGGTGATGAAATCGACGTTCCCCCTCGTCGCCGATCTCGCCGATCGGTTCGACGACGACGAACTCGCGGCCGACTTAGAGGAGGCGATCCCCAAGATTCCCGAGTTCCCTCGAGACGACGACGGAACGATCGCATGGTCCGAGCTGGATCTGGAGTGGGAAAACACCGTCAACGTCGAACTCGAGCCGATCTACCCGTGGGGGCTCTTCGACGACGACGGCGACGACGGTACGGAGCTGGCCCGCTCCACCTTCGAGAATCGGACGTTCATCCTCGGCGGAAACGTCGAGGACCACCCGCCGAAGGCGTGGACGCTCGAGCCGGCTCAGGCTGCGCGCCTCGGCATGACCGACACGTTCCAATCGCTCCTTTGGGATTCGGCGCAGGCGTTTCACGCCTACCAGTCCGACGGCAGCTTGCCGTCCGGCCTTCCGTCGGGAATGATCGCGCAGACGCAGGGGAATCCCTACGTCGAGTGGCTCGGCGCACACACGTGTGCGCTACAGGAGGCGGCAGTCCAATCCCACGACGGGCTCATCCGGATCTGTCCGTCGTGGCCAACCGAGTGGGACGGCGACGTCGAACTCGACGTGGTCGGGAACCACCGAGTCGTCACGCAGATTCGGGACGGTGTCCCCCAGTACGTTGGCGTGCAAGCGGGGGAAGACGACGAGCTTCGTATCCGGAACCCGTGGCCCGACCGCCGAGTTCGGGTAGTCGGCGGCGCGGCGCGCTCGCACGGCAACGGCGGGGGATCGGCGGCTCCGGTCGTCGGACCGACGGACGACGAGCTGCTTGAATTCGAGGTCGATGCGGGAGACTCGTACGTTCTCGAGCGAATCGGCGCGCCCCTGCCGTCCTACGACTTCGAGGAGGTGACCGGCGAGCGAAACCAGTCGCCGCGCCTTGTCGGCGACGCGCAGATCGGGCTTCCGAGCGTCCTCGAGCTGATTCCGTCTCGACCGCAGGTGACGAACATGGATCCCGGAGAGACGGCAACGCTTCGACTCGACGTGGAAAACGCCGGGACGACTACATCGGATCGAATCACGATTCGGTTGCTCGACACGACGGACGAGGGTGCAGAGCCGATCGACGACATCGAGCTTCCGCGGATTCCGCCCGAATCGTCGGAAAGCGTCACGTACGCCTGGGACGTCGACGAGTTTGAACTCGGCACGACTCGAGACGTTCGAGCGGTCGTCGATCCGGACGACGAACACGGCCAGCGAAGCGAGTCGGAATCGACGGCGGTACGGCTGTACCATCCGTTGCCCGAGGAGTACGAGTCGTTCGCGTCGACCGACGCCGTGTTCGGAACCTGGGACGAGCAACTCGTCATCAGCGCGAACGGCGATGAAGTCTGGAGCGAGACGGACGAGTACGGCGCGCTCTACCGACCCGACGAACCGGTCGAGGGCGGCGTCGTTGCAACCGTCGAGGTGACGTCCCAGGAGAACACGAGCGACTGGGCGAACGCGGGACTGCTGATTCGAAACGACGTCACGGCGAACGGCGAATCGACCGGCTACGCACACATTTCGGCGACCCCGACGCACGGGTTCATGTTCGAGTGGGACGACAGCGGTGACGGGTACGTCAACGATCGAGAGACCGCGGGCGATCCAACCTACCCGTGCTGGTTGCGCCTCGAGAAGGAGGGCGAAACGATCACCGGGTCCTACAGCACCGACGGCGAATCGTGGTCCGAAGTCGGTTCGGCGGACGTCCCGGGGATCGAAGAGACTCAGGACGTAGCGCTGTTTACCACCTCGGCAAACGACGAGGAGTTGTCGACCGCGATGTTCGATTCCTTCGAGTACGGCTCGAGCTAGGGTATCGACGAGACGACTTCTCGGCGCGATTTCCGATTCGTCTTTTTTCGCCGTCTCCGGGTCGCAGGTGGACGCCTCGAGAAGAGCAAAACAGCGACAGCCGGCTCAGGCTCGATCGATCACGTCCGCGTCGTCGAGCGATCGGCGTTCCGATTCGTCGTAGCCGAGTTCCTCGAGAATTTCGTCCGTGTCCTCGCCCGCAGTCGGCGGGTCGTACCGAACGGTCGCCGGCGTCTTCGAGTGCTCGACGGGGAACCCGGTCGTGGTGAACGTACCGCCCTCGGGGTGTTCGAGCTCGATGAGCATGTCGTTGTGCTCGACTTGCGGATCCGCCGCGATATCCTGGAAATCGTTGACTGGAGCGGCCCAGATATCTGCCTCGAGCAGCGTCTCGAGAAGATCGTCGGTCGGTTGCTCCCGCGTGTAGGCCTCTAGCGTCCGCTTGATCTCGTCGCGGTGTTCGTACACAGCCTTCGGCGAGGTGTACTCGGCGAGCTCCTCGAGTCCGATCGTTTCGGCGAGCGCCTCCATCGGAGCCATCGCGATGGCCAGATAGCCGTCGACCGTCTCGTAGATGCCGTAGGGGCCGCCGAGCCACGCCTGACCGATTCCCTCCTCGCTGCGTTCGAACGTTTCGTCCATGTTGAGCGCGGCGGTGATCTCTTGACACTGGAGATCGAGCGCGGCGTTGAGGAGGTTAGCTTCGATGCGCTGGCCTTCGCCGGTTCGTTCTCGGTGAAAGAGCGCGATCACGGTGTGAAGCGCGATCAGCGTCGCGGAGTGTTCGTCGACGACCGCGGTGCCGACCGGGGTGGGTGGATCGTCGCGCCGACCGGTGTAGCCGGCGAGACCGCTCATCGACTGCAACAGCAAGTCTTGACCGGGCCGGTCCGCGTAGGGGCCGTCGCTCCCGAACCCGTAGCCCGAGACGTAGACGACCTCGGGGTTGACCTCGCTGACGTCATCGTACCCGAGCCCGAACCGATCCATGACGCCGGGGCGGAAGTTCTCGACGACCACGTCGGCCTCGGCCGCGATTTCCAAGGCGATCTGTCGGCCCCGGTCGGATTTGAGATCGAGCGCGACGCTTCGTTTGTTGCGATTCATCGCGAGGAAGAACGGACTGATCCCGTCGTAGAGTTCGCCGCCCGCCTCGAGCGAGCGTTCCCATTCACCCCCGAGACGCTCGATCTTGATCACGTCCGCGCCCATATCGGCGAGTTTCTGCGTCGCCCACGGACCCTGCATCATCTGTGTGAAATCGGCGATTCGAACGTCTTCGAGTGCGCGCTCCATGGCTCGTTCTCGTCGGGGCGGGTGATAAATATTATCGTGGTCGCGATACTCGAGGACGGTATGAGCGTTTCAACGAAGACACTGCGGGACGCGGCGGACGCGATAGCCGCTCGAGTCGACCGGACCCTCGACGAAACGGAGACGGCGTTTCCGTACTTCGTCGACGACGGCGGATCGTGGGTAACGACGCCGAACGGGAACTGGTGTGGCGGTCACTGGATCGGGTTGTTGTGGTTCGCCCGCGATCACGTTGTGGACGGCCGATCCGATCGGTTCGAACGCGCCGCGCGCGAACACACGGAGACGATGCGTTCGTACATGCCCCGAGAATCGATGTTCTGCGGGATGAACTTCTGTTACGCGGGCTTCGAGGGATACGATCGGACCGGCGACCGCGACCTGTTCGCGCTCGGCCTCGAGGGTGCCGATGCGATGACCGATCTCTACCACGAACGGGCCAGACAGATCGCACTCGGCGGACTCGACATCGCCGGCCCGGAGCAGTTTCGCGGCCCCGAAAGCGATCACGGACCCTCCGGAGACCGAATCGGCGCCGTCGACAACGTGTACACCGCGCTTCCGGTTCTCTGGCGAGCGTACGAGGAGACCGACGACGCCAGCTTTCGCGACGTCGCCGTCTCGCACGCCGACCGGCACCTCGACTGGTACGTCCGCGATGACGGTCGCACGTGGCACCACGTCGTCTTCGACCTCGAGACGGGAGCGCTCGAGCGACAGTACAACGAACTCGCCCACAGCGACGAGACGTGCTGGGCGCGCGGACAGGGGTGGAACGTCGCCGGCTTGGCTCGGGTGTACGACGAGACCCGCGCCGAACGGTATCTCGACGCGCTCGAGCGGACGGTGACCTACTACCGAGCCAACTCGCCCGACGACGGGGTCCCCTACTGGGATTTCGAGGCGCCGGTCGACGACGAGTCCCCGCGAGACACGAGCGCGGCGGCCCTCGTCGCCTACGGATTAGGGCGGCTACCCGACGCCGACGAGACGGGTGAGCTCCGTTCCTACGGGGGCGACGTGCTCGAGACGCTCCTCGACACGTACCTCGTGACGGATCAGGACGCGTCGAATTACGGCGCGGTCGAACACAGTTGCTTCAACAAGCCGGGCGAGTACGCGACCGATACGGAACACGTCTGGACGGACTACTACGTCGCTCGAGCCGTCGAACGCGAACTCGACGAACGACGATGATCGGGTACGAGCTCTCGGATCCGGCGACCGACGGCGGGTGGCCGACCTTCAGGTGGGACGTCCCCGCGAAATTCAACATCGCGGAGGTCTGTCTCGACTCGCCGGCGGAGAACACGGCGGTCCGGTACGTCGACGTCGACGGCGGCGAAACGGCGCTGACCTACGGCGAACTCGAGCGAGCGGTCTCGGCGACCATTGGGGCGCTGTCGAACCGGGGCGTCAGCAAGGGCGATGCCGTCGGCGTCTGTCTCCCGCAGTGTCCGGAACTGCTCGTCGTCCATCTGGCGACGCTGGCCCGCGGCGGCGTCGTCGTTCCGCTCTCGATGCTCCTTAGCGACGATCACCTCGAACACGCGCTCGAGCACGGCGGCGCGTCCGCGCTGGTCGTCGACCGCGCGAAGGCGGGCCGCCTCTCGGTTCGAACGCCGTCGGAAACGTTCGTCGTCGAACCGGCGTCGACGCGAAGTCGCGACGCGCTGGGCGACCTTGCCGGCTCGCTCGTGACTGACCCGAACGACGGGACGGACGAAACGCTCCGCATAACCGAAACGACTCCGAAGGACCCCGCGTTCGTGCTCTACACCTCCGGGACGACCGGGACGCCGAAAGGGGTCGTGCAAGGTCACCGGTACCTCATCGGGTCGTTGCCGGGCTACCAGTGTTGGTTCGAGCTGTTTGACCGGGAGACCGCACGCGGGAGTCGCGTGTGGACCCCGGCCGAGTGGGCCTGGGCGGGCGCACTCTTCGACGTCGTCTATCCGACGCTCGCGCTGGGCGGAACCGTCGTGGCGCAGGAGCGCCGGAGCGGATTCGATCCCGAACGAGCGACGAAAGTTATGAATCGGACGGGCGTCACGCACACCTTCATGCCGCCGACGGCGCTCGGCAAGCTTCGGACCCACGGCGTCGACGGATCCCTCGAGTCGCTCGCGGTCGTCAACTGCGGCGGCGAGTCCCTCTCGGAAGACGTGCGGCGATGGGCGGGTGAAACCCTCGAGGTGACCGTCAACGAGGCGTACGGACAGACCGAGGCGAACGCGCTCGTGGGCGACTGCGAGGCGGCCTATCCCGCACGCGAGGGGACGATGGGGAAACCCTATCCCGGCCACGACGTCCGCCTCGTCGACGAGGACGGCGAACCGGTCGCCAACGGCGAGGTCGGCCGCATCGCGCTCGATCCGGCCGACCCGGCGCTCTTTCTCGAGTACCTCGGCGATCCCGACGCGACGGCGGATGCGTACTTCGAGAACGGCCTGTTCGATACCGGCGATCTGGCCGTCCGGGACGACGAGGGGTACCTGGCCCACCGCGGCCGAGCGGACGACCTCATCATCACCTCGGGCTACCGCGTCAGCCCCGTCGAAATCGAGAACTCCCTCGCGGATCATCCGAACGTCGCGGAGACCGTCGTCGCCGGCGTCCCCGACGAGAAACGAGGGCAACGAGTCGCCGCGGCGGTCGTCCCGGACGGTAGAGCGGGTGACGAGACCTTCCGCGAGGGAGCTCGAGCGCTCGGTACGAGAACGAGTCGGGCCGCACAAAGCGCCACGAGAGATTCGGTTCAGGTCGTCGATCCCGGAAACGAGGACGGGGAAAGCCGACCGGGATGCGGTGTTCGATCGATAGCTCCGCAACGATTATTATCGTCTCGCCCTACGGGAGTGGTATGCCAACGCTTCGATTCGTCGGCCGCCCGTTCGAGGGATTCGAACGAGCGCTCGAGCGACAGATGGATTCGTTCGTCGAACAACGCGACGAAGACGTCGAGTTCGTCCGCGATCACCGACCGCTTCCGGAGATCCACGAAGAACTGATCGAAACCGGTGATATCGCCGACGGCACGTACGATCTGTTTCTCTGTCTCAGCGACTGGTTGCCCGCGGCGGCCGACGCCGGCGACCTCCGGGCGCTCGACGATTTGATCGAGACCACCCCTCCCGCGGGATGGCCCGACGGGTGGGCCGATAGCATGCGAACGCTCGTCAGCTACGACGGGGCTACCTACGGCGTTCCTTACCACGACGGCCCCGAACTGTTCCACTACCGGGAGGACCTCTTCGAAAGCGTCTCCGAACAGCGGGCATTCCGCGAGGAGTACGGCAGGGCGCTGTCGGTGCCCCGGACCTGGGACGAGTTCCTTGAGGTTGCCGAATTCTTCACGCGCCCGCAAGAGGATCTCTGGGGAACCGTCGTCGCCGCACTGCCTGATGGACACAACAACGTCTACGACTTCCTGATCCACCTCTGGAGTCGCGGCGGAGAAGTCCTCGACGACGCGGGACGACCGGCGTTCGATAGCGACGCGGGCCGGGATGCACTGACGTACTATCACGATCTGATTCACGAACGCGAGGTCGCGCCGCCGGAGTCCGTCGACCTCGAGAGCGTCGAAGCCGGGCAGTTCTACGCCGACGGGAAGGCGGCGATGATGTGGAACTGGGCGGGTTTCGGCGCGATGGCCGAAGCCGAGGGCTCCGAAGTGTTCGGGCACACGAACTACGGACTGATTCCGCGAGTGGAGACCGAAAACGGAGAACACGCCTCGTTGACGGTCCTCTACGGGCTGACGGTGCCCGCCGGGAGCAACCACCCGGAACTCGCCTACGACTTCATCAGACACGCGACGACGCCCGAAAGCGACAAGATCACCACGCTCGAGGGTGCCTCGGGAACCAGATTCTCAAGTTGGCGAGACCCCGAAATCCTGCGGACGAACTCGTTCTACTCGGTCGCAGAGGAGATGAACACGAACGCCGTCAACACGTTACCCCAGATTCCCGAGTACGTCGAACTCAACGAGATCCTGAACGAGATGGTCGAGTCCGTCGTCGTCGACCGCCAAAAGTCGCCGTCAGAAGCGCTTTCGGACGCGAACAGGCGCGCCGAATCGCTCCTCGAGTAGGTGAAGTTTTTCGAAAAGTGAAGTTTTTCGAGTAGCTGTTGTCCTCTCGAGCAACTACGGCTCGCGCTCGACCAGCGTGATGTGTTTACAGACGAGCAGCGTCTCGCCGCCTTCGTCCTCCACCTCGTACTCGTAGACGACCCGGCCGAGGTCGTCGTCGTACGGTTCCGTCTCGACGACCTCCCGGTACGCGGAAATGGTCGTATCGACGAGGACGGGATTGACGAACCGGAGATCGTCGTATCCGTACGAGAAGGAGCGGGGATTCATGTCCGCGACCATCGCCTCGGCGATCGAGAAGACGAGGTTTCCGTGGGCGATTCGTCCCCCGAAGTCGGATTCGGCCGCGACCGTCTTGCTCATGTGAAGCGGATGGAAGTCCGAGGAGATCCCCGCGAAGTTGACGACGTCCGCCTCGGTTATCGTCCGCTGTTGTTCCGCGCTGAACCGTTCTCCCTCGTCGATCGCTTCGAAGTACCGTTCGGTGTCTTTAGCTGGAGCGTCCATGCGAGTAGGAAACACTCTACCGGAAGAGAACTTAAACGTACGGTTGGGTGCACGCCGAACCGCACAAACATATATGGAGGTCGGTGGCAATCGGTCGGTATGGTCGCTCCGAACTACGACTACGTCGAAGAGTACGGCAGTTACGATCGCTACGACATCGGTATCGTCGGCTGCGGCGAGATCGTCCAGAGCGCCCACCTTCCGGCGTACGACGACGCCGGCTTTTCCGTGGTCGGGGTTACGGACGTGGACGAGCGACGAGCGAACGAGGTCGCGGCCGCGTTCGATCTCGAGGCGTACCCGAGCGTCGAGGCGATGGCCGAACGGGTGGACGTCGTCGACGTCGCGGTGCCGCCGCAGTATCAACGCGAGATCGTCGAGACCGTCGTCGACGCCGGCTGTCACGTCCTGTGTCAGAAACCGCTAGCGATGGAATTCGACGACGCGAACGCGATCCGCGAGACGATCGCTGAGGCGGACGTGGTCGCGGCCGTCAACCAGCAGATGCGCTGGGAGAAGTCCATCAGAGCGGTGAACGAACTCCTCGAAGACGGCGCGCTCGGGACGCCGCTACGGGGAACGATCGACGCCAATATCGAAACCGACTGGTCGAACTGGGGGTGGATGCTCGAGGCCCCGCGACTCGAAGTGCTGTTTCACAGCGTCCACTACCTGGACGCGTTGCGGTACCTGTTCGGCGATCCCGGGGGCGTCTACTCGCTGATGGCTCGGGATCCGGAGCAGGCCGCAAACGGCGAGACGCGGACGACGCACACCCTGACCTATCCGGATCAACTTCGCGCGGTCGTCGACGTAAACCACAACAACTGGGCCGATCCGTACGCGCGCTTTCGCTTTGAGGGGACCGAAGGGGTCGTTCGCGGAACGATCGGGCTCTTCGATTACTATCCCGACAGCGGTCCGGATACGTTCGAGTACCGGTCTCGATCGGACGAAACGTGGGAGAGCCACGACGTTCCCGACGCGTGGTTCCCCGACGCGTTCATCGGAACGATGGGATCGTTGTTACGCGCGATCGACGAGGGAACGACTCCGCCGACACACCCCGACGACAATATTCGGACGCTTCAGCTCGCGAACGCGACGTACCGGTCGTGGAACGAGGGTCGAGCGGTCGATCCGGCAACCATTGAGGACGATCACGTTCCGGACCTCTAACAGACGTGGCTGGTCGAATAACTCGAAACGAACGGGCTCGGCGCGGAGAAAAGCTCTTGTCGGTGGCCTTCGGTTCGTTACGTGTGTCCGAGAAAACCGAGCGAACGGTCTATCTCCAGCGAATCGATCCCGATCGGCGGGAAGACTATCTTCGAGCCCACGGCGACGTTCCCGAGGGCGTCACGGACGCGATGGAACGGGCCGGCGTCGAGGAATTCCAACTGTTCGTCCGCGACGATATCGCGGTCTGCATTCTCGAGGCCGAGGACCTCGAGGCCTACGACGAGGTGATGGCCGAGGACGACGCCGTTCAATCGTGGGAACGTCACGTGGCTCAATTCAAACGCGAAGGCGTCGATGTCGATGCCGACGCGGGTGAACAGGTGCCGTACATGGAAGAGCTCTGGTCGTTCGAGTCGTGATCACCGATCGTTCGGACGTTGGGTCTGGGACCGCGGCGACTCTCTCTCGTCGATTTTAGCTGTGGAGACGCCTGAACGTCCGATAGGAAAGGAAGGCTCTGTCGCGCCGCGAAAGCGAATCGACGGTCTCGAGCCACGAGAGACAGTCATCGTAGCTCGCCCACTTGTCCATCCAGGGGTAATCCGAACCCAGCAGTAGTCGTTCGGGGCCGAACCACTCGAGGAGGTTCGCCACGTATCCGTGCATGTCCTCGTAGGGCCACGGTTCCGTCGACGACCGCGGAACGGAACTCACCTTGACGAAGACGTTATCGTGGGTCGCGAGTTCCGAAAAATAGGTCCACGGTTCGTCGTTCGGATCGGTCGTCTCGTCCGGCCACGCCATGTGATCGACGACGATGGTCGTCTCCGGATAGCGGCCGGCGAGTTCGATCAGGTGCTCGAGTTGCTGGGCCTTCGGGAAGACGAAAATGCAGGTATCGAGTTCCGCCGCTGTCCGCCACACGGGGTCGAGGCGCTCGTCGAGTATCCAATCGCCGTGGCGGTCCATCGTCGTTGGAATCCGCTCGTACTCCAAAGCCGCGTGCATGCGAACGCCGAGCATTCGCGGATGGCCCGTGACGCGTTTGAGCGCCGCGAGAACGTCGTCGGTGTCCGACTGGAAAAATTCCACCAATCCGACGCCGTAAAGTCGATCGGGATGGGCCTCGATGCTTCGCATCGTGTACTCGTTCGCGCGGACGCCGCGGCCGTACAGCGGCGTCGTGACGAGTACCGACTCGGAGACCTCCGCGGCGTTCATATCGCCAACGAGATCGTTGTGCGTGTACGAACCTGACCACTCGGGCGGGAGGACCTCGGCTTGCCAAGGGAGTTCGTCGCTCGAGACGCCCCACGCATGGGTGTGCGTATCGATCACGTCCATACCGTACGATCGAACGAGTTCCACATAAAGATAGGTGGACGCTCGAGCGGCGAAAGAAACTGAAACCGGTCGATCGCTCGCGACGAATTACTCGTGGGCCGCCTCGGTGGGTTGTAGGTCGACGTCTTCGAACGCGACCACGATTGCGATGTCGGTGGATTGGTCCGACTCCGACAGCTCGGGGACGACGACGGCGGGATGATCGTCGTCCGAAACGAAGTACGGTACCGCGCCGTGACCGAGCAGTCGAACCGAATGAGGAGACTCGGCGGGAGGCGTCTCGCCCTGTCCCGGGGAGGCGTCCACATCGAATTCGGGGGCTTCGGTGCCGTCCTCGCACGTCTCGTCGTGTCCGGATGGCGTTTCGCCGTGTCCGGGTGGCGTTCCACCGTGTCCAGGCGGCGTCGTAGGTGCGTTCGTCGGGTTGCAGACCGCCATCCCTTCGAACGTGAGTTCGCCGGGGACTGGACGTCCCATCACGATGGCGTACACCGTGTCCCCGTCTTTCGAACGCGTGTATCGGACGTCTTCGGGGCCGTACTCGACGTCCTCGATGAACTCGCCACCTTCCTCGAGCCTGGTCGGCCCCTCGCCGAACGCGTCCCACGGGCGCGTTTCGTAGATCGCCTCGCCGTTCGTCTCGAGCCAGTCGCCGATCGCCAGCAGGCGATCGCGCTCGGCCTGTTCGATCGTCCCGTCGACTTTGGGGCCGATGCTCAACAAGAGCTGCCCGTTCTTGCTCACGCAATCGATCAACACGTGGACGAGGTGTGACGCGGAATGGAAGGTGCGGTCTTCGACGTATCCCCACCCGCCTTCGTCGGCCACTTTGAACTCGGCGTTCCAGGCCTGATCTTGCATGTGCCGAGGCCGTCCGAGTTCGAAATCGGCCACGCTGACGTCCGTCGGCATGGTGTCTTCCTTGTTCGTGGTGACGACGGTCCGGCCCCACTCCGTCGCCTCGTTGTGGTAGTACGCAAGAAAGCGCTGTTGGTATTCGTCGGGGATCTCGGAGAGTCCCCAGTCGAACCAGACGAAGTCGGGACGATATCCCGAAACGACTTCGGAGAGTTTCGCAAACCACGTGTCGTACTGCAACGTTTCGGGAAGATTGCCGTACATCACTCGATCCGGGTACCCCTCAGTTACCGATTCGTAGTTTTCGTACGCGAAAGAGAAGTAGCCGTCCTCCCCGATCAGATTGTACGAGTGGTGGAACGTCGCGACGAAACGCATGTCTCGATCTCGGATCGCCGACTCGAGTTCGCCGGTGAGATCTCGCTCGGGGCCGGTATCGCCGGCGTTCCAAGGGGTGATAGCGGAGTCCCAAAGCGACCAGCCGTCGTGGTGTTCGACCACCGGTCCCGCATATTTCGCCCCCGCCCGTTCGAAGAGGTCGACCCACTCCGCTGCGTCGAACGATTCGGCGGTGAATTCCGGAACAAACTCCTGATATGGAGACTCGTCGGGCTCACCGTACGTTTCGGTGTGATAATCGTTGATGCCGTCCTCGAGGTTGTACATCTGGCGAGGGTACCACTCGTGGGCGTAGGCCGGCACCGAGTACGGCCCCCAGTGACAGAAAATCCCGAACTTTCCGTCGCGGAACCACTCCGGGACGTGGGTAACGTCGGATAGTGAGTCCCAATCTGGGTCGAGCGGTCCATCTTCGACGACCGATTGTGCGTTCGAAACCGTTTCTTCGATCCCGTCTTCGAACTCCTCGAAGCTCCGGGGAGACGACTGCGCCTGTCCGGCAGCCCCGGGAACCACCCCGATCGTAGAGCCGATCGCGACCGCACCGCTAGCGGCGAGAAATCGTCGCCGCGGAGTTTCGCTTCCTTCGGGGAGATCGTTCGTTTCCGCATCGTCGGTTCTCTCGTCGGACGAGTCTTTGTCAATCATTCTCTAGGCCACAGGTACTCGATCAATATTTCGGTAAATAAAACTTTCCCATTAATTGAACTTGCACAGAACCACCAACACACCATTGGCCGACGGCGATTCATTCCGAATTCTTTGGATAGCTTGCGGAAATCGTCGCATCGCTCCCCCGTATCACGTTTGAACTCGAACGGAACGCGAATTCGACTCGAGCGTTCTACGCGAAACGAGGATTACGAATCGATTACGAGGCCGCGCCGACGGCTTGATCTCGAGTGGCAACGACGACGAGGCGACCAAACGACGAGGAAGGCAAAAGAACGGAAAGAAGTGTACGCTACCCTCCACAACGTTTATTATGGTAGCTGGCAGTGATTTCACTTGTATGCACATCACTAGCAGACGTGGCTACCTAGCGTCCATCGCTGGCGCAAGTGCGATAGGGGTCGCCGGCTGTATGGGGGAAGACGACGACGATTCGCTTCGGGTAGGAGTGTCACAACATCTCGTCGGCGGAGACTGGGTTACTGCCTTTTACGAGGCGGGGGAGATGTATGCCGAAGAACAGGGGATATCCTACAACGTCGTCAGCCACGACGAGGACTCAGCCGAGCAGGTGACTGATATTCAACAGTTCGTCGCGGAGGGCTACGACGCGATCATCGCCGCGCCGTTCGACGAGGCGGTCGACGAAGCGATAAACGAAGCTGATGATGCAGATATTCCCGTCTTCACCGTCAACGACCCCGGGACAACGGACGCGATCAAGACGTTCACCGCGTTCGGGAACGCCGAGGCCGGGGAAACCTGCGGTGAACTGATGGTCGAGAGTCTCGAGGAGCAATACTCGGATCAAGACGAGTACACAGTACTTCACGTTCGCGGAGATTTTAACCAGGCGTCGAACGCCCGGACGGACGGCTTCGACGAGTACATCGACGCGCAGGATAACGTCGACGTCGTCGACACGATCCAGACGAACTGGAGCATCGAAGACTCACAGTCGACGACCGAAGACTACCTGAGCGCGAACGACGCGCCCGACGGAATTTACGCGACGAACATGACGTGTGGGATCGGGGTCCAAAATGCGCTCGACCGGCTGGATCTCGACGCTCCGGCGGGAGACGACGATCACATCGTCCACACGCAGCCGGACGCCGGACCGGACGTGAATCCCCTCATCGAGGACGGGTACATCGACGCCGCCGTCGACCAACCGGCACACTTCTACATTCCACTGGCGATTCAACAGATGCTCGATTACTTCGAGGACGGCGACGATGCGTTGCCCCAACCTGGCGACACGGTCGACGAAGACGACTACCCGTTCGATCCCATCGAATACGAAGGGACCCAACTCTGGGAGAACCCCATTTGGGCCCCGGCGGAGGTCGAAGAACACGACGGACACACGCACGTCTTGACCGCCGGTATCGTCGTTACCGACGAAAACGTCGACGACCCGGGTCTTTGGGGGAATATTTGGGGCTAACAGCATTTTTCCATGAGTACTTCTACCATCATCGACAACCAACTCGAGCGAATACCCGAACGCCCGGTACTGATCCTGCTCGACAACATGATCTGGCCGATCCTGGCCGTCATCTCAGTACTGGTATTGCTCGCCGTTCCGCGCGTCTTTACGAACACGGCGACGCTCAGACTGATGTTGTTCGCAGCGGTCCCGCTCGGACTGATCGTCCTGGCGGAAAGTATCTGCCTGTTATCCGGGCACTTCGACCTCTCTGTCGGAGCCATCGCAGGATTCTCCGCGGTGTTTACCGCGATGGTGCTCGCCGAGTGGAGTCTCGTCTCTAACCCCATCCTCGGTGTGCTGATCATCATCGGGGTCGGATGTGCGATCGGCGCGACAAATGGAGTCATGATCGCAAAATTCGGCATGAATCCGTTCCTCCAGACGCTGGCGTTCTTCATCATCTTCGGCGGCGGAAAGCTCGCATTGACGACACAACCCATCTCAGGTCTTCCCGACGGCTACACTGCACCGGGAAATAATGCGGTCGTCGCAATCGGAATCTTACTCGCCTCGTTTGCATTGATGGCGGGTATCTTCCGATACACGCAGTTCGGACAGGCCGTGTACGCGGTCGGCAGCGACGAGGAATCCGCACGTGCGGTCGGGATCAACACCGAACGAACGATTATCCTCGTGTATACGCTGAGTGGCTTCTTCTGTGCGATTGCGGGATTGATGTTGACCGGCTACACGGGTATCGTGTCTCCGAATATTGCAGACGATATGGTGTTTCCCGCGTTCGCGGCCGCAATCATCGGCGGAATCAGCCTCTTCGGTGGTCGCGGTAAATTGCTCGGCGCACTCGGTGGGGTATTGTTGTTGAGCATCATCGAAACCTCCCTCAACGTCGGCGGGTTCGATCCGACGCTCATCGAGGTCGTCAACGGGATCGTACTCCTGATCGCGATCTTGCTGTACAACATGAAGGCAAACATCCGGAAACAAGTCCTTTCGGCGGGGGCCGGTACATGAACGGCGAATCACCCGACGTCACCGGTGATATCGAATCCTCCCAAAACCCGACGGAGAAAATCGCAGTCGAAAACGTCCGAAAACTATTCGGCCGGATCATCGCGCTCGAGGACGTCAACATGACCGTCCACGAAAACGAAATTCTGGCGATCGTCGGCGACAACGGGGCGGGGAAATCGACCTTGATGAACGTTCTGTGTGGCGTTCACAAACCGACCAAGGGCCAGATGTATCTCGACGGTGAGCCGGTCGAGTTCGAGAGTCCCGAAAACGCCCGCAATCGCGGCATCGAAACCGTCTACCAGAATCTGGCGCTGATGGACGACCTGGACGTAGCGACCAACATCTTCATGGGGAACTTTCCCAACAAGAAGATCGGACCCGTAAAGTCGATCAACTGGAACGAAACGTACGAACGGGCCGAGTCGATCATCGATACGCACCTCAAACGAGACATCGACCCGCGCGCCGAAGTCGCGTTCCACTCCGGCGGGGAACGCCAACTGGTCGCCATCGCTCGAGCGCTCGCGTTCGATCCGGACATCGTTATTCTGGACGAGCCGACGAGTGCGCTCTCGGTCGACGCGACCCAGCTCGTCCAAGACACGGTTCGGAACCTACAGGAAAACGGGAAGACGATAATCATCGTCAGTCACAGTCTCGACGAGATTTTCGAGCTCGCCGATCGGGTCGGCGTCCTCTATCAGGGGAAAATAGCCGAGATGGCGGATACGGACTCGGTAACCAAAGAGGAACTCAGTTCGTTGATGGTAACCGGTCAACGATCGTAATCCGGTCGACCGCTCACACCGTTTTCGGTACCCACCGAGTCAAATCCTCGGCTCCACAGTCACTCAATAACCCTGACAGCGAGCGTTACGAGACATAGATTTTTACGGTGGCTGTTCCTATTACTGTACAATATGGCCGGACACACGACGTTCGATTACAGCGGTGAGTCAGCTATCGTTACCGGATCGACCAGTGGAATCGGCCGCGGGATCGCCGAAGGATTCGCTCGAGCGGACGCTAACGTCGTCGTCAACTCGCGGACCGAGTCCGCCGTCGACGAGACGGTCTCGGAACTCGAGGACTGTGGCGAGGGAACGGTAATCGGAGTGACGGCCGATCTCTCCAATCCCGAAGAAATCGAAGCGGTGATCAATCGAGCGAGTTCGGCGTTCGACGAAATTTCCGTTCTCGTCAACAACGCCGCCGTCTGGCCCGACGAAGCGTCGATGGTCGATGCATCGCTTGAGGATTGGGAATTCACCATGAACGTCAACGTTCGATCCCAGTACTATGCATCGAAACTCGTTGCACGACACATGATCGATCACGGCGTTGACGGCTCGATTGTGAATATCGGTAGTCAGACCGGTGATCGCCGAACGGGAAGGCGAGGATTGTATGGAACCTCGAAGACCGCTATTAATGGGCTTACATGGCGAATGGCCCACGAATTAGCCGAAGAAGAAATTCGAATGAACGCCGTCTCCACCGACGTAACGTCATCCAGACAACTCCGATACGAAGCGGCCCAAATCGCGGACGGCGATCCGGACCTGACGGCGGACGACGTGCTCGAACGCTGGGGAAACGAGCGGCCGCTCGGGCGACTCGGCGAGCCCGAAGACATCGCCGATACCGTGTTGTATCTCTGTAGCGACGCCGCGTCGTACGTCGTCGGGACGATCGTTCGAGTTAGCGGCGGTGGTAATCTTCAGTAACGTGCGATTCGAACGCTCGTGTCACAGGCGCTATTCGAACGAGAACGAAGTGAACGATGACGATCGAATTCGAGACCGGGTTCGGTTCCAGAAACGTTTCGAACGTTGACTGAGCTGCCCAGACAGAATAACGAGAAGGTGTCTTCTCAGGTTTGTTCCTTATCTTACTATTACTCATTTTCACTGTAGAGGAGACTATTACCGACAATAGTGATACTAGATAGATCTGCGATATAGTATTGGTATATAAATACAATATCGTAGAGAGATGCCGTATATATCCTGGAGGAAGTATACTATTTCGTGAGTCTCGTATTTCCTCCAATAGTCGATCTCTCTTTCACAGTGACGTAGCTGGGCTATTTCCTCAAGAAGATACTATTCTTGTGTAATACTTCGTTAGCTTGGTTCAGGTGGGACGGATTCCCCTGACAATGAACGCGAGAAGATGATGAGGCCGAATAGTAACTGGTATTCAGCCACTCATAATCGTAATATTCGACTTTGTTATCGCTACAATTGATCACAAACTCTTGGTTTGACGACCGCAATAGAGGTTCAAACTACTCACAATACTATACTCACTAGCGATTCGAAAGAAGTTCTACGCCCAGGATTTGAAAAGGAGTAAATCGATAGTGTCACTTTCACATATATGTATTAAGTGTGATTCGTTGACTTCGATCAGGAGGATCTCGACCTTGGCACTCGATCGCGGTACGATCAGCGTTCGAAGAAATTGACTCGGAATACGACAGCGAATCCCTACAATTCAGGGGACCAAATTTCTGTGTGACGGGAATCCGACCGTTCGATCGACAGCTGTAAGTCCTGCTCGTCGTCGAGATCGATCGCGATTTCGCTGAAATCGGCAATATACCTGGATTCACGATGTCGACCCTGCCGAATCCCGACCGTCTCGCGCACGAGTGACGCCTCCGTCAATCTATCCAATTTTTTGTACGTCGTCGAAAGCGGTAGCTCCGTTTTCGTTGCGATCTCGCTTGCGGTCATCGGCACCTCGAGTGTCGAGATTATCTTCCGGCAGGCGGCATCGTCCAGAACGGTGACGACACGCTCGAAATCGGCGTCGTCTTCGACCGGCGGAAACTCGACTGGCATTACCGTCCGTTTGGAGCGGAGCCTAATGACGTATTTGGTAGTCGGATCGAGATAGTTCCACCTCGACGCGAGCGAACCCCCGAGACAATACGTCGATACTGACCGCCATCAATTACGAAGCGATAGTATAACTACGTTCAGTTACAAAGTCGGCCGAACGATGACCACGGACCGAACACCCGAGAAGACGCTCGAGAACACCCCCGGTCAGGGGCGTTCCCCCGAAGCCGACGAAATCGAGCCGGCCGCGCCGGACGAGTTCGGCCTCGTACAGGTTTGGTGGGGCGATGGAAAAGGGAAAACGACCGCAACGCTCGGCATGGGGATGCGAGCCGCAGGCCACGGCTATCGCGTCCACATGCTCCAGTTCATGAAAGGGGGTGCCTCGAGCGTCGATGCGGTCCGGGGCGAGTACAACGCTATTGCTGCCCTGCCGGGTATTTCTTACGAAAACCTCGGCCACTACGGCTGGCACGGGATGGAAGACGGCAGTGACGAAACTGACCACGAAGCCGAGGCCCAAGCGGGTCTCGAGCGAACCCACGAACTTCTCGAAGCCGCTCAAACGGCCGACATTTCGACGCCGTTCTCCTTATCAGGGGAACCCAGTGATGGCGTTCACATGCTTATTCTCGACGAGATGCTCTACGCCGCAGATCGCGGGTTGATCGAGGAATCTGACGTTCTAGACGTAATCGACGCCAAACCCGACGATCTCGAGTTAGTGCTTTCGGGAAGCCACACTCGCCCCGAGTATCTGGTCGACGAAGCCGACCTCGTGACGAACGTCCGCAAAGAGAAACATCCAATCGACAATAACCAGCGTGCCAGACGCGGAACCGAATTTTAACTGTTTGGTGGAAAGTGGGGAGTTCAGCGACTTGTATTTGCAAGCCAAGCTCAGAATAGTTTAACCTTTCTACGCATCGATATGCGAGTTATCTACAAACCTGGGAATACGTACGAAGAGATCAACTGCTACGACTTTCGAGAGTACGAACAGGGAATCGTCCTCCACAACGAAGAAGGGTACAACATCGGGTATATTCCACACGAGACGCTTAGCCATATCGAACCACACCCCAACGAACGCGTCGCATTCGACGATGACGGCGACGCAGAACAGTCGGAATAGGTTCCGTCGTCCAGTCGGCTGGGCTCGAGAAACCGATAGGACGATATCACGGCAGTACGGAGTCGGCGTACGCGGATGACACGAACGATTCTCGTCGCCGGGACCGCTAGCCACGTCGGGAAATCGACCGTGGCGGCGGGATTGTGTCGATATCTTGCGGATCGCGACGTCTCCGTCGCGCCGTTTAAAGGACAAAACATGAGCAACAACGCTCGCGTCGTTATCCAACCGTCGGGTTTTTGCGGATCGGATTTAGGTAGTCACGAATCCGTCGAACGAAATCGAGAAAGCGGCTCGTCACACTGGGGCGAAATCGGAGTATCCCAGTATGTCCAGGCGCAGGCCGCTGAGAGGACGCCAACGACCGATATGAATCCAGTCCTGTTGAAGCCGCGCGGAAACGGAGAGAGTCAGCTCGTCGTTCACGGAAACCCACTCGAGCACCTCTCGGCAAGCGAGTACTACGAGGAACACTGGGACGACGCACGAGATGCGTCGAAAGAATCGTATCGCCGACTCGCGGCCGATCACGACGTTATTATCGCCGAAGGCGCGGGGAGTATCGCGGAAATTAACCTACACGATCGAGATCTGGCCAACGTCGAAACCGCACGCATCGCAGATGCAGAAATCCTCCTGCTCGTCGATATCGAACGCGGCGGTGCGTTCGCCAGTCTCTATGGAACGCTCGAGTTGCTACCCGAACCGCTCCGCGAACGGGTCGTCGGCGCGGTCATCACCAAATTCCGCGGTGATAGCTCCCTCCTCGAGCCCGGGATCACGGAAATCGAAAATCGAACCGGCGTTCCGATACTCGGCGTGATTCCGTACGACGATCCGGGCCTCCCGGAAGAAGACAGCGTGGGGCTGCCAGCAACCGACGAACGAGAAGCCATCGGTATCGGCGACGATCACGCACTCGAACAACACCTGCTGATCGCCGTTCCCCGCTTGCCACACATTTCGAATGCGACCGATTTGGAGGCACTCGCCGCCCATCCCGGCGTAGCCGTCGAGTACATCCCCGTCGAGAAGGGGACCGCAATACCCGAATCTGCGGACGCACTCGTTGTTCCCGGGACTAAGAACACGGTCGACGACCTCCTCGCGCTTCGTCGAGCGAACTTCCACGAGAAGATTTCGGCGTTTTCCGGACCGATAGTCGGCATCTGTGGCGGCTATCAGCTCCTCGGCGAGCGGATCACGAACGCGTCGGTCGAGGGGACCGGCGAAACTGATTTCGTCGAAGGGATCGGCTTGCTTCCGGTCGAGACGTCCTTCGAGGGTGAAAAGGTGCTCGAGCAGACCACCACCTCGGTTGACGGGAGCGAATCGCCACTGCTCGCCGACGTTACCGGAACTGCATCGGGGTACGAGATACACGTCGGCAAAACCACGATGCTCGAACCCGTCGGCCATCCGCTGGGCGACTCGAGTGCTGCACGGGGAACCGTTCTTGGAACGTATCTACACGGGCTCTTCGACAACACGAACGTCCGAGCAGGTTTTCTCGAATACCTCGCAGCCGAAGCGGGCTGTTCGAAGGTCAAAAACGTCGTTCGTGAGTCCCAGAAAAACGATTTAGACGACCACCAGTCGACGAACGGAACGCCGTACGACCGAGCCGCAACGCTCGTCGAAGAACACGTCGATCTATCGGTTCTTGGACCGCCGTTCGAGTGAAAAGTGTGTTGTCCGCTGAATTACCCACAAAAGACAGTGGACGTTACGATGAACTTGGATCCGACTGTCGGCGATACGTCCCCAACAGCTCCTCGAGAATAATGCACTCCTGGTCTGTTTGATCGTAATGGGTATCGATAAATTGCTCTGCGGCCTCAAAATTACCCCTGAGACCCTGTTTTCGAACGGTGATCACTGACTCGAGGAAGAAGGTTCCGCCGTCCGGATTCGCAATCGCGGTGTGGCCCGTGTCCGTTATGTCCAATTCGGATTTGATTTCGTCGAAGTTGAACGTCTCAACCTCGTGGTCAGGGTCGATCAGCGTTAGAACGTACTCCGCAGAAAACCGGTAGAATTCGGATTTGCTCTCGAACATACCGTCTGCGACGAGCCCATCTATCTCGTCGACGACGTCGTCCGGATATCTGACGGTATCTTTCGCCATAACGAACATGTTGTAGTGAGAGGTCATTATAGTTGGGGAATTACTGAGCAGTTTGGGAACCACTGATCGCAGACGGAAGACTGAGGTCGTCGAAACCGCCGTAAATGGCTTGAAACAGAGCGAATACCAGACACCGATTGGAACGTCCAGATACCGAGTGAAAAGAAGACAGTAGCACGCCCGCAGAAGCCCTAGTATTGTCTATATATCTATAAGATGCATAAACAGGTTTATTATTTATCATACGTAACTAGCGACTGCAATGGCAGATGAAGCTGAACTCCGAGACCAGATGACCGAGGCGTTCGAAGGCGCAGATTACCCAATTTCGAGTCCAATGGACCTCGTCCCAGCACTTCCAAACGGCCCTGGAACGAAATTCGAGTCGGGCGACTTCTCGATGACCGCAATGGAAATGAACACAAAACTCTCGAGCGGGGACTTCCCCTACGAGACCGTCGACGCGTTCGTCGACGACGTTATCGAGGATTTGAAAGAACAGGGAGAAATTTAGACACGCCGTGACGTCTCAGTTGGGGATCGGGGTGCCCCAACGGTGTCGATATTTTTCGAGTCACTCGAGATCGGGATCCTGGATAGTGTCTCCAATGACTAACCCACAATCGATTCGCACATTCACGAGCAGTCACTCACGTCCGTCGGCTGTAATCACGTTCGTCCGACAGCTGCCTGTTCGTCGAGGCGCGTCGCCGAGAGCAGTGCCCGACACAGATGTGAGAATTATATCACTACATTTTTGTTTCAGCACAACAACCTATTGATGGAAATGACCGATAAGACAGTGTTCTTCACTTATCTCCGGTCAGAGAACATCCGATTTGTATGAGTGACTCTCCCCACAACAACGATGTCATCCTGATTTCCCCAACGGACAGCAATAGATTGCAAACGGCTCTCCACAAAGATGATCGTGTGAATTTACAGCGCGTACTCGATCCACAGAACATCCCCCCGACGTTTGATAGCACCGGGACGACAGGGATCGTTCTCGGACTCGAGGACCCAACGACCGTTGAATCGGTGCTCGATCAAATCCGAACAGCCACTACAATACTCGTTGCTCCACCAAACGGAAGCGAACGACTCGCAACGGTATCTTTTCGAGCCGGTGCATCCGATTATCTCTCCAGAGAGTCCCCATCGGGCGTCGTCGATCGGATCGTCACGGAACTCCAAAAAATCGCTACCCCGGCCGCTCAGTCAGAATCACGTTTAGATCAAATAGACGAAAGCTACGAAGAACTGTTTGGACGCGCGTTACCGGAAGAAGCCTTCATCATCGGCGAAAACGGGACGTATCTCGATGCCCAGATCAGCGTAAACTCCTCGAAATTATACGAGTACCCTGCGGATGATTTACTTGGGCTCGAACTCGACGATGTCTTTCCGGCACCGGTAGCATCCAGTCTCCAGGAGTGTATTACTCGAACTATCGAAAGCGAACGCATTCAGTCGATCAAATATGAGACACAAACGTCAAAAGGGCTTCGGACGTTCGAAGCGCGGGTTATACTCCTAGACGAACACGTTGGAGGAAAGCGTGCCGTCGTCTGGCTTGCCAGAGATATTACGGATCGGAGAGAGAAAGAGCAACGCCTCCGATCTCGCCATAAACGACTTGAACGTACCAACGAGATCAACGCAGTTGTCAAAGAGGTTATTAAAACGATTGTCGAAGCCCCAACCCGCCCGGCGATTGAAGAAAACGTCTGTAATCGCCTCGTCGAGTCGGAACTCTACAGTTGTGCGTTCATCGGAGGCGGGGACTCCAACGCACTCTATCGAGTTGGATGTGGTGCCCCCGACACGGAGTTAGCGAAGTTAATCGAGCAGGACTTGAAATACGAGCGAGCCATCGAAACGGGGGACATCCAGACGTTCAGCGATAAGACCCACATCAACCAGCCTCCCGTCCCACTCGAGGGAGTCGACCTCGGTTCCGACATCAATTCTGCGATGGTGGTCCCACTCATCCACGATGGCCTCGTCTACGGCGTTCTCGCCGTCTTTGCGACCCGATCAAATGCATTTGGCTCGAGGGAGCGAGATAGCTTTCGATTGCTCGGCGAATCGATCGGGTTTTCGATTAATGCGGTGAAAAACCGCCGTTTGCTCTTTTCCGACGCAGTCGTCGAACTCGAGATTCGAATCGACGGCGGCGACTCCATCTCGTTTCACCTGTCGGAAAAATACGACTGTACGTGCTCGCTGAAGTGGGCGGGAACAACAGCGAGCGGGAAGACGTATCAGTACGTGCTAGTCGACGGAATCGACGGTGATACCGTTCGTACCGAGGCTGACCAGCACGAATCCGTTCAGGAATGTCGCGTGGTTCACGACGGTGCGGAACACTGTATCGTCGAACTTCGACTCGTTGAATCAGGTGTCAGAGCACTGTCTAACCTCGGCGTAACTATCCGTGAAATAACCGTCGAGGATAACGTCACGACGTGTCTCCTCGATGTTCCACGAGACGCAGACGTACGAGAAATCCTGAATAACCTCGGACAGATATACCAGAATACAGAACTCGTTGCGAGACGGGAAGTGGATCGGTCCGTCCAAACAGTCTCGGAGCAGAGAGACCAGATACTCGATCAGTTGACCGAAAAACAGCTGACAACGCTTCGATTGGCGTACTACGGGGGGTATTTCGATTGGCCGCGAGGAAGTACGGGTGAAGAGATTGCACAAGCGATGGATGTCGCACCACCAACGATGCACCAGCATCTCCGAAAGGCGTTACAGGAACTTCTCTTCGAATTCTTAGAAGAAGAGACGCGGACAGTCTTCGACCGGGAACAGACGTAACACTCTCTGTCGAGACCAGATGAAACGTTCTTCGTTGAGATTACGTGTCTATTCGCGATGTCCTGACTGTGGCGGGTCTAGAAAGGAGAGAACTCCGAGACAGTAGTATCACCAAACGTTCATTTGATCTCTGTGCGAGTCGTTGTTTCAACGGCTACCGAGACGTTCGTCTCGTCAAATAGTGGTATAGCACCGAGACACGAATGCAAAACCGCTGTCTCCTGAGAAAGTCAACGAAAGCGACCAACGATACACTACAGAAACGACCAACGATACACTACAGAAACGACCAACGATACACTACAGAAACGACCAACGGACACGTTAAATACTGCTATCGCGCTTGAACTCACTGTTAGGAACAGTCAGTGAATTCCTTATTCGTCGTCAGCGTCTTCTTCGCCGCGAGCGAAACTGGCTGCCGAGTCGCCCGCTGAATCTGCAGTACCAGCAGACGGTCCTTCGATGAGTTCCTCGAAATCGTCTACTTCGTCGTACTGATCCTGGTAGACGAGTGCGGCTTTTCCGAGTGACGTGATTTCGTAGAGTCCCGAGCGTTTGGCGGGACCGATTTTTTCCACGAGACCGTAATCTTCCAGAACCGGCAGTCGTGTGTTGATGTTCTTTCGGCTTTTATCCGTGTGCGCTGAAAGATTCGTTGCGACGTTACGTCCCTTGTCCTCGAGCGCCTCGAGAATCAGGAAGTCGGTAGGTTGTCTGAGTTTCATCTCTGATTGCTCTTGTACTCTACTCTATTTCCAGTGGTAACTAATACTTTCGGCTTCGATCCATACATTTGTAATGGTAATTAGTTTCGGGGTGAAAAGTGGCTGCTCTCGATAAACGGTTCGTAAGCCAACTTGCTGAGTGGATTGTAAGCCAGTTCGATTGGTATTCGGGGAGCAGAGCTAACAAATAACTCATGTTAAGTGGCTCTCCTCATCAAGACCGTGTCTTATACTCCTGAACGCCTGCTTGGCTGTGAGTGGTTATGTCATATATTCGTGTCGTACAACCTATGAATACTCTAGTTTCTGGATGGCTTGGCAAAACTCCGAACTGAACGGCTCACAGCTCCCTCCATTTCGTAGTCGGTGATCGACGATCTGACCGTTCCGATCCAATGCAAGAGGGACGCGACCTCGTCTGGAGACCGAACTCGACACGAAGCCCAAGATTCGGTTTCATCGCCGACTCGAATACCGATTCCATCCGGTTCGACCGCTTCGAACGCTGATTCGTCCGTCGTATCGTCACCGATATAGAGAACGAGCGGCTCCGTCGGCAGTGACGAGCGAAGCAACTCCACAGCGTTTCCTTTTCCCCACGGTATCTGTGGCGAGATTTCTATCACTCTCTTCCCGCTCGAACGCTTCAGTACGCCGTTACCGATTCGGTCCATCACCGACCCCACTATGTTATCCACTGTCTCGTGATAGCGATTAGGGACAGATCGCAGATGAACTGTTCCTGTTAGCCGTTTGTTTTCTACCCAGCACTGCGGGACCGAGTCAAGTTCCGACTCGAGCCTCGAACAAACGTCGTCGACGAGCGACGCTCGTTTCTGGGCGATCGGATGCACCGAAACCGTCCCACTGCGTTGGATTTCGAGCCCGTGATTACCCGCAAAGAGGGTCGGTCCATCGATGCGAGTGCGAACGTCAGCAAGACTACGACCGCTGATTACCGCCGTCGTAATCGCAGGGTCTGACGTGATTCGATCGAGCGCATCTACGGCTGAATCCTTCGGCGACGCCTCTGTTGGGTCAGCTACGATCGGAGCAAGTGTTCCGTCGAAATCGAGACACAACAACACGGAATCTGCGACACGCAACGTCGTTCGTAACTGTGGCAATCGCTCGTGCACCGGGGTTGGAGTATCGATCGACATCCGTTAGGACACCGGCGATTGCTGTTCGTTTGGACGTTCATCCATCGAATCCCCACTCGAATGGAGTCGTTGGATTTCGACGAACTGGTCTCGCATCCACGATTCGAGATCTCCGTCGAAGACGCGGTCTCGAAGGATCGACATTCGTCGCTGTTTTTCACCCTGATCCGTCGTTAATGCGCACTCGAGTGTGTTTGCAAAGTGATCCGTTCGATCGGGCGCGATCGTATACGCGTGGGAACCGAACGTTTCGTGAGCGCCGGCCCGGTTGCTCAGCAACAACGCTCCCGACTCTTCGACGCTCGAGGCGAGATATTCCTGTGCAACGAGATTCATCCCGTCATTGACTGGGCTGACAATCATAACGTCGGCTTGACGGTACAACGCACACAGTTCCTCCTGCGGAAGGATATCCTCGGTATACACAATCGGTGTCCAATCAGCAGAACCGTATCGTGCATTGATCCGATCTACCTGCTGTCGGACCGCCTCGCCCAATTGCTCGTAGGCAGGGATATCCGTGCGGGATGGCGTCGCTTTCTGAACGAACGTGAACTCCCCTCGCCAATCCGGGTTCCGATCGAAGAACGTCTCGATCGCGGTAAGTCGCTGTGGGATCCCTTTCGTGTAATCGAGCCGGTCGACGCCCAGTCCGATCGTGCTCGTCCGTGAAATATCGTATCTCGAGCAAATCGACTCCCACTGACTCTCGTCGGTGGCTGCCGATTCCTCGGCGTACGACGATGCATCGACACCCATCGGTGTTGCAACAACGCGCGTCGTGTTCCCGTTGTAGTCGACAGTCCGAGTGCTTCTATTGACAGTTGCGTCGTCGACGAAGGTATCGACACACTCGAGAAAGAGATCTGCATACTGATCGACGTGAAACCCCAACAGATCGTTTCCTAATAGCCCTTCTAACAGTTCCTGGCCCCCCGGACAAGTGGTAAACGTCTCCGGTGACGGCCACGGGATGTGCCAAAAGTGGGCAATCGTTACCGAGTCCGGAACTCGTTCTCGAATCAGTTTCGGTGCCAAGCCGAGGTGGTAGTCCTGCAACCAGACCACCGTCTTCTCCGAGGCGTGTTCGGAGACAGCGCTCGCGAACTGTTCATTGATAGTTCGATACCACTCGAGGTCACCGGGCCGATCGTCGATCAGATGGGAGAAGCCGTGACAGAGCGGCCAGAGGACGCGGTTGCTCCAACCGTAATAGT
Organism: Halostagnicola alkaliphila; assembly: GCF_055379965.1. Lineage (NCBI taxonomy): Archaea > Methanobacteriati > Methanobacteriota > Halobacteria > Halobacteriales > Natrialbaceae > Halostagnicola > Halostagnicola alkaliphila. Next base: position 167,474 of record NZ_AP043827.1, on the reverse strand, counting down.
AGGAGTCTACTGCCTCATCTGAGAGCCAGAGACGACGAAGCGTATACGATTCGTCATCGGGTGGGACTCGCACACAATCGTTTGTATCGGTTACCTGTCTGTCAGCGTCACCGTCACCCCACGCGATCCAGGTCCCGTTAGATCGACAGAGGACGGGATCCAGGCCTGCAGTGAGCCCGCCGGTCGGTTCGTCAACCGTAATTGACTCGTCGTCCGAATCGTCGTATTCGTGACGGTACGGTTGTCGGTTCGAAACGACGATCAGCGATTCGGGACAGACATCCGAGACGGCGGGTGGTTCGGTACCGGTGGTAGCGGTCTCGTGGGTGGAATTAGAAGTACTCGTGTCGGTTGAATCGGAGCCGCTGGTGTTGGGAGAACTTGCGTTACTGACGAGGGTGGTGTTGGAGTCAATTTCTTTGGGGGACTGAGATGTAGGGTCTGTGCGGTTGGTAGTAGAGACATCTCGACGATCAATCGGCGGTCCTTGCTCCTCGAAATTTCGCATTCGGTGGTGAGAGACAGTTCCCCTACGGGTTGGGTCGTCGCCTGCAACCTCAGGGTAGTCTAATGCGACCCGATAGTAGTCGTTACCAAAGACTGGTCAGTACGCACTTAGAGTCTCGATTTGCAGGATAATTCTCGAGTCCGAATATCCCTGAATTGCGTCCGAGCATCACTGAGTTGGAACTGAACGGAGAACCATCGTTCGGTTACACACCGGGTTTCCGGTGAATAGTCCCGTGTCGACGGTTACTATTCGGAAGAACGGACGTCAAAGCGAGAATTACCGGGAAATCGAGATCATGCAGATGAGCCCAAGTGGTTCACTCAGAGTCGACCGTCTCGACGAGAACTTTTTGCACCACATCCGGATCTTCGAGAAGTTGATGTTCGGTATAACTTCCTTCGGCGCTCCCACCACTCTGTCGTGACTGTTCGATAATATCGAGGAACGCGTGTTCTTTCAGAAGGTCCCGAACACGTCGGAGCGAAAGCGTATCCGAACCTTCCTGACGACAGATCTCTTCGTAGACGTCGAAAATTCTCGTCGTTCGAAAGCCGTCTTCGTCGGATTCGTTGAGCGAAAGCACTGCAAGCGCCTGAAGCACGTATCGTGAATGTGGCGTCGAACCACGTATCAATTCACGGAACCGGTCAGTTTCGGCACGTTCGCGTGCCTGTACGACGAACTCTTCTCTAACGGTTTCGCTCGAGTTCGATTGTGCGATTTCGCCGGCGTACCGAAGAATGTCGATCGCCTTTCGTGCGTCCCCGTGTTCTCGCGCGGCAAGCGCCGCTGCGCGTGGAATCACCGATGCCTCGAGTACGCCGTCTTTGAAAGCGTCACTCCGCGCTTGCATGATATCGCGGAGCTGATTTGCGTCGTACGGTGGGAAGACGAACTCTCGCTCGCAAAGCGAGGACTTGACCCGTTCATCCATCCGATCTTTATACTTGATCTTGTTACTGATACCGATGACGCCGATCTTGCAATCGGTGAGTTTTCCGGCCTCGCCCGCGCGCGAAAGTTGCATAAGAATATCATCGTCGTCGAGTTTGTCGACCTCGTCGAGGATGATGAGAACGACACCATACTGCTCGTCGAGAACCTGCCAGAGACGTTTGTAGTAGGTCGAGGTGCTGAGCCCTTTATCAGGGATTTTGATGTCGGTAGCCTCCGAATTATTCATCGAATGGGCGATCGTCTGGACGGCTTGGGTTTCCGTGTTATCCTGTGCACAATCGACGTAAGCGAACTCCGCGGTGACACCCTCTTCTTTCGCGACCCGGACGAGCCGTTCCGAGATGTGTTTCGCACAGAGCGATTTCCCGGTTCCCGTCTTTCCGTAGATGAGAAGGTTACTGGGGCTCTGCCCGAAAATAGCGGGATTCACTGCGTTCGCGAGATCCGCAATCTCATCATCGCGACCAACAATACGACCCTCCTCTGGTAAGTGATTGATCTCGAGAAGCTCTTTGTTCTCGAATATGTGATCGTCTCGAGTGAATAGATCGTCACCGGAACTCGACATAGGTATTGACACCACGTTTCCGGTGAATTATCTTTACTGTTTGGATCGGTATTTACTGTTTGTTCGGTACTACTCAAAGCAATAGCAAGTGGTGATCAGATAGTTGTGGGAGAGATAATCGTGTGAGGGATGTGATTGACATGATATGATGGGTGCGCGCGGGAGCGCGCACACACCACGTTTCCGGTGAATTGTGGCGGCGGGTAGGGTGGTGTTGGGAAGACAGGCACACCGGGTTTCCGGTGAACCAGCGGAAAGGGTGGTTCGGTTTTTGAGTTTTGAAGCGAGAAGGGTAGAATGAGAACAGACTGTACTTGGTAACGAGTGAGCGGAATAGTACTCAGCAGACGGTACAACACTCAGTAAGCGGAATAACATTTCCACATTCTTTCCACATTTCATCCCCATTTTAATTTATTAATTTCGTTTGCTTAGACTTGGCTTGCTTAGATCTGATTCAAGTCTATCCGTTGATAGATCCAAAACTGCATTCAAAGAATAGAAGAGTATTAATAGTAGAGGAGTCAATAGTCCATTAACTTAATCGATTTAGCTATAAGACTACAGTCGATTTAGCGGAATTTCACCGGAAATCGGCTGAGGTGCTCCTCAGTTGGTGAGTAACTCGGCAACTGACCTATTTTGGAGACAGTGTGCTGTTTGTCGGATCGGAATCTTTGTCTACCAACCGTCCAGTAAAATAGGTCTTTGAAGGATTCTTTGTGCGATAAGTTCCAGACCATCATCATAACCATCGTAAAATATAACCATATTACCTGATCTTTCACACGCTTACTGGTACCTCTCACACACCATCTTTCCGGTGAAAACCCCTCATTCTCAACCACCCCCACCCCTTCACACCCCGTTTCACCGGAAACGTGGTGTGTGCGCGCTCACCCCCATTTCTATAATCTCGCTTCTTCGATCCTCTCATCTCTATTTACTGACCCTTCTTCTTCTAAACCGACAATCCACTTCTTCCAGAGTATCACTCTCCCCTCAACCCCATTCTCTTCGAACACTTTCGAATCTCGTAGATACACTTTCTCTTCGTTATTTCACTGGAAACCCGGTGTCCCCCAATTCACTCGGTTCGACTTCTCGAGATTCACCGGAAATCCGGTGTGTTCTTTTCAATATCGCGGTTGTGGTACTCCGTATTTCCACCCAGTGGTACGGATATCGCCCGAGTTGTTACACGCAACTCGAGCTGTGTGTACTGCGAGCTGGATATACCACGAGTTGCGTATACCAATTAAAGGCGTCTCATTCAGAACGAGTACGCCGGCTCTCGTTGATCCGCCGACTGTTCTCTCCTTGTGTCTTCACCGGAAACCCGGTGTGTTTGTTTCCGATATTAGATCCCAGGTCAATAGTGGTTCCCGAACTAATAGTAGTAGAATCCCGGACAAATAATAGTAGAATCTCGGACTAATAGTAGTAGAACTCGAGTTCATGACCGCAGTTACGACAATCCGTTTCCGTCCCCTGGAGATAATTCATTCCGCCGGATTCAATGGGTTGAATTCCCATTCCTCGTGGAATATTCGCGTTGATCGTCGCTTGACATTCCGGACAGCCAATCTGCATATTCGTCTGATTTGAACTCGACATGCCCCTCCGTAATTCACACTCGGGGTTAGTTATCCCAACCGTACTCCACCCCTCCAATCGAGTCTGACGACGAGACGGGTTCTCGTTCACTGTTTCCACGAGTTTCTGGCCTCGAGACGTTCGTTGTGATTTCCTTGTTCGTCGTTTGCAACGGATGAGGAAGTCCGTCGAGAGCGGTTTAGGTCGAATTGATTTGAGGGCGGTTTACGGCGTATTAATTTTCGAATCCGGAGCCTTCTCGAGAGCAACGGTTACGTATCTCCGACGCTTCTCGTTGGCTCGAGTGTTTCCCCTCTCAGAATCGATCCCAATTCTCCATGCCAGCCTATCGTGCGCTGGCAAGCGGACGACCATTGCAACGCGACGTACTCACGGACGGCCATTGCAACGCGACTGTCCTATACGGCTTCACCAATCGTACTACTCTCTAATTTGGCAATTATTCTTTGGGTTGTCGAGCCGATACTCGTCTTGTTCCCAGTTTTCAGTAATGAACCAACGAGCATTTCATAGTGCACTCCTTCACTCCTTATATGGACAGACGTTCGTATCTTGGTTCGCTGGCGGGAGTTGGATCTATCGGCCTCGCTGGTTGTCTTGACACCGTCAATTTTTTTGACGACAGCGAAACGGCGCTGAATCCTCCTGACCGGGAGCAGGATCTATCCCAAGCGATCCATCCTACACACGGCGACGAGTTTCCATCGTTTTCTATTCCGGACCCGATTGCGGACGAAACGATTACTAGAGACGATTTCGTCGGCGACCGATCGTTTCTCATGACCTTTATCTTTACTTCGTGCACGGACGAGTGTGGCACGCTCGTGAATTTGCTTCGGCTCGTTCAAGAGGATGCCGTCGAAGAGGGGTACGAAGATGATGTTGCATTTCTTTCGATGACGTTCGATCCCGAAACCGATGATGCCGACGCGCTTCGCGAGTACGGACAACGATACGACGTTGATATCGAAGCGGAGAATTGGCGATTCCTCCGGCCCGAGACGCAGGATAAGGCACTCGAGTTGGTAAACGAAACGTTTGGCGCACCGATCGAGGTTCAACCGCCAGAAGAGGGCGAACACCATCACGACGACGGCGAAGGAGACAGTGATGGCAACGAGAGCGCCGAGGGGGACGAGACAGAATCGTCCGGTGAGCATAATGAGTCCGACCATGGCGGCGAGGAGAACCACGACGACACCGATGGCGAGGACGAGCACGAGGGGGATGCTCACCGTGAGGATGACGGTGAGGACCACGACGATGAGGACGAGGAAACCACCACGCACTATTATATGATCTTCCTCGTCAATCAGGACGGCATCGTCGAACGGTCGTATCCATTTGCGCACACGGAAACGCCCACCGATATCATTGACGACGTTAGAACGGTGGTCGAATAACGATGCGTCGCCGCGATCTCCTCGCTGGGCTGGGAAGCGTGGGGGTACTCGCCAGCGCTGGCGCAGCGGCAGTGTACGGCGTCCCGTCAGCATCCGACCTATTCGGAGACGACGAAGGCGAGATGCGTCACGATCCGGTGTCGATACAGACGCTCGAGGCGACCGGAAGCGAGCCCGGTGAGATTACCGTTCCGGACGAAAATCAGGTCACCTTCGTCGATCTGTTTGCGACTGACTGTAGCCCCTGTCAGGCGCAGATGCCGGATCTCCGCGAAGCGCACGATCGACTCGGTAACGACGTCCAGTTCATCTCGGTCACCAACCAGAGCGAGGAGGTCGTCGATGACGACGACATCGCCGAGTGGTGGGACGAGTACGACGCAAATTGGACCGTCGGACGAGATAGCACGTCCGATCTGATCGTTCATTACGGCGCGGGAACACCTATCGGCCTCGCGTTCGACTCGGCTGGCTACCTTCGGTGGGAGGAGTCTGGCCAGAAGACGACGGACCAGGTCGTTACCGAACTCGAGGCAATTCTCGAGGACGACGAATAATCACGCCAGAAATATACCTACAGTTGACAAATCCTAACATTCGATGATCGACCCTGCCCTCGCGTCCGCGATCGGGTTTGCGTTTACGGCGGGTATCGCGACGTTCTTTTCGCCGTGTGCGTATCCGCTTCTTCCGGGATACGTCGGATTCTACGTGAGTCAAACCGACGGGAACCGCTCGTCGCTGAGCGGCTCCGTTCTCCGAGGGATCGTCGCAGGGACCGGCGTTTTGGCGACGTTCGCCGTCCTCTTCGGTGCAGCGTACTGGATCGGTCAAAACGTCCTCAGTAGTATGACTGTACTCGAGCCCTTAGTCGGGGGACTTCTCGTCGTCTTCGGACTCGTCGTTTTGCTGGATCTCGCACCGTCGTTATCCGTGGCGCTCCCCGAACGCCCGACCGGGCTCTCCGGTTTCGGAATCTTTGGCGCCGGGTATGCGCTGGCAGCGGCTGGCTGTGTTGCACCGGTATTTCTCGGGGTCGTCACGCAAGCGATGGCCATGAATCCGGTCCCGGCGACCCTCGTCGTCGGTTCCTACGTCGGAATCGTTGTCGTTTTGATGGTCGCGCTCACCGTCGCCACAGGTGTCGGACTCGTCGCGAATGCCGGGTGGATTGCAAGGCATACGAAAACGATAGAGCGACTCGCCGGTGTCGTCATGATCATTGCGGGACTCGGACAAATATATTTGGCATTTTTCGTCAATACATACTGAATACGAATTTGATCGCGGTATTTTCTCCCCATCGTACTCACCCCGATCGGAACACACCTCGCTTCCGGTGAATATTGGCTGTTTAACGATTGTCGATGGCTTCTACGACAGTAGCTATTTGAAGATATGTGTGAGCAACTACAGTGTAGTAATAAGTTGCTACTTTCGATTACGGTGGTTATAATTAATCGCTTAGCGGAAGAACGGGGAACCGTGCTCGTCGGATGCGTTGTCTGGGCCGAGAACGTTCGGAAATCAATATGTAGAATCGGGGGTTGCAACCGGTGACAACCGGTCGGACGGTGTCGGCAGGAGGGAGTACCGTTGTGTTAGTCGGTCATTTCCCACCGACAGTAGACATCGAGAGCGGTTTACACACGTGTCCAGACGCCGGGTCGGTTATCAGTGTCGAATCAGTCGATACTGCGCTCGATGTACTCGAACGTGTTCCCGTACAATGTCTCGTGTATGGTTTTTCACGAACCGGTCCTACTGATCACCCAGGAGATGAGTCTGGATCCGAGGACGCCTTCGAACGTTCAATCGAATCGATAGAGAGGCTCGTCGATGCCGCTGGCGACCGACCAGTAATCGCGGTTGCGGAGGATATTCCCGAACGGGCCCTCGAAGCCGGCGCTTACGACGTTATCGGGCCACACACATCGCTCGAGGTGGCTGTCGCTCGCATCCTGAACGCGGCTGCACGATATCAACTCGAGTCGATTCTTTCGGAGCCTCGATATCAGCCGTCTCTCGAGGATGTCGTTCACCAGGTATCGACCGCTTACGATACTTTCCAAACGGAACGTGGTAGCCTCGAATCGGTGTTGCATTGTATGTATGCGACGTGTTGGCGGTTGACGCGTGCAGAATCCCGAACACAGATCGAAAAGCGCCTTTGCGAGGAACTTTCTTTGCTGGAGGACGTCGACTTGGTCTGGGTCGGGCGTCTCACTACCGAAGTATTGGAACTCACGCCAGAAACGCGGGTTGGCGACCGCGATGAATACCTCAAAGACCAGTCGTATTCTCTCGAAGGCGACGATCTGTCTCCAGCAGCAAAAACGGCAACATCCGGAACACGGACGGTAATCGAGGATACGACGGCGCACCCATCTGAGTCAAGGTGGGCGCGCACGGCACTCGAGCACGGTATCCGCTCGATTTGTAGTGTCCCCATCAATTTTCAGGGCATCAACTACGGATGTTTGACGGTCTGTTCGGCCGATCCGGTAGCGTTCGACAGGTGGACGGTCGACGGCGTCTCGGCGCTCGCTGAGGTAAGTGCCGTTCTGGTCAACCGACTCGAGTTGCGCGCTGGGATCTACGCCGATCGAACGGTCGAACTGGAGGTCCTTCTCGACGGCGGTGATGATCCGCTGATCGCTCTCACTGCGTCTCTCGAACAACGCGTCGATATCGAGAGCGTTGTGCCGCGATCGACGCTCGGATCCGTGGGAACGGTCTCGGTTCCATCGATATCGCAGGAGGTCGAAACTGACCTGATTGGCGCACTTGCGGGCGTTCGGTCGGTACAGACGATACCTTCTGATCCCGGTTCCGCGAGACTGCAGGTGCAGTTTTCCGAACGAACGATTGCAGATGTGCTTTCCGAGCGCGGCGCAGTGGTTCGGTCGCTGGACCCGGTTGGAAACCGCCTTCGAGTCACGATCGAAATCCCTGCGGACCGATCGGTACGGCGAGTAGTACAACTGCTCGAAAACGAGGTACCGAACACGGAACTGATCACCCGTCGATCCGAACGTTCACCTCGGGATCGGTCTGAATCATTCAAGGATAAAGTCACGGAGGAGCTTACAGAACGGCAGCGCCAGACGCTGGAGACGGCCTATTATAATGGCTACTTCGATTGGCCTCGAGAACGAACCGGCGAAGAAATAGCCGACGCATTGGGTGTTTCCCAGCCGACATTTACCCGTCACTTCAGAACCGCCCAGCGAAAATTGTTCGACTTGTTGTACGACCAGTAGTGACGCTCTTTCGCGTCAGTGATCCTCTCTTATCCTCTACCGGGCAGTCACACAGTGACTACAACTCGTGTAATACCGTATTTCCTTCAGATTGAAATATACACGAAATAGCGAGAATGAATAGGTATAGCGTCTAGATAATGCTGTATTTCCCTGTATAGCAGGCGGACCTTTTGCCGAGGAATCGAATCGTTCGATAGATGAGTACACGCTCAGTAATATGGTCTTACGACTACCGGTCAATATTTTTTGTTTCTCGACTGACTCGAACGACGGTGATCGGATGACCGCTCACGTGGCGGAGGCTGAACGGACGTCGATTTCGTCTCGAGCGGAAGGGGGTGTCACCGCGAAAATTCATCTCAGACACCAGAAATTACTGTGCGTTCCGACTATCAAGCGCGTTTCGACGCTCTCTATCGAACAGGACTATACGACGGATTCTCCGACCGGTCGAACGCGTACGTATCTCACCGTGTTCGGTGAGGATTTCGACGCGTTTGAATCCGCACTCGAGATAGATGACACGGTGATCAACCCCGTCCTCTACGAGCGTTGCTCCGACCACCGGGTCTACCGAGTCACGTTTTCGGAATCGGTTATTGAGTTCACTCCAATTGCGGCGGCCGTCGAAGGCCGGGTTCGCGATGTCCGAAGCTCACGCGATGGATGGACCGTTACCATTCGGTTCCCGTCTCGCGATGCACTTATCGGATTTAATCAGCGGTGTCGCGAGCAGGACATTCGGGTATCAGTCAACAACATTCGGGGTTCGGATGGCGGTACCGCTAGCCTACTCCCGTTAACACGAAAACAAGCTGATTTGCTTGTAGTAGCGTACAATGAAGGCTATTTTGACGTTCCCAGAGGAATTTCACAGGAAGAGTTGGCCGCGAAGATCGGTGTTTCAAAATCCGCCGTCTCCCAACGGCTCCGGCGGGCCTTGACTGGACTCTGTCAGTCGTCGATACCGACCGCGGAGTGAACCCTATTCGTCGTCTTTCATGTCGCCGAGCTGTGAGATGAGCTCGTCGGTCGATGCGCTAGATTCGACGGTCATCTCCCCGTCGTGGTCGTGTTCATGGACGCTGACCGTTTCACCGTCGTCTTCCTCTGCTGTGTCTTGCTGTTGCTCGGACTCGTCGTAGCTTCCAAAACCCATGTATTGGAGTTTCACCGGTACTTAAAAGGTGTGCCGATTCGAATCGGTCGTGAGACGACCTGGCGTACCACGGTGGCGTTCTCAACGAGATTACCCATTCTTCGATCTCACTTCGTCGAGTTCATCCTCGGACTGTCTGTCTTCTCCGTCAGACCCAACCCTGTATCCTAATGGACATACATGTAACGGCTGTCCAAGTCGGTCTTTTGAGGCCTTATTCGAGCGGGTTTCATCGGAACTCCGGTGTGATCCGTACCCGCTATTCGATTCGGAGATACTGACGGTCGTATTCCGGTTCTCCCTGCCGCGGATGGATGGTGACAAACGATTCTGGGGGCATGTTTGCCAGTCGTGCAGGCAGATCTTCGAGCTCCGATTGCCAACCGACGTCGCCACGACGCGGGGAAATAGCAATGATAAGGTCGTCTTCATCCGTTTTCTCCTCGAGCGTCGGCAGGAGTTCTCCCCATTCGTCGACGGACTCAAATTCGGTTGTGGCTTCTACCTCCACGAGATCGAACAGTCGCTCGAACTGGTGTGATCTTCCTTCGACGACGAGGACCGTTATCTGGACGCCGAGACTTGCGGCGAGGCGTTTGGTCATGTGGACCGCCTCGTTGAAGCCCTCGTGATGATCCGCTCCCATCGGGACCACGACGAAGATTCGGTTTGTCGTATTGATGGGGTGGCCGAGTCGCGAGATCAAGACGGGAAGCGGCGTCCGCTCGAGCACCTGGTCGATAATGCTGCCGAATATTCGGTGGCTGAACGTTTCGTTGGCGTCCCATCCCATAAGTATTTGATTCGCCTGTACTTCGATCGCTCCTTGGACGATGCCCGACGCGACGTTGTGGTTAACTCGAGCTTCCGTCTGAACGGGAACCTCCGCGGCCCCACCGAAATCCGCGACTTCGTCGAGTTCGGCCCTGACCGAAGCGACCTGTTCTTCGGTCGGCTGTTCGGTGTCCGGTTGGACCACGGTCATGACGTGGATCGGTTCCGTTCCACGCTCTCCCTTGATGACGAACGCGAGTTCCATCAGCCGCCGTTGTAACTCGGCGTTGTGTGAAAGCGGGAGCAAAATGTTGGGATCCTTGGGACTGTCGTCGCCCGCTCCGACATCGCGTTCGAGTGCGAGTTGCGTTCCAGCCCGTTCGGTGAGCCACGGACTGAGTAACGCGGTCACCACGAGCATCAAGACGACTGCATTGAGGACTTCGTCGCCGAACAGCCCTGCGTCGACGCCGATGAGTGTAATCGCGAGTGCGGCTGCGGCTTGTCCGATCGAAAGGCCGAAGATGACGTTTCGCTCGTTGTTCGTGTACCCCTGAACTTCCGAGACAAGCCAGGCTGCGGCGCCCTTACAGGCGATCATCACAACGATAATGACGGCTGCGATTTCCAGTGTTTGGAAGCCGTCGAAGATGATCCCGATGTCGACTTGCATGCCGACGTGAAGGAGGAAAAACGGAATGAAAAAGGCGTTTCCGACGAACTCGACCCGGTTCATGAGGGTCCCTCCCTGTGGGATCTGTCGGTTGAGTGCAAGTCCGGCGACGAATGCGCCGAGAATCCCCGAAATCCCGAGCATCTCTGCGAGGCTCGCGGACGCGAAAATTGCGACCATAACGAACAGGAACTCGAAGTAACTCTCTTGACTGAAGTTCTGGAAGAACCGTCTGGAAATCGGCGGGAGAACGAACCAGACTGCACCGAAGAGAATCGCAAGCGAGGCGAAGATCGTGGCGAACAACCAGACCGAAAGGCCGTCCGCGATAGCGCCGGTAACGACAGCGAGCACGATCAGTGCGAGCGTGTCTGTAAAGAGAATACCGCCGAAAACCGCGGTGACGGCTCTGTTTTTCGTGACGTTGAGCCGATTAGCCACGGGATATGCGAGCAACGTGTGCGAAGCGAAAACCGACGAGAGCAAGAGTGCGGCAAGCGGGTCGAAGTTGAGGACCGTCGTAAGTGTTATCGTCCCCACTACGAACGGGAGGAAGAAACTAGCGAGACCGAACAATGCCGCGTTTTCGGGCGCCTCTTTGAACCCCTGTAAGTCGAGCTCCAGCCCGACGGTAAAGAGGAGGTAGATAAGACCGACCTCGCCGAGGAGGATAATCGCGTCGGAGTGTTCGACGATGTCGAGGACGCCTGGCCCGATGAGCGCACCGAAAACGACGATACCAACGATTCCCGGCTGTCCTAGTCGCTTGATGAGTAACGGCCCGACCAGGAAGACGGCCATCGCTATCGTAAAGACGAGGACTGGGTCCTCGAGTGAAAGTGCAGCGTCGGTCAGGACGAGCTGTGACAGAGACATTCGTTAGATCACTCCTCGGGAAAACGGTAATCGCTTATCGGGGGTCGTTGTGAGCTGCACCTGATCGCGATATCGACCGCTCGATTAGCGCCTTTCTTCTCAGCGAACGGGACAGACATCAGTTTCAGTATTTACCGGCAATTTTCAGTGGTTCATTCACTTCTCGCTTCAATCTACTCAATCATTGGAAGAAATGGACGGGTGGGTAATAAGTCGTAGGATTTCTCTGAGAGATTTCCTATAACTGGCAACTTTTCAGGCTAACATCGGGCTGAGAAATTGACAATCTCGAACTCTTCTGACGATTACCGCTGTAATTGTGTTGTGTTTCTCAACAACTCGAGTCAGGTGATAATCCATTGCTACTTCTCACCATGCTATCGTCTCCTCCCGAAGGTAATACTCGTGCGTGCGTTCTCCATGCTAGTCGGTGCGTTCAGTGGAGTCGCCCGCACCGAAACCACACCCAACAGGTGAGTAGGCCGGCAAAACATCTTTTCTAGACGATTCTTTGTCTGGTTTGTCACGACATACTCCGTTTCCCCGTCGGTGCACAAATTCCCGCTACCGAGGCTCGAATCAACCGTTAAGCCGAACGGGACGGCAGTTCTCCCATTGGATCAAACGGTTACATTTCGACTCGCGAATAGCCTGTTCGTCGATATATTGAGAGCGATGGAAACCATCCCGTTCGAATCGAACGATCGATAGGCGCACGTTACAGATGCGCTACGTACGGAGTTAGAGGATCTATAGTAATGGGTTGGGCTGGACTGTGCTATAGTCATGTCCGTGTCACGCTTGCCGTCCCGAATAAATGCCGCGGACGACTATCCGATTATGAAACGAACGAACGTTGCTGGCGATCGAGCGTTCGGGCTTGATCCCGGAAAGACCCTTGCAAACTGGTGTCCGTCTTCGCGACTGTATTCCCCTTCCGAGTTTACCCAACAGGTCGTCCCCGAGGTGAGCGGCTGATGTGTGGAATAATCGCCCGCGTGGGCGATGGCAGTGCGATAGATCCGTTGCTCACAGGCCTCGAGAATCTCGAGTACCGCGGCTACGATTCGGCGGGAGTTGCAGTCCAGAACGGCAGTGGTATCGATGTCCAGAAACGATCCGGGAAGGTTGCGGATCTCAAACAATCGATCGACGACGTCCCGCTCGAAGGTGCTGTCGGGATCGGCCACACTCGCTGGAGTACGCACGGCCCGCCGACTGACGAAAACGCCCATCCGCACACGGACCACGTCGGTGATATTGCCGTTGTTCATAACGGTATCATCGAAAATCACGCATCGCTCAAGGCCGAACTCGCCGAGGCGGGACACGAATTTATGAGCGAGACCGATACCGAGGTCATCCCCCACCTCATTCAGTCCTATATCGACGAGGGAATGGCCACCGAGCCCGCATTTCGGCGTGCGATCGACGCCCTCGAGGGAAGTTATGCTGTTGCGGCGATGCGGTCGGGCGAGCACGTTCTCTACGCCGCCCGTCAGGGATCGCCGCTGGTCGTCGGTATCGAGGACGACGGCTTTTTCCTCGCGAGCGACGTGCCCGCGTTTCTCGAGTACACGGATACCGTCGTCTATCTCGAGGACGGAGACGTCGTCATCGTCGACGAAAGCGGTATCGAGTACACGGACTTGTCGGGTAATAAAATCGACCGCGAACGCGAAACTGTCGAATGGGACCCCGAACAGGCTGGAAAGGGTGAGTACGAACACTTCATGCTCAAAGAGATCCACGAACAGCCGATCTCGATCGCTCAAGCGATCGAGGGACGGATCGATCCCGACCAGGGCTCGATCGACCTCGAAGGATTCGAACCCGGGACGTTCGAGAACGTCGACAGCGTTCAGTTCGTCGCTTGCGGGACGTCGTACCACGCGGCATTGTACGGGTCCACGGCACTCAACCAGGCGGGAGTACCATCGACCGCATTGCTCGCCAACGAGTACTCGGTTTCTGCGCCGCCGATCGACGAAGACACCCTCGTCGTGGCGGTGACTCAGAGCGGCGAGACCGCGGACACGTTGAATGCGCTTCGGAGTGCGGGGGCTGCCGGAGCCCAGACGCTGACCGTCACCAACGTTATCGGTTCGACGGCCTCCCGCGTTGCGGACGAGACGCTTCTCATCAGGGCCGGTCCGGAAATCGGCGTGGCAGCCACGAAGACGTTCTCTTCCCAGGCCGTGATGCTCGTGTTGTTGGCCCAACGAATCACGTCTGATATGACAGGTGTCCCTCAGGCGGATCTCCAGTCACTCCTCGAGGAACTACACTCGATGTCGGCGCGGATCGAGACCCTTCTCGATCGATCTGGGGCCGAATCGATCGCCCGCCGGTACGGTGACTCCCAATCGTACTTTTTCATCGGGAGAGGGCTCGGATACTCCGTCGCGCTCGAGGGCGCCCTGAAGTTCAAAGAGATCACGTACGAACACGCCGAAGGTTTCGCCTCCGGTGAGCTAAAACACGGTCCGCTCGCCCTCGTTACGCCGGATACGCCGCTGTTCGCCGTCTTCACGGGGACAGAGGACGAAAAAACGCTGAAAAATGCGGCGGAAGCACAAACCCGCGGCTCGCCGGTGATTGCACTCTGTCCGCCGGACCACGAGGCGGTTGCGATGGCCGACGACCACCTCGAAATCCCCGAAACGGACCCTGCATTGGCCGGGCTTCTCGCAAACGTCCAACTTCAACTCGTTTCTTACTATGCGGCTGATCAGTTGGATCGACCGATCGACAAACCCAGAAACCTCGCAAAGAGCGTTACCGTCGAGTAACCTGGACGGGTTCGAATTATCTCCGCTATGGTGTCTCTTCCCTTGTTTTGCGGTCCGTCGGTTCTCGATTCCGACACGTAGCATTCCGTTTCACGGCGCGGAGAACGTTGTTGCTATCGCTCACCTGGGCTGGATAGCGTTCTCTTTCAGCACAGTGAATTCGTCGTTCTGCCGAATCGAATCGAGGACGTTCGACCACAGCGTGACTCGAGACTACCCCCATAGTCTCGGTCCGTGCTGTGGGTGTGTGCGGGGTTTACGTCCCCGGTCGACGTCGGAATCGGTACTGGAGGTCTCCCGTCAATAGATCTGGGACTGCCCTCCACTTCTAAAAGGTAACCGGTACGGTATAAATTCGACACCTGATAAACACGACGGTCGGCGTAACCGAGCGCATCGGTAGCGCCGACCGGATGAACTCGAGTCTGAGCGAACTCGAGCGAATGTGTTCTACTTCGTGAGTACACCGAATATAGTGGGACTGTTGGTCCAAAAACCGAGCTGAAATAACATATTACGGTTCGGAAATATTGAATTTCTGCAGATAGGGACGGTAACGAGCCGGAATTCTGGAAACTGTTTTGGTGCTATTAACGACCGCAGAAATAAAATCCCTCGGAACCCGTACCCGTTATGCAGCCTATAGTAAATAGTATCCTGTAGAAATGGAGGGATGATGTCGACGGAATCAACCGAAACCAAGTGGACGCCGATGACCGCTGGTCAACAGACGACAGCACCCCGTTGTGTCACCTGTGGTAATCAGGTCACACGTCAGTTCGCCCGTGTCTTCGGGGATAACCGAGACGTCGTTCACGCCTGCCCCGATTGCTCTACGTATCGAGAGATGAAGACGTCCGATTACATTCCAAAAGAAGTTCGCTGACTCTGATCCTGGCCGAATGGTCCATACGCCGCTGTCGTCTTGTAGAGTCGAGCACCGAGACGGTTCCCGCAGAGCCGAGCATCGAAGCGATACCCGAAGGGTCGAATCTCGACGCGAGTCCCTTCCGAAGTGAGACCTCGATCCGAATTCGTGGCGACTCGAGAACCCAACGGAGTGGAACTCGGTTCTCGAGCCCAATAGTGGTGAACTCGTTAGGCAGTTCGGACTAGCTCGGTTGCCTCGTCGAACAACTCCGCGGCCCGTTCGGTTCTGCGGGCCTGTGCCGTGACTCGAACGATAGGTTGTGTTCCGCTCGCCCGAAGCAGAAACCACCCGTCCGCCGTTTCGACGCGGACGCCGTCGCGATTGTCGACGTCGTCGTAGTCGTCGACAACACGCCGTTCGACTCGTTCCATGAGGGTCGCTTTTTCGTCGGATTCGATGGTCCCCCGTCGAATCGGATACGTCTCTATCTCAGCCTCGAGTTCCGAGAGCGAGCCGCCGTTTGCGACCAACTCGACGAGTTTGCACGCGGCCAGCGGTCCGTCGGGGCAGAGCGTTTCCTCGGGCCAGATCCACGCACCACTCGGTTCTCCCCCGAAAACGACGTCGTCGTCGGTTGCTCGTTGAGCGACGAACACGTCTCCGACCTTCGTTCGAACCAGAGAGGCCCCCTGATCGGCGAGTGCATCCTCTACGGCCAGGCTCGTGTCGACCGGAGCCGCGACGCGGTCGCCGTCGCCCGCTTCCTCTCGAGCGAACAGTGCCAGTAACGAATCTTTCGGAACGAACGTTCCGGTTTCGTCGACGGCCATCATCCGGTCGGCGTCTCCGTCGTGGCCGATCCCGAGATCCGCGTCGCTTTCGCCGACCAGCGTCTCGAGCGCCTCGAGCGTCTCGGCCGTCGGCTCGCTCGGTCGTCCGGGGAACGCGCCGTCGGGTTGGGCGTTTAGCGTCTGGACCGAACACCCGAGATCGCTGAGAACGCGGGCCGTAATTTGTCCCGCTCCGTTTCCGACGTCGACTACGACGGATACCGGCTCCGAAACGTCGACGCTCGAGCGGATCGCCGAGGCGTGCGATTCGATCGCTCCCGAAAGCACCGTTCGGCTTCCAGTCTCGTCCCACTGCCCAAACTCGTATCCCTCCGATTCGATCCGATCGACGATAGCCGCCCGTCGGTCAGGACCGAACGCCTTCCCCGACGATGTCCAAAGTTTGATTCCGTTGTCTTCGGGCGGATTGTGCGAAGCGGTGACGACGACTCCGGCGTCGGCATCTGCCCAGCCGACCGCCCGGGCGATCGTCGGCGTGGACGCGATCTCGCCCTCGATCTCGAGGGCGTCGGAACCACATTCACAGATTCCGGCGGCGAGCGCGTCGAGCAACATCGTACCGCTCGCTCTACTGTCACGGCCGATGACGATTCGATCGTATCCATTCGAGCCGAGCGCGCGGCCGATTTCGAGGGCGAGCCCGGCTGTCACGTCCTCGCCGACGCGGCCGCGAATGCCACTGGTTCCGAACATATACTAAACTGTGTTCGTACAGCCGTTACTATGTTCTGACTACTCGACGCTCGCGTGTCGCTTCGGTTTCACGGTCGAGTTCTTGCTGGTCGGTAGACGGTAGCAACCGATAGCCGGGATCGATCCCGTCGGGCAGTTTTGGCTCGTGGTTCCGTTTACGGTCCGGTTTCCGTCGGTGGAATCGATGCCATGTCCGCTGGGCGATGTGCTTGCTGTGACCCAGGCCTCGAGAGAACTCGCGTACGTATTCCACGACTGTCCCGCATACCGCATTGGACACACCACAAATTTGTAGTTGACTCCTACGGATCGGAACGACCACAGCTGTATTATTCTCCCATGTTGGTGTTTCTCTCAAGCGGACGGGTCGGACGAGAACGCTCTCAGTAGCGGATGGTTCGCCCGTCGACCGACAACACAATGACTTCATCCAAAACCACGGACGTTCGAGAGGGAGTAGCGGACGGCGACACCACGAGCGGCGAGTCGGCCCTCACAGCGCTTTCACCGAGTGCGAAATTGGTCTACAAGGTACTCGAGTACGAGGGCCCGATGACCCAAGAGGAAATCGTCGCCGAATCGCGTCTCTGTTCACGGACGGTCCGATACGGGTTGCGAAAACTCGAGAACGAGGCGATCGTCGATAGTCGAGTCAGCCTCGACGACGCACGGCAGTCGGTGTATCAAATCACCGAGTGCTAACCGATAATTTGTCTGTGTACGGGATTGCTCGTCTTGTTCTGAACGCACCCGGCGAAAAGGATAGAGAAACTGATAAGCTGACCGCTACCGGAATTTGCGGTACCGATCGATCAGGAGGTCCATTCCGTAGGACCCATCGGTAATAGTGTACTGCAATTGAAGTTCTGGATTGAATTTCGCCTTGTATCTGTTGATGCTTGGCACGCCCGCACCGACGAGGTCGTACCACTCGAGGCCGTTTTCGGCACCGTCTCGGATCACGTGCCAGTCGAGGACGTCGTTGATCGAGACGTCCACGTCCATATCGGGTTTCACACCGCCTTGCCATCTGTACCGCGTCGTCTGGGACTCGACGACCAGGATACCCCCGACGAACTCCCCCTCGATACGGCAGACGTATGGCCGTATCGAGCCGTCTGGAAGCAGTTCGTACAGCGAGCGCGCGAAGTCGTTGTTCATCTGGTAGGATTGGCCCTGACTTTCGTAGCGTGACCGGACTTGATCGACGATGCGGTCGATATCGTCGATCGTTCCCTCTTCGACGACGTACTGGTCTTCCGGGGCGTTTCGAATATTGCTTCGTGCGTCGCTGCTGAACTGGTCTAACAGGTCGTCGGTCGACTGCTCGAGATCGAGGACGTACGTGTACCCGGGTTCGACATCGTAGCCGTTCCAGGTGAACGGACGAACGTCGGGAAACTCCGCGGCGACGAATTTGTTGTAGACGGGCGAGAGCTCGGTTTCGATCCACTCGAGACAGCCGTCCAGAAACCGTTTCGTTCGCCGGTCGGCTTTGCGCTGTTTGAGTTTGTCGACGTTCAACAGCGCTGGGCCGAGGTAACACGACCAGGAGAACGGAGCTGGCGAGAATACCCCTGTAATCGGGCCCTTATTGTATTCGAACACCGGAAAGAGTCCGACGGCCTCCTGCCCTTTGAATCCGGCCAGGAGGTGCGGCGTCGTCCCCGAATCCGCCGCCTGCAACTCGAGAGCTTCGGCCCGAAAGAACGGGTTCGTTCCTGGGGATCGCTCGACGTAGCGGTTCCACTCGGACGCGTCTTCCTCCGGATCGAGGACGTTGATTTCGATGCTCATCTTAGAGATAACCGAGATCGGAGAGTCGATCTTCGACGGCTCCGTTTTCGGTCGCCGTGATCGCTTCCGGTTCGTACGCCGGATATTCCGTCTCCTCGCCGGGATCGACGACGGGGAGGACTTCACCGTCCATCGCCGCGTCGATGGAGATGTCGAACAGCGTACATATTGTCGGGGCAACATCGAAAATCGTCGCGTCCTCGAGCGTGACGCTTTCGTCGAACGCCGAACCCGCAGCCGCGACGATGCCGGTCCGCTTGTGGTTCCACGGCTCCATCGGCTCGCCGAACTCGGCCTTCTCGAGGTCGGCGACGATGGCGTTGTCGAAACCGGCTGGAACGGTAAGGACGTCCGGTGCGTTCTCGATTTCCGGGCCGTGGAAGTACGTTTCCCGCGGTTCCACCGCCTCGAACATCGGTTCGCCGTCGGGCGTTCGCAGGGCTCGCAACTCGTCGATTAGCTCGGATCGGAACGACTCGTACTCGTCAGCCGGTACCTGTCCGTTCGGCTCGCGTCCCTCGAGATTAATTCTGAGACCGAGTTCGCTTTTGGACCTGACGTAGACGGTCGAGTTCGGGAAATCAACTTGCTCGCTGGCTGCACGAATCATATCGTTGGGGACCCGCTTCCCGATCGGTTCTTTCAGCCCGACCGTCTCGAGGGTGTTCGCGACCCGCTGCGTGGTAATTCCGAACTTGGCGGCGAGATTCATCGAGCGTTCGATCGCACCGGGCGTATGATCTCCGGCCTCGTCCCCGTCCAGAAGGTCGTTTCGCCAGGCTTGTGACCAGTCCGGCATCCCTTCGCCGCCACTCCGGCCGACCACGTCTCCGCGATCCCGGAGAAACTCGTTGACGCGGAATTCGTGGCCCTCGACGGTTCCCATTCCGTGGTCGCTGACGAGCAACACGTTCTCGGGGTCGACCGCCTCCAGCGTCTTTTCGATCTCCCGATCGACCGCGCCGTAAACCGCCTCGATCGCCTCCGTGTCACCTGGTCGTTCGTGGAAGACGGAATCCGTTTGCTGGAACTGAACGAACCCGAACCCGGGCTCGAACCGGTCACAGAGATACCGAAATGCCGCTCCCCGCCGTTCGATCGTTTCTTCGTATCCCGCTATTTCTCCGTCCGAATAGTTCCCTCCCTGGGGATACACCTGATAGCCGCCACACTCCGCTTTGACGTCCTCGAGGATTCCGTCCGGGTGACAGTCCGGATCTTCCGGCGCCGTCATTCCCGGAATGAGTGCACCGTCGAACTCGCGCGGCGGATGCGTAACGGGCACGTTGACGACCACACTCGAGATATCACTGTCGCTCAGGAGTTCCCACACCGCTCGCTCTCGAACGTGCGTCGAGTTGACGACGTCCCAATCGTAGCCGTCGAACGAGAGAAAATCGAAAACGCCGTGTTTGCCCGGGTTCTTCCCGGTGTAGATCGACGGCCACGCGCTGGCCGTCCAGGGCGGGATCTGTGACTCGAGGGGGCCGCTCGCCCCTCCTTCGACAAGTCGTTGTAGAGTCGGTGCAGTTCCGGAATCGAATAACGGCTGCAATACCGGGAGACAGCCGGCGTCAATGCCGATGACGAGGAGTTTACAATCGTCGTCTGTACCTTCCATACCCTCGCAGATAACCGTTTTCGGCTTTGTTATGCGATTGCTGGGAAGGGGTAGGGACACGCTTCTCGGCGGCTTTCCTTCAATCCATGGGAAGAGCCTACGACAGTAGGGAGTGCCTGTGTAAATTGAAAACTCGGTACCCACAGCATCACTAAGGAGGTGACCGTTCAGTTTTCCATACGTGGTGGGACCGCGTATGATCGCAGACAGTCTGGTGCCCGATTTATGATCAGTGCAACACCGTCGCTTTCCGTCTGGTCGCTCTCCAGTCACCGTCCGGCGGATTTTGAATCACTCCTCGAACAGTACGCAACCGAATACGCTTTTTACGGGGCGGGGAAGGTAGCGCTTCGGGACGGTCTGGAGACGGTTTCGAAGGCCAGCCAAAACGTCTTAATACCTGCCTATCTCCCCGATGCAGTCGCTGAACCGATCGTCGAAATCGGTCTCGAGCCGCGGTTTTATGCCGTCACTGAGTCACTCGGTCCCGATGTCTCCGATCTTCGAGAGCGAATCGATTCGGAGACTGCAGCGATCGTTTCGGTCAACTATTTCGGGTTTCCACAACCCGGCCTCGAGACGATTGCGGCGTTAGCCGATAAGTACAATTGTTACCATGTCGACGATAACGCCCACTCCCCATTGAGTATGGACGAGGGAACATTACTCGGGACCTACGGTGATATCGGGATAACGAGCCTTTGGAAGCAGCTCCCAGTTCCGAACGGTGCCGTCCTCTATCTCAACGATGAGACGATCGTCGATGATTACGCACCATCAGCGTACGAAGGCGTTCGCGATCACATCGACGTGAGCGACTGTCAATTTCTCCTCAAATCGGTCGCGTTCGAACTGTTCGACCGAAACGCGCGTGTTCGAGAGTCGATAGACACGCTCGTTTCTGGAAGCGGGTTGGGACGGGTGACGGCTTCTCCTCGAAACCGCTACGAAAGCGAAAAATCACAGATGTCCAAACTGACCCATCGGGTGTTCGCGGATGCAGACCCCGAGTCGATTCGATCAAACCGCCGTGAGAATTTTAACGCGTGGAATCGCGTCCTCGATTCCCGAGCCGACACCGTCCCAGTTTTCGATTCGATGCCGAAGGGCGTTTGTCCACAGGTGTTTCCCGTCCGTGCTATGGATCCATCCGGGTTCATCCGGGAACTCGAGCAACTGGGTGTCGACGGTGCCCACACGTGGCCGCGACTATCGGAATCGGTTCGAGACAATTCGACGTACGAAACGTCGAACGCACTTTCGCGGTCGACGGTCGTTCTTCCGGTCCACCAGCACATCGAGACGGCCGCCATCGAGGCGGTCGGTGACGGCCTTCGGTGACGGCCTTCGGCGACGACCCTCGGTAGCCGGCCGAGGCCTTGTTCGTCCCTCTTTGTCTCTATCGCTCTCATCTCACAGCGACGACGACCCGACTGCCCTGAAAAGTACGTCTTCTTCGCACCGAGCTAATCGTTGTCACTCGTCTTGTGCCGTCGATGTTAGCGCCGCAAGAATTTCGTCCTCTAATTGATACGTTCGTTCGGACGGCCGAGCGAGCACTCCCTGGGTTCTGAGTTCGGAGAGCAGACTTTGTACTGCGACGGGTGATCGATCGACGCGGTTTCCGACTTCGAGTGTCGTTAACGGACCAAATTCCGCAAGGGCCTTGATCACCATTCTACTCGTCTCGAGTGAACATCGCGATTGATCGCAGGCGGCGGCAAGGCGGTCGTCGATGGGTGTCGTCTCGAGCAGTTCGTCGACGTCTTGGTCATCGTTTGCGACGATGATCTGAGAGTCTGCAACAGTTAATCCGTCTTCGACGTCCGCGTAGCCGAATTCAAAGTCGTCCGCATCCGCTTGAACGATCGATTTCTCCTGTGGATTCCCGTCGATGTCCGCTTCGAGTTCGTCGATCCGGTCTTTCAGCGCGCTATTTCGTTTGGCAAGGTTTTCCGTTCGACCCCGTTGGGCTTGCAGTTTGTCCTCGAGGATCTCGATCACGTGGTTTTTGTCCTGAATTTCGTCCTCGAGCTCCTCGTGTTTCGTCTCGAGTTCGACCAGTTCGTCGTGCAACCGCCGAATTTCGTCGTTCGACTGGGGGAGCTCCGTCTGAACGGAGTCCGGATTTTGTAATGCGTCTGCCATCTGCTGGGCGACGCTCGAGATATCGCGTGCGTTGGCGAGTTCCTCCTCGAGCTCTTCGATTCGGTCGTCGCGCTTGTCGAGTTTCCGCTCGAGTTCTTCGACGCGGTTTTCCTCTCGTTGCTTTCGCTCGGATATCTGCTGGAGGTCACCGACGAGTGCATCGGAGACGGACTTGAGTTCGGGGCGTTCGAAATCGTCGAGGCCGGGTGTCGCACCCGCGTCGAAGGTCCGCTTGCGCCGGAACTGGATCTTCCGAACGTCGACATCGTTCCAATCGGTTTGGACGTACGCCTGACCGTCGCCCAGTTCGGAGACGAGTTCGGAGTACTCGCTGTCGATAATTCGACCGACGACTTTGGTGTCGTTCTCCCAGGTTAGCCGGTGCCAGACGAGCCAGTTCGCCTGCGTGATGAAGTCTTTCTTGACGTCGGCGGGCCGTTGGCTGATCCCCAGGATACCCAGCCCGTGTTTTCGCCCGCGTTTGCCGATCTTGATCAGGAGTTTTCCGGTTTCCCCCATTCCGCCGCCTTCGGGGATGTACTCGTGGACCTCCTCAACGACGAGCAAGAACGGTTTCTTCAGTTTCTTCTCCTTGACGAACAACTGGCGAGCCGTCTCCCGGAGCAGTTCGCTCGCCACGTCTTCGTCGAGGTAGCCGGACACGTCCAGAATAACGGGAACGTTCTCCTCGAGTGCGAGCGACGCCATTTGCTCTGCGTGTTCCGGCCCGATTTGGATGTCACACTCTTCGTCCGCGCCAGCGTGGAGCATTTCGTACTCCTCTTTGAGTCCGTAGTACTCCCCGTCCGTGTCGACGATCAACAGCGGAAATCCGGCCTCGAGTAACTCCTCGGCGATCACCGACGCCGTGTTCGATTTTCCACTGCCGGACTTTCCGGTCACGAACCCTCGACCGGTCAGGAGTTCGACGACGGGAATCGTGACGTCCGTTCCATCGGACGCCTCTCCGACGACGACTTCTCGAGTCGTTTCCTCACTCACTGTAGTACACCCCCATTCGCGCACGCCTCGTTCATTATGTGAATAAGTTTGTCACGGAACCTTGAATATTCGCCTCGAGCCCTAGTTGTTCTGGTTCTCTAAGGTGTTCGTCGTGTTGGTGATGTGTTGTCGATGGTGCTGTTGCTTTGATGGCCAACGTGTTCTGGTGGATGGTCGGTTATCGGGACGAAACAGATACTGTTCGCGAAGCGTATGCAGCGGAAGATTCGTACAATGTGTGGACTGTTCGGAATGTGTGAAATGTTCGAAATGTGTGGCGTGTTTGGGATGCGTAAAGCTTTCAGAACGTGTGCGGGTGCAAACGTCTAATTTGCCAACTTTCGATCGGGTACGTTATCCGGTCATATCGGGGCATTTTGACTGTCAGCATCGGTGTGGATTGCGTACACATTGTGAACCGTTTAGAATGTGTAAACGACCCCCCATTAGCCGCGACATTTCGATGTGGTAGTCTGAACGAACTCGCTCGATTAGATGGTGACCGAAAACTGTCTTCGCTGTCTTTGCTGTGTACGTGGTTTACAATGTTTACACATTCTACACTGTCCATATTGTCTATACTTTGTGGACGTTCCGATTATAAGCGGGCTGAATTCCCGACCAATCTCGGTCGGCAGGTAGAACGAACCGGCCCAACACAGTGTAAAACGTGTAAAATTCTTAGACAGTGTAATCACTTTAGTCAGTCCTCCGTCTTTGATTCATTCCTAGATCGGGGTGACGATTTTCTCGTTGTTGTAACCTCTCCCAGATCCCATGGGGTCGAGGGATGGGACAAACGGTGTACACATTCTAAACTGTGTATGTAGATTTTTGTGATCCACTCGGTTATCGAGTCCCCGTCCTGGGTGGAATGGCACGGCTGTTCTGTAACAGATCTGCACGTTAGAGTGACGATGGGGGAGTGAGACAATGTAATCGAAGAACACCAGCAGTAGAATTCTCACACTGTCTACACAGTTTACACTGTGCTCACTTTCGTTTGCTCGCCACTCGTCGTACTGCGAGCGAATATGAGCGATTCACACTGTGGAGGAGGTTAGAACCGTGCAAAATGTTTGGTCGGTGCACACTGTTCTAACTGTTTACAATGTGTAGAATGCGTTGGGGTTCCATAGGCTCAGTGTTCGTCACTTTGCCGCCTTTTGGAACGTGTGTCTCGCGCCAAATCTAAACGGTGTACACTGTTTAGACGGTGTACAAAGTGTACAATTTTGAAACACTGTATACAGTTTAGACTGTTTCCGGTACTGTTAAGTCCTCACACTGTGAGGATTTCGCTGTTATTCGACGTCTCCACCGATTTCGTTCGAATTACCACTCGAGACATCAGCACAATGTTCACACTGTGTACACATCGCCAACGGTTGAAGGGAGGTACGCCCGCCGTTCAGGCTATTCTCTGGACTGTGTTTGCACTCCGTCTCTCATCACAGACCGCTAGACCGTCTACAATGTTCACACGGTGTAAACGCCTTCAACTGCTTGAACCGTTTGAGCGGTGCATACCGTCGGTAGTTGGGACAGGGGACAGGCCATCGCCAATCTGGCAAGACCCGACGAGTCACCCCAAAAATCTGCACGAACTGAAAGCGAACCCCAACCCCTGCTTTCTAAACCTCTCTCACATTCTACACAGTGTACACTTTGTAGATTGTTTGAAATGTGCATGCGCTGTAGGCGGCTCGAGAGGTGCACACACTGTAGACTCCTCACACTGTCTGAACCGTCTACGGATTCGCAAGTGCGGGCTTTCGAACGCTTTCGACGGTGGAGACGGCGAACAAGGTGTTCAACGACATGAGTAATTCACGTGCCGTAAGCGTCGCTCTTCAGAAAGGCGGCGTCGGCAAGACGACGGTCGCGATTAATCTCGCAGAACGGCTCGCTAACCGATCGAACGACGTCCTGTTGGTCGACCTCGATCAGCAAGGGAACGCGACGGAAGGCGTCGGCCTCGCCGATGCCTATCAAAACGATGTCCACATCGGCCACGTTCTCGAGGACGGTTCCGAAACGACGCTCGGGGACGTCATCCGGGAGGCGGGTTCCATCGATGTGCTTCCCGCGAACGAGGACTTAGATAGCGTCGAAAACAGCATTCGAAGCGCCACGTTCGGCGAACTCTGGATCAGAAACGAGATCATCGATCCGGTCCTCGAGGACACGTACGATTACGTCGTCGTCGACTCCCCGCCGAACCTCGGCCCCCTCGCGGATGCATCGCTCATTTCCACGCAGAACGTTATCGTTCCGCTTCGGATGAGCGAACCCAGTGTGAGCGGATTCGAGCGGATGTACACCCAACAGATTACCCCGATCAGAAAGGAAATCGATCTCGATATCATGGCGATCGTTCCGAACGCGCTCTCGGGTGATAACGAGGAAAAACGAATTATCGGCAACTTAGAGGAGTCCGAGTTCGGTCAATATCTCCCCGACTTCGCCCGAACCGACCACTTCGATGATCCGGACTCGCCGGGTCCCGGACTTCGCGAGCGAATCGCGTTCCGGCGCGCGTGGCGCGAAGGAGTGGCGCTCGCGGAGCACGATCCGGAGAGCGACATGCTCGAGCGGTTGGATGCGCTTGCCGGAATCGTCGAACAGGGAGGTGTCGTCGATGCCTGATGACAATCGGTTCGCCGGGTTGAGCGATGCCGTCGAGGACGATGATTCGGCGTCAGATTCGACGACCGAACAGAAACTCGAGTCGAACGACGGCTCGGAGACGGCCGATTCGGGAACAGTTGAATCGAAGGCAGCCGACTCGGAAACGGCTGAATCGACTCCGGACGACGGAGGGGTCGAACTCGAGCACGGGCAGGCGGAGACGGAACCGGAACCAGAGCCCGATCCGACGGCGTTTCCCTTCGACGATGCGACGAAAAAGACCGTCTACGTCAGGCCCGAGACGGTGGACGGCCTCGAGGACGCACAGGCGTTAGTCGACGCCCAACTCCGAACTGACCACGACGTGCGAAATCTGACGGGGAGAGAGTTCTACGACGCGGCGTTCCGACTCGCCGCCTCCGATACGGAGGGTCTCATCGACGAAATTTTGGATGCTCGAGACCGATCAGACGGAGAATAGGATCTCGAGCCGACCTCGTCCGTTGATTCCTCCGAAATCGATACGGTCGTATAGCAGCTTGTAAACACAATATCGCTATATCCAGTTGTCCGTTCCACGTTCCGATCACCGATGATGTGGACCTCGACGAACTGACCGAAATGACGGGGGAGTTCACCGGCAGTGGCGTCGAAGCCCGCGCCGATCAACTCGAAATCACGCGAGATTACTTCGAGCAAGCGTTCGAGAAGATCGAACCATCGGTCACGAAGGAGATGCACGAGTTTCACGATGAGATGATGGACGGCCCCGGCGGCGGCGCGGACGCGGAAGACGGGGCCGAGACTGTCGATACTCAGTGAATCAACACAACCCAGTCGATACGCGGACGCCCGATTCGTTCGGTCGATCCGACCGAGTTAGCGTGTTCGAATTAAGTATCTCGTCGTCCTCGAGAGTCCTGTGAGTTCGAACACGCTCGATTCGTTCGGCCGGGCCATCCTCAAGGCGCTCGAGGACGACCAACTGACCGCCGACACGCTCGAGGCCACGTTCGAGACGTCTCGAGAGACGCTCGAGGAGCGCCTCTCGCAACTGGTCGATAACGCTCTGGTGCGAAAGGGAAACGGCGGGCAGTACCAGTTGACGGACAATGGACGCCGAGTCCTTCGCGCGACGTCCGTCGGGAAGCGAGACGACCGCATCGATACTCCCGCCGCGGTGGAGACGTCGATCGAGGAGTTTTCGCTCCCGCCGGACGAGGAGGACGCCGTTCGAAAGGCGTTTTCGTTTCTCCAGTACTGGGGAGACGCGACGACCGCGGAGCTCGTCGACGGCTGTTACAGCGAGTCTCCCGCCGGGTACGATACGGCCACCCGGTGGTGGGATGACTGCGTTGAGAAACGGCTCCGTTCGCTTTCGCTCGTCGATCCTCCCCGAACCGAATCGATTGAATCGGCCGATTTGGCCGACGTACTGTGGCGGTACGAGAATATTCCTATCGTCGAAACACCCGACGACGAAGACGGACGGGACGTTCCCGACCCCCAACCCGGGCCGTCGTTCGGAAGCGTGCGTCACGGCATCGAAAAGATCGAGATGAGCGACGACGAACGAACGGCGGCTCGAGTCGCGTTCGCGGTTCTGTTCGACCGGGAGTCGGCAACTGCGGATGAGTTGGTCCAACGCACGTACGACGAGTATCCGGCTGGGTACGACTCGGGCGACGACTGGGTCGCTTGGCTCGCGGGCGTGTTCGATGCCCTCCCCGGTATCGAACAGGATTCGGAGACGGTTTCCGAAGTTGCCTGGAGTTACCGGCCGTTTCTCGATCAGGAAACGGATCGGGACTGACTCGCCGTGAGGCGATATCGACTACCCAGTACGGACGCGGCTCGAGCACCCCGTCGTGTCGTCACGTGAATGCCCGTGGTATGACACACTCGGCGATAATTTTGCAGTCGGTGGCCGCGTTTCTGGAGTGATACTGTGAAGCTCGTAAAAAGTGTGTGCGGACCAAAACGGATAGAACGTATAGAAAGTGTAGAGCGTGTAAGATGTCCAGGACGTTTGAAATGTGTGAAATGTATGAATTCCCTCACTCGTCTTGACGTTTGTCTCGGTCGCAGTTGTCTCTGGGATTCGCTTGTACTTAGACCCAGTTCGAGACGTGCCCGACAGAAACCCACGGACGTACCTGTTACTCAGCGTGTTCGGTGGGATTGGGGCGTTGAGATTGTTTCTCGAGTTCTCCTACGTTAATCTGCCTTCTCCTCGAGCCCGCGGTGTCGCTTCTCGCTCCACAAATTCTAACTGAATGTCGGTGCTAGGTAGAGTGAAGCGGCTGAATTCTGGTATAGGCACCACGAATTCCACCGCCTCACTCCTTCAAACTCTAATCTGAACAGCGCCCCTCGAGCCATTTCCGGGATTGAAATCAGTGCTTCGCGGACGTTTTGTGACCCATATTGTGGGATGCACATCTCCCGAATTTTGATTATCGGGCAGTCAGACGAGGGACGGTTGCGGAGGACGTTGGCTCGGGAGATTGATCTGCAAGTCGACCGAGAACGAGTTGACATCTCGAATGCTGAAACTGCCGTGCCTTTTGGCCGTGACCTCCGGACATCCTCGGCGTCCTCGTCCGCGACGACCCTAAGTATAATACTCTGCCCGTGAGTTCTCTTCGGTGTTATGCTTACGGAGTCGGTTGAAGACGCGCTGAACGAACAGATCAACGCCGAACTCTACTCGTCGTACGTCTACCTCTCGATGGCGGCCTACTACGAGGACGAAGGCCTTCCCGGGTTCGCCTCGTGGATGCGTTCTCAGTCCGACGAGGAACACGAACACGCGATGCGTCTCTACGAGTTCGTCCACGACCGCGACGGGCGGATTACGCTTGCGGGGATCGACAGTCCGCCGACGGAGTGGGACAGCCCGGCAGACGCCTTCGAGACGGCCTACGAGCACGAGGTCGAAATTACCGAGATGATCGACGATCTGGTCGCTCTCGCTCGAGAAGAAAACGACAACGCGACGGAGAACATGCTCCAGTGGTTTGTCGCGGAGCAGGTCGAGGAGGAAGCGACCGCACAGGCCATCCTCGACAAACTGAAACACGTCGGGGACGACGGTCCCGGCCTCCTGATGATCGACCAGGAACTCGGCGAGCGCGGTAGCGGGAGCGAGGAGGGTGCGGACGAGGCTCTCGAGTTTGGGGAGTAGGTAGCCTTCTCGACGGATTTTGGATCTCGCTGTTCGAACAAGTTACTGCACGAAGTCGGGGAGTTCTTTCTCTCCTTCTGCGTTTGGATCAAGTCTCCGCTCCTCGAGATCCTCGGTGATGATTGGTTTGTCACCACCCCCGTGCACCTCGAGTGCGTTCGCGAGCATTCCTGCGCTTCGGGCATGGAATTGCCGAAGGAGCCGATACCCGTCCCGAGGGCTGTTACGGTACTGCGACCGTCGTCCCCTCGAGAGAGTGTCTTATAGAGCTCCTCTTCGCTTTCATCCCCTCGAGATCACGATCCGTTTTGGCTAGTATCGTTCCAACCGTCGACTGCAGGGTCGACCCGACCGCAACAATCGGGTTCGACCCTACAGCTCAGGCTTGGATCGCCACTAGTGACCCACCCGTCCGTTGACCGCGGACTTATCTCCTATCCTCTCAAATCAATGGTATGAGCGTTATCGCGGAGTTCAGCGTTGAATCAGACGATTTTGCACTGAGCAACTCGCTGACCGCCGCTCCGGAGATGATCGTGGAGATCGAGCGCGTCGTCGCGACGCTCGAGGATAAAGTCATGCCCTATTTCTGGGTCAGCGGTGGTGATCAAACGGTGTTCGAAGACGCGTTTCGCGATGACGAATCCGTCCACAACATCGCCGCCATCGATGAGATAGAGGATGCCAGACTGTATCGGGCCGAGTGGACCGAAAACGTCGAGACGATCGTTTACGCGTACGTCGAAATCGGCGCGACGATTTTGCAGGCCATCGGGAGAAATGAAAACTGGGAGCTCCGAATGCGGTTCGACGACCAGAATAAACTGTCCGACTTTCAGGACTATTGTGCTGCACAAGAGATTTCGTTCGAACTCAACAGTCTCAAAGATCAGGAGCAACCGATGGCGAGTGCGCAGTACGATCTCACAACGAAGCAACGCGAGACGCTGGTCACTGCACTCGAGGCGGGATATTACGACGTTCCCCAAGCGGTGACCATGAGCGAGTTAGCAGATAGTCTGGGGATTAGTCAGCAGGGCCTCTCAAAACGATTTCATAACGGTCACAAGAACCTCATCCAGAGTACCTTGACCGTTAGTCATCCGAAAGACGAGTGATTTCTGCCGTTGGCTTCGCGAGCAACGACCCAGAGTTGTCAATACAACCCCTTCGCCTATTGAAGAAGAGTCGTTCTAGAGAGATGTGACTGAGCCTCAGCAAGCCCAGGCGAACATCAGTACGGTGTTCGAGCTTTTCGCTCACCATCGCCGTCGGTACGCCCTTCGAGTGCTCCGGGATCACAAGAACCCGATGGCGCTAGCCGATTTGGCTGACGAAGTCGCGGTTCGAGAGAACGACAGCCGGATTACGGATATTCCAGCCGACGAGGTGAAACGAACCTACCTCTCGCTGTACCACTCCCATATCCCGAAATTAGCGGATGCACGGGTGGTCCAGTACGATCAAGAGCGAGACACCGTCTCGCTTTCCGAATGCGCCGATGAGCTCGACCAGTATCAAGAACTTCTCACAGTAGCATAAATGAGCAAGATAGACGATCGGATGAAAACGGCCGCACGATGCAATGAATGTGGTGCAATCTATTCGGCGTGGCTCCTCCCCGATAGTTCGATTCGTATCATCGGGCGAAAAGACGGCTGTCAGTGCGGAGAATCGTCGTTTGAAGCGCTCTCAAAGGAAACTGACCTGGATGAGCGCTCGCCGAACGAAGAAAGCGGTTGATCGATACGCGACTGTCGTGGGTAGCTAGCTCAGTTTGAGACTTGTTGGATTAGGGCGGAAATCAGTTGGTTTGTGTTTGTCTAAGGCTCTCTGTATTGAAGGTGGACTTCGGTTTCACAGGGGTTCTGCGATTTTTGTGGTGGTGCTCTCGAGAGTGGTACCGATGTCATCTATCCACCGATACCAGTCATAAAAGTCGTCTGCCCCGCATTCGTCACCGCATAAACTCAGGAAATGCAAGTCTTGCGAGTCGTGGAAGACGACTTCATCGTCGGGATCGGTATACAACTATGCGAAGGTCCTCCAACAGCTCGGTGCAGCGGAACAACTGGACGAGAAACGAAATCGAGCCCACCTCTGGGAAGCAAAGCCAGTGTCGGGTATCTGGAACGGAGCAGAGCCCATCGGTCCGGTCACGATCGCCGTGTACGGCGCGATCGAGTTAAACGAAGATATCGAACTCTTCGTCGAGCGTCACGGGAAGTCGAAACTTAGCTCCGCTATCGCACAAACCATCGAGTACCTCCGTGGGAACACGAGCCGTCGCGGAGCAGCGGACGCCCTCGAGGTTCCTGCTGTCGAAGGGATCGCGATCACGCAGGCGATCGAGAAGATCGTCTACCTGCTGAAGGATCTCGATCCTTCCATCCCGGCTGCTGAATTCGAGGTTTCGCTTCCGGATAGGGCACTCGAAGAAGCCCCGTATACGCACGATCTGGCTCTTCGGTAGCGATACTCTGAAATCCATACATACGTCTGGACACCATCATTCTCACACACAATTTTATATGATTCAAATACAATTGTAGAGTCATATTCAAAATGGAACTTAAGGATCTTTTTGATAAACAATGGAAAAGTCATGAGCGAAAACGATTCGTGAAAGACAATACGAAATCGAAAACTGAAAATTTTGACCCAGATACATTCAAACATGATGGCTTTGAGGATCAAGAGAAGTATCTCAAAGAGTATGTTCCGGCACTAGCGGAAGTAGAACGGCTAGAATTAGAACTCAACGAATTTGAGCCACCTCGAATCGAGGCAATCAATAATTCTCCCTATCAAACATTGGTTCTTCGATATGGTATTCTTCGCATACTAATCCAACAGCCAAACTATCAAATGAAAAAACAGGATTTGTTGGAGAGCGTGCAATCGTGGCAAAGAGGGCTCGTTGAGGACTTTACTGAAGAGGAGTTCACTGACGATCTCCTTCATTTGGCGAAAGCGGCGGTTGATTATGGTTCGGATGTTGATGACTCGGAGTTGCACATGATCCACAGCTACTTTGACCTTCACAACAACGCCCAGGATCAGAAACACGAATACTTCACCTGGCTTGACTTTTTCAAACGTCTCTCAGCAATTAACCGCTTCCCGAAGGTTTCTCGGTCGGAAAGTCCGGAGCACGCACTTGACACAATCGAAAAAGGTCTCTGGTCGCTACAAGAACAGGCGATAGTTTATGAAATCGTCGACTCAGAAAAAGGAGACATAGCGGGACTCCCTGAAGATTATATTAACTACATCCAGAACTGGTTGTACTATGAAATGTCGGAAGAAAACCACCTGAAAATGCTTGGAACGCTTGAACCGTTTGACGAACAAGCACGGTTGGTCAATGCCCGTGATCGGTTTGGAGTGGAGTCGCCGACGAAAGGGCTCAATGAAAATAGACGGGAGAGTTTAGTGAAAGCAGGGGTCTATCCAAGCGAAATCCTTGAATCGATGCTCACAAAGGACGAATTGAAGGAAATTGTTGACAGGTATGGTATTGATGCTCATAAACGGAGAACAGACGAGATGATCGAAAAGACAATCGAGTATTTTGAGCAATCACAGAAGAACGTCACGGAAGATGAGATAAATGTCGAACTCTATCTTAATTGCTTCGAAGGGCCGTGGTGAATCGCCAGACGGAGCGTTATTTCACTGTTTCACCGCCTGCTTGATGTTATGAACCGTACACATCAGGACGAGTTCACGAAATTCACCGTACCAGGATCGCGCACGCACGGCGTCGCCGAGCGTGCGCTTGATCGTCGAGAAGACGGTCTCACACATCGCTCGTTGCCGGTAGCGAGGTCCATCGATCCGCGCGTTGTGCGCGTGATCGATGGGCCGGAACTCACGATGCTTGATCAACGGTCTCACGCCATTGTCGCGGAGCTTTTCGCGTAATTCCATCCAATCGTAGCCTTTGTCGGCGGCGAGGCTGGCGAGGTCGCCCGCGTTGCGGCGGGCGACCTGCCAGCCGAGCTGTGTGTCGTGGCGTTTCTCTGTCGTACAGTGAACGTCCAGAATGGCTTGGGTTTCTGTATCGACGAGAGCTGTTGTTTTGAGCGTCTGCACGCGGTAATTCGTCCGACGGCAGTAGTGTTTGCTCGCGTTTTCGCGGTCGAAAAACGTCGCGTCGATGGCGGCGTGTCCGCTCGGCTCGTGCAACTGCGCCGACAGGCGCAGTAGCACTCGCCAGAGTGCTGTCTTAATCTTATCAAACCACTTGACTAGCGTGGAGTGGTCGGGGAGATCGGACGGTTCAAGGCCGATCTCCCCGAGAATATGTGGCATCTCGCTCAGCAAATCTAGCGCTTCTCGATACGATTTCTCTAGGTAAACCCGCAGACAGTGCAGCGACACAACAGCGTAATCGGCGAAGCCGCCACCCCCTTCGGGGGCGGCGACTTCGCCTCGACCACCAACAGCATTTTTAGCTAACTGAACCACTTTGCTCGTGAAGCGGGAGATCTTCGACATAGAGCATCGGCGGTTTCCCGCTTCATCTTCCTAGTTCTAACGGTCGAAGCCGACGCAGTATGGCGATTCACCAGAGCCCTTCGAAGACATATCCGATGGCAATGTCCAGCTCGTTCCACCACAACTTCAGGAGATTGTTGATGAGGAGGACCAATCTAAGAAACTCGACATTCTCTTTGAGGAGGCAACTGCAGAGATATTCTCAAAAATATTCAATATAGAGAAAACGACTCTTTTGGGTCAACAGGCCAATGGTGTGGTCACTGATGGAGAAATTGAACAAGACGGAAAATGGCTTCTCTGGGATAACAAGCGGCGTTCAGGAGAATTCAAATTAGATTCTAACACTCGGAGTAAGATCAAGAATTATATTGATACGAAAAACCAGCAACACGATGTTGAGTGGTTCCTCATTATTGCACCAGACTTCGCTGAATCTGCTAAAAAGAACGCTACCCACCTTGAAATGCAAGTTGGTGGAATCGACATTCGTTTAGTGAAATCTGCCGATTTCGTTCAATTTGCACAATATTGGAAAGAAGATTATGGCAAAGAGGGGCAAGAGCTTCCACTATCCAGCTTCTATGGTTCAGATGAATTTAATGTGGAAACTGCGAAGGAAGCTTTAGATATCCAATTCGCCTAAAGCTGACTTAGTCAATTTTCTCGCCGCAATGTGGACAGTATTCTTTCGCGTCTGTTTCCTCATCTGCCCACTCAATGAACCCTGCTGCAAGGATTGACGCTGGCAGTGCAAAGAGACCAATGCCAAGTACAGCCACGATCGCGCCGACAAATTGACCTAGCGGCGTAACTGGGTGGATGTCACCGTATCCGACCGTTGTCAATGTCGCAACACCCCACCAGAAGGCGTGGGGAATTGATGCAAACGCTTCAGGTTGGTGTGGGTGTTCGATATAATACATCATACTGGACGCAAGAACGAGAAGGATACCGTTCGCAAACACTGCGATCAATAATTTCTCTTTTTTCTGGTTGATGACGAAGACGAATGACTGCATTGCCGTCGAATAGCGGGCAAGTTTGAGAAGACGAAACAGTCGAACCAATCGAAGCGCACGCAAGTATCGAAGATCGAGTTGAATGCCTGCGGTGGCCAAGTAGAATGGGAGGATAGCGAGTAAGTCAACGACCACTAGTGGCTTGCGTGCGAACTGCAGACGTCCGGTGAGGATACCCGTATAGTCGGGATCATCAATGGAAGCCCACATTCGCATGATATATTCGACTGTGAAAATTGCGACTGAAACACCTTCTAGCCAGAAGAAGAAAATCGAATACTGTGCCCCGAGTGAGTCGACAGTCTCCAAAATGACTGCAGAGACGTTGACCGCAATAAGTATCATAATAAACCAATCGGTATATATACCCATTTTACCACCCAATCCTGGTGAGAACAGTTCATACGCCCATCGTCGTGCACTTTGATACTTGTCGGCAAACCCCCGGTTCATCCTTGATGGACGAGATAGACCCATACCAAAGATGCTCTCACCAGCATATAATGAAGATTCCTCAAACTGTCTTTCGTCCATAGAGGAAAAACCTTGATAACCGTTTGTTCCGACTCAAGGTATTTTCCCGGGGATACTGATCAAGTGGAGTGGTTTCGGCGTGCTACGCGCTTACCCCGGTGTCCACGTCGTCTTCGCTACCTTGTTCGTACGCACCGATCCCTCGGAATAGCACGTAGAACCAGCACCACAGTCCGAGAGCCCAGACGGAGAGACCCGTACCGAGTATCGGCTCGACGAAAAGCGTGATATGGTACGAAAATACGACTATGAGAAGCGTCCGTGTGAAGACCCAGTTTGCGATTTTAGAGGACGAATGCGTTGAATCGGGCGTAAACGCCTGCATAAAATCACAACAAAATCACAGATATCTTACTTTTCCAATCGTTCTTTTTTGGGCACAGTGCAAAATCACCGAGGGAGTCCGTCTCCAGAGCGGCTCATATCCGGCTAGCTACGATAGTGCGGTGGTCAGTAAGCGCGGCCGGTACTCACATGTATTCCTGGTGGCATCGATTGGCCGTCCGCTTGACGGATCATCGTTCAATCAATAACTCTTATTGCAATTTGCGTGCAATTCGCTACTAGGATGGCAACCAGAGAAGCGGACTGGGGGACGCCGCTTACTACCGGCGGCGAATTGTTCGAATTGCTCGAAAATCCCCGAAAGGCGTGGATATACACCTATCTTCGGCATAACCCGGAAACGACGATCGAGGAGATCGTCGAGACGCTCGAAATACCGCAGCGAACGGTCTACGAGTACATCGATAACCTCGAAGCGACTGGGTTTATCGAGCAGTCAAACGAGGGACGGCCAGCGGAGTACGTGGCTCAGGAGATTGATCTCCAAGTAGTCCACGGGGACGCTGAACGACAAATTACGCCAGCCTTAGTCGAGGCGGTCGCCCGCCGAACGCGGGATGAGGACATCGATACGTACGTCGATCGACACGGACTCGACGGACTCGCCGTTGCTCTCGAGTACGCTCGCGAATACGTCGACGGATCAGTGACGCATCGGATCATGGCCCGCGAGCAAGATCTTTCCCCGTTGGAGGCGGGCGTCATTTTGGATGCACTCCGGCCCGTCGTCGAGGGCTGAGCAGGATGGGGAGTGATAGCGACGTTGTTTTTATCGATTCGTCGGTGCTCATCAGTTGTGGCCGGCGAAACGGAACGCGATTTCAGGCATTGGCTCGTGAAGCGCGTAGACGTAATGCCGTCTTGCGCATTCCTCCACAGGTGTACGCTGAAGTGACCGGTGACGCGTCACTTGACGAGTATACTACCAGCGATTCTGCCGTCGATGAGGCGTTACAGGAGGGATGGATGAAAGTTACCGAAAGCCCGTCGTATACGGAATCATCCGTCTCGAACGTCATGGACAAGGCACGGAACTTCATTGCTAACTCCAGCAATCGATCGGAAGATGCCGTCGAAAAAGCAGACACTGAAATTGTCGGGTTGGCTCTCGAAACGCTTCTCGATGGAACAGCAACGCGAGTCACAGTTGTGACGAACGATATCCCGCTTGGTGAGGCAACCGTGTCGCTGCTCCCGCAGTATGGATTTGATGACCAGCAAGTGACTTGGCTTACCGGTGGTGAACTTGCCGAGGAACTTGCTTCGGATTTTGTTCCGGAATTCGATTGAGGTGCGCTTCTCGGAGAAGTAGTTCCAAACGTGCCAATGGTTCTGCAGCCCGCGACAGGTATCTCAGCCAGAGTGCTGTAATGCCTCGAGTATGAGCAAGGATGCAGTTCGGTCGGCCTTCCCGAGCTCGAGGCGATCGAAGATAGCGACCTCCGAGGCGACGTCGTCGATGCGTGGGTGATGGAGATAGCGGAGAACGAAATCGACTATTTCGCCGCAGCCTCACGGTCCTTCAGAAGTTGCTCCTCGGACTGGCCGGTGGTTTCGGCGAGTTCATCTACGTGGGGATATCTTTCAGGGCCATCTTCTCACCCCTAGATTCTCCGTCGGCCAACTATACTTTTCGCACTGCCAGATACCGTTTTGACGCCGAACGATTTCACTCTCGTTCACGAATCACTCGCCAGACCCGAGATCATCTGCATCGAGGTCACCGGAGAGGTATTGTTTCCCGAGTTCAGTGATCTCGTAGTAGCCTTCCTCTGGGCGTTCGACAAGTCCGTACTCTTTGAGGGTTCGAAGCCGATCGCTAACCGTCACGCGGTGTTTATCAATATTCTTGCCAATCGTAGTGGGACCCAATTTCAACCCGGTATCGAGAATTTCTAGAATCCGCTCATCGGTCGGATTCTGCATCCAAGATCCGGGTTTTCTCATTATCTCCAAATTGCTAATCTCGTTCTTACATCTATCGAAGTGTCAGAAATACACTTCAATATCGGAGTTATTATTTTACGATATCGCAGTCAGCTTTATTACGGTACAGGAGAGATGGATCTATCAACGCGAGTTTCACGCGGATCTGATTGTCGTCGGATCCATTCAGAAAATGCGGTCCGGTGCTGACACACCGGGGTCCGCGCGGCTCGCGTAAGCCAGCTACGCAAGCCATGTTCAACGATGATATGTGGGGTATTGAATGCCCCGAACGACCAGTAGACTCGAGTCCAACTACCCAGCGCCTGCTCACCGACGGCGGCACCGATTGCGATCTTTCTCGAGACGACACCACTGACTCCGCCACCTCAGACGAAACCGACTCTCGAGAATCCACCCCCTCAAAATACGTCGTTCCCACGGGCCCCGGCTACCTTGCGCGGTACACCATCGACGACGCCGGCAAGGTTACCATCTCCACCGCTGCCCTGAGCGACCGCGACTGGCCGACCGGTACTCGAGTCCACGCGACCACCCACGAGGACGGCGTCGCACTGCTTCTAACCCCCGGCGAGTACGACGCCGTTGCCGAGTACGGAATCACCCAAAGCCACTCCGGCGCTCGAGTCGCCGCCGGACGCGACGTCGTCTCCGAACTCGAGCTCGAGTCCGGCGACGACATTCGAATCTACGATCTCGAGGCGGTCGACGGACGCGAGGGTCTGTTGATCGTCGACGCTGAGAACGACCCCCGACTCGAGGCCGAGGACGAGATCCCACCGGCCTGAGCCGGGTGATGGGGCTCGTTCGAGCCACTGGCTCGAGCAGTTCGCCTCTTCGAGCCGCCATCTGCTCGTATCCCCGCCTCCTCACGAATCGCTTCCCCAGTTGCACCGCCAGCCAGCCGCCCCGAAGCCAGCGACACCGAACCCAGCGATAGCAGACATGAGCACGAATCCAGCACGACCCGACGCCGACGCCGACGCATCGACGCTCGAACACCTCGCCGACGAACTCGAGACCCTCCGCGATCGCGTCGCAAGCCTCGAGGCAGACCGCCAACGGAAAGCCGAGCGAATCGAGGATCTCGAGACCCAACTCGAGCGAACGACAACCAAACTCGAGCAAACCACGGACGAAAACGACCGACTCGAGGATCGCGTCGCGGAACTCGAGCAGTCCCGAACGTCCGACGAAGATCGAACCCCGTTCGAGGCGCGCCTCGACGCGCACGCGAAGAAACTCGAGGCGAACAAGACCCGCCTCGGCGAGCTACAGGCCCGTGAACTCGAGAAGGGTGCCCACCTCCGCGAGACGAACGTCGACCCGAGCGAACTCGAGCTAGCGGACAGTCGTCTCGAGCGGATCCGGAAGGACGACGGAAACGCGTACGTCCGGGTGCCCGAGAGCGACGACCCGCTCGAGCGTGGCGGGACCGTCTCGCTCGCCCACGGGGACCTTCTCCCGATCCAGCAACTCGCGAGGATGGACGAGGACATGCTCCGGTCGACGACCTCCTCGCTCCCCTCGAGACTCGCCGCGAAATTGTGGAAGGCACGGGCCGACTCGAGTGTCGGTGACAACCCGTGGCGGAGGGGAAGCAAAGAGATACGGGAGTACGTCACCGCCGGCGACATGAAACACTGGATCCGCAGGAAGGAAAGCGGCGTCAGCGATTCCTACGCGAAAAAACTTGTCTCGAGGACCATCGACGCGTTACTCGAGCTTTCGAAGAACCGCCTCGCGATCACGAAGAAGCGCCAACGAAAAAACGGCCTCGAGTACACCGAACGTCGCGTCCTGCTGACGGCCGATGCGGAGATTCCGGGTGAGAATACGCTACCGGCATGAGCAGCCTGCGGATCGACTGACGAGTCCCGTCGACAGCTGATGTCGGCGGACAAGCCTGTCGACGGCGCGGTCCGCATCTCGGCCGGAGCCGTCCGCCCCTCGGGTGGGTTCATCCTCACCTCGAGATCGAAGCTGAAGCCCCGAGACCGAAACCAGAATCTCGTCTCGAGCGAGTCTCGCTGTCGCCGCGAGCACCGTTCGCCCGCCGGCTACTCACGAGTCCGTCGCTCGATCGGTCGTCGTCGGTCCAAGATCGAGGACTACTCGAGCACGGTCACTGCGGACAACAGCTGTCACCCGGATACCCATGCGACAGAGCGGATACCCGGAATCGAACCGTGCAGAACGTGTACACCGTTTAGAATGTGCTCGACATCCAAATCCCTGAACGTCGGGAAGACGCTTCTCGGCCGTTCGAAATCGCGCCAAATTCACGTTACCTATCGAAAACGCCGTAATTAATGACTCAACACGTGCTTCTATTGAACAGCAATGGTAATAACCAAATATATTTTCTGCCTAAATTATATGGAATTATTAGATATATTCATACTTGCTAAGATAATTGTATACTTACGAGGTCTAAATAGAATTAATGACCGAAGAAAAATCGAAACCGATGATGCGGAGAACGGTATTGCGGAGTGCCGCGGCTGCTGGCGTTGCGGGTGCGATCGGGACGAGCGCCATCGGGAGCGTCGCCGGTGAAGAAGTGGAAGACGAAACCGAGGTCAGGGAAGCGATCGAAGAGCACGCCGGCAAGATACTCGAGCAACTGGCCGAGAGCGGCGTCTTGTCCTCGGCATCCGTCGATGAACTTCCCACTGACGAAGTCACGACGGACTTCGATGACGAAGGCGTCGAACGAGTGGCCGACGACGGCGACAATGCGTACATCGTTCGCAAAGAAACCGACGACGGGCTGCTTGCCCTCTTCGTAGACGCCGACGGGACCGAATCCGTCGCGGCGTTTAGAGAAGACACCGAGTCGGACGTCTCTCCAGATGGAGGACACATCGATACCTTCAGCGAAGGCGTCAGTAGGGATGTAGAGCCCCAGAGCTGTGAACAAACTGAAGCCTGCCCCGGGCAACCAGGCGTTCCAGGGTACGGGTTCTACGCAGGTGGATACATGCTCTTCTGTTGCTGAACTGACCCGGAGAACGATTGCCGAAGGCGATCGAGCCGGTGTGTGGGATCCACAGCTGATGACCACCGATTTCTCGGCCCGTTTTTGTGTGCGTGCCGCCGGCCCCTTCGAAACGGAGCTCGTTTACGAGGCCACGAGCCGTTTGTCGGACGCCGGGTCCGATATTTGCTAGTGTTGTCTGTTCGGAGGACTGGGTACGTGAGAGAGCGCGAGCAGGAACGCGATCGCCGAGACGAGGAGCAGTGCCAATCCGACGACCGACGAGACGGTGATCGGAATCCAGGCTGCGACGATTGCCGTTCCGACCCCGATAAATCCAACGAGCGCGCTCGTTCCCGCCCCGACCAGTTCGATCGACGCCGTATTGGCGGCGGTTCCGACCTCGGCACCGAGTCCGATCGCTCGCTCCGATACGTCCCACGTCAGGACGACCAGCGCCACCGCGGTCGCCGACCGCCAGATCGTCGGTTCGGCGATGACGGCGTTCGCGAGCACGCCGGCGAGTACCAGCGATATCCCGGCGAGGACTACCGTTCGTGCCGCTATCCCGGATAGGAAGTAAATGCCGATCGCCAGTGCGACGAGCCCGACACCACACGAGAGGAACGCGATCAGTAGCACGATCGGCAACCCGAACGCCAGCGCGGCGACGAACGTCGACATCGCAACGGCGAGTCCTGCGACCGATAGACTTCGACCGACGAACTGTCGCCCTCGTCGACTGGCCACGACGCCGATCGAAAGGAGGACGAGTCCGATCGTCTCGAGGGCCAACGGTGCGGTCTGTAACGTCCCCGCGGATCCGATGAAACACGCGCTGGTGCCCATGGCGAGCGCGAGGATACCGCTGAGGGTCGGCGGTTGCTGGTTCGCCGGGCGACCCGGAAGGCCCTGACCGTTCATTTCCGTGCCCCGCGTTGTATCGCCGTCTCGAGAGGCGTTTCGGGGTCCCAGTCGACGACGGTCACGTTTGACCGGCGGAGCGCGTCGATCCGATTCTCGCGCTCGAGTCGAGCCATCGATCGGCCGGACGAGTCCGTCGCGGTCACGTCAGGTGAGAGAACGGTGATCTGGCGGCCTGCTCCTCGTAGCGTTCGCGCGGTTTCGACCGACTTCTCATCGAGTAACGGAGAAACGTAGACGAGTTCTGGCCCGTGCTCGAGCCGCGATCGGAGGATCGAGGCGTGTCCGTCCTCGCCCTCGCCACGTACTCC
This sequence comes from Halostagnicola alkaliphila, assembly GCF_055379965.1. NCBI lineage: Archaea > Methanobacteriati > Methanobacteriota > Halobacteria > Halobacteriales > Natrialbaceae > Halostagnicola > Halostagnicola alkaliphila. Next base: position 125,511 of record NZ_AP043827.1, on the reverse strand, counting down.
GTCAGGTGGCGTGAGCGGGAGCGCTTCGGAATCGGCGAGCGTTCGCCGGATAGTCTCCGTGTGGTGTTTCCCGGCCTGGGGGGCGATCCAGGTCACGTCGGGACCGAGGATTCCGAGGCCGATCCGTCCGTTCGTCTCCGAGACGGCCTCGAGTAGTTCGCGCCCGATAGTCCGTTCGTAGAACACGGCGTGGGGTTCGTCCCGATCGGCGGACCGATAGCAACGGGCCCGTGCGTCGAGGCAGAGAACCACTGTTCGAAGTCGATCCTCGTGGAAGGTAACGGTCGTCAGTTCTCGCTCTCGAGCGTAGCGGTTCCAATCGATACGTCCCGGCGGGTCGCCGGGACGATAGGCGCGAACCCGCGAGAATTCGATCCCGCTTTCGCCGAGACTCGTGTCCGATCCCCCCGTTCGTCGCGGCGATCGGGGAAACGGAAGGGTCCGAACCGGCGAGCGACAGGAGAGCTCCGTCGTCTCCGCAGCGGTGGTCTCGACGACGGTGCTGGCGCTCGCGTCCCTGCAGACGACCGAAGCCGACTCGAAGCGGTGGACGCCGTGCGTTGGGACGACCGTATAGGAGTAGGTCGTTTTCCGATGCGGACCGAGTACCGCCGCGTGCCGGGCCGACCCCTCTACGACCGGAAGCATCGGTGCGACGCCGTCCGCGATTCTGATGTCGAAGGACGTTCGATCGCTCGTATTCCGAACCGTGACTGTGACGTCGACTTCGTGGCCGTGTTCGGGATCAGTTTCGCTGAGCGAGCGTTCGATTTTGATCGCGGGATCGGGTGTCGCCGTCGCGTGGGAGTAGCCCGCTAGGACGAGGGGCGGGATCGCGCTCAGTAGCAATATCGGCTCTTCGAACAGGACGCCGGTCGCGCTCGTAAACAGTGCGGCGGCAAGTGCGACGTTCCATCGCGTCGCGGACCGAGTCTTCATCGTCGATCACCGCTCTCCTCGCTTCGGCTCAGGATCTCCCTCGCCGTCCGCCGAGCGCCGTGCTGAAAGCGCAGCAGGACGCGGATTCGCTGGAAACGCGACAGCTCCGAGTCGGTGCGGAGAAACGCCGCGGCAACCGCATCGTCTGTCCACGTACCCTGATCGATCCGCTCTCGGGCGACGGCCGCCGAGCAGCCGTCCGTTCGGACGATGGACCTCATCGCCGTCCGCTGAAACTGATCCCGGATACGCTGGCGTTGGCCTGGTGAAGGCGGTAGCGGCCACCAGCGTCGATCTAGTATTCGTTCGAGCTCGTGACCGGGGGGCGACTTCGAGGCAACTCGCTCGGGCCGCTTCGTCGGTTTTTCGCTCGTTTCTCTGCTCACTTCTCCCGTGAGGAATTCGAACGAACCGACGAAAGAAGCCAGCACGAACGCAACGGTGAAGAAACCGACCAGGAGCGCGTCGTCGGCCCACGGCCATCCGGCTGCCCCTTCGATTGCCGGACTTGCCAGAACGACGAGCCCGATGACGAGCGAGAGCACACCTGCCACGACGAGCACCAGACGAGCGCTCCTCGTCACTCTCGTCATTCTATATCATCTTCGAGCTGATCCAGAGCGCGGTTTGCTCGTCGGCGATGCTCGGGTGTTTCGGCGTTTTCTCCGTACTGTACGTCTCGAAAGGTACTCGTCAGGTCGTCCACGGCATCGGCGTCGAGTCCGTCGTCGATAGCCTCTTCGGCCCACTCTACCGGCGTTCTGGTGGTTGGATGTTCCAGGTCGACACTCGCCGTCATTTTGGTCCACGCTTCGGCGACGCCGGGATCGGGCTCGGCGGGCGGCCAGGTTTCGCTCGTCGACGATCGAGAAGCGGACTCCTCCGATTGAGACTGATCGAGCAGATAGGAGAGGACCACTCCCGTCGGTGAGTACGAGAACCGACGGCCCGCAAGGTAGAAGGCACCGATGACGAGACCAACTACCAGAAGGGGAACGACGAACAGGAGTAGCCCGCCCGAAGCGCCGGACGCGCCGGCGAGATCGATCTGCTCGAGTTCGACGCCGAAAACGAATTCGACGAACGCGGACACGAATAGCAACATCATAGCCATGAACGAGAGCCCGCCCGCGCCGGCGTCGGTGTCGGCCGACAGATCGTATGGCGACGAAATCGCCGTCGACTCGAGAACTGGAGCGGCGGTCGCAAGGACGAGAATTGCAAAGAGAGTGGTGATAAGCGGAAGAAGCCGAGCCCGACGCATTACTCCAAATTCTTGTTGTATGGATAAAAATCTATTCTTTGGCTTGGCTCGATACTTGCTTCACGATCTTGGGCGTATCGCGGGAAGTTCATCCCGCCCTGGCTCTATTCACCTCGAATCCAGCGCTCGTACTGACCGCGTTGTCCACCTTGCTGTGTCAGCTTTCGAAGCATCCACCCCTCGAGTACGAGGTCTACGCGACCGACTGGTTTGTTCCGATCGCTGGCTCGAGGATCCCGTGAACCTCCCGTACGACGGTGTTACAAACCCCCTCGAGCGAGCCACCCGTGCCGTGTGAGCCATACGCCTCAATCGGCTCGCCAGCACCGGTATTCAGTAGCCGACAACCTTGAATTCCGAACGATAGCGCCACTGCCTACAGTTCCCGGTAGGGTAACCCCTCGAGGGCGGGGCCCGAGAGAACGTTGCCTTCGTAGGAAAAGCGCGAGCCGTGACACGGGCAGTCCCAGGTTCGCTCGGCGTCGTTCCACCGGACGAGACAGGCCATGTGTGGACACGTCGCCGAAACGGCGTGGACCGATCCGTCCTCGTCGTGATAGACGCCCATCGGTCGACCCGTTCGTCGAACGATACGCGCGTCGCCGGGTGCCGGAAGCTCGCTCGACACCTTCGATTTGCCCACCGTCTTCGATCCGCTCGACTCCTCCGATTCGCCCGATTCGCTTGCTCCGTTTCGCCCGCCAAACTGACCGGCGTCGATCGACGCGAGGAACGACTTGATCCGATCGCCGACAAAGCTTCCGCCAACTTTCGCGTTTTCCTCGAGGAAACTCTTCACGGACGCTCCGGGCGTGAATCGCTGCGGGTCGAACACGTCTGCCCATGGATTCGACCCCTCGACGATCAGATCGGCGAGGATCATCCCCGCGGCGGTTCCATTCGTCATTCCCCAGCCCTTGAATCCGGTACCGACGTAGACGTTTTTAGCCAGTGGGTCGATCTTCCCGATGAACGGGACCTTGTCGACGGGAGAGTAGTCCATCGTCGACCACCGGTATTCGATAGCGTTGACGGTGAAGTGTTCTCGGGCGAACTCCTCGCAGCGTCGATACCGCTCGGAGGTCGGCGCGCCGTCGAGTCCCGGTTTGTGGCTTTGGCCACCGACGATAAGGAGTTCGTCTTCGCCGTTCGAGTCAGTCGTCTCACTACTGTCTCCGATTTCGACCCTGTCTTCTTCCGGGACCGGATGCGTTCGCATCGTCTCGGGTGGCGAGGCGGAGCTGTAGTACATTCCGTCGGGCGGCGTCTCCTCGATATCGACCGCGAGGAGGTACGCACGATGAGGGTGCATCCGCGCGAAGTAGCCGGCCCGATCGAAAAACGGGAAGTGCGTCGCGACGACGACGTCGCCGGCGACGATCTCCCCTCGAGTCGTCTCGACGCGACAGGGGGTTCCCGGGTCGACGTCGAGCGCCCGGGTTTCCTCCAAGACGTAGCTTCCGTCGCCGAGGACCTCCTCGAGGATTGCGAGCAGGTACTTTCTCGGGTGGAACTCCGCCTGGTCGTCGAAGCGAACCGCCCCCGGAACGTCGTACGGGAGCGGCGTTTCCTCGACGAAGGACGCGGGCAACCCGAGCCGCTGAGCCGCCGCTACTTCGTCGTGAATCTGCTCGAGATCGTCCGACGACTTCGCGTAGGTGTAGGCCTCGGTCCGCCGGAAATCGCAGTCGATGTCGTTCTCTTCGACGCGTCCGGCGATCTCCTCGATTGCGGCCTCGTTCGCGTCGGCGTACTGTCTCGCACCCTTCTCGTCGAATTTCGAGAGCAGCGTGTCGTAGATGAGCCCGTGCTGCGAGGTGACCTTCGCGGTCGTGTGACCGGTGACGCCTTCGACCACGCGGTCGGACTCGACGACCGCTACAGTTCGGCCCGCTTCTTTCAGGTTGATCGCGGCGGTCAATCCAGTAATTCCGCCGCCGACAATCGCCACGTCGACGTCCAATCCGTTTTCAAGCGGTTCGTACTCCGTCGTCGGTGTCGTCGCCAACCACAACGACTCGGCACGCGGAGATTCGGGGGTGATCTCGTCTACCATGTGAATCAGCACCCGTCGCTATCCACAGCGGGTGGGAAAGTGGGACGGGGTGATAGTGCCGCTTGAGGGTCGGAACTTCGATCGTGACTACCGAAATCGAAAAACAACCGCTTTCGATTCACTGAGAGGAGGGTCATCGGGCCATTTCGGTTCGGACTCGGTAGCCGTGGATCTATCAGGAGATCGTCGCACGCGTTATCATTCAGATCAAATTCTGAAACTCGTGATCTGTACAGGTGACGCACATATTGTCACTCCAGAATAGTATGGCACGTAACGACAGATTCATCACACATTCTAAAAACAGGTTATTATAATGGGAATCCAGCCTATGGAGATATTTTCTGAGCCAAGCGGGTGGAAAATGGCTCGAATACAGCTTGTTACCTCACTCGCTTTCTTCAGTATGTACGCATATTTTGAACTCCTTCATTCTAGTGGGTTAGTCGCTATACTTGCTCTAGGAATCGCTACGGGCATATCTGGGGTCGCTGAAATGCTTCCAAATGACCGACGATACTTAGCGAGCGTATTGCGAATCATTGCGATAGGAATACCCGTAGCTCTGCTAGTACTATTACTCCACAGACTGGTTTCATATTAGCAGAGGGTGGGAGTCGTCAATAAGCAGCCACATTGAACGATCCAAGTGATGATTTTTGCCGTAACTAACTTCTAAACCAGTACAGACTCCGAATCGGAAACGATACGTTCTGCGACGGGTATCTCGCATTCGTTACAGGCAGCCGTCACGACGGTTGCAGGCCGTCGGCAACAGTGCTCGTCGTGTTCGACGGTTCGCTCGAGTGCTCCGCCACACGCCGGACAGCGTTCGAGGAGCAGTCGAACGCGTTCGAGCAGGTCACGTCGGTCTCCGGCCTCGAGTGTCGTCCAGTCGGTCACCCGTTCGCGAATACAGTCGGCAGCGGCGACGTCGGCCGCGAGAGCGGCCGCAGAGGGCCATCGAAGGCGGCGTGAACCGTCGACCGTGACGGCGAGATCGCCCAACCTCCGAATGTCTCCGCCGACCATCGCGGCGATCTCCTCGTCGGACGGTGGCGAGTTCCGGTAGCGTCTGGCCTCCAAATACAGCCGCTCCCGGACATCTGCGTCAAGGCGAAGACGCTCCGAGTCCCGGCTTTCGAGCAACCCGGCGGCCGCCAGCGTGTCCCAGTCAATCTCGGCGGTGTCGATCGATCGATCGACTGAACGCTTTCCGAACAAGGAGAGAACTGGTTCTGGAAGGTATTCCCTGGTAAGCGTCGGCGTTCCGGGAACGAGATAGCCGCGGATCACGATTACGGTAACGAACGCCGTGAATGCGGCGACACCGACCGCAATCGTTGCAATAAATCCGATCGCGGTTGCGAGGACGGCCGTGATCAGGAGGTTTACGACCGTACACGGGAGACATCGATTCTCTCCCGTATGTCGGGGATTTCGGACGCTCGAGATCGATTCGAGGGGGAGACGCATACGCGGTCGTTGTTCTCTAGCACGCTACGGATTATAAATCCGAAACCCGCTGGTTCCGGCTGGCCGGTTTCGATGATGGTTCCCGACGGGATCGTAACCGACGAGCGGTGCGCGACCAGCGGTACGCGACCTGTGGCGTTCGACGGCAGTAAGAAAGCGGTTCACGAGCCGGTAGCGGATCACGCCGAACGGACCCAGTAACGGGATCGAGGGCCGTATTCAGGTTCGGTCTCCGTCGAAGAGTACACCGCGTCCCTCGCGGCCTGTCGGTTGGTAGCCGTTCGGCACGAGGTTGATCTGGCGACGGTCTCCCGTGTGTTGTGGCGTCTCTCGACGGACTGACTACGGGACCTGATCAACACTCGTCGCCGTCATCGAATGGTTCTGACACAGACAACTCTCTTCCCAGTACTGTCTTCGGAGCGATCCGCCTATTGTCAGCAATAACTGCCGGTTGATTTTTCATAACTCCCGCAACTGTAATCACAACAACGTTTACAAACACGAGGGTGGTCAAACTCCTGAGGCTTGATACCAAATGTCAATGGACGCTGTCGTCTACCAGGAACCACACGAAGTTGCCGTCGAAGCGGTTGACGAACCCGAAATCGAGCACGAAAACGATGTTCTCGTGGATATCACGACGACGTGTATCTGCGGGTCGGACCTCCACATGTACGAGGGTCGAACCGGTGCCGATCCGGGAATCGTCTTCGGCCACGAGAACATGGGACTCGTGAGTGAGGTCGGAGACGCGGTCACGACCCTTGAGGAGGGGGATCGCGTCGTGATGCCGTTTAACGTTGCCTGCGGATTCTGTCGGAACTGTGAGAACGGCTATACCGGCTTCTGTACGAACGTCAACCCCGGCTTTGCGGGAGGTGCGTACGGATACGTCGCAATGGGGCCGTACAAGGGCGGGCAAGCCGAAAAGCTTCGAGTACCGTTCGCCGACTTCAACGCGTTAAAATTACCGGAGGGCGACGAACACGAGGACGCGTTCGCACTCCTCGCGGACATCTTCCCGACGGGGTGGCACGGCACCGAACTCGCGAACCTCCAGCCTGGCGAGTCGATCGCCATCTTCGGGGCTGGTCCCGTCGGGCTGATGGCCGCCTACAGCGCCAAGATCAAGGGGGCTGCCGAGATCTACGTCGTCGACCGCGTGGAGAGTCGCCTCGAGATGGCCGAAGATCACTGCGACGCTCAGGGCATCAACTTCGAGGAAGACGATCCCGTCGACCAGATCGTCGACGCACACGGCGACGAGGTCGACAAGGGCGTCGACGCAGTCGGCTACCAGGCGATCGACCCCGAGACGGATCCGGGCGACGACGCCTACGATCCGGCTCGAGAGAACCCCGCGATCGTCCTCAACCAGCTCATCCAGACCGTGCGCCCGACCGGCGAAATCGGCGTTCCGGGACTGTACGTCCCGTCGGACCCCGGTGCGCCGGACGAGATGGCCTCTCAGGGCCGGCTCGGCATCGACTTCGGGAAGCTCTTTGAGAAGGGCCACAAGTTCGGGACCGGCCAGTGTAACGTCAAGGAGTACAATCGCCAGCTCCGGGACATGATCATCGAGGGTCGCGCCGACCCCAGTTGGGTCGTCTCACACCGAGTCGACCTGGATCGCGCACCGGAGATGTACGAACGATTCGACGACCGAGAGGAGGGGGTCATCAAGGTCCTGCTCGAGCCTTGACAACTCCCCGCGCTGGAGCGCGAGGATTACGGAACATATTGGGATTATCGTCGGAGTTCATAGATTCTCCGACCGGGGATCGAAACACGGCATCAATCCCTGCGAGGCGAACCATCCGGCTGGCTACGATAATCCCTAATAGTATGGTAGTGAACGGCCAGTCTGTTTTGTGAAACTACGATACCTATAGACGGGTGTCACCTGAGCGTTTATGTACGCCGAGAACGTGGTTTCCGATAATGAGGACCAGTAAGGAAGCTGCTCTCGATGAATCCGTCCCGATCGAGCCCCTCCGAGAGGTCCTTCACGAGCATTCGGTACAACTGGCAATTCTGTTTGGTTCTCACGTGCAGGGAGAGACTCACGCTGAGAGTGATATCGATATCGCAGTTGCGTTTGAGACGGTTTGTCCCAGTGAGCCAGCGTATAACGACATCTTTTTCGAATTAAGTGCTGACCTCAGTGCTACACTCGAGACTGACGATGTCGATCTGGTTGACCTCCAGACGGTGTCACCAGACCTCGCGGAGAGCATCTTCACTCGGGGCGTCCTTCTTCTCGGTGAGCAGGAGGACGTGGCTTCCATCCGACGTCAACTACGAACATCTGAATCGACCGACCGCTCACCACGTGAACGGTTCGATGCAGCACTAGCGAGAATTGATAAGCATCTCGGTAGTTCCGCTGTCACGGCAACTGATGGCGAGACTCGAGATCGATGACAGACGAGGCGTTTCCGTCTGATCGGCTTAGTAGAATACTCAACGCTGTCGAGACGATCGAAGCGAGTTTAGGTGTCCTCGCCCGGAAGCAGTCCACGAGTCGTGAGGCGTATCATGCTGACTCAGATACACAGGACATCGTTGAACGTCGGTTCGTGAAGATGACCGAGGCAGCCATCGATATCGGCGAAGAATTGGTCAAACACGAGCGTGGAACCCCGCCAGCGAGTAATCCGGAATCGATGCGAGCCCTCGACGAACTCGATATACTGTCTGGTCCAAGCTGACGCAATGGCACAGGGCGCTCGATTCCGTAATGTTCTCGCACACACCTACGGTGACATTATCGAACACGATGTGGTGTACAATGCACTACAGGATCTCGAGCGGTACCGGCAGTTCGTCATCGAAATCCGCGACTACCTCGAGTCCATCAGAGCACTTGACGAATAACTAGTCTGTGCTGCTATCCTTAACGTCGAAGTAGCCGCTCATCCCGTCAGAGCGGGGGTGAACTTCGAACGTGTCGGAACGTTACCTGATGGAACTGTTCTGATGCATTTTAAAACTAGTAACGTTACGGTAAACGGCGAGGCATTGTGACTATTCTCTAGTAACCGGGTCGCTGAGCGTCTTGAAACGCCATTTCGCGTATCTTCTCGAGGCGAAACGCTGCGACGGACGACTCTCTCCTTAGCTACGCATCCACACCGTCGGATGGTCCTCGCGCAGGTGGTCCTGATACCGCTTGATCAGCGTCGGATACGATTGCGCGACCGCGTGCCACTCGCAATGGTCGCACTCGCGCTCGACGGTGTCGTCACCGCTGTGGACGTATCCCCCCGTTCGATCCATGCTCACCGTCGGGTGCTCGTTCGTGATGACTCTTTTGCCCACCCGACGACCGTCGCGTTCGGTTCCCCGTAAGTACTCCGTACTGCTCGCGACCGCTTCGAGGAATCGCCCGCGCCAGCGGAGAAAACCGTATGTCGATGTCGACCGTATTCGGGGTATGTGCAAGTACTGTAGCTACTCCTACCACGACGGCTGGACGCAACTACTCGAGTACGACGACGTGTACCAGGATGCACGCTACGGTCAAGTTGAATCCGAGTCGACCCACGGCTTCCACGAATCGTGGGAAGAACTCAGCGAGGAACTCGAGTAGCTCACCTACCAGGACTTTCTCACTCGAGCGGGAACGGATCCGAAGCGTTCGTCGCGTTGAATTCCGCCGGGTCCGCCGCATCCGACTCCGCCGCGTCAGATTCCGCTACGTTCTCGAGCAGGCACTCCTCCAGTTCTTCGCGAATGCGCGCCTCGTTCATCTCCCGGCCGATGAACACCAGTCGCGTTCGGCGTTCGTCGTCGGGTCGCCAGCTGCCGAGCGGCCCCGCCTGAACGGACGGCCCCGCCTGACTTACGCCGATGACCTCCTCGTAACCTGCGACGAAACAGACGCCCTTGGCACGAACGATTGCGCCGTCCCAGTCCTCGAGCCACGCTGCCAGCCGTTCCGGGTGAAACGGGCGATCGGATCTGAAGACGAACGTCGAGATCCCGTGTCTTTCTGCGGCGCTCGGCGTCTCGTGGTCGTGCTGGTGATCGTCGTCCTGCTGGTGATCGTGGTCACCGTGACCATCGTGATCGGAATGTGGATCGTCGGCGTCGCGACCCGCTTCGCGCAGATGCCGCTTCCACCCCTGCGATCGCTTCGCCTCCTCGAAGTCGAATCGACCAGTCTCGAGCACCAGTTCCGGGTCGACGTCGCAGTAGCTCGTTCGCACCCGCTCGGCTCGCGGCTGCAGTTCCTCGACGACCGCCTCGAGGTCCTCGAGGGCGTCGTCGGGCACCATATCGGCCTTGTTGAGCAACAGGACGTCGCAGAACTCGATCCCCTCGACGAACACCTCGCTCAGCGGACGGTCCGGCGTCGACGCGGCTTCCGCCGAGAGCCGATCCTCGGCGTCGAACTCCTTCCAGAAGCCGTAGGTGTCGAGCACCGTCACCATCGTGTCGAGCCTGAACGGATCGGGTGAGTCGACGGAGTCGCTTTCGCCACTCTCGTCGCCCCCGGTGAACACTCGAGCGACCGGGATCGGTTCGCTGATCCCCGAGGACTCGATCACCAGGGCGTCTATCTCGCGGTTCTCGGCCAGACGCGTCGCTTCGTCGCGGAGATTCCCCTGCAACCGACAGCAGATGCAACCGTTCGTGAGTTCGATGATGCCCTCGTCCTCGTTGGCTCGAGCGATCAGCTCCGCGTCGACGTTCACTTCGCCCACGTCGTTGACGATCACCGCAATCTGGCGTCCCCCCGGATCCGACAGTACGCGATTGACCAGGGTCGTTTTTCCGGCACCGAGGTAGCCGCTTACGACCGTTACGGGAATTGGCTCGGTACGGTTCATGTGGTATAACGTACCACGAGCCGGGCGGTACTAAATGACCGGCCGCCTTTCGCCGACAGTCTCGAACGTAGATAGGTTCCAACGCCGGCTCTCGGTCACCACGCTCGGTTCTGGCGTCAGTCGGTAAGCGTTCTCGTTCGCTCATTCGACGTCGTCGTGGGTCAGCAGGGCCCGCTCGCGGTCGCCGGGGGGCGGGTCGTACGTAATCACTTCGAGGAGGTTGCCGTCCGGATCGAGGAAATAGAACCCCTCGAACTCGTCCCAGTCGTAGGGCCCTTGGTTGGGAAACTGGCCGTCGAGGACGCCGACGAGGTCGTCGTAGTCCGCCCGCGAACTCTCGAACGCGAGGTGGGCCTTGTCCAGCGGGTGCTCGAGTTCTTTCGGCTCCCAGCCGTCGGCCCGTCCCGTCTCCACGAGGGTTATTACCGTCTCGCCCGCCTCGAACATCGCGTGCTCGCCCTGAAAATCGGACGGCGGACGCTTTACCGCGAGTCCGAGTTCGTCGCGGTAGAAGGCATAACACGACTCGAGGTCGTCGACGTCGATATTGATGTGATCGATCGCGCGCACGGTTACACGTCACCCGAAATTCGGTCGGCGTACTCCGTAAGCACCGTCGCGTCCGAGTCTAGGTACTCGTTCGTCCACGCGGCATCCGGCTCCACTGGCCCCTCGAGCAGGTCGGTCTCCGCGAGGGCGGCTTCGAGTCGATGCCATCGCTCGGGATCGTGGGTTCCCCAGCCGGCTTCTCGAAGCTGATCGGGTAACTGGAGCGATCGCGACGCGGTTTCGAACTTCTCGCGTTCGATTTCGCGCCGCCGCTCGAGGGTGGCGTTTCGCGACACCAGGGCGTCGACCGCAGCCGCCGGATCGGTCGTCGCCGCGGCCCATCCGCGCGCGGTAGCGCGCAGGAACGCGCGCATCGTTTCGGGCTCGTCCGCCGCGAACGCCGGATTCGCAACGAGCGTCATGCCGTAGACCGGCAGCCAGTCCCCGATGAGGAGTTCGTCGGCCGTGCGGTCGTGCTCGCGCTCGAGTTCGAGTCCGTTGGTGACGACGCCGACGGCGGCGTCGATCTCCCCCTCGAGCAATTGGTGTTCCACGCGGTGGTGGGTGCGCGGATCGACGTCGGGGAGATCGACCTCGTCGCGGATTCCCGCGTCCTCGAGTAGTTGGGCCGCAAGGATGCGTGTCTTCGTCGCCGACGGCGCGACGGTGCGCCCGGCGAGTTGCTCGGGGCGCTCGAGGGGTTCGTCGAAAACGTCTCGGAGGGTGTAAACCGCTGCCGGGGTCTTTCCCGTGACCGCCGCGACGGCCAGCGGCTCGAACCCCTGGCTCCGCACCGAGAGCACGGCGCTGGCTCCGGCGAGTCCGACGGTGTTCTCGTTGCGGGCGGCCTGCTCGGCTGCGTAGGGGGAGCCGTGGCCCTCGACGAACGCCACCTCGAGCCCTTCCGCTTCGTAGAACCCTCGCTCGCGCGCGAGAAAGTACGGGGCTTGAAACCCGTTGGGCTCCCAGTTGAGCTGGAACGTGATCGACGTCACGCGAGTTCCTCCTGAAGATCCACCCGGAACGTCCCCTCGGGTACGTGATCGACGCCGAGCGCGTCAGCCCCCGCAACCTCGAGGAGGTGTTCGAACAGCCGTTCCATTCCGTCGACCGTCTCTTCGTTCCAGTCGGCGACGACCATGTCCCGCCAGCCGTCGCGAATTGCACGTCCGACGGCGGGGTCGTCTTCGTACATCAGCCGTTCGCGGATCTCGACCCAGAGGTCGTCGTCGGTTTGCAACCGCTCGACGGCCTCGCGATAGGCACCCGTAAACGCGCGGATCGTCTCCCGATCCTCCGAGAAAAACTCCTCGCTCGTCAGGAACGTCGAGATCGGGAGTTTGTTCTCCGTCTCCGACAGTTCCTGGACGAGTCGCGACATCGGGAGGACCTCGCGGTAGTCGTTGCTCCGGGTGATCTCTGGGACGATCTGCCAGAATTGACAGATCGCGTCGACCTCGCCGTCGGCGAGCATCCGAGTGAGTTCGACCTTCGAGCCCGACTCCACGGGCGTCGCCTCCTCGTCGGGATCGAAGCCGTGGTACTCCCGGCACGCGGCGCGGACGAGGATCCAGTTTTTGTCGAGTCGACGCACCACGCCGATTCGTCGATCGCGCAGATCCCCGAGCCCCTCGATCGGGGAATCCGTCGGCGCGACGAGTCCGCCGACGGTCCGGCCGTAAGGATGGAAGGCGACGATGGACGCGTCCTCGGCGCGCTCGCGGGCGGTCGAAATGTAATCGATGTCGATGAGGTCCGCCTCGCCCTCCTGCAGTTTCGCCTCGACGGTTTCGACGCCTCCCTCGAGTTCGTCGGAGACGAGCCTGACGTCGAGGTGGAACCCGTGATCGTGATCGAGCTCGAGGCGTTTGATCGCGTAGAGCAGGTACCGAGGGCTCCCGTTGTGTTCGAATCGCGCCCGCAGGACCGGTCGATCGCCCGGGTCGTCGTGGTGGGCGTCGAACTCGGCCTGTTGGCCCTCGACGTCTATCGTCGCGTCAGACATCGGTCTCCCCCACCGGGCCGACGATGGCGTCGATCTCCGCCGCCTCGTCGATCAGGTCGCGGTCTTTCATCCACTCGAGGTGGGCCGTGAGTTCGTCGCGATCGGCGAGCTCCGGCGGGTCGTATCGCGGGACAGACACGCTTCGCTCGAGCTCTTCGACGTCGATCTCCTCGAACAGATCGGGCGCGACGCGGCGGTCCTTCTCGAGCATCTCGAGGTACTCCTCGCGGAAGGCCTCCGGTTCGGCGTTGATCGCCCTCGCGGCGCGGCCGTAGGCGGCGACGAAGGATTCGAGCGTCTCGCGCCCGACGGCGTCGGAGGCGACGATTCCCACGTGGTTCTCGAACTCGAGGAGCCGCTCGAAACCGAGGTGGCTGGCGAGCGTGCTCTGTGGTTCGATGAGCGTCACGGCGTCGACGTCCCCCTCGCTCAGCGCGCGGAGCCGATCGGTGGGCATTCCGCGGTGGACGAGCGTAATTTCGTCGGGATCGACGTGTTCCTCGAGCGCCCGCATCGCGGTGTACTCCTGGCCGGTTCGGCGGTTGACGGCTACCTCGGCGTTCGCGAGATCCGCGGGCGACTCGATTCCCGCGTCCGGTCGCACGAACACCGCGTACGGCTGGTCGGCGAACGTTCCCTTCGCGACGACGCGGCCGTCGTCCATGCGCCACGTTCGTCGGAGGCTTTCCCACTTGCACACCGGATAGATGTCGACGTCGTGGTCGCCGGTCAGCGTCTCGTCCGCGGGGATGTACTTGACGTCGACGGTGCGCCGATCGCGTTCGACTAGCTCGACTGTCAGCCCTTCCGCTTCGTAGTACTCTCGCTCGCTCGCCACCTTCTGTGGCAACGCGAACGAGAACGGGAGGTGGAACAGTCGTAGTGTGTCACCACGAGCCATGGGAACTGCCTTCCACGAAGCATGGTATAAACGTATCACCGGAATGTTTATGCGTGGCTTCGTGGGCAGTGTATCGCGAGTGACCATGGAGAACGTCAACAGTGCGCAGGTCGAGTTCGAGGAGCATACCGACGGAGTCTACCTCGCCGACCTCGCCACCGGCCGACGGGCGTGCATGAAATACTGGCGGATCGAACCCGGGGCGACGCTGCCGGTCCACCGCCACGACAACGAGCAGATCGGGTACGTCCTCAGCGGCTCGCTGATCGCCTTGATCGACGGCGAGGAGATCCCGCTTTCGACCGGTGATTGTTATCGCTTCCGGAGCGGGGAGCCCCACGGTACCGAAAACAGGGAGGAGGAGCCGGCCGTCGGTATCGGCGTCCTCGCACCGCCTCGGGAGCGCCCGGATTGGGGTCGCTGACTCGCCCGGACGATGGTTCTCCGCGCTCGAACAGCGACCGGTTGAAGTCATCCCAGAGGGACTCGAGCGCCGTGAGACGATTGAGGCGAAGCGAATTCGTCGACCTACCGCCGAACATGATGTGCTTTCGCCGCCAGCTACGAAAAATTTGAGATGTCTGGAGTTGCCGGTTACTCGACGACGACGTCGCCGACCGCGTCGTGTTGGGACTGGTCGAGGTAGACCTCCATCTCCTCTTCGGCGACGAACTCGACGGTCTGATTTTCTCCCGCTTCGTCGACGAACCCCGAGCGAACGTACGTGTTCCACTCGTTCGTGTCTCCGCCGGAGGCGACGACGAAGTTGTGGCCGGGAAGGGGTTCTCCCCACTCTTCGTCCTCGAGCCGACCGATTCCGTTCTCCCACTCGACGGCGTACGTTTCGCCCGCCTCGAGTTCGAGCGTGGGATTCGCTTCGTCTGCGATTTCGTCGGGTGCCTCGCCGACCCACTCGCCCTCCTGAAGCGTGAGCGAGTAGGTTTCGACCGGGTCGCCGGGCTCTATCGCGGACAATTCGATCGAAACGTTCTCGTCACCGCCGTCGATCGTCACCTCCTCTGTGACCCGTTCGTGCCCGTACGTCCACACCTCGAGTTCGTAGTCGCCGTCCTCGAGCATGTCGAAGCGGGCTCTGGCCGGCTCGAAGTCCTCGTCCGGATCCGGGCGCGCCGCGATGTCGGAGAACGAGTGCATGTCCTCAAGGAAGACTTCGGCTTCGAGCGGGTCGCCGTCGCCGTCTTCGACGTGGACGTGCAGTTCGTGGACCTCGTCGGGATCGACCACTTCGATCGGGCCGCGCATCTGGACGGGGTGTGGTTCGCAGTAGTATTCCGCCATCTCCGATTCTGCGGTGAACGTCAGTTCCTCGAATTCACCCTGTTCATCGAGCATCGACGTCGCTTCTAGCGCGTCGCCCTCGTCGTCGGCGAGGACGAAATTGTGGTGAGAGCCGTCGCCGTTTACCCAGACGACTTCGTGCTCTTCGCCCTCCAGTAATCGGAGTGTCGGACCCGATTCCCCGTCGATCGCCGCGGGGGCGACGCCGATCCAGCCGCTGACAATTCCGAGCAACGTGAACGTTCTGCCGTCGACGTCGTTCTGTACGGCCGGGAGTGGCTCGTTCAGATGTTCTCGATACGCACCGGCCGTACCCGTGATCGCTGCCGTTCCGGCCGCCGCTGCTGTTCCTTTCAGTACTCCTCGCCGTGTCAGTTGGTCGTGTGAGTTATCGTTCGTCATTGTTGTGTGATTGTCTGGTAGATCCGGTTGCTTTCACTCAGCCATCGAGAATACGGCGAGCGTATCGCCGCGTTCTCCCTGACGGAGCCAGCCGCTTCCCCCGACCTGGATGGCGATGTACTGCGCCCCCGCGTCGGGGTCGTACCAGCTCATCGGCGAGGCGCTGATCGGGACGTCGAACTCGTACTCCCAGAGCCGGTCGCCGGACTCGCCGTCGTACGCGACGAACGTTCCGTTCTGGGTGCCGTTGAAGACGAGTCCGGTCGACGTCGCCATCGAACCGCCCCACATGTACTGTTCGCTCTCGATCCAATCGCGCCAGACGACTTCTCCGGTCGTCGGGTCGACCGCGACGAAGTTGGTGATAGAGCCGTTCCACTCGTCGGGGTTCTCGTCGGCCGGATCGTCGAGACCGCCGCCCCAGTAGGGTGCGCCCTCCGTGTACTCTTCGAATCGCCAGTACAGGTCCTGCGGGAAGTTCTGGTGGACGAAGTACGCGAGTTCGGTTTCCGGGCTGTAAGACGGCGGTTGCCAGTCGTTCCCGCCCGGTGCGCCCGGAACGAACGGAACGCGCTCGTCTTCGCTAATGTGCGGGATCATCTCCCACATATTGATGTGCTGGCTACACTCCTCGCTGCGTTCGTAGAGGTGTCCGTCGTCGGCGTCCATGATGTAGACCCAGCCGGTCTTTCCGGAGCCGAGCACGACGTCCGTTTCCTCTCCGTCGATCTCGAGATCGTTCACCAGCACGCGTGGGGCCGCCGAGTCGTAGTCCCAGACGTCGTGTGGACTCTCTTGGTACCCCCACTCGATCTCGCCGGACTCGAGATCCATCGACAGCGTTCCGCAGGTGGGAAAGTTCGGGCCCGGCCGAACCGTTCCGTCGAAGTCGGGTCCGGGGTTACCGATCGGCGAGTACAACATGCCTCGCTCCTCGTCGATCGTCGGCGTCATCCAGCTCGTTCCACAGCCGTGGTCTCGACTGGCCCCGATCCACTCGTCGTCGGGGAGCGTATCCGACTGCCAGACGGAGTCTCCGCTCTCGGTGTCGAGCGCGGCGAGGAATCCGAGAACGCCGTATTCGCCGCCAGCGCTGCCGGTGTATACCGTCTCGTCGTACACGACCGGTGCCCACGTCGCGGAGTAGCCGACTTCGTGATCGGCGGTCTGGGTGTACCACTCCTCCTCGCCGGTGTACCGGTCCAGCGCGACGACGCCCGAGTCGAGCGTCGTCATGTACACCTTGTCGCCGTAAACCGCGGCTCCTCGATTGTTGTCGTCACAACACAGCAAAACGTCGATCGGCGGGGCGTAGGTGTAACTCCAGAGGATCTCGCCTTCTCTGGCGTCGATCGCCTTGATGTGGTTCGGCCCGTTCGTCTGGTACATCACCGGCGGATCGCCGGGAACCACGATCGGCGTTCCCTCCATGCTCGAGCCCGTTCCAACCTGCATCTCGTACTCGAGTTCGAGGTCGTCGACGTTGTCAGGTGTGATGACGTCGGCGGTTGTGTTTCGCTGTTGTTTGTACCCGCCGCCGTACATCAACCACGCTTCGGGGTTCTCGGCGGACTCGCTGAGCATTTCCTGGGTTATGTCCTCCTCGGGGATGCGGTCGGCATCGTGGTCTTCCGTCACCGAATCGTCCGGTCCGCCGACCAGCGTATAGCCGTCGTCGATCTCTTTCAGTTCGATATCTCGTGCGGCCTGAACGGCCCTGTCGTTGCGTAGTGCCATGGATTATCACCGAAGTTTGCTTGCGGCGCGGATGTCGTCCGTGACGTAGAAGACGTCTCTCATCAGCTCTTCCTGGCTGACGATCTGGATCGCGGCCCCGGCGGTGAGCGCCGCAGGCAACTGTCCGTCGGTCAGTTCTCTCTCGTCGTCCGTGGCGGCGATGTCGCACGCGGCGGTCGTCGTGACGTACAGTCCGCCGAGCATCGCAGCGGTGTGCCAGTTTGCGTCGTCGAGGATTCCGTCGGTAACGATCACCCTGTTTTGCCAAAGGTGACGATCCAATCCGCGGATCCACAGGAGCGCTCCGCCCGCAGCGCGTTGGTGCAACGGCGGGACGTTCTCCGTGTCGAACTCGACGTCCTTCGGGATCTGATTCGACGGTACCCATCGAGCGAGTCGCTCGTTAGTGTTCACGATCGAAGCGAGGAGAACAGTTTTCTCCTCCTCGTCGAACCCGAGTTCGTCGAGCCCCGTCGAAAGCGACGTCGAGAGGAGTAACTCTCGAGCCGTATACTCGACGTGCTCGGGCGTGAACTTCGGAAGGTACGCTTCGATCCCTTCGAAAAACCCGGTCTCGACGAGGTGGTCGTAGACCCGCCACCCGGGTTGTGCGACCGACTCGTACAGCCCCTCGGGCTCGTCCGGAACGCCCGCCGCACGGACGTCGGGGAGACGAGCGATCTCGTCCTCGAGGGCTTTTCGCTCCCGTTGGAGCAATTCGCCATCGAGGCTGTCCGAAAACGCGTCTCTGATCTCTCGCCCTCTCGAAACGAACTTTGAATCTGTCTTTGCGTCGAGTGTCGCCGCGAGACCGTCCCACGTCACCGGCGTCTCGGCGGTCTCTTCGACGCCGAGGTTTCGCGCCAGATCGCGTCGGTCCGCCATCGACATTTCCGGCCTCATGCTTGTCTGTGACATGTTATCACTCCAAGGCCAGCCTTCCAGCAATCAGCTGATAAACATTTTCGAAGTATTCGTGTACTACAGGACAGGCTAGGTGTTCGATACCTGCCATCACTGTCGAGGTCCTACTGGCCTGTTGACCGATCGGTCCCACGCCGTTCGTCGTTCGACGCCGGAACTCGTTAGCAACGCTCGAGAATCGATATCAGCCGTAATCCCGATGCCGCGGGGATAGAACTGCTCGTCCATCGTGCATACGGTCGAAAACGGCAACATAACCCGGTCTCCGCTTTGCGCGGGTCGCTCGAGGCGATGCCTACTGTCTGTAACGCGACGATTCGAATACTGTAACCGACAGATATTCACTGCTCCGTTGACACTCGGTCGTGTCCGAGCGATTCCGGTCGTCTCGAGTGTCGGTTGGTCTCGAGGCCGGGTAAGTTAGCCTGACGATACTATCTGTAACGATTACCACGGGGCCGTTTTATGGTCCTCTACGGTGTGGGGGGAATTCGCATGGTCGACACAATCAGTCTCGAGACGGCGAAGGAAGTCATCGACGCGGCCGAACAGCGCGCAGAAGAAATTGATAACCCGATGGTAATCACCGTCGCGAACTCCGAGGGAAACCTCATCGCCCAACACCGGATGGACGACGCGTGGCTCGCGTCGGTTGACATCTCGCGAAACAAGGCCTTCACCGCGGCTTCGCTAGATATGCCCACACATGAACTAGCCGAGCCATCAAAACCGGGTGAGTCGCTGTACGGCCTCCAGAACACAAATCAGGGCCAGATCGTCATCTTTGGCGGCGGCTACCCGCTGACGCGAGACGGCGAGATCGTCGGCACGATCGGCGTCAGCGGCGGCGCCGTCGAACAGGACATGGACGTTGCGGAGGTCGGCGTCGACAAGTTCGACGAACTCACCTCCTAACGGCCAGGTGCGGATCTCACCGGGAATCAGTCTATCGCCCTCTCTGGAATCGACCGACGAGGCGGTCCGGGGATACAGCCACTACTCCGTCCGGGACGCTGTTCGCGAGTGACGGCCCGCGGATGCCGATTGGCGTTGACTCGGATCATCGCGGGCCGCAAATGCACGGCACACGGTCAACACCCACCCCGTCGTAGGACGGTTCGAATGACAGCTAGCGCTTGTCCGCAGTACGAGGTCGTCATCGTCGGCGGCGGGCCCGCCGGACTCACCACAGCACTGTACACCACGCGTCTGGGCCATCGAACCGCCGTTTTCGAAGGGGAAGGTGGTCGACACGCGGCGGTCAACCACGTTCACAACGTCTTCGGGATTTCGGAGGACGTCTCCGGTCGGGAACTGGCCGATCACGCTCTCGAGCAGGTCGAAACCTACGGCGGGGACATCTATCTGGACGTCGTTGAGCACATCGAAAAGCGGGACGAAACAGCGTATCCGTTCCGTCTCGAGGCCGCTCACGCGACGATCGAATCGAAACGCGTCGTTCTGGCGACCGGATTTCGAGATCACAGTCCCGACGTGCCGGAACTGCAGCAGTTCACCGGCCGCGGCCTGTACTACTGTTTGCACTGTGACGCGTACGCGCTCGGCGACGGCTCGGTGTTCGTCCTGGGTCACGGTCACGAGGCCGCCCACGTCGCGATGACGATGCTCAATTTCACCGACGACGTCGACCTCCTTCTCGACGGCCGCGAACCGGAGTGGGACGACGATGTCGACGAGCAACTCCGCGCCCATCCGATCGAGCGCGTCGAACCCAAAGTCGTCTCGACGTACACCGCCAATACGGACGACGAACGGTTCGGCGGGCTCTCGTTTACCGACGGGACGAACCGCGATTATCTCGGCGGGTTTGCGATGTACGGGATGACGTACAATACCGCGCTCGCGGAAGGGCTCGAGTGTGACCTCACCGACGACGGCGCGATCGACGTCGACGAACGCCGCGAGAGTAGCGTCGACGGAGTCTACGCCGTCGGAGACGTCACGCACGGTCAAAATCAGACGTCGATCGCGATCGGCGACGGCGCGCACGCGGGGATCGCACTCCACAAGGACGTTCGTCAGTTTCCGAAGTCGCTCGAGACGATCGAAGACCTCGAATCGGACGAAACAGATTCCGCGGAAACGGCGTTTTCCGTGCCTGGAAGCAGTCCGGAGCTTCGAGCGCGGATGCGGCGGATGCGAGACCGGGAGACGAACCCGGGTCTCCGTGGACCGCCGCCGGACCGGTGACGGAACGGTCGTCATCGATCCGCACATCGCTTTGTCGCCGCCGACCACGATCTTCACTCCCGCTGCCGACCGCGATCTCTACCGTCACCGACGTTCACCGACCCCACCGTCTCGCCACCCTCCATCGGCCCTACAGTCCCGCAGAGTTCGCTACTTTGCACGTGGCCGCCGTGCACTGTCGGACGTATCCCACTACCCGCAAATAACCTCACACATGTTCACTTCCACGATCCCGATGTCGACGACACGTACCGATACCGGAACGCTCCCCGGCGGAATTTCGTACGCAAAAGTCGGCGGCGGTCCCCGAACACTCGCCGTGTTGCCCGGATTCGGCGACGCGATGTTTTCGGGGACTTACCCGCCGCTTTCGTCGTTGACCCTCGCGCCCTACTTCTCGCGCTACCTGGACGAGTACACCGTCTACGTTCTCAGCCGTCCGCGCGGTCTGGCGCCGGACTACGACGCGAAAGATGCGGCCGAGACCCACGCTCGAGCCCTCGAGTCGCTATCCGATTCGAGTTCGTCGATAGACGTGATCGGCATTTCGATGGGCGGGCTGATCGGCCAGGCGCTCGCCCGTCGGAAACCGGAGCTCATCGACCGGCTCGTGCTCGCAAACAGCGCCTCTCGGCTCGCCGATGATGCAGTCCCGAGCGTCGAACGCCTCGAGAACCTCGCCCGCGACCGCGACTGGTTTCGGATCCGTTCCGAACTCGCTCGAGCGATGTTCGCAGATGGCCGAGCCGTCGCGTACCCGCCGATGATCCGGACCGTCGGTCGGCTCACCCTTCCGCGGCCGGCGGTGGCCTCGGACACGTGGCGGTCGCTCGAGTTCGTCCTCGATTTCGACGCCTCGGACGAACTCGCCGAGATCGATCAGCCGACCCTGGTTTTCGGCGGGGATCGCGATCCGTATTTCACCGAACCGGTCCTTCGGGAAACTGCTGAGACGCTGCCGTCCGGGGAACTCTCACTGGTCTCGGGTGCAAAACACGGCGCGTTCCACGAGCGCAAGCACACGTTCGATCGGCGGGCGAGGTCGTTTCTCGAGCGATAGCCGCTGGGCTGGGGACAGTCTTCACACCGTCCACAATGTCTACACCGTGTACAATGTGTGAAATACGCAGAGCGTGTGAAATGCCCAAAACGCACAGAGCTTGTACAACGTGAGGGGTGCGTACGCGTTGAGAGTTGACAGTAACCCTCACATTCTGGCGCATCTTGCCGGTTCACGTCCTCACCTGCAAGCCTGTTGCTTATCGAGTGAACTGGACTCACACGACACAGAGGACCATGAGTGTTGATTCAACAGAAGACCTGTTCCTGAGCGGGTTGAAACACGCGTACTACACGGAGCACCGCCTCGTCGACGCACTCGAGGAATTAGAGAGCACCTCGACGCGAGAGGAACTGAAGTCCGGATTCGCCGAGCACCAATCCGAGACGGAGAACCACATCGACCGGCTCGAGCGGGTGTTCGAGCAGGCAGGCGAATCACCCGAGCAAGCGGAAGACCCCGTCGTCGAAGGGATGATCGAAGCCCACGAGGAGTTCCTCGACAAAGATCCGAGCGACGACGCATTGGATCGATTCAACATCGCCGCAGGACAGAAGTCAGAACACTACGAAATCGCCGTCTACGGAAACCTCATTCCGATGGCCGATCAGATCGGACTCGACGAGGCCGCGGACCTCCTCGAGGAGAACCTCCGGGAGGAACAGGACGAACTCGACACCCTCTCGGAATACGGAGAGGAGTTCGACTACGGGGAACTCACGCAGTCGTCGTAATCGAACGAAGCGGTCGTTTTCGGTGCTCCACGCGGAGCTTTCGTTCTCGAATCGGCCCGACAGCACCCGAAACTACCTAACGCCGTAGCAACTCGAGCTACTCGTCTGTTCTCTCTGGATGGTTGTTTTCCTGGTCGCTGTCGCCCGACTGTTCCGGATCGTCGTCAGTCCTTTTCGCGGCGAGCCAGAAGTACGCTACGGAACCCGGAACCGCGAACACGTACGCGATTCCGAGGCCGATAGTGAGCGGATTTCGACCGGCGAAACCGATGAGGACGACAAGCACCGGGCCGACTAAGACGAGCGTTGTCGTGATGGGATTCACGCCGAGTTGATAGGCGCGTCCGACGACCGGAACGGACTCGAGACCCACGGTCATTCGAACCCCCGAAGGAGTACCCGGACGGTGACCATCACCGGAATAATCTCGAGTCGCCCGATCCACATGCTCGCGATGAAGACGAATTTGACGCTCGTCGGCATGCTGGCGCTCGTGATATCCGCCGATAATCCGACGTTCCCCTGCGCGCTCGCGGCTTCGAAGAGGACTTCGACGAACGGGTATCCACCGTCGCCGGTCGGCAACGCCACGAGCGAGACGAATATTACGGCGACGAGCGTGACGATCCAGAGGAACCCGACGATTGCGGCCTGGTCAAACTCGGACGCGGATTGTCCCGCCGTCGCATCCGCGTCCTCTCGAGCGATATCGAAGCTCCGCTCGTCGTCTTCGTGGAAGTAGCCCGTGACCGAGAAGACGACCCCTTTCGTCAGCGAAATCGCTCGAACGAGTTTGATGCCGCCGGCGGTCGACCCGGCAGCGCCGCCGATCACCATCGCCGACGAGAGAACCAACTGGCCGGCGATCGGCCACTGGCCGCCGATGTCCGTCTCCGTCTGGAAGCCGGTACACGTTAGCGCGGAGACCAGTTGGAATCCGCCGAACTGGATCGCCTCGAGCGGCGGATCGATCGCGGCCAACAACAGGATGACGAGGCCCGACCCGCCGACGACGAGGACGAAGAGCCACTGCGTCTGTGCGTCGCTTACCAGCGTCCCGACTTCGCCCTGCAACAGGTGGTGGTGAACCGCGAACGAAATCGCCCCGAGCAGCATGACCGGAACGATCACCGCTTCGATCCGCGCCGACCCGTAGCTCGAGATTCCGTCGTCGGTGACGACGAACCCGCCGGTAGAAATCCCTGTCATGCCGTGATTGAGGGCGTGCCAGAGGGGCATTCCGGCGAGCCAGAACGCGACGATCGCGACGAACGTGAACAGACAGAAGATCCACCAGACGAGTTTAATCGTTTCCTGCGTATCCGACCGGAGCGAAGAGACGGCCCCTCGTTCCTCGTAGAGCGAAGTGAACGCGTCGCTCTCGGCGGTCAACGCGATCGCCGCGGCGAGGACGACGACGCCGATTCCGCCGACCCACTGCATGAGCGACCGCCACCACTGGATCGTTCGCGGGAGGTCGTCCTCCGTTTCGGCCATCGTCAATCCCGTTCCAGTTACGCCGCTCATCCCCTCGAACAGGGCGTTTATCGGCGACTGGAACGCCTCGAGGCTCGGCGTGAGAGCCGGGGTGGACATTACCTCCGGTCTCACAGCCACCGTCCACGCGATGAACAGTATCGGCAGGGAGCCGTAGACCCCGGCGAGCAACCACGCGAGGGCCGCCGAAACGATGCCGTGAACTTCCTCGGAATCTCCCGGATCGCAGAATCGAAGGAGTCCCTTCCCGCTCGCACCCGTGAGTAGGGCCGCGGCGACAATTCCGGGGACCGCGTACCATTCGTTCCAGATGACGGCGATGACGATCGGCGTCGCCATGAGCACCGCAAACAGCGACAGCAACGAGCCGAGGTTCGAGCCGATGATCTCGACCGACTCTCGCATTAGATTCGGTACGAGAATCCCTCCCTTGATGCTTCTCCCTGCCAGTGACGATTCGAACATTCCTCGTCGACTTGATTAGTACGAAACCTACTGCGAGACAATCATCTGTAGGCCGTTACTCGACGTCGCTCCCCTCGATCGCGGCGGGTAACCCGGTAATTCCGCCGCCGATGATCGCCACGTCGACGTCCAATCCGTTCTCTACGGGTTCGTACTCCGTCGTCGGCGTCGTCGCCGACCACAGCGACTCGGCGTGGGGGAATCGGGGATGATCTCGTTTACCATGGGAATCAGCACCCGTTGCTATCTACACCGATCGGATCGAATCCGAGATCGTTCTCGGAAACCCGTTCGTATCGACTCCTCACCCGGCGAGACGCGCGAACGCTTTTCGGATGGTCGAATCGTCCGCCATCGCCTTGAGCTGTTTTTTAGTTTGTTGTTCTTCATCCAAACTCTGGTCGAGCAGATGCCGTACGTCCTGGTTCATCTCGAGCTTTCGAGTGAGCATGATGAGATTTTCGTAACCGGCGATCTCGAGGTGCTCGGTTTTGACCGCCGCGCCGAGGTCGTGAAGATCGCGCATATCCTCGTCGTCGCCCGCCACTTCGAAGAATTGCTCCCGCTCTTCGACGAGCGCGTCGAAGGTGGGACTGGGGCGCTCCTCGGGAGGTTCGTTGATGATATCGAAAATCTCCTCGAGTCGACCGGCCTGTTCTTTGGTCTGTTGGCGGTGCCTGTCGATTCCCTCTCGAAGATCGTCGTCGACGATGTCGGCACGCATTTGCTCGAGGATATCGACGAGCTGCTTTTCGATATAGTACATCTCTCCCAAGTGGTAGACGAACTTCTCGTAGAGCGTGTCGATAGTCATAGTGATCCTCTCGATGCCCGCTACCTCGAGGACTCTCAAAAGCGTTTGCGGGGGTTCGATTGAAGGTCAGACTGGGATACCTAACGGACGATCCGCCAAATCGACCCATCAATTACTACGTCAGTAACGCCCCGAGTGAGCCGAGACCGTCTTCTCTCTGTTCGACGGGTCGTAAATCCAGGTGCAGACTGATTGCGGAAAATCACGTTCCACGGTATCCGACTTGTGGATACCATTAATGCGCGGCTCGAGGTTCGTTCATCGTAACATGGCATACGGTACCAATCCCGGAGAACGATACAGTTACGGCGAGGTGAGTAGTGAAGACCGGCGCGAATTTTTGAAAGCACTCGGCGCTGTCGCCGGTGCGGGCGCGATCGGTGCGACGTTGAGCGATCTTCGCGCCGAAGTTTCGACCGGCGCGACCGGCGAACTCGCGGAGATGGGCGAGGCGATCCGCGCCGGATTGACAGGGTCGCTCGATGCGGCGCTGTTGAACACGGAACTGTCGGCACTCGCGGAGCGATTCGAGAAGCTCCCCGAACTCGAGGCGATGGGAATCCCCGAGGCGGGGTCGTCGGCCTACGCGGAGTTGACCGAGCCGGCGTGGGCGATCAACGAGCATCTGGCGGACGTCAGCTTCTTCGCCAGTGCCGAGGAGAACCTCCCGGCGTTCGAACCGGAACATATCGAGACGACGACGCGCCAACTGTTGAATATCGAAACGTTGCCTGCGACGCTTTCGGAAGTTGGCTTTACCGAACCAGAGCAAACGGCACTCGTCGTCAACATCGTAAACACCAGAGAGCAGCTCTCGTGGTGGATGCCGACGGTCGACTATCCGTCGGCAGAAGTCGCCGAGGAGGGCGTTGTCCACGAGTACGTGGCGCCGCTCCATCAGCGATCCGCCGAGGGCTCTCTGCTGTGGATCGACGGGTTGGACAACTTCCTCTGGCAGAACGAGGTGTTGCTAACCGATCAGATGATCGACCGCGGGCTGTGGGACGTTAAGTCGATGCTCGGCGGCTACTATCTCATGGGCGCCGCTGCTCGAGACCTCGCCGAGGGATCGATCGCGGACGAACACCTCTCGACGCTGATAAGCGGAAGCTCCGCGATCATGATCATCGGCCAGGAGTTCTTGATCGACGACGTGATCCGAATTACCGGCGACAAACGCGCTCCGCTCGGGGCGTCCGGGTGATACCAATGACGTTCGAATCACACCTCGAAGACCTGCCGGAGGATGCACCGTGGGACGAAAAGCCGGGCGAATCGGAGGTCGAACAGTACGACACCGACCAGATTCCCGAAGTCGACATCACCGAAGAAGATCTCCGCGAGTCGAGGGAGAACCCCGAAAACTGGCTGCTCTACGGAAACGACTATCAGAACCGCCGTCACGTGACGGCCGATGTCATTACGCAGGACAACGTCGAGGATCTCGAACTCGAGTACACGCTCGAACCCGGCGACGAGACGAACGACTTTCAGGGGTCGCCGCTGATCATCCACGGCGATCCGCCGATCATGTACTTCACGATCGGGCCGGACATGTTGTACGCGATAAACGCGCGTACCGGGGACCTCCTCTGGACGCACTTTTACGAACCGTACGTCGGTGCGTCGGACGAAACGCCCTCTGCAGAACGGGGGCCGGTTGTGCTCGGCGACACCATCTACAAGAGCACGTTAGACCTCGGTGTCCTCGCGATCGACCGGTACACGGGTGAAGAGGAGTGGTACTACAACGGCGCGGCGGTCTACCGCGGCGAGGTTGCGGACAACCTGATGCACGAGGAACTCCAGTGGGAGCGTTCCCGGGGGACGACGTCCTCGTGGCCGCCGCTGATCTACGACGGCCTGTTGATGAAAGGGAGCTTCGGCGGCGAGTTCGGGGTCTCCGGCTTCTTCGACGCGATCAACCTCGAGGGCAACCCCGAGTGGCGGGTCAATATGACGCCGGAGCACGAGTGGGTCGGCGACTCCTGGATGCACGGCGGCGGCACCGCGTGGCCGCTCGGAGCCATCGAACCCGACGAGGGGACGATCATCGTCCCGTCGGCGAATCCCGGGCCCTGGTACGGGACCGTTCGACCGGGGTTCAACCCCTACACCGCAGGAAAGGTCGCGATCGATATCGAGACCGGCGAACACGAGTGGCACTATCAGGACGCCCCACACGACTGGTGGGACTACGACTCTTCAGCCCCGCCGCTGGTCTTCGAGGAAGAGATCGACGGCGAGACGACCCAATTCGCGACGTGGCCCTCGAAGACGGGCTGGGTGTTCACGGTCAACATGGAGACCGGACAGCTCCACCAGCGAAGCGAGGAGTACGTCCAGCACTTGAACACGTTCTCCTTGCCGCCCTACGACGACCTCGAGTCCGCGCCGTGGATCATGCCCGAACTGGCCGGCGGGACTAACCCGTATCCGGCCGGATACGATCCCGAAACGCGAACGATGATCGTCAAGGGATTCAATCGGCCGATGCGGTTCTCGTGGTTCGAGGTCGAGTACGAGCCCGGTGAAAATTACATCGGCATGGACACGATCCGGGCGGAACTGCCTGATGACGCCGACGTCGAGGAACCGGACGATCCGGTCCACGAGGGAGAGGTTGTAGAAGATCCCGACGATGAAGAGGACGAGGAAGAAGAAGAGGCCGAAGACGAGGACGACGAAGATGAAGAGGAAGAAGCCGATGAAGAACTCGCCGAACCGCCGGAGGAGTGGAACGGCCACCCGGGTGCGATCGCCGGGATCGATCCGCTCACCGGCGAATTGAAGTGGCGTGAATGGACTTCCCCGGGCGATCCGCCGCCACGAGGCGGCGCGTTGACCACGCCGACCGGGGTCACGTTCGCCGGCATCGCGACCGGCCTCATGATCGCCTACGATACCGAGACTGGCGATCAACTGGCGCAGTTCGAAGTGGGTCCCCATGGCGTCGACGGCGCACCGATCAGCTGGTACGATCCCGACGAGGGGAAACAGTTCGTCGCGATCACTGGCGGCGGCGGAACCCACACCGACGCCGAAGACGGAAACACGCTCGCCGTCTTCTCGCTCGAGGAGTAGTCGGCCGCATCTCGAGTCGAAGCAGCGCCAATCGCCGCTTTTTGATTGGTACTGCTACGGAAAAATAACGAGTCTTCAGTCGGATTCGTTTTCGTCTCCGTTTTCACCATCCGCATCGGCGTCGGCTTCCGCATCGTCATCGTTATCGGTTCCGTTTTCGTCGTCTGCGTCTGGATCGTCTTCCGCTTTTTCTTCCTCCTCGTCGTCCTCGTCTTCCTCCCCGGGGACGATCCGGTGGACCTGCCCCTCACCCTCGATAGTCGACGTGTCGGAGGTAAGAACGTACACTTCGCCCTCGTCGTCCCGGCCGAAGCCGTAGACGAGGTGGTTCAGTTCCCCGTCTTCGACGACGTCGCCGTCTCCCTCGACGGAGAGCTCTTCGATCTGCCACACGCCGAGTTCCTCCTCGTCTTCTTCCTCTTCATCTTCGTCGTCCTCGTCTTCGTCCGGCGGATCGACGAACATGTCCTCGAGTTCGTCCGCCTCGTCGTCGACGTCTTCGGGCCAGCCGTCGGGTTGCCGTGCGAGAAAGAGCGTTCCCGGACCTTCGCCGTCCTGGCTCCAATCGCCGAAGACGTACGTGTCCTCGAGATCGTCTACCTCGTCGCCTTCGTACGTGAACCCGCCGACGACTGCCGTTCCGATCCGTTCGGCTTCGTCGTCCTCTTCGCCGCGGTCGACATCTTCGTTGTCGCCGTTTCCGTTATTGCCGTTGTCCTCGCCGTTCGCATCGTTTCCGTTTTCGTCGTTTCCGTTCTCGTCGTCCTCGTCGTACGCCAGATCGTCCGGATGCTGCGGATACTCGATCACCGGATCGAGCAACGGTTCGCCCCCGCGGACGTCTTCGGGCGTTTCCACGGGGCACTCCTCCGGCGGATCGTTGGGCGAGTCCGTACTGAAACAGTGGCGACCTTCGCGGACGTTCCAGCCGTAGTTCCCGCCGTTTTGGACGTGATTGATTCGGTTGAAGTTGTTCTGGGCCACGTCCGCGGCCAGCAACTCGCCATCTTCGGTGAACGACATCCCCCAGGGATTGCGCATCCCCCATGCGTAGTACTCCTCGAGGCCGTCTCCCTCGAGGTCCTCCCCTTCGGCGAAGGGGTTGTCGTCCGGAATGCCGTACGCTCGGTCGTCGTCCGCGTTTGTTTCCTCGTCGTTCGCGTCACCGTTTTCGTTGTTTCCGTTCTCGTCCTCGGCTTCTTCGTCCGCGCCGTTTCCGCCGTCGACATCGATCCGAAGAATCCCGCCGAGGAGGTTCTCTTCGGTGTCCTGGCCGTTTCCACCTTCGTTCTCGTCGTACCAGTCCTCGACGTGGCCCGCATCGGCGTCGTTCTGTCCGCCACCGTCGCCGGTCGTCACGTAGAGGTGCCCGTCGTCGGGCCCGAACGCGATCGGCCCCGCGTTGTGGTTGAACTGCGGTTGCGGGATCCGGAGGATGATCCGTTCCGAGTCCGGATCGCCCTCCTCGAGGTCGTCGTGGGCCTCGAATTCGGCCAACACGTCGGTGTGATCGAACTCCTCGGGAACATCGTCTTCGGGAATCTCCTCCTCGTCCGGCGGCGCGCTGTAACGGACGAAAAACCGGCCGTTTTCCTCGAACTCGGGGTGGAACGCGAGTCCGAGGAGCCCCCGTTCGTCGAATCCCTCGTCGAGTTCGACCATCCGATCCTCAATGTCAAGAAATGGCTCATCTTCGACCCCATCATCGCCGAGAACGTGTATCTGTCCGGTTTGGTCGACGACGAACCGTCGATTCTCGTCTTCCTCGGCAACCTGTAGGCTGATCGGCGCGGTCAGGCCGTCGGTGACGGTCTCGAGACCGACGGTCGGTCCGTCGCCGATGATCTCGTCGGGATCATCCTCGACTTCTTCATCCGGTTGTTCGTCCTCGTCGGCGAACTCGATTTCGCCGCGCATTGATTGGGGATGCGGGCCACAGAAGTACTCGGCCATCCCCTCCTCTGCGGTAAACTCAACCTCCTGGGTTTCGCCGGTTCCGGAGATCACGTCCGTTTGAACGAACTCTTCTTCACCTTCCTCGTCTTCGATGACGAAGTTGTGTCCGGCTCCGTCCCCGTTCTCCCACGTGAGCGTGTACTCTTCCCCCTCGACCAGCTCGAGGGTCGGATTCCGCTCGTCTTCGATTTCTTCGGGTGATTCGCCGACCCAGCCGCTCGTTCGCCCCTCGAGTTCGATTTCGCCGTCGATTTCGTCTTCCTGACCGATGGCGACCGTCGCTCCGAGGACCGTTGCCGAACCCAGTGCGGTTGATTGTAGTACGGTTCGTCGTGAAAGTGGATATTTGTTGTTTCCTGACATTGATGGCGTGTGATTGCCCTCTGTCTCTCTGTCGGCCCTGACAACTCGCAATCGCTATCTCCCGCAGGTGATAAAAAAGTAAGTCTCGTTCAATAAGCGGGGCTGATCGTTCTCTCGACAACACGATCTTATTCGAGATTGCCGGTCGAAATATCGGATTTTCGGCGGTAATCAGTTTTTTCGTCGAGGGGATGAGTGGCGGAGTCGATTGGAACCGAAGTCGATCCGCGATAGGCGGATACCGACGGTTACGGCGACCAGCGGAAAATCGCCGACTCTTCGGGAGTTTCGGGAGCGTAATTACAGACGAACAGGTTTTCTGACTGCCCTGGTATCGCCCCGAACGTCACGTCAGACGGCTCGACGAGACCGTCGTCGGCCGTTGCGATCGTTTCCGCGTCCGCATCCGGACCGACGCGAACTAACGTACTCTGCAGGATGGCGGCGACGTAGAGATCCTCCTCGAGCGGGTGCATTTCGATGCCGTCCGCGCCCAGAAGCTCCGGGTCCTCGAGGAACGTTTCGCCGTCGCCCGCGCCCCCGTCCTCGTCGATCGAAACGCGGACGAGCCGTCCGACATCCTCGCCGTCGATTTCGTCGTCAGTAACGGCGACGAACAAGTCGCCGTCGGGATCGATAGTGAGCCCGTTCGCCCCGAATTCTTCCGTATCGAGGCTATCGTCCTCGAACCAGACGGATGCGGCGGTGTCGGGGTCGTCCGCGTCCAACGGCACCTCGTAGACTGCGCCGCCGAACGACTCCGTGAAGAGAAGCCGATTGCGGCGTCTATCGTACTCGATCCCGTTCGGGAATACTTCGTCCGCTTCGCCGACGATGGCAAACGGTTCCGCTTCGGGAACGTCAGTTGCATCTTCGTCGACCGGTTCGTCCTCGTCTTCGCCAGCCGGCTCATCCTCGGCATCAGGTCCTGTTCCGTCCTCATTCCGCGGCACTTGCCAGATGCCCGTCTCCGCACCGGCGTGCAACGCGACGTACAACGTCCCGTCTGGCGTCACTTCGACGCCGAAGGCCTCTCCGGGGAGTTCGCCGACCTGCTCGGCGTCCTCGATGGTGAGCCCCGTTTCCTGGGTCTGCTCCGGCGTAATTCTCCAAACTTCGCCGGCGGTGATGCTGAAGTAGAGCGCCCCGTCTGCGTCGATCGCGAGGTTCTCCGGAACGCGTTCGCCGGGAATATCGACGACCGTCTCGAGGGATGCTTGTGCCGTCGCGGTCGTGCCAACGGCTGGGAGAGCGATGCTCGCACCGACGGCCTGCAACGCCGTTCGTCGAGTGAAGTGGACCATCGAGTTTGTCTCCACCGATCCTGTCCGTAAGTATCCCACCACCGGAAACATTCACCGGAACCTTCCTTCCGGAGCTCAAAGCGGCTCGAGGTTCCGAATTGGTTCGTTCGGGATGCGGTCAGGATCGATCCGTTTTACCGTCCCGTAATCCTTCTTTTCCACAAATATTTCATATTGACTACTGTTCCGAACCAGCTCTGAGTCGCCACGCTATACTGGAAATATCCTCTTTTCTGGTCCGGTATATTCTCTATCGAGGGTTCCGTGTATACTTTTCCAAGGGAAGATTCTCTCTAAACACTGAGGTTTATACATACATCCCCTGTCTCATGGGTATGCTCGAGTCGACCGGACTCTCGAGTCGACGAGCGTACCTCCTCGCGACCGGCGCGCTCTCGACGAGTCTACTTGGCGGGTGTCTCGACGCCGACGATGGATCCGACGTGCTTGGCGACCCCGAGTACGTCGAAGACCGTCCCGATCCGGGCGGCGTTTCGATGGAGGAGATGCCGGATTTGAACGGTTCGCTGACGGTGTACTCGGGGCGTAGTCAACCCCGTATCGGCGAGTTGATGGAGTACGTCGAGAACCTGTACGACGACTTTACGCTCGAGATACGCTACGACGACACGGCGGATCTCACGAGCGCCATCGAAACGGAGGACGAAACGCCGGCGGACGTCTTCTACGGGAGCGAAACCCAGTCGATGACCCACTTCAAGGAGGAAGGGTATACCGTCCCCTTGCCCGACGACGTCCTCGAGTTGGTGGACGGCGATTCCGTGGACCCGGACGGCCATTGGCTGGGTTTCACTCGCCGGTTCCGGGCGGTAGCGTACAACGCCGACAGCTTCGAACCGGACGACCTCCCGGACGATATTTTCGCGTACGCGGAGGACGAGCGCTTTCAGGGAGACCTGATGTGGCCGCCGGATCAGGGCTCCTTTCAGGCGTTCATCACGGCGATGCGACTGCTCAGCGGCGAAGCGGAAACTCGAGCGTGGCTCCGCGGGATGATCGACGACCAAGACGTGGTCGCCTCACCCGGGGGCGACAGCGCGCTCGCACAGGCAGTCGGCGACGGCGAAGTCGGTATCGGACTCACCAACCACTACGTGGTTCGGGATCACGGCGGTGATTCGGTCGAGTTGGCGTTCACGAGCGACGATGCGGGCGCGATGTACAACGTCACCGGCGGGACGATCATGGAGGCGAGCGATAATCAGGAAACTGCCGCCGACTTCGTCCGTCACCTCGTCTCCGCGGAGGCCCAGGAGTTCTTCGCGACGACGACGTGGGAGTACCCGACGATAGACGGCGTCGAACCGCTCGAGGAACTGCCCGGAACCGACGAGTTCGATCCGCCCGAATTCGATCTGAACGAGCTGGCCGATCCCGAACCGACGCTCGAACTCCTCCGGTCGGAGGACGTGTTGTAGCGGCTCCCGGGTATTCGCCCGCTCCCGGAGTAGTACCAAGAGGCGGTCGATCACGGCGATCCAAGATGCCAACCACTGATCCGTTCGAAATCGACGAGGCGAACCCGACAGGGAGCGATCACCCCCACGATGAGGAGAGCGATTCGGAGCTTCCGCTCGGGCTCACGTTACTCGCTGCAGCGGTCGCGGCGGTGATCGTCGTTCCGGTTCTCTGGATCGGATTCGTGGCGCTGAACGTCGATCCCGAACGCGCGATCTCGATCGTGTTCCGATCGAGGACCCTCGAGGTGCTACTCAACACGCTCTTGCTGATCACGTTGGTTACCGCGTTCTCCGTGCTTATCGGGGTCCCGCTGGCGGTACTGACCGTTTTGACCGATCTTCCGTTCAGTCGGTTTTGGATGGTTGCCCTCTCCCTCCCGCTGGTGATCCCGAGTTACACAAGCGCGTACGCGTACATTTCGGTCTGGGGGCCCCACGGGCTGGTCCAATCCCTGCTCGACCCCCTCGGTATCGGCTCGCTCCCCGAAATTTACGGGATGCCGGGGACGGTGTTCATCCTCACGCTGTACAATTACCCGTTCGTCTACATCACGACCGTCGCGGGATTGCGTTCGTTCGACAAAACGTATTTAGACGCCGCGCGCACGCTCGAGACGGATCTGTCCGCGGTCTTCAGACGCGTCGTGCTCCCGATGGCGAAACCCGCGATCGCCGCGGGGGCGCTTCTGGCGGCGCTCGAGACGGCCGGCGATTTCGGCGTCCCGGCGATGTTGCGGTTGGACGTTTTCACGCGCCAGATATACGTCGAGTACAACGCCCTGGCTCACGATTACGCCGCGCTCCTGTCCTTGCACCTCGTCGCGATCGCCCTCGTTATCCTCGCGATCGAGTACCACGTCCGCGATCACCAGTCCGTCCACGGCGGTGCACGGGGGGAATCGCGCTCGTATACAATTTCCCTCGGGCGGCTGAAATGGCCCGCGGTCGCCGCCTGTTCGCTGGTCGTCCTCCTCGCAATCGTGCTCCCGGTCGCCTTTTTGCTCTCGTGGCTCGTTCGCGGCCCCGAGACGTACGTCGGATCGTTCGGATTTCGACCTGAGTACGCGATCAACTCGATGTCCGTCTCGCTGCTCGCCGCGCTCGCCGCCGCGGTGCTCGCGCTGCCGGTCGCGTATCTGGCCGCCAAGCATCGGTCGCCCGTTTCGACGGTCCTCGAGCGCGCGACCTACGTCGGCTTCGCCATTCCCGGCGTCGTCATCGGGCTGAGTCTCGTCTACTTCGGGTCGTCGTACCTGCCGGCGCTGTACCAGACGGTCCCGATTCTCGTCTTCGCGTACGTGGTGCTCTACCTTCCGTTGGCCGTCGGAGCGGCGCGAACGTCGTTTATTTACGTTAATCCTCACTTCGTCGAGGCCGCTCGAGCGCTGGGCTGTACGCCGGTACAGGCGTTTCGACGGATAACGCTCCCGCTGGTGGTTCCCGGAATCGTCGCCGGCGGCGCGCTCGTCTTCCTTCACGCGATGAAGGAGCTTCCGGCAACCCTGTTGCTTCGACCCACCGGCTTCGAGTCGCTCGCGACGTTCATCTGGATGGCCGAGCGAAACGCCTACTACAGCTACGCGGCGGTGCCCGCGCTCGTGCTCGTCTGCATCTCCGGTATCGCCATCTTTGGTGCCCTCCCCGGAGACCGCCGGGAGTACTGGTCGTTCCTCCGTCGCGACAGCAGTAACAGTGGACTCGACGACTCGAACACCGACGAGGGAGCGACGGGCGCAGACTCGGCCGTCGAGCGGGAAACGACGGATGAAGGCGGGCACTCCGGAGACGGGGGTGACGGTGACGTGTCCCTTTTTCGGGACCAAGCCCGCGACCCTCTAGAAATCCTCGGCGAATCAGGCGCTGTGACGGACTCCGAGGATCGAACCCGGAGGGCGCCGGACGGCGGCTACTCGAGAGCACCCGTCGAATCCGGGTCGGATCTCGTCCCCGCCAGGGAAGCCGAGTCGAGCGACGAAGACGAGGACGTCGTTCTCGAACTCGAGGGCGCGACAAAAACGTACTCGGGGGGAGCGGCCATCGACGACCTCTCGCTCTCGGTTCGCGAGGGCGAACTGCTCACGCTTTTGGGACCGTCCGGGTGCGGGAAGACGACGACGCTCCGGCTGATCGCCGGGCTGGATCGTCCCGATACGGGCGTCGTCCGACTCAGAGGCGATTCTATCGCGAACGAAACTGAATTCGTGCCCACCGAGAAGCGCGACGTGGGAATCGTGTTTCAGGACTTCGCGCTCTTTCCGCACAAGACCGTCGCGGCGAACGTCGCCTTCGGCCTCGAGGAGGAACCGCAGGCGAAGCGGGACGAAATCGTCGACGAGGTGCTCGACCTCGTCGGCCTCGCACAGTACCGGGAACGATACCCGGACGAGCTATCGGGCGGGCAGAAACAGCGCATCGCGCTCGCTCGCTCGCTCGCACCCGAACCCGATATCCTCCTGCTCGACGAGCCGCTGTCGAACCTCGACGCCGGGCTCCGCGTTCGGATGCGCGAAACCGTCGCGGACATTCTCGACGCCGTCGACGTAACTGCCGTCTGGGTCACGCACAACCAGGAGGAGGCGCTCTCGGTCGGCGACCGAACCGCCGTCATGAACGGGGGATCGATCGAACAGATCGCGCCGCCGCGACGGCTCTTCATGCGGCCCGCGTCGCGAATGGTCGCCGACTTCCTCGGCCGGGCGAGTTACCTCACCGGTCGCCCCGCCGACGGTGCGCTCGAAACCCCGATCGGCCCCGTCGAGTTCGACAAACTCGTGACGTCGGGGGGCGGGCCGTCGGAACCGCTCGAGGTCCTGCTCCGTCCGGACGATATCGCCGTCACGCCGCGGTCGGCCGACGACGCGGACGGGTGGATCGTCAACCGGCAGTTCAACGGCCCGACGGTTCGGTATCGGATCGAACTCGAGAACGGCACCGTCCTCGAGAGCCGGCACTCCCACGAGGAGTGGCTCGAACCTGGAACGCCGGTTGCGGTGACGATCAGCGCCTCGCACGAGTTACCGACGTTCGAATCGACGCGCGAGTAACTGCATCAGAACCCTCCCTCGAGCGATAGCCGTCGATCCTCGAGCGATCGCTGTCCGCAGTCAAGCGATAGCCGTCTCCCACTCGAGCGTAACCACCCTCGTCGTCCCGATTGCGTTCACTGACCCGCCGTTTCCGTCTCGATGTCTTCGGTCTGCAGGACGAACGCCCGTTCCGGCGGCGGGGCGATACGCAACTCGAGGGACTGACGGAGCACGTAGTATTTTCGATTCCCGCGCATGTACCACTCGACCAGTTCGGCCTCCTCGAGCGTCGAGAGGTGATGCACCGCCGTTTTCCCGTCCATTCCGGTCGCCTCTGCGAGCTCGGAGACGTACATCGGCTCCCGGGAGAGTTCGCGCAGGATCTCGAGGCGCGTCCCGTTCCCGAGCACGTCGATGAGTGACATACGCACATCTTCGACGGCCGGCACAAGAAGGATTTCCCAGGCAAGAGCCGCTTACGTTTCGGATACGCTGAACGTTGGTCCCGACTTTATCACGTGGATCGTCGTACGGCGACGTATGAGCGACCGGGTCACGTTGCCTGAGGACCGAGACCGAGAACTGCGTACGATCACCGACGGCTTTTTCGAACGGGAGGTGTACCTCTCCCGAAACGAGACGGCCGCGTTCCTCCGGGATCTCGCCGACCAGCTCGAGGCCGACACGTCGATCACGGTCGCCGGGTCGGACTGGGAGATCCCCTTCGAGTATCGAGACCCGATCGAGGTCGAAATCGAGTTTACGAAGCAACGCGAACGCGAACTCGAGATCGAACTCGAGTTTACCGAGGAGAGCGGTGGAGAGGGGCTTTCGATCCGCTAATTTTGGCTTCGATCCGTTCACTACGTACCCGACCGCTTCGGTCTGGACGACTTCCCCGCAACCCTGCGGAGGAAGGTAACGTTCTGAAACGCCGTTTTCCAGGGGAAGAGGGTGTGTTGTTGGAAGACGTACCCGAGATTCGCCGTCGCTTGGGCCGCTTCCGGGGCGTCCCTGTCGACCAAGACCCGGCCGCTCGTGGGTTCTTGAAGCCCTCTGATCGCCCGCAGGAGCGTCGTTTTCCCGTAGCCCGATGGGCCAATGATCGTGACGAACTCGCCGGAATCGATTGCGAGGTCGACGTCCTCGATCGTCGTGAGATCCTCGAAGGCGACGGTCAGTTCGTCGACTTCAATCATCGTCTTCCACCCTGGTCCCGTGTCCGCCCTGTCCATTCATCGAACGCGCCGCCCTGAGCAAGCGCGGCACGGAGATTGGCCCACTCTTTCGGCGAGTGCCATCCCCAGCCGTGCTTTCTCACGGCGTCGCTCGGTCCGAACGCCTCCCGCGCCCGTTCGAACGTTCGGACGATTCGGTCGGTCGATTTATCGCCGTTTTCGGCGATCTCGACCGCCGCGGGCTCCGGATCATCGATCGCGCTCGCCCATCCGCCGACGATCGTCGACAGCAGGGTTTCGACCATCGTCGCTCGCGACTCGAGCGTCGATTCGCTCGCGACCACGACCGGGCCGTAGACGGGAAACTGGTCGGTCATCGTGAGGGTCTCGACCGTCCGCGTCGCCGATTCGAATCGTTGCGGATCCGGCCCCATTCCCGTTACCGCATCGACCGAGCCCGACTCGAGCGCGTTTCGCTCTTCTCCCTCCACGTCGACGAGTTCGACGGCGTCACGGAGCCCCGCTTGCTCGAGGAGTAGTCGTCCGAGCAGTCCAGTCTCCGTGTCGATCGGCATGCCGACCCGTCGCCCTCGTAACCGCTCGAGGGAATCGAACGGCTCGCCGAAGCGCTCGCGGGTCGTAAAAAGCACGACCGTCGAACGCTGGAAGAGGACGGCGACCGGAACGATCGACTCGCCGCGCGCTCGTTCCCGAACGACCGTCGCCGCACCGGCGATTCCAACGTCGCTTTCTCCCGCTCGAATGCCGTCGATGACACGTCGAGATCCGGTGTGCGCTTCGAACGCGAGTTCGACGGCCGACTCGGAGTCGACGTTCGATCTCTCTCGAGCGGCAAACAGTGGGAGGTGAAGTGCGTTCGGCCGCCAGTTGAGCCCGATCACGATCCGTTCCCGTCGATCCGTCTGATTCGTTTTCGGAGTCGACCGATCCGTTTTCACGTCCGCAATCTCGATGCTGTCGGTGTCCGCGCCGCCGGTACTCGTGGCATCGGCGTCCTGATCCGATGGAAACCGATCCCTGAACCGTTCGCTTTGCTCGAGTAATCGTTCTGCGTGGTGTTCGTACAGCCGACGCGCGGTGTCGTCGCGACGGGAAACTGCGTGCCAAGCCTTGGGCGGTCTTCCCGGATCGGTCGTCTTGACCGTGGTTTCCTCGATGATCGCTGCCGCAGCGAGCTCGTCGAGCGCCCGTTTCGCGGCGCTCTTGCTCACGTTCGTTCCGACGTGAATCGCCGTTTCCGTCGCCGTCTTCGAGAACTCGTCGTCCTCGCGTCGGCGCTGGAGGTACGCGAGCACTCGAGCGCCGTCGTCGCCGAGCCCGACTGCGAACCGGTCGACCAGCGGTTGGTCGCTCGCCGTGAGCACGGGGAATTCCTGAACGTCCATCAGCGGACGTACCACAGCAGGGGTATTGTTGTTGGTGGGGTGTTCGAGCGGACTACTGCGTCGTCGATTCGGCGGTCACACCGACGAGGCGTCGGTCGGAACCGACCTGCGGGACGCGTTGTGCAGCCCCGAGTTCGAACGGCTGCTCCTCCGCTTGGGACAACGCGGTTTCGGTGAAGAAAAACGCCCGAAGCGACCGGGCGTACTCG
Organism: Halostagnicola alkaliphila; assembly: GCF_055379965.1. Lineage (NCBI taxonomy): Archaea > Methanobacteriati > Methanobacteriota > Halobacteria > Halobacteriales > Natrialbaceae > Halostagnicola > Halostagnicola alkaliphila. The sequence goes on along the minus strand of NZ_AP043827.1, from coordinate 86,333 downwards.
TACCGGATGACGTACGTTTCGTAGGCGGAGTCGATGCGCTCCGGTCGCCAGTCGAGGCCGCTCTCGAGTACCGTAAACCGGGCGTTCGGCGTGAATTGATACGGGAACATCATCCCCTGAGCGGTCGTCGGCTCAGCGTGTTCGGTTGCCCCTTCTGTCTCGGTCGCACCGACGCTGTTCGAGCCGCCGATGAGCACACCGGTGGTCGCGAGCAGTCCGTGTTTTATCAGCCGTCGACGCGACGGCCCCGTACTCGATGGTGAGTTGTCGCCCGTCATCTGGAATCAGTCTACCACACGGACTACCCGTTTTGAGAAAAAGGTTCGTGAGAGGTGATAGAGACCTTCAGACGGACGGATCGTTCCTCACGATCGGTATCTCTCTGCTCACTATATTTCTTACTATTGCAAGTGGAATATTTATCAGTTATACCGCTGTCGGGAACGTGAAGCATGTTCTTCCAAGAACCAGAACTCCAGTACGACGTCACAGTCGAAGAGCCGGACCCCCACTTCGCGAAACTCCTCCAGCAGGCGATCGGCGGTGCGGAGGGAGAAATTCGCGTCGCGATGCAGTACATGTTCCAGGCGTGGGCGCTCCCGCCGGAGTACAGTGAGTTTCGAAACCTGCTGATGGAGACCGCAGCAGAAGAGTTGGGCCACATCGAAATGCTTGCGACCGCGGTGACGGAGAACCTCCGAGGCGCACCCGATGAACTTCGGGAGGAAGCGAAGCAGAATTCGGCCGTCAATGCGGCGATGACGGGCCAGAACCCGCGCCACTTCCTTTCGGCCGGACTTTCGGCAATGCCCGTCGATAGTAACGGCGTCCCGTTCAATGGCGGCTACGTCGTCGCCTCCGGAAACCTCGCCGCTGACCTCTATGCGAACGTCATGGCCGAATCGACCGGTCGTCTGCTCGCCACGCGGCTGTACGAAATGACCGACGATCCGGGGATGGAAGACATGCTCTCGTACCTCATCGCTCGAGACACGATGCACCAGAACCAGTGGCTCGAGGCTATCGAAGCCCTCGACGACCCGATACCGATTCCCGCGAGTTTTCCCCAGGAGGAGGAAAATCAGGACGTCAACTACGCGTTCATGTCGACCCGCAGAGATCCACAGGAGGATCCGAACCTGCCGTGGACGGAGGGCTCCTCACCGGACAGCAAGGGCGAGTTCTCCTATCTCGCCGAACAACCGGGCGACGGCGAAGTTGCTGCGCCGGAGCCGGATCCGCAGACGTACAACGATCCCAAGTGAACTGTTGAGCCCGAACCGGTTTTCGATTTGCTCCACCGTGCTATCCCAACCAACGGTTAGTTGCTGGCAATCGCCGACAAAGGGTAGTGACTGCCAATCGCCGACAAGCGGTTAATGACTGGGGACCGAGCCGAATTGTCCCGTTTCAGGGCAATTCAAACCAGATCCCCCGAACCGCGTCCGGACGGGTTCGTCTCGAGGGAGGGGATTTCGCCCGTCTCCGCGAGACTTTTAAACCGATTGAGCGTCTTCTCCGCGAGCGTTCCCGGCACGAACTCGATTCCGTTCATCACCGCGTTCCCGAGAGAACCGCCGGGTGGATCGAACGTCAACTGAAGGGTAACCTCCGTTCCTCGGTCGGCGGGTGCCTCCCGAAACTCGATCGAGCCCTCGCTCGAGAGTCGTTCGCCCTCGAGTGACTCCCAGCGCAGGTACTCCTCTGGTTCTTCTTCGACGAGTTCGGTCTCCCAGGTGACGGTTTGCTCGAGCGGTCCGGGGATCGTCCATCGCCAGCGCCCCTCGTCCTCGTCGACTGTCTCGATTTTCCCGCCGGGGCCCGCGAGGCGCTCGAGCGTGTCCGGTTCGGTCCAGAGGTCGTAAAGGTCGTCCGCAGACTCTCCAATCGTAACCGACCGCTCTATCTGGGGTGTCTCCGTGTCGATTTCGTCGAGAATACGGTCGGTAATTGTACTTACATCGACGCTCCGCACGGATTCCATATCGGTGTCGATGGAGCTTCCAGTCTCGGTACCTGATTCGGGATCAGTCTCGGATCTGGCGTCGCTCCCGAGTTCCATATCCGTCTCGGCATCGGTATCGTACTCCGGTTCTCGCTGACGCTGTCCTTTGACGCCGCGATACACGAGCCATCCGCCGGCGAGCGCGGCTATCGAGCCGGTCACCGAACGGTTCTTGATCCCGAACAGGACGAGCCCGCCACCGACAGCCGCGGATACAATTCGCCTCCACTGTGGGGGGTCGGTCGCAGCGCCGATTCTCGCGTCGTCTTCACCGGTTCCGAAAGCGGCTTTGAATGACATACCAATAACAGCCTCGGTCTGGTATCGCGGTAACGTGGCCCTTGGCTGTTTGGGGTGCACCTGCAGCGCTCTGGGAATAATTCCGTGTTGTGTGTCTCGAGCCCCGTCGGATATCCCGGCGGCCGAAGGGCGGCGGGAACGACTGCGTTCGAACGCCCTGGAGAACGGCAGCTTCCGAACTATAGATTCGATACCCAGCCTAGCCGTTCGGCGGATCGAACGCCCGCCGGAACCGGTCGGGCAACTGACTTTCCGTCGCCTCGAGTTCGCGCTCGCTCACCGTCTCGGCGAGGGTGCTCCCGACGGCTCGGACGTGTCTCTCCGCCGTGGCTTCGGGCACGCTTTCGCGCTGGGAAACCCGTCGAACGAACTCGTCGAACGAGTAGTCCGTCGCCGATTCGTCATCCGAACCGGTGAGCTCGTCCGCGAACGGTTCCGGAAGGAAGAGTGAGAGGTCTGCGGCTTGTCCCGCCGAGAGCCGCTCGCCGAACGTTCGGATCGTCCCTACCGTCGCGGCTCTCGCCGCCTCGAGCGAATCGAGATCACCCCGCTCTCGGACCGTCTCGAGGAACTCTCGTTCGGTCGCCGGCCCGCCCGGTTCGAAGAGCACGTCGTACTCCGTCGGGAGTTGTTCGCGGGCGCTCTCGAGTTCGTCTTCGGCGACCGTCGCCAGCGCAGCGGTCACGCCTCGAGAATACTCGACGACGTCCGATTCGGCTATCTCGGCCCGCTCGCTCACCCGTTCGGTACACTCCTCGAGGGAGAACGGCTCGGCTTCGCCGGGACTCGCGTTGGTGAGGTCGCGGGCGAATTCGTCGGGGAGTTCTCGAGCGAGGTCCGTCGCTTCTCCGTCGGAGATCCGCTCGCCGAGCGTCTGCAACGTCGCCGTCGTTACGGTTCGTGCGTCGTCTGCCGACTCGAGCGGTGTCTCCTGTCGGACGGTTTCGAGGAATTCTGTGTCGTTCATGATACTCGAAAGCGGACGCTCGAGTGTGTCACCGACGGCGGGTTTGAATCTAATACATGCACTCCACTGCCGGAGGCCCCTCTCCTGCGGGAAGGCCATCAAACAATATAGCTACTATTGGTGTATGAACCCCCGTCCCTGAAGGTACATGCCCTTCTGTTATCCACCTGTTCGTGGTCGTCACAACAGAGTGAACGCAGTGACTGGAAAACAAACGTGGGCCATTCCGGAGGGATATATCCCCGAGGAAAGCACCGGCCCCGAACCCGAGATGATCAGCCACGAGAGCGTCTGTATCCTGAACACCACCGACGAGGATGCGTCGATCGAAATAACGATCTACTTCAGCGATCGCGAACCCGTCGGCCCCTACGAGGAGACGGTTCCCGCCGAACGAACCAAGCACATCTGGTACAACGAACTCGAAGACCCGGAGGAACTCCCCAAAGGCGAGGACTTCGCGAGCGTGATCGAGGCCGACGTCCCGGTCGTCTGTCAACACACCAGACTCGACTCGAGGCAGGCGGAGAACGCCTTACTCTCGTCGATTGCGTACGGAGAATAGCGCCCCCGCCGGTTTTGCTTATTCGTCTTCGCCGTCTTCCGTCGTCGTTCCTCCGGAACTCCCCCCTTCGTCGCGGACGTCTTCGGGGTCGACTCGAGCGTCCGTTCGCTGACCGACGTCTTCGTCGGGAGTGATCTCGGCCTCCGGATCGTCCTCGGTCAGTTCGGTCGGATCGACCTCGAGACCGCGACTCGCTTCGTCCTCGATATCGTCCAGTTCCTCCGGCGACGGCTCTCGGTCCGCGCCCCGTTCGTCTTCGGGTTCCATCTCTTCTCCCTCCCGCGGGTCGTTCATCTCGTCCGGATCCTGCATTTCATCGTCGGGGTCCACGCGAGGTCCGTCGTCGATCGTTTCGTACCGACCGTCTTCCATCATGGGCTCTGCTTCGTCGAGGTCGTTTCCGCTCGGGCCTCCAGATTCGCCAGTCTCTCTTTCCGCGTCAGTGGATTCGTCGACGCCGATTCCCGCGTCGGTATCGGCGGTATCGCTCCGTCCCTCAGTAAAATTGTCGACATTTTGCTGTTCGCCCTCCTCGAGATCATCGTCGGGAGTCCCGTTGCCCTCCGTTACGGCCGATGATATACTCTCTTCCGGAAACGAGGACTCGAGTTCGACCGCGTCGTCCGTAACCCGTCGGACGGAGTCGTCCGGAAGCGGGACGGCGTCTCCCGGCCGGGTCTCCCAATCGAGCGTCGCCTTGATCGAATCCGTCACCCCCGGGTCGGGCTCGACGTAGGCGGTTTCGTCGTCCACGGACTCGATGATTCCGAGCGCCTCACCCTCCGCGCTTTCGACGGTCTTGCCGACATCGTCGGTGGTGAACGTGGGACTCATGCTCGAGGGTAACGTCGTGGCCGTGAAGTCATTCTTGCCTGCAGACCACGGGATTCGAGACTCGAAAACGACGGCAGAAAAACTCGTTTCACCTCCAAGTTCGAGCGAGGGAGTCGGCACTGAGTATCGAGTCGACGCGAATCTCCGATTCTCCGTGGTGCTGTCCCGGTGTACCGTTTATGATCCACAATCGAGATATATTGTTCCCTCGCTCCGACGGCTCGAACGAGAGTTCCTATAACTCATCCCGGAAAGTCGGTCTCGAGCGATGGAATCCCCACCTCGGCGAGGCTTTTGAATCGCTTGAGCATCTCTTCCGAGAGCGTCCCGGGAACGAAATAGGCTCCGATCAACTCTGAGTTCCTATCCGGCGATTTGTTCGATCGACTACCCATGGCCGAGTCGCATACTAACTTCGCTACGGCCTCGAATTCGTCTTCGGTGACAGTGAGTAGATGGGCGGTTCACGGCTCGCTGGTACTCGCAGCGACCGGTTCATGATTATGGCCTCAGTCACTACTTCGCTAGGAGGCTATCGGTACAATTTCAACTCAGAACCGTCGCTTGATCCTGGAATTCGTTGAACCGATTCCGTGCCCACTCAACGGCTTCTTTCCGGTAATTGATCAAAACACCTTTCACTCCACCGTTTTCGTAGATGGTTACCCCTCCGTAATCCAAACTGTTTGATTCCATTACCCAGATCGAATACGGTAACTTTTGTTCTGTCACCATGAGGGTCACGTCCTCGCTTTCTTTCAGATCCCGCATAATCTCTCCACAGATACAATCGAGGCTACCAACAAGTTTCTTTTCTACGACGAGTTCTACTTGAAGGCCATTGTTCATTACAGCCTCGTGTAACTCCTGTGGGTATGACGGGAGAACAAAGGACATCAGTCCCTGGAGACGATCCGATGAGTGAAGAATTTCATTTTTTACTTCCAAAGCGATTCCAGGTATCTGTGGGTCTGCAGGATATTTTTTTGCTCCTTTAATGAACTCACTATATATTGATGTGTTGGCCGGTAACGAATTTATAATATCTGCTTTCTTTTGGAAGTGGGCTACCGTACTAGTGTAGTCTTCGTAGCTTGTAAAGATTAATTTACCAGCGGTTGTTGATCGATATTTCCCGTTCTTTTTTTCGACACAGCTGTGCCTTTCAAAGGCATCAAGCCCTCGAGATATTGTCGACCGAGATATACCTAGTTCCTCGGTAAGTTGGGACTTATCTCGAGGCGAAATTATGACGGCTTGGAGCAGTTGTGCCCTCTTTCGCAGGGTGTTTTCTAGGGATGAACCTGAAGGTGTCATTTTGTAAAAAATCATTCTTATTTATAATAAAATTACCGTTACACTCATTATTTGAATAGGTACTTGAAAAACCATTACCTATATAGAATATTGTCTATATCTATTTGCTCTTGGGAACTTAATTGTTGACAGTATTATTTACGGTGTGATTGAATACTAGAACCTTTGAGTTAGCGCACAGTCAGTTAGCTTCTACGTACATTTTCTCCATCTATAATCTAATGACAACCTGAAAGGGGAAACCCGAACCAAGGTTTGGTCATACGATGTTCCTCCTAACTGCTTATGATACAACCGATAACGAAAATAAAATTCTCTTACCATCTATTATAATAAAAATATATAGTGGTATTGGTACAAATCCAAAAAATCCTTACACCTGTATACTAAACTACCAATATCTGCCCATTATGACCTCTACATTAGCTATCCAGACAAACAATATTGTCAAGCGATACGGCGGAGTTAGTGCAGTTGAGGGTCTCGACCTCACTGTTCCACAAGGGAGTGTGTACGGCTTTCTCGGACCAAACGGTGCAGGCAAAACCACAACCATGCAACTGCTGACAACGCTCATCACCCCCTCGGAGGGTCATGCACGTATCATGGACAAACCGATAACCAAGCGAAATGAAGTTATCCCTCATATTGGGTATCTCCCGGACAAGCCGCCCCTTTATCATGAGTTTTCTGCCTACGAGCAATTGTCCTATATTGCTGATCTTCGTAATATGCCTTCACAGGCCGCCCAGGATAGAATCCACGAATTACTCACGGAATTTAATCTCCTCGAGGATGCGGAGAAACAAATTGGGACGTATTCGAAAGGGATGCGACAGAAAACTGCCTTCATTCAGGCTATTCTTCACTGTCCGGATGTTCTGTTTTTGGATGAACCCACGAGTGGTCTCGATCCCCACGCTGCCCGGACAATTCGTGACTTGATCAACACCCTCGCTTCTGACGGGATGTGTATTTTTCTCTCAACGCATATTCTTCCCGTCGTTGAGGAACTTGCAACGACGATTGGTGTTCTCCATGACGGCCAACTCGTTACCGAAGGTCCTCCGGAACAACTGAAACAGTACGATGAGACAGAGCGTGCAGAGACGCTCGAGGACGTCTTTCTGGAGCTTACCACAGGTGATTCCACCGATCAGAGTGTCACCTTCGAGTGATTTTCATGCAGGATGATTTCGTCCATGGGCTTCGGATCGGCCGTGCCGAGTTTAAACGAACATGGCGAACGTACACGACGGATCCGCGCCGACTAGTTGGTCTCGGAATGGTCACTCTGTTACTCGGGGTGACCCTCGTTTTTATCGCAAGTGAAGCGTATGCAGTCGGTCAATCGGTTACCATTCATCAAGATTTCTCAGTACCCGGTAGCGTCTACAATCAGTTTGTGCTTCTCGTACTGGGGCTGATTTCGATGTTCACGTTCCAGACAGTAGGTCGGCACGGAGAGATCGACGCTATGGATCTGATTTTGACGACGACATCGTCTCGAGCGGTCAGTATCGGGTTAGTGTCGAAGTTACTCCTCCAGTTCGGTGTCTGGGCCGGTCTCCCCGCGCTCCTTGTTCTTGGTGCGTTTGCCATTGGTGCAGAGGCACCACTGTTATTCGTGGTTGTTCCACTGATCTTCATACCAGCGCTGTTTTTTTCCGCCGTTGTGGGCTATTCTCTTGGGTTAATTATTAGAGCACGGACTAACGTACGTTTGACAACCTCCAAAACAATCTCAGCGATTGGAGTCGTAGTGCTAGGTAGCGGCGCCGTGGTGATTTTATTTGACCGATTCGTTTTATCCGAATCATCGATCTTTTCATCGGAGGGTATCACGCAGGCGCTCTCAATGGTGCCATTAGCCTGGTACGCCGACTTCTTTTTTATCAGTATTCCCGGTCAGTCCGTTCGATTGGGGGCTTGGATTACGGCTATTCTCTTCGTACTCGGTATCCCCGTCGGAATCAATATTGCAACGCGACTTGCTGAGATTGTGTGGTTTACCAAGTCATCGGCGCAGAGTTATGAACAGGCGGAATTCAAACCGACAACACCATCTCGTAGAGAGATTCCGCGCTTATTCGCCTGGTGTCGGTCCGGCCGTATCGCTTGGCACATTTGGCTTCGGAACGTTCGATCTCCAGACCAATTCATTCAGCTTTCATATATTGTGATGATTCTCGGAGTCTACGGAATCAGTACTGTACTCGTTTCAGACGTAACGCTCTCATTGTGGCCAGCAATTGCTGTCATCGTCGGATCGCTGGTTGCCGGACAAGCGTTTAGTCTGAATCCGCTCGGCGACGAAGAACAAATGCTGCCGTTGGTTATGACAGTGACGATGCCGGAACGATACTTCGTCCAGGCGCGAGTGATTGCAGGAGTTCTTCCTGGGATACTCACAATGGTCGTCCTTTTCCTTGGGTTCAGTTTGTTCGAGGCGCTGTCGTCAACCGAACTACTACTCTTCTTTGGATTCGGGTCCCTTCTCGCTATCGTGAGTGCAATCGTTGGAACCAGTTTGGGGATGTGTTTTCCAAAGTTTGAGCGCGTTCAAGCCCGTGGCGGCAGTATGGTTTTACCATCACCAGTAACATACCTTTGTCATTGGATATTTCTCGGAGTTCTTTTCATACCGTGGTTCGTTCTGATCGCGCCTGAATTACAGTCAATTATGGTGTGGGAAATTGAAACGGGACTCGTTCGGAATATGGGGGTTGTGATATATGCGATAGGGTTGTGTATGATTGGAATTGCTGGATACAAGTATTCAGTGCACCGGTATCGTACGTATACGGTTGATTAACCCGATAGAGCGTAGCAGATGAGACACCGCGTTCACTGCGCCGGAATCGACTCCATGTCGTACCCTTCGGTCAGCTCTTTGAGCTTCTCGAGGGCGTCCTGTTCCTCGCGGAGGTTCTCCTCGAGCATGTCCGCGGCGTCGTCCAGTCCGAGTTGGTCGGCAAGCGGAATGAGATTCCCGTAGGCGGCGATTTCGTAGTGTTCGGTTTTCTCGGCGGCGGCCATGTTGTGGTAGTCGAGGACGTTCTGATCGGGATCCGTCTCGAGGAAGCCCTCGTACTCCGAGATCAGTCCCTCGATTCCTTCGCACTCTTCTTTCTCGGGCGGCTCGCCGAACTCCTCGAAGACTTGCTCGAGACGGTCGATCTGGTCTTCCGTTTCCTCGCGGTGCTCGGCGAACGCCTGTGCGATCCCGTCGTCTTCCGTGTGTTCTTCGAGTTCCTCGAGGGCGTCGAGGAGCTCGTGTTCCGCGTGATAGATGTCCTCGAGGCCGTGCTCGAACAAGTCGTGGATGGTTTCTGTACTCATGGTGGTCCACCCTAACCGTCAACGACCGGGTCAAAATGGGAACAGCCTGCGACGGCAGGGATGACGGCCGTTTCTGGTACGGAACGTTCGTGGCGGGACACCTCGCGTTTCAGCGCGACTGCCAGTGGTCAGGAGGAGACTGGATGCGAACGGCTACAGGGCACATTCAAGGCCCAGATTTAGGCTCGATTACATGGGAGAATCGAACATGGCCGATATTCCGGACGTCGAGATGGTCGAAACGGCAGACGAATACATTCACGTGAGGTTTCGAGATCCCGACCGCTACAACGAAATCCGAACGCCCGACTGGGCCGACAACCCGGCGGAATCGGTGTCGGAAGGGAGCGAAGTTCGAACCGGGAACGTCGAAGGCGAAGACGACTGGGAGGTCACGAGCGTGTTGATCAAAAAGAGCGTCGGCGAGGAGAAAGCCGAGGAACAGGCACGGGAGATCGTCGAGAAGATCGAATCGTAATGTCATGCCAGCGACTCGAGACCGCTCTACGAACGCGGTCATCGCGCTATTGGCGTCGTATACGATCCGGATCGCGAATCCAGTAGCTACGCACCGACGGTATTGCCCGACCGCTCCGATGCCTCCGTTCACATAGCGGAAACCACCGTGTTCAATCCGTTCGAACTGCACGTCGCGCGTGACGATCTGCCCGAACTTCACTCGTGGGGGGAGTGTACTACTCACTTCCCGACCAGCAACTCGATGTCTCTGGCCGACCGATATCGTCGGTATAAAAGTAGACTCACTTTCAAAGGAAGACCGCTATTTCTCTGGGGGCCCTCTCTAGATTCGATGAGTCACCAATACACGGCGACCGGCTGTTCGTTCTCGCTCGATACGGCATTTGACCTCTCCACGATCGCCGCCGTCGCGCCGTCCTCACAGTCCTGAATGAAACTGACCGACGGCTCTCACTGACCGAGTTAGCGAACAAGATTACGATTCGAGAGAACGATCCACGAGATCCTTCGGCGCACTCCGAGAACGTACGACTCTCTTTGACTCACGTTCACCTTCCAAAACTGGCCGACGCGAACGTCGTCAGATACGACCGCGAGCGGCCGACGATAGAGCCGGGTCCGCTGTTCGAACAGACACTTTCACATCTCTCGGCGTCGGCTACCGCGGAGTCCGCTCCCCGTCCCGTTCACAAATTGTAACCGTTCGATCGAACCTTCTCCGATCGATTGCGATGACGACGCCAGGCGCTTGCCGATACTGATGGACGCAGGGTCCGATGACGTCGCTCGAGTTCGTAGCGTTCGGTTAGGAATCTGATTACCACGACCTCGGCGAATACCCCGAAGGGCCGAGTTCGGCGAATCGTAGACTCCCAGCCGTTTGGAGGATCGTTTGCTCCCGGATTGTCGCGTGTTCCCAGCCTCTCCCTCCGAGCTGAGCCATGCTATCATCGTTTTCGACCTCGTCCGGTGAATATCCTCTCGAACCGTCTTTTTCTTGCCACCCAAGGAATAAGTAGCGGTAATTGTACTTGGAATGTATAAACAACGATGAAGGAATTTGCCCAGGATACGACCCAATCGGCACAATCGAACCGATCTACGTCCGAGAACCCCACGAGGTGGTCGTCGCGTCGACGAAATTTCCTCAAACTGGCGGGAATAACCGGCGCGACGAGCGTCCTTCCGGTTAGTAGCGGGACGGCGCTGGACCTCGGGTCGATTCTCGACGAAACGCTCGACGCCGCAACGGATGCCCTCCAAGAGGTTCTCGTCGTCTTCGACGCGATAGCAGACATCGAGTTACTGGACACGCTCGATCTCCCCGACGGGTACTACGGATTCGATACGTTGCCGATCGCGTATACCGTGGTGCCAGGTACCCTGCTAAGCACGATCGCCGAACTGACGGGAGTTCGCCTCGTCGTCCCGAACCGCGAACTCGAGTACTACAACGACGACGCTCGTGAAACGACTCGCGCCGATGCGGTTCTGTCCGGTGATGGCGTCGACGGATACACTGGCGAAAACGTCCACAGCGTCGTCATCGACTCGGGTGTCGACGGCTCTCATCCCGACCTCGCCGACAATCTCGTCGCGAACTGGCGTTGGATCGGCGATCCGCTCACGGACGACGGCGAAACGACTCTCTGGGTCGATGCAGGATCGATCAACACCGACGACAACGGCCACGGAACGCACTGTGCAGGAACGGTGGCGGGCGACGGTACCGAAAGCGAGGGAGAACTTCGCGGGATGGCTCCCGGCGCTGATCTCACCGTCTACTCGGCGGGGCTCGCGCTCTTTCTGGTCAAGGTCGTCGCCGCCTACGACCACATGATCGGTCGAAAGCGGTCGGGAGAAACCGACGTCCAGGTCGTCTCGAACTCCTACGGGGCCGACGACGGCGTCAATTTTGACCCCGACCTACCCGAAAACATCGTCACCTGGGAGGCCCTTCAGGAGAACATTTTACCCGTGTTCGCGGCGGGTAACTCCGGCCCCGAAACGAATACGCTCAACACCCTGGCCCACGCTCCGAACGTCCTCGGTGTGGCGGCGACGAACGCCGACCGGTCCGTCGCGGAATTCTCCTCTCGCGGTCGACCCGAGGAGTTCGACGGAGAGTCGAACTACGACCGCGGGGAGGCCTACGAGAACCTCCAGGCGTTTCGAGACGGAGAGGAAGTCGACGGGCCGCTGGGCCTGTACCGTAACGGGGCAGGTGCGAAGGGTGCGGGCGTGTTGAGTACGATGCACCCGTTCCACCTGCTACAAGCTACCGGGAACGATGCTGAGCGCTACTACGGTTCTCTCGACGGGACGAGCATGGCCTGTCCGGTCGTCGCCGGTTGCGCGACGCTGGTTATCGACGCCTACGTAGAAAATCACGGGACCGTTCCAGACTCCATCGACGTGCTCAATACGCTCGAGGCCACCGCCGATCTCGCCGGTATCGAGGCGATCAATGACCCCGGGGGCGAGGACGAGTACACCGCGGAAAACATCGGAACCGGGTACGTCGACGCTCTCGCAGCGGTCGAACGCGCCGAAGCGGACGATCTTGCGGACTTCGACGAGGCGACGATCGCACCGAGCGGTGGTGGCGATTCCGACGCGGAGAACCAAGGACCCCTACTCCCCCTCTAATGGGATTCGACGCTTGCCGGGGACCTGTTGCCCACTCGGACATCGTTCCCGGCAGTCACGGGGTCGCTACTTTTACACCGGCTTAACGACCGGTCGCGTATGAGCGAATACTGGCGTCCATTGCGCGAAGCGTGCGAGCGACTCGAGCCGGGTTCGGAACTGGTTACCCCCATCTCGGAGCGATCGTTCGGAATCGAGGCGGCGTTCGAGGACCGGATCGTGACACGCTTTCGAGACAGCGGCGAAGAACGACCGCTCCACCGAGATCAGTTCGATGTGCTCACCGACCGTCTCGAGGAGAGTCCCCTGTCGCTCGAGACGCTTCCGCCGGGCGTCGAACCGTACGCGGCCGTCCTGAGCATCTCATCCGAGTACGTCTCCGACGGAGAAACGCTCTCATCGGCTCCCGACGATGCCACCGGCGGGGAGAGCCCGCACCTCCTTCCCCCTGAGGAGGCACGAACTCGACCCGAGCGCGTCCACGACGATGCCGTGGTGCTTGCGGACCTTCTCGACAGGGTAGACGTGGACGATCCGTCGTCGCTCGACACCGAAACGCTGACCGATCTGTATGTCATGCTTTCCGACGTTCAACGCGGCGCCGACCGCGTCAGGAAAACGACGAGAGAGCCCCTGCTCGAGCGCCTCGGCCCGGACCAGCGGTTACACGGTCGGTTCGGAACTGTTCGTCGAACCACGCGCGAGCGCCGACACCCGAAGGACGACGAGACGATCCTCGACGCGCTGGACGAACACGACATTCCCCACGACTGGGTGCTCGGCGTCGACACCGAGAAGCTAGACGTCGTGCTCGCGGTGACCGACCTCGAGGAAAACGCAGTTTACGACGCCGAGGAGCAGGTGTACGTCCAGAAAACGGGCGTCGACGAAGGTGAGAAGTTCTCCCGGTTGCAAGGGCTCGCGGATCGACTCGAGGAACTCGAGGGCGGCGAGGATATTGCGGACGACCTTATCGAAATCGAACAGCGACTCGACGAAGCACTTTCTGCCGGGTGACCGGCCCAGCCGCGCTCTTTGTTCCGTCTGTCTTCGTTCGTCTACTTGTTCCGTCTGCTTGCTCCGTCTCTCTTTGGCTTCGTGTTCCGATACGGCTTTGCTCGACCCGGTCGCTTCGATTGGGAGGACGTCCCATTCTCGGCCGGTAAGCCGTCCCAATTTCGGCTAGCGACTGTCTCATACGGTTTACTGTAAGTCATTTCCAGCGCAACCGCAGGACTGGACGCGGTTGCACCGGTGGACTCGCTCCGCTCCTCCACCGAGGCTCGTCTCACACGGTTCGACTCACCGCCGGTAAATCGTTACAGTAATCCGTATCAGCCTACCGAACGGTATCGGGCGTGAACCGTTCTTGTAACTGCGTTTCAGTTCCGTCGAATTCGTCGATGAGCCCCCCGTCAGGATTGACCGCGCGAAATTCCCGTGAGCCGTCGGGGTCCAGTTCCGCCTGTATGACGTTCAATTCACTCTCGCTTTCCGCGAGATACGGCCGTTCCTCGGGTGAATACACATCTCGCGGACCTTCCCCCCATCCGCCATCGCCGAGGTAGAGGACGCCATCGTCCGGATCCGGCTCGTCGTCTCGGAGTCGGTGTGTCCGCTTGTAAGCGTGATCGTCGTGTTCGAACGCAACTTCAACATTGGACGATTCGAACACCGGGACCCAGTGTTCTCGGATATCGCCTCGGTTCTCGCCTTCGATTTCCTTGGCCGACGGATACACCGGAACGTGGTAGACTGCAAATAGATTGGTTCGGTCGGCACGCTCAGCGACTCTTTCCTCGAGCCACTCCGTTTGGGTTCCCGCCACCTCCGCCGTGTGATTCGAGTCGAGGATGAGTAGTGAGATGTCGTCACCGATGTCTAACGCCCAGTAGGCGCGTTCTTCCTGTGTATTGTCGAACAGCGTGTAGAAAAACGGGGCATCGTCCGGTGTGCCACCGTATTCTCTCTCTTTCAGTTCGTGGTCCCCGATGGCGGCGACGAGCGGGATGAGACGATTTTCGGAGCGCATGTACTCGTTCCAGTCCTCGAGAAAGTCGATCCAGCGATCGGAATCGTACCCGTCGGCGTACGCGAGGTCGCCACCGACGACGGCAAATAACGGATCCGAGCCCGCCGCTTGCTCGTGGAGCTGCGGGACATCATCAGAGGTTCCGATGTCGCCTCCCTCGACGAAGGGGAGTGGTTCCTCCAGTTCTTCGGGAGCCGTCTGGACGGATAGCTCCGTCTCCGACTCGTCGATGGTGATCCGATAGCGGGTATCAGCATCCAGGTCGGTCAGCGTCGCACGGTGGCGAGAGAGGTGTGAGTCTCCAAACGACGCGACCTCGGTTTGGGTACTCGCGTTCGACGCTCCGTTCTCCTGGGAGAGGTCGACGGGAACCGGATCCGCGCGTTCGTCGCTGTCTCTGAGCCACTGGAGTGTCACGGTGCTGGTCGGGTCCTGACCCCGCCAGGTAGCTATCAGCGTCGAAAGCGGTTCCGTCGGCGTTTCAGTCCCTCCTGAACCGAAACGCGCACAACCAGCGATGCCGACGGTTCCGAGACCAGCAAGTTGGAGAATCCGGCGCCGCGTTTGTCCGTCTCTGGGGGAGTTTGGCTCCGCTCGAAGATTGACCTCGTCCATGACTGTTTATCTTTCAACTGTTATCTCGCGTATCAATGATACGCTTTCGGAGGTGGATGTTTTCCTCCGGTATCTATGATCCGCTTTTCGAACTTGTTCGGCTGGACCGCGACAGGTGTCGTTTAATTTATTTGAATCACCCTGTTTCGTTGACTTCACCGTCGATTTCTGCGGAATCGGCGACAGCAACGGATTGGCCGGTGACATCGCCGTCGACTTCCGCATCGTCCTTGAGACTCACATCGCCGTCCGCTTCGATGGTACCGTCAACTTCGGCATCTGCCTGGAGTAACACGTCCCCGCCGGCGTCGACGTTCCCATCCACGCTCGCGTCGGGGCCGAGCGCAACGTGTTCACCGGCGATGAGATTCCCATCGATCTCGGCGTCTTCTTCGAGGTAAACGTGTTCTCCCGCATCGACCGCTCCGTCGACTTCGGCATCTCGCTCGAGGACGACCGAGCCGTCGGTCGTGACGTCGCCGTCGAGGTCGAAATCTTCGGGGACGACGACATCGTCGTCGGTGTCGACATCGTCGTCGGAATCTTCGACGACTGTCGCGTTTTCACGGTCCTCGATCGGCCACGATTCATCGATTTCGTCGGCCGCGTCTAGGGGGCTGTAGTCGTCGTCGACTTGCCCGTTCGTCTCTTCGTCGTCCTGTGCACTCGCCGGGAGCCCCATCAGTCCGATTACCGCTGTTCCGGCCGCTACGTGAAGGATTCGTCGCCGCGTGGTTTCTCGTTCCATCGAGGAACCTAAAGCCGGGGTGCGGAATAAACCATTTTCATGCTTTATCCGACTTACGTAGATATTGACCTGCCGTCCGGTAGAACGCCCGTTGCGAACGAAACGGTACAGACGACGGGTACATCGCGTTCGCTCGACTATCGCTCCGGGTTCGAGAGGTGATACAGCGGTTCGTACTCGCCGACGCTCTGGGAGTCTTTCAAACAGTCTTGCATGACTTCTCCGTGCTCCCTATCGATTTCGTGGGTTGATTCCTCGAACGTCTCCCACACCCGTTCGAGGTCCGCCGCCTCGATATACGTCACGAGGAACGTCCCGCTGGTCGTTTCCTCGAGAAACGTCGTCTCCGTGTACACTCCCTCGCCTTGGAGCGTTTCGAGAGCCTCTGTGTTTCGGTCCTGAACCGTTGCCATCCACTCTCGTAACTGCGTGACTTTGTCCGGCTTCACTTCCTGTTTGAGCAGAGTCACTTCCGTCATAGCGGCGCTTTCTCGAGGTATCCACATAAGTGGGGGCGCTGCGACCGCCTCGTTGTCGATTTGACCACATCGGTAATCGAACTCGTAATCGGCCGGGAGGGGCGGAGCTATTCACAACAGAAACCGTATAAGCGCTGCACCTGCTCGTGGGACTATGCCGACTGAACGCGAGAAAATGGTCGACGGAGAGCTGTACGATCCCGACGACCCGCAGTTAGTTGCCGACCGGCGGGCGGCACGGGAGCTTACTGAGGAACACAATCAAACGCCGGTCTCCGACGAAGCTCGGCGCACGGAACTGGTGACCGAACTGTTCGGCTCCGTCGGGAACGAGGTATACCTCGAGCCCCCGTTTCGCTGTGACTACGGCTACAACATTCACGTCGGCGACGCGTTCTACACGAATTTCGACTGCGTTATCCTGGATGCTTGTCCGGTCAGGATCGGAGACAATTGTATGATCGCCCCCGGCGTTCATATTTACACCGCGACGCACCCGCTTGAGGCCGCAGAACGAGTGAAGGGTCCCGAATACGGAAAGCCGGTGACGATCGGCGACGACGTCTGGATCGGCGGCCGAGCGGTAATCAATCCCGGCGTAACGGTTGGAGACGGCACAGTGATTGGATCAGGGGCGGTCGTCACCGAAGACGTTCCCGAAAACGTCGTCGTGCAGGGCAATCCTGCGGAAGTCATCAAGGAATTAGAATAGGTGTGCTTGGGACCTTCAAAAATACTCCCCACCCAATCTCGACTAATGGTTGTCAAAATCAGTTGTTCTCCTCACCCGCGTAAATTTCCTCCCAAGTTACGTCCGCGGACCGTTGAACGGGCTCCAGATAGATCCGTCCTTTGTGAATCCGACCGTCGGTGATTCGCTTGATAACGACGCCCCGAACGTCCAATTCGTCCCCGTCGGTTTGGGTCCCTTGCATTCGCATTTCGATCCAGGCTGTCGCTCCATCGATCGTCGTTCGCGGAAACTCGACCGAGAGATCGGGGGTCGTCTCGAACATTCGAATCCAGTTCTCCCGAACCTGTTCGCGGCCGGTAAACGAGCGTTCGGGATGTGCCGGCGTCTCGCTCCGGTAGTCCTCGTGAAAACACGAGAGCAAGGTCTCGAGGTCGTGATCGTTCATCGCCCGCAGAAATCGATCCACGATATCTTTGGTGGTTTGAGACATGCGTTATCATCCGACAAGGATAGCAATAAACCCGTCGTAGCGGGCTGTAAATACCCGCGAAAACCGAACAAACCAGCGACCTCATACTTCCGCTGGCCGCCACCACGAAGACCGATCGGGACGACCACGGAATCTCGAGGGTTCGCTCGAGTCGACTACGGATGACGGTGATTCGAACGACTTCACGTCTCGGACAGCAAGAAGTCGAACGCAACTCTGACGATGAAATAGAGAGCCGCAACGGCGAAGATGAACCCCCAGTCGATGGCACCCTGCCAATACTGGAACACCCCAAGAACGAGCACAACGATACCGGTACCGATGAGATGACGTTGCAGACGGAGCGAAGATTCGTCCATATTTTGAGCTATAGCCGTCACTCAATAAAACTACCTTCACCGGTTCGTGGACGATCCGCCCGGAGCGTAAATACGGTCCCGTGCATGTACGTCGTGAATCGTTCGTATTCACCGAAGACGTCAGCTATTACCCCCGCGACGTGCTCGTCCGAATTCCAATTCGCATACCAGCGAAGGAACCGTCTCAACACCGGATTGAGCACTCTTGTGGGCCCGGACTGAAACTCCTGCAGGTCGAGGACCCCCATCGTTCCACCCGTTTCGAGTGCTGCATAGACGTTTTGGACCGTTCGCTCGACATCGGGCATGACGCTCAGGGAGAGCGTCGCAACGGCCGCGTCGTAGGGGCCGCCCAGATCGGCGGTCGTCGCGTCGGCGTGGATCACCTCGACGTTCTCCCAGCCGTTCTCTTGGACTCGCCGGTTCGCCTTCTCGATCATCGCCGGGCTGTAATCGATCGCCAGTAGCCTGCCGCCTTCGCCGATAGCGTTCCGAATCAGTCCGAAATTGACGCCCGGTCCACAACCGACCTCGAGGACGGTATCACCCTCGCTGATCTCGAGGTCCGCGATCAGTTCTTCGCGGATCGGCTCGAAATCGCGTTCGCTCATTCCGTACCAATTACTCCATCGGTTCCAGACGGACTCACTGCGCGCTAAGTGGTCCCCGTATTCCGTTTCGGCTTCCGGTTGGCGGTCGATTTCCGTCATCGATGTGGCCTCGAGTCCGAGGAGTTCGGACGATTGTGTGGTATCCTCTCTCGTTATTTATGCCTACTGGCAGGTCCACTGCGTCACCTGCTGGCGAGCCACTGTATCATCGGTAGGATCCCGCGTTCGGTTTCCCGGCATCGCTGTGCGGGCGGTCATCACACGCCCGATACCCGACGCTCACGGGATCGCCACTTTCGCTGGTGCTCGAGGACGACGGATCAATCCGGCTACTCTCAAACGAGGTGACTTTCGAGGATGGTCCGTGCACACCGTTGCCGACGGTTGCAGGCACTCTCGTTATGCGAGGGTATCGAGTAACCGCGGTGGAGAGACTTATGAGCGAAACACCAACCGACACGGGCGCCGATACCGAGGCTACGCAGAACAGAAATACCCTGAACACGGATACGATGCAGTGGGTGAGCGCGGTCATTGCACTGCTCGGGCTCTATCTCGTCGCATCGCCGTTCATCTTCGAAGCCACGGAGGCGGCGATTTGGAACGATACGCTCGTCGGCACAGGGATCTTCCTGCTCGGCGGGTACAACTTCTACCGCATGAGCCGGGACCGATTGGCGAGCGTCGGCGTTGCGTCGCTGACGGTTCTTCTCGGTCTGTGGGCGGTCATATCGCCGTACCTCATCGAGATGGGAAGTAACGAGCTCGCGACGGGAACGACGATAACCGGCGTGCTCGTCGCCGCCCTTGCGGGCTACAACGCCTACGCTAACAACAAGGCTGACTCGCCCGAACACGCTGCGACCCGTACGTAACGGATCCAACGGAGGGATTCCACGTCGTCGGGCTACCTCGACTGCTTGAGACCGGAGGTCCCTTTCCGTTCACGGCGTAAAGGAAATCAATCTTTCCGAAGCAATGGGGCGCTTACAACAGGATCGCCTGAGCTAATCCGAGGAAGACGAAAAAGCCCAACACGTCAGTCGCCGTGGTGATAAAGATCGTTGCAGAAGTGGCCGGATCGTACCCGATCCGGTCGAGCAATAGCGGGGTGATCGCACCGAAGAAGCCCGCGATAACCAGGTTTGCAACCATCGAGACACCGATAACCGCTCCGAGTAGGATACCGAACTCTCCGTAGGAGAAGGCGATAGCGATGACAGCGACAAGTGCCCCCGTAATGAGCCCGTTAATGGCTCCTGCGACAACCTCGTTGACGACGACACGTTTTCCGGTGTTAAGCGAAACCTCGTCCAAGGATATCCCCCGAACGGTGACTGCCATCGCCTGTGTTCCTGCATTTCCCCCCATCCCTGCAACGACCGGCATATACGCGGCCAGTATGGCGACGGCGGCAATGGTCGACTCGAACAACCCAACGACCGCTGCAGCCATAAACGCTGTACCGAGGTTGAGAATTAGCCATTTGTATCGCCTCCGCACTTTCTCGGCGGGGCTGTCGAGTACGCTCTCTTCTTCGGCGACGCCGGTAAACTCATAGAGGGTTTCGCCCCGCGCCTCTTCGATCATCATCAGCAGATCGTTGGCGTGGATCACACCGAGAACATCGTCCTCCTCGTCGAGGACTGCGACGGTTCGCTCGCGGTTCTCCCGGAACACCTCGAGTACCGCTTCGTCGTCGCGATCATACCGGATGTGCGGTGTCTCTTGAACGTAGTCGGTAATCGTCTCGTTCTCCCGGTCAGCCACCGAAAGCGCCGCGCCCGGGAGTTCGCCGAGGAGTTCATCCTCATCGGTGACGAAAATCGTCGGTACTCGACCCGTCCGTTCTTCGAAGCGACGAACGCGCTCGGTCACGTCGGAGAATTCTCGAGACCCGTCGACGGTGACGTAATCGAGGTTCATCAACCCCGCCGCACTTTCAGGGTTGAACGACAGCAGGAAGTCGATCTTCTCGCGCCGCTCGCTATCGAGGCTGTCGAGTACTGCCTCGCGGGTCCCTTCGTCGACGTATTCGAGGACGTCCGTTACTTCGTCCGGATCGAGCCGAGCAATAAACGTATTCAACTGCGAACGACTCATATCGGCAACGACCCTCTCCCGAACGTCCTCTGGGAGCGCGAAAAACAGATCGCGCCACTCGTTTCGCGGTAGATCGGTGAACGAATCAGTGGGGTCCGGAGATGTTGCGATACTCTCCCTAACATCCCTCAACTGACTGGGCATACGTTGAGACCACAGGTGTGACACTTGATTGTACCGGGACTATCGCCCCTATTGTTATTAATTATTTGCTGATAAGTTCCGCAGGGACGGTTCTTCGGCTACGGTAGTGCGTTGGAAGTCGGTTTGTTAGAAAGAACATACGCACCAATCACTGGTAGGGTGATACCGTCTTTGCCGCACGTACTACTGAGTGTTCATTGGACACTGTTTAGACGGTTTACACGTTCCATCACGAGTTGCGTCGTGCGGTTTGACGACTACGCTCGAGCCGAGATTTTGCGACAACGTTTCCACTCTCTCCCGGTTATGACTGCCAGACGGGGAACCAATGGCGGTACGTCGGCTTTATTGTCGACGTCGTGGTCCGACCGCTATGTCTCTCGACTACTTCGAGGGCGAGTTCGAGGGCCAACTCGAGCGCGCGCTCGGGAAAGTCTACTACGGCTGTGCGGACGTCGGCGAGTGTTTCGCGACTGCCGATCGAATCGATGAGGGCGATTACGACAGCTGGTACGACGAGTGGTTCGCGACGGCCGAAACAGTTGAGAACCGCGCACACGACTCGCGCGAGGACAACCATCTGGTAAGCGCTCGAGAGTCGTTTCTTCGCGCGACCGAGTACTACCGATCGGCGTACTACTTCCGCAGACACGACCTCGACGATCCGGATCTGCACGAGGCCTGGCGTCGTCAGCGCGAGTGTTTTCGAGCGGCGGCCTCGTTGCTCGATCATCCTTTCGAAATCGTCGATATCCCGTTCGAGGGGACGACGCTCTCGGGCTATCTCTTCGCGCCGGACGCCACGGGAGCGGTACGGCCCACGATAATCGGCTTCCCGGGCTACGATTCGCCCGTCGAGGAGTCCTATCCGATGCTCGCGAAGGCGGCCCTCTCTCGGGGCTACAACTGCCTCCTCTTCGAGGGCCCCGGACAGGGGGGAACGCTGTACGAGAAACGCCTCTTCTTCCGCCCGAAGTACGAAACCGTGCTCGGTCCTGTCGTCGACTACGCCGTTCGGCGGCCGGAGGTCGATTCGTCTCGAGTCGCGCTGGTCGGACGAAGCTTCGGGGGCTACCTCGCGGCGCGGACGGCCACGCGCGAACATCGCCTCGCCGCGCTCGTCGTCGACCCCGGAATCTACGATCTCGGCTCCCTCTCGCTACAGCTGGTCCCCGAGAAGCTACGGGAGGCCGTCCTCGAGGCTGATTCCGACGCCGACGAGACGCTCGACCAACAGCTCGAGGATCCGCGGGGACTGGAGTTTTTCGGGGCGCGGATGGCCGCCCACGGCGTCGATTCGCTCGGGGAGTACGTCCGCGAGTTGCAAGCGTACACGCTCGAAGGACGTGCCGATGCGATCCGGTGTCCCACGCTCGTTACCGACAACGAATCCGACCGGCTTGCAGTCCAATCGAAGGAACTCGCCGAGATGGTTACGGCACCGATGCAGTACGTCGAATTTACCGACGGCGAAGGTGCCGGCGGCCACTGTGAGAGCACGGCCCAATCGCTGTTCCACCAGCGGACGTTCGACTGGCTGGATGAAACGCTCGGACGGACGATGGGTGCCTAAAATTGCCGAACCCGAGTCAGTCGACGCTCGCCACCAGTTGTCTCGAGCCGCTCCCGCAGGCGATTGCTACACGGTCACCGCGACTACCCGCGCCGAAACGCGTTACTCTTCGTCGCTGTCGGGGTTCGGATCGTAGCCATCACCAACGACCACCCGAAGCCCGCCGCGGTCCGTCCCGAGGCTTACTCGTTCGGAATCGAGTATCTCGCCGTCGAGACTGTACGTGACCGGTGAGTCGTCGAGTGACTCGATCGTCAACGCGCTCGCGCGGAGGCGAACGATGTGTTCGGCGTCGCGGCCGAACATCCCCTCGAGAACCGCGTCGCCGAGAAGGTCGACGGCCGAGGCGTCCTCGACCACCGTCACCTCGAGTAGCCCGTCCTCTGCGTTCCCCTGAGCGGTTCGGGCGCTGGTAAATCGTCTGGCGTTTCCGACGAGGACGAATGCGGCGTCGCCCTCCCAGCTTCGAGTCACCGATTCGTCACGCGGTTCCGCGTTCGGATCCGTACACGGGGTCGTCGATTCGGTCTCCGCGTCAGTTTCGACCCTGAGCGGAAGAGAGTCGAACGACTTGACGTTCTCAATCGTGCGGAACACGTACGCGAGCACACCAAACTGGCGCTTTCCCGAGGATGTCGTCGCGCCGCTCGCCTCGGCGGTAACACCGGCGACGCAGGAGTTGACGAACGCCCGTTCCTCGGCCGTCCCGAGGTCGATCGTCCGGCGACGGTCCCGTCGGATGACGTCGAAGGCGTGGTCGATACCCTCGACGCCGATATTCGTCGCGAAGTTGTTCCCCGTCCCCGCTGGAACGACGGCGACGGTCGTCGTCGAAAGCGCATCGGCCGCGTACAGCCCGTTTACGACCTCGTTTACTGTTCCATCTCCTCCCGCCGCGACAACGAGGTCCGTCTCCGTCGCCGCTTTGCGGGCGATCCGCTTCGCATCGCCCTCGCCCCCGGTCGTCCGTACCCCGAACCCGTGGTCTTCGGCCAGTTCGACGACGGTGTCGACGTGATCCTCGCTCCCGCTGACCGGATTCAAGATCAGGAGCCGTCGTTCGCCCGCATTCACGGTGGTCTCTACGACGGGAAACTACAAAAGGTGTCCCCTACCGTGCGCGTCGAAACGGATATCCGCCCACTTTCCGTTCGAGGATTCATAGTCCTGCTGCCGCTTTTCCGTCGTATGGTGTTCGTTCGGTATCGTATTCTTCACCGTTGACCGCGGTGGCGCTCGAGCACTCGCTACGGTTACCCAGCGTGACGGCAATCGCCGTTGGCAGGCTCTCAGGTTCCACCAGACCCGAACTACCGAATATAAACCGTTTACAATGTGTACACGTTGTAAACTGTGTGCCTGTTCGACTGCTGACCGTGTAGTAACGGAACACGCGTAGAACATCTCCGCTCTGTCGTGTAGCCCCGATTTGGGACGCGATCGAAGGGTTCTATTCCAGAGACTCCGCTAGCTCACCTTCGCTCTGGTTTCTCCTCCGCGTCGGGAGCGGCGCTCGATAGTTCATCGGTGACGACCGATCGGTCGGGTAACTTCGGTGTCGGTGCCCGACCGAGAGTGAGCAGTCGCTCGGCGAGGCTGATCTCGTCACCGTGTGGATTCGGCTTTTCCATTTCCTCGTACTCGACCACCACACCGTCAGTCTCGGCGGTGATACGAACGACACAGAGTTGATAGGATGGATAGAAGACCGGCGGAAGCATCCCGGCAAAAACATCTCGGCGGTGTAATCGTTTTAACCACGTTCCGGTGTTGACGAGCAATCTGCCCTCGAGGTCGGTCACCTTCGGGCGGTGGGTGTGTCCGTAGCAGAAAACCGCCGTTTCAGGCCGTTCGTCGAACACCTCTCGAGCAGCCTCTTTATACGGCTCATCGGGGTCGACGGTGAGTTCCGTCTCGAAAATGCCGAATCGATCGACGGTCTTCGTGACATCGCGGAGAATAAAGTAGATGGGAACGCTTACGAGGAGTATCATACCGGTAACGACTGCGTTGACAACGAGGAGGAAGTGAACCGCTTCGCCGGCCAGCCCCAACTGGTCGAGAACTACATCCGTCCGCTCGACCGGCATCGTCCAAATACCGGCCACGTCCAGTCCGGCCAGTACCGAGATGATTGCGCTGATATTGAATACCAACAGAAACGGGATCACGGCGTACCGCAAGAGCGGATTCATTTCGCGGTACAGGTACTTCGAGACCAGCCAGCGGGGCACCCTCTCGGTCGGCGTGACCGCCTGCACGTCTTTCAACCAGTTGTCCCGTCCTCGGTCGGACAGCTGCCCTGCCCGACTCGTTACGAGCGCGTTGTAGAAGTACCCCAGCGGTGTCTCGTACGGATTCCCGAAATCCTTGAACCGGTTGTTGGGGTCTTGTTGATGCCCGTGCTCGAACCAGATCGTTCGGTTACCCACCGGACGAGTGATCGACTCGGATTGAACCAGGTCGACGTTGTACTCGGCCAACCGGTTTACGTACTCGTCGTACGCTGCAAGTTCGCTGTCGTGATTGCCCGGTAACAACGTGATGGGGACCGATTCTCCTGTCGCGCGTAGCTGTTCGAACAACGCCGGGTAGCGCTCGAGTAGTATTTCGAATTTCGCAGGGCCGTCGACCTGCGTGAACTCCCACAGACCGAACATGTCTCCGTTGATGAGTAACTCCGCGTTCTCGTCGGTCGTCTCGAGTCGCTCGAGAAACTCGAGTAACTCCTCGAGGAAGTCAATCTCGCCCAGTTGCTCGTCGCCACCGATGTGAAGATCACTGATCACATAATAAACCGGGTCGCCAGCAGTGGTACCCATGGAGGGAAACGTTCAACGTCGACACGTATAGAGTTGAGCTCCCCGTCTGCGGTTGGCTCCTCGTGGCAGATCCGGTTTCGGCTACGAACCCGAATTTGCTTAGTTCCCGTTTCAGAGCTGGAAAGCTGAGTAATCGAGATAGGTTTCAGACACCATATCCCCCGCAGGTGCTGTCAGTCACCCTCAACCGTGGTACGATATCACCTTCTACAACTGAATCGTGTCCCTTAAATGGGTGCCGTCGTTTTGGTTTGTTACGAAGCAAAAACCTCTGTGCGAGATAGGCGGGAGACGGTGATCACGCTCGCTGTCTATGAGCGTGTAACTGTATCGAAACCTGCCACGAGGTGAGTAGCGGTCCGGATCCTTTGTGGGTCCGTGACTTGGATTGAATCACGAACCGTGTCCCTTAAGTGGGAGACGGCGCTTTGATACAATCCGAAGAAGCGAACCAATGCACCACCCCGCGCAAGTGCGGGTGGGAAGGGTTAATGCAGGCCCGCTGTCTACGGGCGTGCAGATGATACCGTGTGTACGTGTAGTCCAGGCGTCCACTGGACCCGTTCCCGGGTCACTACTGATCCGAAAGAACGTGGCTACTGTGCCAGCTGGTGGATCGCTCGGCTCAAGAGCTGAAGAAGGACGTGCCAAGCTGCGAAAAGCCTGAGGGAGCCGCACGGAGGCAAAGAACTCAGGATCTCCGAATGGGAATCCCCACCGCAATTGCTTCGCGCAATGGGGAACGTCGAGAATTGAAACATCTTAGTATCGACAGGAAAAGAAAGCAAACCGCGATGTCGTTAGTAACGGCGAGTGAACCCGACACAGTCCAAACCGAAGCCTTCACGGGCAATGTGGTGTTCGGACTGACATTCAGCATCCGAAACTCGATAAGAAATCTCCTGGAACGGAGTACGAAACAGGGTGACAGTCCCGTACGATCGAGAAGTACGATGTGCGTCAGCTCCAGAGTAGCGGGGATTGGATATTCCTCGTGAATGTTGCGGGCATTGACCGCAAAGACTCAATACTCCTTGAGACCGATAGCGAACAAGTAGCGTGAGCGAACGCTGAAAAGCACCCCAAGAAGGGAGGTGTAATAGGGCGTGAAATCAGTTGGCGATAGAACGACAGGGCACACAAGGTCCGACACGAAATGAATCAGATGCGAATCTGTAGTAAGCAGTGTCGGAAGCCGGTGTTCTGTCGTACGTTTTGAAAAACGAACCAGAGAGTGTGTCTGATTGGCGAGTCTAACCTGATCATCAGGGAAGGCATAGGGAAACCGATATGACCGCAGTGCTTTGCACCAGGGTCACCGTGTTCAAGCGCGGGGAGCCACTCGGACACGACCCGAAACCGGACGATCTACGCATGAGCAGGACGAAGCGTGCCGAAAGGCACGTGGAGGTCCGTTAGAGTTGGTGTCCTACAATACCCTCTCGTGACTTATGTGTAGGGGTGAAAGGCCCATCGAGTCCGGAAACAGCTGGTTCCAACCGAAACATGTCGAAGCATGACCTTCACCGAGGTAGTTTGTGGGGTAGAGCGACGGATTGGGAGACCGGCCTCCGAGAGGAGTTCGCCTCCCTGTCCAACTCCGAACCTACGAACGCTGTTGACGTGAGGAGTCCGGTGCGCGGGGTAAGCCTGTGTACCGTGAGGGAGACAACCCAGAGCTGGGTTAAGGTCCCCAAGTGTGGACTAAGTGCGATCGAAAGTGGTGCCGAGCCCTAGACAGCCGGGAGGTGAGCTTAGAAGCAGCTACCCTCTAAGAAAAGCGTAACAGCTTACCGGCCGAGGTTCGGCGCGCTGAAAATGATCGGGGCTCAAGTCCACCACCGAGACCGAGCGACACATTTTACAATGTGATTCCGTAGGTTGGCGTACTGTTCGGATGGAAGCATGGAAGAGATTTCGTGTGGACCGTTCAGTAACGAAAATTCTGGTCATAGTAGCAGCGTTAGTCGGGTGAGAACCCCGACGGCCGAACGAGTAAGGGTTCCTCAGCAATGCTGATCAGCTGAGGGTTAGCCGGTCCTAAGTCTCACCGCAGTTCGAATGAGACAAAAGGGAAATAGGTTAATATTCCTATGCCAGTGTGAATTAGAAGTCGACGCTTTGGAGCCGCCCAGGCCGGGCACTCGCCCGGTGTAACCATCGAAATCCGTGGAAGCCGTAATGGCACGAAGCGGATGAATGGTGGGATGCCGCAAGCTGGGTCAATCTGGAGCCCGTGAAAAGACGATCACACTGTCCGTACCGAGATCCGACACAGGTACTCGTGGCGGCGAAAGCCAAGGTCTGTCGGGATCAACCGACGTTAGGGAATTCGGCAAGTTAGTCCCGTACGTTCGCAATAAGGGATGCCTGCCTCGGAGAGAGGCAGGTCGCAGTGACTCGGGCGCTCCGACTGTCTAGTAACAACATAGGTGACCGCAAATCCGCAAGGACTCGTACGGTCACTGAATCCTGCCCAGTGCGGGTATCTGAACGCTCAGTACAATGAGAAGAAGGACCCGTTAACGGCGGGGGTAACTATGACCCTCTTAAGGTAGCGTAGTACCTTGCCGCTTTAGTAGCGGCTTGCATGAATGGATCAACGAGAGCGCCACTGTCCCAACGTTGGGCCCGGTGAACTGTACATTCCAGTGCGGAGTCTGGAGACCCCCAAGGGGAAGCGAAGACCCTATAGAGCTTTACTGCAGGCTGTCGCTGAGACGTGGTCGTCATTGTGCAGCATAGGTAGGAGCCATTACACAGGTACCCGCGCTAGCGGGCCACCGAGGCAACATTGAAATACTACCCGATGATGACTGCGACTCTCACTCCTGGCGGAGGACACCGGTAGCCGGGCAGTTTGACTGGGGCGGTACGCGCTTGAAAAGATATCGAGCGCGCCCCAAGGTTTCCTCACTCGGGTCGGAGACCCGAGTAAGAGTGCAAGAGCATAAGGAAGCCTGACAGTGTCGAGCACAACAATCGACGCTGACGCGAAAGCGTGGTCTAGCGAACCAATTAGCCTGCTTAATGCGGGCAATTGCTGACAGAAAAGCTACCTTAGGGATAACAGAGTCGTCACCCGCAAGAGCACATATCGACCGGGTGGCTTGCTACCTCGATGTCGGTTCCCTCCATCCTGCCCGTGCAGAAGCGGGCAAGGGTGAGGTTGTTCGCCTATTAAAGGAGGTCGTGAGCTGGGTTTAGACCGTCGTGAGACAGGTCGGCTGCTATCTATTGGGGGTGTTACGGTATCTGACGAGAACGTTCGTATAGTACGAGAGGAACTACGAATGGGTGCCACTGGTGTACCGGTTGTTCGAAAGAGCACGTGCCGGGCAGCCACGCACCACGGGGTAAGAGCTGAACGCATCTAAGCTCGAAACCCACTTGAAAAAGAGATACCAACTGAGATCACTCGTAGAAGACGAGTTCGATAGACTCGGGATGTACTCACCAAGGCAACGAGGTGTTGAGTCCGCGAGCACTAACAGATCGAGCCACCATTCATACGCATTTGGATCATGTACGGACCCGGAAACGGGTCCAGGCGTGAACTGGACTACACGTACACACGGATTAGACACCGTATACCGAGACTGGAGTCACACGCTCAATAGAGCGTGTGTGGCGGTTCGAATCCGTAGCTCGGCGTTACGGCGGCCACAGCGGCGGGGTTCCTCCCGTACCCATCCCGAACACGGAAGATAAGCCCGCCTGCGTTTCGGTGAGTACTGGAGTGGGAGACCCTCTGGGAAATCTGATTCGCCGCCTTCACTCATATACAATCAGTATACCTGAAGCGATCGACATTGGTATGACGGCGGTTCAATTCCGCCGGTCGACATTACAGCGGCCACAGCGGCGGGGTTCCTCCCGTACCCATCCCGAACACGGAAGATAAGCCCGCCTGCGTTTCGGTGAGTACTGGAGTGGGAGACCCTCTGGGAAATCTGATTCGCCGCTCCCTTTCATACTCTATCACACGGAGCGGTTGCTTTGGGCTTTCTTCCTCTCGTTTTTGACACAATATGCTACGCCGTTATTGATTTCCGCTTTTGCTCTCGAGCTCGGTATTACCGATACGGCAATTCGAAAAGTATCGCTGTGTGGATCAAGCGGTATGCGCGGAACTGCTTACTACACGTTAAAGATGGGGGAGTTGCACGGAAGAGCGAAGACTACATCGAAGAACAAACGACGCGGTTGCGAGTTCCGTACCGGAACCAATGCGAACAATGATCTACCACGAAAGCAGACATACACTTATGTCTGATTCGTTTTCGTGGTTGTCACTCGACGCAGACGAGGAGGTCGTCTGGTCCGGCCGCCCCCGTCTGCACGTATTGATTTGGGTCGTCGCTTCCGCACTCGTCGTCCCGGCTTTGTTATTGGTCGTGTGGCCGACGTTGCTGAGTGCGCTTCTCGGCGTGGTCGCTCTGGTTGCTATTATTTCAGTAGGGTATCTCTACGTGACGAATATTGACTACGTCGTCTCGACGAAATACGTCTACTCGAAGTGGGGTGTACTCGGGCGGTCGGTTACGCAGATCGGCCTCCACAACATTCAGGACACAACGCTCAGCCAGGGAATATTCGGGACACACTCCGGCTATGGAACGGTCTCCTTTAGCACCGCCGGCGGAGAAGGATCGGCGCTCGCGTTTTATCTGGTCGATGAGCCGTCGACGGTGAAATCGGCGGTGGATCGACAAGCCTCGACAGCACGCAGGGAGAAGAAAGCCGAAAAAGGACCGTCGAAAGCCGACGGCGTCGACGAATTACTTTCGGAACTTCGTGCGTCACGAAAAGCCGCCCAGCGAATCGATCAGGGACTCGAGCAGGGAGGGAACCAATCGTGAGCGCAACTGAGTACGACTGGCTGTCCCTCGAGTCGGACGAAGACGTGATCTGGTCCGGACAACCGGAACTCCTCGGGTATGCCTGGGTATTCATTACCGGAATTGTCTTGATTCCGCTGTTCGGTGCAGGATTGGTGATTATCGCGTCGACGTACTTCTATGCCAAAAACACCGCATACGTGATTACGACGGATAGCGTGTTCAAGAAAACCGGGATATTTTCTCGAAAGATCACCGATATTGGCCACGAGAACATTCAGGACACCGGATACAATCAGAGTGTTGTCGGACGACAGTATGGATTCGGGACCGTTCAGATCAGCACCGCTGGCGGTAGCGGTGTCGAGATGTCTCTCTCCTACGTCCCGGAGCCGCTGGACGTCCAATCGCACCTTGATCGAGTCGCCACCCGGAGGCCGTCCGCGGACGACACCACCGAACGGACCGGACGGGAAGCGGTCCGAATTGACGGGGAGGCACTCGAGGAACTTATCGAAGAAATGCGGGCGACGCGAGAGGCGCTCGAGGCCATCGAACGGCGACTCGAGGAGCAGTAACGACCCAACGAACAGCTTCTCGACTCGGAGAGTAATGCCTCTATAACATTTCACACCCGACGTGAGGCGGACGATTTTCATTTCGAACGCGTATTTATATATCAACACGAAGTAGTTAGTACTATGACTGGATCTGTCTGTCGGCGGTTCGGTCCCGGACGGCTTCCGTACGCATCGCGTTGTGATATCGGGGCCGGCATCGCCATGGGAGCGACCGCCTTGCTGGCAGTTGTCCTGTGGCTCGTCGGCGTCGTGGTCTTGCACTATTCCGAAACGGCAACGGTAGTACCCACCGACTTTGCCGGGTTCATTCTCGCATCGAGCGTCCTCTTTGTTCCTCTGACCGTTCCGTCAGCGTTCGTCGTCGCCGTGGTGCTGTGGCGGTACTTCCATCCGGGCCCGCCGCAACCGGCCTTCGGTGCGATTATGGGTGCGTGTACGGTCGGTGGCAGCGCGATCGGCGGAGGATTCGGGTTCGGTCTGGCCATCGGCCTCGGATACGTTCGCGGCGGGTTGATGGGTCTGTTCGAAGCCATCGCCTTCAGCCTCGGTCTGTCGGTTCCATCGGCAGTCATCGCCATTTCGATTTCGGGGTGGCTGCTCCTGCCGCTCGGTACCTTCGGCGGTTGGTACCACGAGCGGGCGAAACTGATCGAGCGCTGACTTGCTAACCTTCCAGGTCCCCCCGTTATTTCCGGAGACGCCGAACCAGCTACGGCTTTCAGGAGACCGATTCGGCGACTGTCTCAGTCCGCCGTGAGCGCACAGGTTCCGTCGGTGACATTCTCGGACGACGTAACCTCGAGATTGCCGTCCAAAACCTCCCGCGCGGACAGCCACATCCGGGTACCGCCATTAACTCGCTCGAGCGATTACCATTAGTATGCCACGTGAGGACATCGCCCAGTTCACGGTCGAGTCGGTACAGGTGCTCTCCGAGGACGAGGAAGTCGACGAGTCGCTCGTTCCCGATCTGACCGACGACGAACTCCTTGAGTTGTACGAGCAGATGAAGCGGTCTCGCCGGCTCGACGAGCGAGCCATCGCGTTACAGCGCCGCGGGGAACTCGGTACCTACGCTCCGGCGATCGGTCAGGAGGCCGCGCAGGTCGGTAGCGCGTTCGCCATGGCGGAGGGTGACTGGATCGTCCCCTCGTTCCGCGAGCAACCCGCATTGCTCGTTCGCGGAACGGCTCCCCACAAGATCCTCGAGTACGCGATGGGGATGGAGGAGGGTGCGGAGGTTCCGGGCGGGGAGGGCGCGCTTCCACCAGCGATCCCCGTCGGAACGCAGCCGCTACACGCCGTCGGTGTCGGTTGGGGCGAGGCGCTCCAGGGTCGCTCGACCGTCGCGGTAACGTACTTCGGCGACGGGGCGACCAGCGAAGGGGACGTTTACGAGGCGCTCAATTTCGCGGGGGTGTTCGACGCCCAGACGGTCTTCGTCTGTCAGAACAACCGATACGCTATCTCCACGCGGCTCGAACACCAAACTGCGGCGGAGACCCTCGCCCAGAAGGCCGTCGGGGCCGGTATCGAAGGAATTCGCGTCGACGGTAACGACGTCCTCGGCGTCTACCGCGTCGCGAAGGAAGCCATCGAGAAAGCCCGCAGCGGCGATCCCGTGCTGGTCGAGGCGCTCACTTACCGTCGATCGATGCACACGACCTCCGACGACCCGTCGGTCTACCGCGAGTCCGAGGAGGAAGACGAGTGGGAGGCTCGAGATCCGATCGTCCGATTTCAGGTGTATCTTCGGAATCGCGGGATCCTCGACGACGAAACTGCGGCCGCCGTCGACGACCGGATCGATTCCGAGCTTGCCGACGCGATCGATCGGGCGAAAGCGGAACGCGCAGAGATCGACCCGGCGGATATGTTCAGGCACGTCTACGACGAGCTGACGCCCGAACTCGAGTCCCAGCTCGAGGCGTTCGGAGGCGACGCAGATGACTGAACGGCTGCGGATGATCGAGGCGGTCCGGGAGACGTTGCGCGTGGAGCTAGCTCGCGACGATGGCGTCGTCGTCTACGGCGAAGACGTGGGCCGTGCGGGCGGCGTATTTCGTGCGACGGAGGGGCTGATCGAGGAGTATCCGAAACGGGTGTTCGACGCCCCGGTCGCGGAAGCGGGTATCGTCGGCGTCGGCGTCGGTCTCGCCGCAACGGGGTTGCGTCCGGTTCCGGAGATCCAGTTTCAGAGCTTCCTCTACCAGGGGTTTCACCAACTCGCACAACACGTCGCGCGGATTCGCTCACGTACGCGCGGTACGATCACCTGCCCGATGACGATCCGGGTTCCCTACGGCGGCGGCATTCACGCTCTGGAACTGCACTCCGAGAGCTTCGAGGCTGGTTTCTCTCACGTTCCGGGTCTGAAGGTCGTCTTTCCGTCGTCGCCGGCCGAGACGAAAGGCCTGCTCACCGCGGCGATCCACGATCCGGACCCGGTGATCTTCATGGAACCGACGCGGCTGTACCGATCGTTTCGCGAGGAAGTGCCCGACGACCACGAGATTCCGCTCGGCGAGGCTCGAGTTGTCGAAACCGGCGCGGACGCCACGGTCGTCGCGTGGGGCTCGATGCTCCGCGAGACGCTCGAGGCCGTCGAGACCATCGACGCGAGTGTCGAGGTGATCGATCCGCGGACGCTTTCTCCGCTCGACACCGACGCTATCGTGGACTCCGTCAAAAAGACCGGCAGATGCGTCGTCGTTCACGAAGCGCCGCGAACCGGCGGACTTGCCGGCGAGATCATCGCACGGCTCAACGAGGAGGCGTTTTTCTACCTCGAGGCCCCGCTCGAGCGGGTGACGGGCTACGACGTTCCCGTCCCGTTGTTCGCTCGCGAGGACGAGTATCTGCCCGACGACGAACGCATCGCGGCGGGAATTGAACGCGTGCTCGAGCGCTAGCGGGGTTCGCCGGAGATCACAGAACGGATTCCGGATCGAAGTTGCACAAACAGGCGAGATGCTTATTCAGGCGCGGAGTGGGAATTGCAGTGATGAGCGACTCCGAACAGCAACTTGATGGCGTAACCGTCGGTATCTACCTCGCAGAGGAGGGTACCGAGGAAATCGAGTTTACCGAGCCCAAACAGGCGGTCTCCGACGCCGGAGCGACTGTCGATGTCCTGGGAACCGAAACCGGCGAGGCCGAGACAGTCAACAACGACCTCGAGTCGAGCGACTCTTACGAAGTCGAACGGATCTTTTCGGACGTCTCCGCGGACGAGTACGACGCGCTGATCGTTCCGGGTGGCACCGTCGGAGCGGACACGCTTCGGATGGACGACGACGCGGTTGAGCTCCTTCGAGAACATTCGGCCGACGGCAAGCCCATGGGCGTGATCTGTCACGGCCCCTGGACGCTGGTCGAGGCGGACGTCGTCGAGGGTCGAACGCTGACCTCGTACCCGAGCCTCCAGACCGATATCAGAAACGCAGGTGGCGAGTGGGTCGACGAGGAAGTCGTCACCGACGGCGGGCTCGTCACGAGTCGAAAACCCGACGATCTGTCCGCGTTCTGTGAAACCATCGTCGAGGAGTTCACAACGGCCATATCGTAACTCACAAAGCGCCACAAGGCACCGAAGGCGAACTTAGGGGCTGTACTCCGGCGACTGGGCTTCGACCGTGTCGGCGACGTTCCCGAGTTGTTCGCCGATCGTTGCGACGAGATCGTCGAGGGTGACGATCCCGGCGAGTGCACCGTCTTCGTCGACGACCGGAAACCGTCGTACGTTGTGTTCGTCGATCGCCCGCGAAATCTCGATCGCCTCTTCGTCCGCCCGTATCGTCGCCGGGTCTTCCGTCATGATGTCTTCGATCGATACCGAGGCCACGTCGTCGTGTTGATGAATCGCGAGCGCGGCGTCCCGATCGGTAACGATCCCGACCGGCGATTCGTCTTCGGTGACGACGATCGCGCCGATATTCTCCGATGCGAACGTTTCCGTGACGGACCCGAGTTCCGTCTCCCGATCCGTCGTTACCACGTCGTCCGGTCCGAGTTCGTTGACTGGCATGGCTCGGGTCGATCGACCACCGACTCCGTCATCAAGGTGTACCCTTAATTTGAACCGTCGAGCGGGCCCTAGATGGCAGGCCACAGCTTTAGGGACGGACCCGCTGGTAACACGGTATATATGCGTTCGACTTCTCACCGTCCACGAAACCGCTCGTCCGCCACTCACTGCAAGAGCCCGCTCGCACCCACACTCTCGCGGTGCGACACCGCACTCGCGGCGCCGAGACGCCGGCTCGAGATCACCGCGTCGAAGGGGTCACGATGAGTCACCACTTTCATCCCGGCGACGCGGATCCCCTCGGCGTCCGCGGCGTCATCCCACCGACTGTCACCGCGTTCGACGAGAACGAGGAACTCGATCCGGAAGCGACGGCAACGCACGCCAAGTTCGTCGTCGACGAGGGCTGTCACGGCGTTTTTCCGCTCGGGACGAACGGCGAGTTTCCGCTCCTGACGGCCGACGAATGCGCCCGGGTCATCGAGACCGTCGTCGCGGAAGTCGGCGACGATGTCCCCGTCCTCGCCGGCGTCGGGGCGCCGAGTACGTACGAAACGGTTCGGAATGCGACCCGCGCAGAATCCCTCGGTGCCGACGGACTCATCGTCGTGACGCCTTACTATTATCCCGTCGAGGACGAGGGTCTTCTCGAGCACTATCGAGCCGTCGCCGATGCGACCGATCGTCCGATCTACATTTACAACATCCCTCGTCGGACCGGGAACGAACCCTCGCTCGAGACGCTTTCGGCGCTCCTGGAGATCGACTCGGTCGTCGGCTGTAAGGACTCGAGCGGCGACCTCGCCTGGCTCGGACAGGCGATCGAGCAGAACCGGGAGCAAACGTTTGTCGCCGGATCGGACGCATTGCTGTTCCCGAGTCTCCAACTCGGCTGTTCGGGACTGGTCAGTGCCGTCGCGAACGTGTTTCCGGGGATCGTCGTCGACCTCTACGAAGCGGCCCTCAAGGACGACTTCGAGCGCGTTCGCACGCTACAGGCTCACGTGTACGAACTCCGGGACGCGATCAAACAGGGGCCGACCCTCTCGGGCGTGAAAGCGGGGCTCGACCTTCGCGGCTTCGACGTGGGACCGGTTCGGAGCCCGCTTCGTGGATTCGGCCCGAACGAGGTGGAGACCCTCGAGGCGACGCTGATCGATCTCACCGAAACGGATGAGCTGAGGCTTCAGGCCGCTCGAGAGTGAGCGTCAGCGGGAGAGTCTGCTTTCGTTCGCCGCCGATCGAAAGCGCGGACTGACTCCCGTGCTGGTCGATACCATACCCAGGAAACGATTATGTAGGTGCGCCAACACAGTCCGTATAGTCGGTCACGTTTCGGTTTCGACGTGAAGTCGACATCGTCGAGGACGTGACCATAGACCCATATGATCCCACACGCGACCAATACGGCTCCACTCGTCGTACATATTCGACCGACGAGTGGAGGCTATGGACCGGGGCTTGCGATCGGTCTCGGACCGAACGGTCGTGGGTGGATCGGAATGGCGCCGGTGCCGAACGCATCCGGCGACCCGTCCATCCGCGCCGCGTAGGCTCGATTTCTGGCCGGATGGATGTCGTCACTCGCAGGGGATTCTCACTCTCTCACGGTGAACGCGGTTCTGGATCCCGGTGCTCTCGTGGCTCGTTCGTCCGGCCAGTCCGGCTACGCGGGGCTTTCCCCCGTAGTGTACGCCGAAGAAGGCGACTCTCTCCGGCACTGGTCAACACGCGGGTCCGCTCGAGCGCCGAGTTCGATTCTCGGCGGGGGAGTATGGAACGCACTATCCACGTTTACATGGTGGAACTGGTCGTTCGAGTTCCGATCAACGCATCCGGGAGTCTCGTCGACGGCGCGAGTGGAGTCCTCGAGCGCGTCGAGTCAGTCGAAGCCGTCGACGATCCCCAGTTCCGTGGCATCGAACCGGGTTTGAACGACACGACCGTCGATCTGGAAGCGCGACTCGAGCTGTCGGTCGGCGAGCGAGGCGAAGACACCGCGCTGGCGAGACGGCAACTCGAGACCGGCGTCGGCGTTCTGGCGGTCGAACGCATCGAAGCGCTCGAGACAGATTCGGAGACCGGCGTCACGGTCTGTGAGAACTCGACCGGGGAGACGGTCGGGTGATGGGAGTCCGCCGGCGAACCGTCCGGTGGTGAGAAATCCGCCGACGAACGGCTTGCCGGTGAAAAGTCGCCGGTGAACGGTCGGGAGTGCGAAGTCCGGCGGCGATCGATCGGCTATCGAGAATCAGATCGAAACCCGGTCGATCAGTTACTCCTCGATATCGACGTTCTGCTCGCGAACCGTCATCCCCTTTCGTCCGAGGTGCTGGAGTTGCTTCCGGGCGAAATCCTCCTCTCGAGTCCCCCTCGTCGCCAACACGTAGACGAGCGCGCCACCAGCGGGACGCATCGTTCGACCCGCGCGCTGGGTTCCCTGCCGTCGGGAGCCGCCGAGCCCGGAGGCGATGATCGCGAGGTCGGCAGTCGGGAGGTCGATGCCCTCGTCGCCGACGCGAGAGACGACGAGCAACTCGCGTTCGTTCCGACGGAACTCCGCTAAGAGCTGTCGGCGTTCGTGGTGGGGCGTTTCTCCGCTCAGGAACGGGACGCCAACCGCGTCGGCGATCGCTCTCCCTTGCTCTAAGTAATCCACGAAGACCAGCGCCTTCGAATCAGGGTGGGCCGAGAGCAAGTACCGAACGTCGTCGATCTTCCCTCGATTTCGCGCCGCGATGCGGTACTTCTCCTGACCGTCGGCCGAGCCGTAGGCGTTTTGTTGCTCGTCGTCGCCCCACGGAACGTACCGAATCTCGAGTTCCGGTTCGGCGACGAAGCCGTCCTCGAACAGCGCCTCCCAGTCGGTGCCGATCGGCGGCCCGACGAGGGTGAAGATCTCGGTCTGGCGGTCGTCTTCCCGGATCGGACTCGCGGAGAGACCGAGACGGTGACGCGATTGGAGGTGGGTACTCCGCCGGTAGACGTCGCTGGGAACGTGCTGGCACTCGTCGAAGACGACGAGTCCCCACTCGCGGTCGTCGAACAGCGAGCGGTGTCTGTCCATCCCGGCGATCTGGTAGGTCGCGATCGTCACCGGGCGGACGTTCTTCTGGCCGCCGTGGTACTGGCCGACCTGGTCGGGCTCGAGGGAGGTTTGTTCGAGCAGTTCCTCGTTCCACTGTCTCGCGAGGTCCCGACTGGGGACGAGCACGAGCGTCTCGCCGCCGACGTGGGCCATTGCCCCCATCGCTGCGACCGTCTTCCCGCTCCCCGGCGGGCCGACGAAGACCCCTTCGCCGGTCTCCGCGAACCGATCGACCCACGTCCGCTGGTAGTCTCGCAGCTGAACCTGCAGTTCGATCGGGAGCTCCTCGCCGCTCGCGAGTTCTCGCTGGTCCTGGACCGGATACCCCGCCTCGTAGAGCACCCGTTTGATCGCGGCCTCCGCACCCTCCCTGACCCAGTCTTCGGTATCGGAGATCGGCGCGTGGACGTGTTCCTCGTCGAGCTTCTGCCGGGCGACGTTGCCCATGATTTCCGCGCTTTGGGCCTCGAGGACGGTATACCCATCGTCGTGAGTTGTGAGTCGGAACTGTCGAGCGCGGTCCCACTGGCTTTCGACCCAGTCCTCGAGGGCCGCGGAGCGTTGGCCGAGCGCTTGGCGCATCGTTCGCGCGAGGTCCTCGAAGGAATCGTGGGGCGCTTGCCAGATGTCCTCCGGGCGGACCTCGTACCGGTACCCGTTCTCACCGTTCGTATCGGCGAGGTGGGCGAACTGCGAGAGCTGTGCTCGAGTAAACTGGTCCGGCCGGTCGACGACGATCTCCCGGCGCTTCGGAAAGACGACGACCCGTTCCCTATCGGTCAGATCCTCGAGTTCGCTGGGATACCAGACGACGGGATCCGTCGAGACCGAAAGCGATTCGATCTCGCCGGCGTCCTCGAGTTCCTCGAGCCGTTCGGAGACGGCCTCGTGAGATTGATCTAACGCGCGGGCGACGCCGCCGGCGGTGAGCACCGGCCGCCCTTCGTTCTGACAGGCGTCGTGGAACTCGGCGAGCGTGAGCGGCTGGTGATCGTCGTCGTTCGAACCGCCGCCGCTCGGTTCGGATGCCGCGTTGGCGTCGTCGGGTTCGGCTCTCGTTTCGCCGCTCCGTTCCGACTCCTCCGCTCGACTCGAGTCGACTTCGTCGCTAGCTGTTTTCGTCGACTCGTCGGAATCGGTACGGCCCGAAGAACGGCGTGTGGAGGAATAGTCGTCGGTCACTGGCGAGTGCTAATGGCGGTACGACTAAACCCATTTCGCTCGCCTCCGATGGACTGTTTTTACTTCTTATCGATCATGGTTAGAGAGGCTAAGACATGACGATTGTGGACTAGCTTCTCAGCCCTTCAGATATTCCACATTAGTCGTAATGTAAATTAGTTTAATTTGTATCGCTGCCTTCCTCGGAATTATAGTGTTATACCAATTCTGGTATTCCCCTCTGTCTGTATATATTTTTCTATCCTCTCGCTATAAAATATTAGGCGAGAATTGCTCACTATCTATTATAATTCACTACTCGGGAATAAGATTGTGATAATTGATATGTATTAGCATTAATTACTACACCGACTTGGGAAATACTCAAAATCTGGTGGATCGATTACTATATCGAGGAGATCGTCCGCTGATTCTCTATTGGTACAAGTTGGATGGTATCTATATTCATCCGAAATTGCTTCGTCAACATTGATCTCGAATATACTCACTTGACTTTCGAATACGTCCTCCTCTATTCTCCGCGACCAACCCGGGTCCAATTGATAGGATTCGTTATGGAGCTCATCGCCATCAAGCGAAGTAACTATGACGTGTACACTGAGAGCACTACTACGCTCGTTGATCAATGAAAAACCGGCTACGGGTTCCTCCCAAAAAATGCATCCTCCCAACGGAATTAAACCACTAATCGAAATCGATTTAAGAAATAACCGCCTCGATTGATTCCTCATAGTATGTGTGAGAGTCTAATCATATACCTATATGTGTTATGGTATAAAAATCCAAACACAAAACATTCCAAAAATCACGCATGTAGAAATTATTTGGGTGTATAGACAACTATATTTGGATAGTTCGTGTGGAAGTTACTCGACCACAAGTCGGTATGCTCGACCAGCACCCGTCACTCTGGTTGAGTCATCCGATCGATTATCCCATGCGATTTCTTACTGTTTTGTAATCGTCTAGGGTCAATCGACCCATACATTATTTCTCGTTGGCCGTCGTACGTTCGAGCATGTACAGAGCGATTCTCCCAGAGGGTCAGATCGTCTGTGAACGCTACGACGAGACGGAGAAAGGCCTCGAGCTGTACGACGAGGACGACGAATTCATCGCGTTCGTTCCCTATACAACCCTTCACGCCCTGATAAACGAGGACGTCTACAGCGAAGACGAGCGCTCGATCATGTAGACACTTCGGGCTCTTGACCGATCGCCTCGAGTTGCTCGCGGTACCGATTCCTGACGGTGACGACGGTCGTTTGGGCGGTCTCGGCGACGGCTCGCTGCGGGATGGTTTCCTCACAAAGGAGGCCGGCGGCGTAGATCGCTGCGGCCGCGAAACCAGTCGGTGACTTCCCGGAGTGAAGCCCTTGTGCAGTCGTTTCCTCGATAATTTCGATCGCTTTCGACTCGACTGTCGTTCCGACGTCGAGCTCCGAGCAAAATCTCGGCACGAACTGACTCGGATTGGTCGGCTCCAGATTGATGTCGAGTTCGTCGGCGATGTAGCGATAGGTGCGACCGATTTCGCGCTGATCGACGCGTGCGACGGCGGTGACCTCCTCGAGACTTCGGGGGATGTCCTCCTTTCGACAGGCCGTATAGAGTGCACTCGTCGCGACGCCTTCGATCGATCGGCCGCGAATGAGATCTCGCTCGAGCGCCTGTCTGTAGATGACGGACGCGGTTTCCTTGACGGGTTTTGGAACGCCGAGTGCGCTCGCCATTCGATCGATTTCCGAGAGCGCGTACTTGAGGTTTCGTTCGCCAGCGTTTTTCGTTCGGATTCGTTCTTGCCAGACCCGCAATCGGTGAATCTGTCCGTGTTTGTCCGCCGACATCGAACGCCCCTTCGCATCTCGGTTACGCCAGTCGATGGTCGTGGTCAACCCCCTATCGTGCATCGACTGCGTGAGCGGTGCGCCGACGCGTGACAGCTGATCGTGTTCCTGCGCGTTGAACGCTCGCCATTCTGGGCCGTAATCGATGGGATCTTCACTCAAGACCAGACCGCAGTCCTGACAGACTCGTTCACCTCGATCCGGGTCCTGGATGATCGTTGCGGTCTCACAGTCAGGACACAGCTCCGCTTCGGATTCTGTCTCCTGTGTCTCGTCTTTAACGCGATGGATGGTAGACCGGCTCATCAGTAATTGAAAAACCGATGGCAAGACTGTAAGGGGGTCACATGGTTTCGACGGAAATACCGACTTACCGGGAGCCCCTAATCGCCCCATACGTCTCGCCGTTCCGACCTCAACTCTCCGCGTTCGTTTCGACAGTGTCTATCAGGGTTGGCTCCCGGTTCGGGGATCGTCACCCGATACCTGTTTTCGTCCCCGTCTGTTCGATACCCAGACTGTTACCCGATGATTTGACTGCGGCTTTCCCGTGTCCGGTTGAGCGCGTCGTACAAACTAGGGGGAAATAGCGGATTCACCTCGTAAAGAGAGCTTTCAGTACCGAACTGTCGAGTTAGTTTATGTCGATGGCATCGAACGTCCTGTTCCAGTGGTTCCAGTACGACGCTTCGCTCGTTGTCGATCTGTTCCTCGAGCTCCGGTATCGAATCCGAATTCTTCCCCTACAGCGTGGATGGTGGCTCCCAATCGGGACGAGGAACGTGACGATTATCTCGACGAATTGTTTCGAACGGCCGTCTGGGTCGCGGCAGTGGCGGGTCGATACGCCGGTCGAAGAAGTGGACCCGTACCAACTTTGCAATGGGTGCGAAACGTGGCCGTGTTTAAGAGTATCACCGTTGGCCTACAAATTGGTGTGTTAATCGTGATTGCGACTTGTCGTTCATCGGCACAGTGGGTGGCGACGGAGGGCCCGTCTAGTGGTTATTTCGAGTACTGGATGAGTCGATTCAAAATGGATGGAACAGCTCGTGGAGGCGTACGGTAATGTCCTCAGTAGATACGTCATTACCCGAAGAAATTACGGCAGTAACTGACCCCGAGCAGAACGCTCGCCTTTCGAAGGACGTTATCTTCGAACTGCTGAAAAACCGCCGTCGTCGAGAAGTCCTCTCGTATTTGCTCGAGACGGAGGGAACTGTAACCCTCGGTGAACTCGCCGAGCAAATCGCGGCCTGGGAGAATGACACGGATATCAATGCATTAAGCTCGGATCAACGAAAGCGAGTGTACGTCGCGTTGTATCAGACGCATCTCCCGAAGATGGACGATGCGGGAATCGTCGAATACGATCAGGACCGAGGGTTGATCGATCTCTCCGACAATGCCGATTTGCTCATGATGTACCTCGACACGGACACGCATCAACAGGACCGCTGGGATCGGTTTTACGCTGTGTTGAGCGTCGTTGGCGTCGCCGTTTTGACAGGTGCATTTCTCGGAGTCCCGCCCCTGACCGCAGTGCCGAACATGGCCCTCGCTGGCACGGTCGTTCTTGCTTTTTGTGTCCTCTCGATCGTTCACCTCGTTGCCAATACACGAGAACAACAGACCGTCGACGGCAAACTTTCGCGGATTGAGTGAACAGTTGGGTGAACACTGCAAGGGTTTTTATCGCACAATCGCTTATGATGAGATGGCTCCCGAATCGTCTTCCACTATCGGAACAGTTCGCGTGCCAGCAACGTGTTCCTGGTGAGGGAGCCACCTTTTCATCGAGTCGGTAATATTGCCGCTGAAACATTCGTTGTGAGTGTTTACAACTCTATTACTACCGTTCGAAACGGCCGACTAGCGGATCGGCGCGGCGCTAACTATGTTCTACTGATGACAGTATCTTCTGACGGTATGTCCTCTCTACCGGAATTCGTTTCAGTGTTTCAACAATGTTCAAAGCGGTAACCGGTCCAAAACTAATACTGTTTGTCGAAACCCGTGAGATATGGTAGTTCGAACTGCAGTCGTCGGCGGCGGAACGATTTCGCGCGTACACTTGCGCGGCGCTCGAAAGAACCCCCAAACGGAACTCGTCGGTGTTTGCGATCTCGACGGGTCGATCGCGAGAGAACGAGCTCGAGAGTTCGGCACGATGGCGTTTACCGATTTCTCGGAACTATTGGCGGCGGGAATCGACTGCTTGCACATTTGCACGCCGGTACAGAGCCACTTCGAAATCGCGAGCCAGGCGATCGAAGCGGGTGTCGGCGTTATCATCGAGAAGCCGGCAACGGTCACCGTCGAGGAGATCGAGAAACTCGAGGAGCTCTCCGAAGAACACGACGTTCCCGCGACCGTTATTCACAACCACCTGTTCTATCCCGTCGTTCGACAGGCTCGCGAGATGATCGAGTCCGGCGAACTCGGACAGCTCCAGAGTGTGGACGTGATCTATACCGGTCTCACACCGCCCGACCAGGTCAACCGCGGTTCTTGGGTGTTCGATCTCCCTGGCGGCGAATTCGAAGAGGGAATTCCACACCCGATCTACACCGTTCTGGGTGTCGGCGGGTTTCCGAAACGTGTCGACGGAATATCCGCACAGACCGCGCTCCTCGAGGAGTACGAAGACGGGTTTAGTTACGATCAGGCCCAGGTCAACTACGTCTCGGAATCCGACGTTCTCTGCAGCGTGAAGATGCTCTCGGGCGGTCAGCCACAGCGTTTGCACGTGATTAACGGCTCCGAGAAGTCGCTCATTCTCGACGAGATCAATCAGTCGCTGTACACCGTCGACGAAGATTACACGAGTTCGCCCGTTTCCCGGACGAAAAAGGCGGTCGACGTGTCGATGGCGCAGTTCTCGAGTACGGCCCAGAACGTCAAACTCGTCGCGTCGAATCGACTCGACGACAGCTGGGAGAACGAGGCGGAATCGAACTCGCACTTCGCCATCTTCGACGCGTTCGTCGAGTGCCTCGAGGGTGACGGGGACGTTCCCGCGTCGCTCGAGCAGTCGAAGTGGACGATTCGGGTCATGGAGGCGATTCGAACGGCCGCACAGTCGTCGACCGAAGAAGCCGACCCGGTCGAAGAACCCGTTTCGATCACGCAGTAACGGAAGTCGGTTCCATCACGCGAGAGGCGATTCGTTTCGATTCGGAAGTCGTGCGGATCGGTCGATAATGCAGTAACGCGAACCGTCGTTCATCACAGCGGTAGACGGTCCTCACTTCGATAGCAATGTCTCTCTCACAACGTATCGCTCGCGGAGTCAAAGCGACCTTCGGGGCGGAACTCGTTCATCTGGGTGCACAGGCGGGAATTATTCTGTTGCTCACCCGGATGCTCGGGCCCGACGGATACGGGACGGTGTATCTCGCCATCTCTGTGTTTTCGGTCGCATCGTTGTTCGGAACGGTCGGCATTCCGAAATCCACGGCGAAGTTCGTCACCGAGTACGCGCAAAAAGATCGCACGCAGGTCCGTCACATCGTTCGTCGGTCGACGATCGCGCTCGTTTTCACGACGGGAGCCGTCTGTCTCGTCTATTTCGCCCTCATCGATCCGATCGTTGCCGTATACGACGAGCCTGCGTTGGGCCCACTGCTCGTGCTCGGCACGGCGTACATCGCGATTAACGTCGCGTACGGGTACGTAACGATCCTGTTTCAGGGGTTCGGAAAGGTACCGTTGACCGGGGTAACGAGGGCGGTTGCGAACGTGAGTCAGTTCGGCGCGATCGTACTCTTGCTCGTCCTGGGATTCGGGACGGTCGGCGTGATCGGAGGGTTCGTTATCGGCTACGCGATCGCGGTCCTCATCGCCAGCCTCTACGCCGCGAAAATCCTTCGAACGTACCCACAGACGGAATCGGCCGAATCGGGTCTCACTCGACGCGTGCTCGAGTACAGCGTCCCGTTGACCGCCTCGCAGGCGGGTAACGTGTTGTACAAACGAGTCGACACGCTGATGGTTGGGTTTTTCCTGACCCCCGTCGCGGTCGGATTTTACGAACTCGCAAAGCAGGTCTCGACGTTCGTCATCGCTCCCGCGGATTCGCTCGGATTTACCGTGGCTCCGACGTTCGGTGAACACAAGTCCTCGGCGCAACTCGAGCGCGCTGCACGCGTGTACGAACAATCGTTCGAGTACATTCTGTTGCTCTATCTCCCCGCGGTCGTCGG
Organism: Halostagnicola alkaliphila; assembly: GCF_055379965.1. NCBI lineage: Archaea > Methanobacteriati > Methanobacteriota > Halobacteria > Halobacteriales > Natrialbaceae > Halostagnicola > Halostagnicola alkaliphila. Next base: position 41,433 of record NZ_AP043827.1, on the reverse strand, counting down.
TGTCGTTTTGCTCGCCGAACCCGGTATTCGGTTCATCTTCGGTTCGGAGTATCTCGGTGCGGTCCCCGTCTTACAGATATTTAGCGTTTTCATCCTCTTTCAGGCGGTCGACAAGATCACGAACGACAGTCTCGATTATCTCGGGCGAGCCACTGAACGAGCAATTGGGAAAGGGGTTACCGGAACCGCGAACTTCTGTCTGAACGTCGCGTTGATTCCGTTAATCGGCGTCGAGGGGGCCGCACTATCGACGGCGGTGTGTTTCGCGCTGATGGTGCTGTATAACCTCTATTTGATCGACAGCGAACTTGACCTTCACTGGGGGACGATTGCAAAATCGTTCGGGGTGACGGGTGGTATTACCGCCGCAATGACCGCGGCCGTCTACGCGCTGGCACCGTTTATCAGCGGATTGCTCACGCTGTTTGGCGTCGTCGCCTTCGGTATCCTCATCTGGGCGGTGTGTTCGGTCGCAAGCGGTGTCGTTGACGTCGGTGAGGTCAAAGCACACATCTGATCGGACGAGATGTTTTCGGGGATCAACACGGGAGGCTAGTTGCTACCGATCGGCGACTCAACGCTGTCTACGGAGTGGAGAACCAACTCGTTTTATTGAACGTAATTCGGTAGCGAGCACACGCGCGTTAGTACCAACAAAGCCTAACCGGTATAGATTTGAATTGACCGATCACGAAGGGGTTCCGTGTGGACGAGCGATCGGGTATCGATTCCACATTTGTTAGCATTGTATACACTCTCAATTACCGGAAAATCACACGGGTAGTGCGATTATTTGGCGAGTAATACTCAATTATTACAATCAGAATTGAGGGTTCCATTGGTAATATGGTATTTTATCGCCGCCACTTTTAACTCATATATAATAATTCGTGAGTAAAAACTCATGAATAACTGAACGTATAGTCGTGATACAACGATAATCTTTTAATTTTATACAAAATACAAGGGAAGGTTTATACCGGTATAATGGAATTACCCGAATGCATGGCACGCGAACCTTCGGTATTGGACGACGACGACGTAGTCCATACTGACGTTGAGACGGACGAATTGAACAGTAATAACGGATTACTCCATCGACGATCGTACCTCAAACTCGCTGGAACCTCTGTGGCAACCGCTGCGGTTGCGAGTGCGAACCCGGTTTCGGCCGACGAAGACGAGTACGATGTCATCGGCGGTGCCGGCCAAATACGGCTCGGCGACGGTGAAACGTTCGAGAACGCGATTATCGACTTCGATCAGGGCTGGACGATGCTCCACTGTACCGGCGACAACGTGACGATACGTAACGTTGGCTTCCGTGGAACGCACACGTCGGACCAACACGCAATCGTCGTCAACGGTGGCGATACGGTTATCGATAACGTGTACATGGGTGACGGCTGTATCCGGCCCTCGCAGTACTCCAGTCACGGACAGTGCGGTATCTTCGCCCACCGCGACTTTTACGGACACCTCGAGATCCGAAACTGCAATATCCAGAATTGGCCGAACAACGGCATTTACGCCTCCGCCCCCGAATACGACGGTGGCGGAACGATCGAAATCGATAGCTGTTATGCGGCGAACAATTACGTTTCCTGTTACCGCCTCGCAACGGAAGGGTCCTCGGTGTCGAACTCCGTCGCGTACAACGATGGGAGCGGGCGATACACCGGTCGACCGTTCTGGGGATGGTCTCCGGGCACGTTGACGATCGAGAACTGTGACTTCCAGGAGGGTTCGTACAACGAGGCGATCCACCTCAGGGATAGCGGTTCGATCCAGATACGCGAGACGAACCACACCGGCGTTCACGGTGCCGGGTCGTGGAACGTCTCCGAGTCCAACGTGGGCTCGAGCCCCGATCTTTCGATGCCCGACGGCGTTCCAACGTCGGCCGAAGAGGCGGCCACCGGTAGTTCCGACGGCGATTCGGGCGAAGCACCGCCGGAAGAGGACGAGGATGACGAAGACGGCTCTTCGCTTACGAACACCATCGTCTTCGACGGCAACGGGACCCCGGAGACTACCAGCTACGAGTTCGTCGTCAGCGAGGCGGTTGAACCGAGCGAATACGAGGACGCCTCCATCGATGATGCGGCTACGGACGACGAAACGGAAGCCAGCGGCGTCGTCGCGGACTACCTTGACGCGTGGGAGTTCGACGGCGAAATCGAACGGCTTTCGGTCGACGGCGATGCGACGATCCGTGTCAACGGCGAAGAGATCGATCCGGACGACTACGACGACCTCTTCGAGAACGTCATCCTTCTCGACGGTTCCGAAGAGGATGTCACCCGCTACGAGTTTGTCGTCGACGGCGAAGTCATTCCGTCGAACTACGAGGGGGCCTCGATCGACGACGAAGACGAGATCGACGACGGAACGGTTCACGGCGTCGTCGCCGACTGGAAGGACGCGTTTCGGTTCAACGGCGACCTCGAGCAGTTCACTGCGGACGGTCCTGCGACGGTGTATCTAAACGACGAGGAACTCGATCCGTCGGACTACGGCGAAGATCTGCCACACGAACTCGTCGTCGAAGGACGGGGCGTTCCGACGAGTTTCGAAATCACGGTCGATGGAACGATCGAACTGGATTCGGAGGCCGACCCGGAAGACGAGGCGACGACGGTCTCGGGGTCGACCGCACAGAGTTCCGTTACCGACGGGACGCAGGAGTTTTGTTTCTCCGGTGCGCTCTCTGATATCACCTTTTCGGACGGCGAGGCGGCCGTCTACCTCGACGGTGAAGAGATCGATATCTCCGAGTACGGTGACCAGGAACTGTACGCCAACGCGTTGGTTATCGACGGTACCGAAGCTGAGGGGCCCAGCACGTACTCCTTCAAGATATCCGGCGGAGTCGTCAAATCCGACTACGAGGAAGCCTCGATCGACGACGAAGACGTGATCGAAGGCAAACGCGTCAGTGGAGGCGTCGCAAATTGGCTCGACGCCTATTGGTTTGACGGAGATATCGAGGAATTGCAGGTCCTCGGCGATGCGAAAACCGAAATCCAGTACAACGCTCGAAATCAGTAATCGACCCGTTTCCGGCTACTGCTGCAGTCTTTTTTGGGCTGATCGTGCTCGATGAGTTGCGACGAGTCGGTACCGCATGATTGTCGGAGCGGTGGGACGGTCGGTCCACTTTGCGAGGGAACCGCGGGAGACGTGGACAAATCGCCGAGGCGTTCCTCAGGTTGCGATTGCCGTTCCTCGTTCCGTCGATGCGTGCTATTCTCGTTGCATCAGTCCGTACTGGTTTCCGCTCCAGAATCCGTTTCAGGTCGCAGTTTCGAACCGTTTCGAGAGTAATGATCTATTGCACTCCCTTTCACTCCGTTCGCAAAGTCGTGCGACCCGCTCTACGAAATTTTGCGGGGGCAATAGTGGTCCCCCAGCGCGGACGTAACTCTCTCAAGTGGGAATCCGAGGCGCTTCTCGTGTTCGGCGATGCGAGAATCCGCGTAGAGTAGTTCGAGTATCGTGTCCGGCGGATTGGCGGCTTGCGGAACTCGTTCCAAAGCGAGATCCTGTTACCGCGGCGGATCGTCACCGACGCGGTTTGTTTGCGGATACTAGCGCGAGGAGAGGTACGGAACGACGCCGCATTAGTGTCACAACGGGATATCAGTTCGAAAAAAGCCGGGATGAAGCGCAAAACGGCCGCGGACGAATAACGACAGTTAGTTGCTCGGGTATCGACGCCGACTACAGCACCTATTGTGCACCGGTCGCTGCTTCTTCAGGTGAAGTTGGCACACCCTCTGGAACGAAGGCTTCCGGGTTAGTGTCGACGCTGTCTCCAAACTGAACGTCCGATCCACCTTCCTCGCCGATTCCGCCGTCCATACCGGTGTCGTAATCGGTGTCGGAGACGACGACGCTCGTCCCCTGCCCGTTCGCGCCGGCGACGATCGACTGGTTTGCACCGTTCATCTCGAGTTGGCAGTTTTCGACTTCGATGGTCCCGGGCGACCACGCCCAGATGCCACGGCCGCTGAAGCCGCTGCCGTCGACGTAGACGTTCGAATTTCTGACGCTGCTCCCTTCGGTTGCAACGCGATAGTGTGAGACTTCGCAGTTGGCCGCGAAACAGCTATCGATGTGGACCGTTCCGCCGCCTGCACCGCCGGGTGCGGAGCCGTAGATGGCGTTGTCCGCGAAGCCTTGAATGTTGACGTGCTCGAACTCGAGCTGTCCGGAGTGTTCGGGATTGACCCAGAACGCAGTCTGTCCGTGGCCGGTACTGCTTCCGTTGCGGGCGTCGGATCCGTCGCCGAGATAGACGTTTTCGATGGTACTCGTGTCGCCACCGGTGTCCGCAACGCCGAAGGTCGCGGAACCGGCTCCGGAAGTGTTCTCTCCTTCGAAACCGACGTTTCGTATCGACCACCCGGATCCCTCGGCGGTGATAATAATATCTTGGCCTGTCGTCATGTCGACGACCTTGTTCTCCCAGGTTTCTCCCGACCCGATCTGGATCGTCTGCCCGGACGCTTCGATCAGTTCGTACTCCTCGTCGGCGGTGGCCGACCCTGCGACGCCGATGGAAGCGGTTGCGGTTGCGACCGCTGCGACCGAACGTACGTACGAACGGCGCGTTAAGGTTGAATTACTGTCTGTAACTGGAGGGGCTGTCTCGTTAGTGCGGGAATTCTGCGGCATGCATTATGGAAACGAGACCTTGCACTCATAAACTTTTCTTTAGCAAAGAGTATTGAATTTACAGATATTATTTCGTTCGTACTGAATCATTCACGATATAGTGAATATAATTCGAAAACAAGAGGACTATATTTCGCCGAATTCGGCGTGGGGCGTCGAGGGAAAGCCAATATTGACGCTGAAACCCAACTTTAAGAGCCGACTCGAGCGCCGATTCGACTTCAGCGGGTGTCCTGTTCGGCGAACGTGATCGTCCAGTTCGTGGCGTCGGCAACGGCGCGACCTGCGATCGTCCACTCGTGACCGTCTTCGGAACTAATAGGATACGTGACCTGCGTCGTCGGCTGTGATACGCGCGAAAGCGGCGCCGAAAGGTCCGAGTGAAACCCAAAATTCGAAAGCAGCGATTCGGGAATTCCGTCGCCGCTGACGGCGAGTAACGAATCGTCGCGTCGGTCTTCGATGATCCGGTCCAGCAGCGCCCGGAGTCCGTCTCGTCGATTTTTCGTCGTCGCGAGCGGAACGACGTCGGTGAGGTTGGTGATTCGCGACCCGTCCTCGCTCGTGGTTCCGGTAATGATTCCTGCGATCGGCGCTTCGTCCCGCCTCGCGACGTAGGCGTCGTAGGACAGGTTCGGATTATCGAATCGCCAGTCGTAGAACGTTTCGGTCCGATTCGCGTGGATCGTTCCGGGAACTGCCTGGCGATACAACTCGGCGAACACGTCGGTTGGAACTTCGTCGAACCGTTCGACGGAAACCCCTTCGACGCCGCGTTCGCGTCTCTCGCGCGCGCGGAGATACCCTTTCAAAAGCGGGGTGGCGGCGCTCGTCAGCGTCGAGAGGCGCTCGGACTCGTCCGTATCGATTATCGAATCCGGTTGCTGAATGCGGTAGTACGTCGGCACCTCTTCGACGATTTCCCAGCCGTGTTTGAGGCTTCCCGAGAGCGTTGCGGGATTCGGGAAGTTGAAAAACAGTTCCGGATCTCGCTCTCGGTAGTGTTCTTTCATCCGCTCGGTCGTTCGGGAGTAGAGTCCACGACGGCGGTGGTCCGGATGGACCATGACATCCGCCGGCTGGTAGCCCCTGAACGTCTCGTCTTCGACGCGTAACTCGAGGACGAAACTGGGTTTCGTTCCGACGATTTCACCCTCGTGCGTCGCGAGAACGATCGGAACGTGATCGACGTAGGGATTGTCCTCGTACTTCCACTGAAACCACGCTTCGTCGACGTCGCCGAAGACGAGGTCGTACAACTCGAGGAACCCGTCCCTGTCCGCCGCCTCGTATCGTCTGATCTCGTACGGATCCGAGTCTCCGGTATGGTTTCCTGACCGTTCGTCTACCCCTTTTTGGCTACCGCTTTTGTCCGAGTCGTCGGTATCGACGGATTCCGATTTATCGTCGGGCTCCGTTCGTTCAGTCTCGTCCTGCTCGGTATCCATCTCGTTCGTCTCCTTCTCGTCGGTGCTGGGGTTGTTAGACGCCATTGCTCGTTAGTTATCGTGACCGCTGCTATCGGATATCCCGACGCGTTCGGGGGATATCTCCTCGAGTTCCGCCCTTGATAACGAATCCGTCTCGAGCAGTTCGGACCGGTGTTCGTCGAGTAGCGGTGCCCGATTGCCCGGCTCCGGCGGCGTTTTGGTCATCTTTATCGGTGTTCCCGCGATAGTGACGGTTTCGTCGATGTGGGGTAAGTCGGCTTCGACGAGCATCTCTCTTCGCTCGGTATGCTCGCAGTCGTAAACGTCTGAAATATCTTGAACGGGACCACACGGTACGTCCCCCTCGAGTGAGGAGAGGACTTCGTCAGTGGTCCGCGTCGAAACCCAATCCGTGATTTTCTCTCGAAGCTCGTCTCGGTTTGATAGCCGATCGTTTGCGTGCGGGTAGTCGACGACCCATTCGGGTCTGCCCATCGTCTTACAGAGTCCACGCCAGTGGTTGTCGCCGAGTGCGGCGATAACGATGTGACCGTCTTTTGCTTCGAATGCGTTGTAGGGAAAGAGCGTCGGATGGGCGTTTCCCTGCCGTTTCGGAACGTCGCCCGTGTATGAATGTTGATAGACCGCACGCTCGGCGAGACTTACCATCGCGTCGTACATCGCGGTATCGACGAACTGGCCGACGCCGGTGCGATCTCTGTAGTGAAGCGCCGCGAGAATGTTGACGGTGTGTAACACGCCCGTGAAGATGTCACCGACCCCGAACCCGACTTTCATCGGCGATCCGTCTTCCTCGCCCGTCTGGTGCATCACGCCACCGAGGGCCTGCGCGACCAGATCGAAGGCGGGTTCGGCCTGCTTCGGGCTCGAGCCGGTTCGGGGGTCGCCGAACCCGCGCATCGACGCGTAGACGAGCTGTGGATTGATCTCGGCGAGCCGTTCGTACTCGAGGCCGAATTTCTCCATCGTTCCGACGCGGAAGTTCTCGACGACGACATCGGCTTTTTCGACGAGGGACCGAAAGTCCGCCCGGTCCTGTTCGTCGGTAAAGTCCAGTTCGAGACTTCGTTTTCCGCGGTTGATACTTTGGAAGTAGCCGCCGAACTCATCCTCGTCGGAGTAAAACGGTGGCGTTTCTCTGACGAAATCGCCGCCCGGCGGTTCGATTTTGATGACGTCAGCACCGAGATCAGCCAACAACATTGTACCATAGGGACCACCGAGGACCCTCGTCAAATCCAACACACGTACGTCCTCAAGGGCAGACATTGTCGTATCAACCGTGGAGGGTGGATTCGGGCTTTGTTATGCAGGTGTTTCGTAAATTATCGCGGAGTACGGTGTCATTCATCGTCTGCAGTGATAGCATACATTCGGAACTCGTCGTTGGAAATGACCTTGTTCGCTCTCGGTTCCTCGTCGACGCCTTCGAGTGCTGCCTCGCTGTGGTGAAGCCCTTGATACACCTCGAGTTCCCGCGTCGTGTCGTACTCGGACACGACGAAGTAGTAGTCGTGGCCGTCGTAGGCCCCGCTGTAATTCCCGCTTTCGAACTCGGTTACGTTGACGGCCCCGCTTTCGTACGGCGTCGTGGCGACGCTTTCTTCCTCGATTCCGTTGATGCCGTGATCGAACCGGAACGGGTCCGCTCCGTAGCCGACGTGGGGCCGCTCTTCGACTGCGTGTTCGTAGCTCGACTCGTACCCGTTTAGGTGCTGATCGGTTACGTGTTGGTTCGGCTGATAGATGATCGGCGAGGCGTAGACCGTCATCAACCCGAGAATCAGAAACGCCGCGAGCATTGTTGCGACGACCGCGTTCGCGCCCGGCGTCGTGATAACTTTCGAGAGCCCCGCCGTCGCGTGTGCGATCGCGATCCCCGCCAAAATCGTCAGGATCACGAAGATGAACCCGACCTGTCTGAACGCCATCGTCGGCGTTCCGACGAAGTAGACCAGGAACATCCCACCGAGCGGGATCAACGCGAGCCCGAAATACGTACAGAACGCTTTCGTCTCGAGGTCGATATTCGACCAGCCGAGCCAGATGACCACCAGGAAAATCGCGACGATCAGTCCGATAACCGCCGCCTCGAGGAACATTTTGACGAACAGTTCGGCGAGACTCCCTCCGAGTTCGGTCAGGGAAGATCCACGTTGATCGACTTCAGCACCCGCACCGACGTCGTCGGCGAAAATTCCGTAGACCAGCCCGGAAAACGAGTCCCGAAACCGCTCGTTACTGATCGCCCAGATACCGACGATCGCGCCGAGAACGGTCGTGTGAACGTACGTCGTCGGGTGGTGGACCATTGGATGGTCTTCGAACCGCCACCGAGCGAGATACTGGATCGCACCGATCGATCCGAGCAAGACGACGACGGCGACCATCTGTTGGGGGTGAACGAACAACAGCGCGAGGCTGGCGAACACGATGAGCACGCTGAACGGAGAGAGCCCGAGCGGGAGCCGCTCGATGTCGCTTCCCCGTTTGAGATAGGCGGCGAACGCGAAGATCACGACCGGAACGAGGAACAACGCGTTCGAGTTCGTGTGTGCGCCCATGTGCGTCGCGACGTTGTTGACCGGCAGGATCATCCAAGAGATGACGGCAGCGATGCCAACCGCGAGCGCGTTTCCGGAAAGTTCGCGAACCGTCAGCGGAATGAAAATCAGGAACGGGACGAAGAAGACGATGACCATCAAGAGCACGGATCGCTCGAGAGGGACGCCACCGACGAAGTGGATAGCGGAGGCGATCGAGTGCAACCCGGGGTAGAACAGTTCGTGAGGCAGGAGATCCCCGCGAACGATGTCTCGCGTCCAGCCGAGGTGAGACAGCGCGTCACCCACGCCCGCGAACCGGTAGTTCCTGATAAAGGGGAGGCTGACGATCGTCGTGACCGCAGCCGCACCGAGTCCGATCGAGATTGCCTGATACCGACCCCGACACGTCAGCGTCGTACTCACAGCGATCGCCAGTCCGATCGCCAGTCCGATCCACGTCGCCGTCGGCGAGGCCATGTACACCGACGATTCGTAGCTCGAGGCCGGATTCGCTCGCGCGATGAGGATAGCGGCGGCGACCGCAAAATAGCCGAGCGCAAGGACGATGTCGAGTGCGACCCGTTTCATTGCCGATCGCCCGGTTCAAATCGATGTCTTCGTCCCGTATCGATAGCCATTGTTAAAAGCTCGAGCACGGATAACTGGTTTGTTATAGGGTTCATACCCGGTGACCGTTCGCTCGAGTTGACCGTCCCGGTTCGAGAACGGTTCGCCGAGAATGTGTGTATCCTCACCCAAACTGTTCTCCATCGGTGTCGGTCTCACGTCGGTCTGCATTGACGTCGCGAGTAGCGTGATTGAATCTTCCGAGTCTGGTAGTGTCGGCGTCTGAGGATCCCACTACGAGCGGGGTCGACCCAACTCAATCGATCGATCGCTGTCCTCACAGTACGATTCTGAACCATTATTTAGCGAAACAGTCTCTTTTTGTATCCGTTTACCATCAGTTACTAACTCCATTCATGCCTGATACAAGGTGCTTGTAGCACACCACTGAATTACTTGTACTGCTCCCCATCGATTGCTACGCCTGGCTTTCAGATTTTGTGATCAATCAACGATTATACCGATTTTTGTATCCGTCCGTGGTCGATTCTCTCGAATCGAACTCCGATCACCCGTCTACGCCACACCCCACAACATGTCCGCTATCATCATCGACTCAGTTACCGCAGACGACGACACGCTCGAGTCCGTAATCCGGCCGTCGGCCGACCTCGAGCGATTTTTCACCGGAGAGCCGTTTCGAACGACGTACGACGTTGCTATCGAGGACGTCCCTGACGGCGTTCTCGCGATTCCCGTTCTCGCACACGTCTGTCCCGTTGCGTGGGCACAGGGGGCTGATGTCTACGTCGACGAGGTCGATGCCACCTTCGCACGCGCGTTAGAAGATGCAAAAGCCTCGTTGCTCTCAATGTACGACTTTCTCGAAGGTGGGACGCTCTACGCGCGAAACGTAACGAGCACCGCTCCCCAGACCGAGGGCGAGTCCGGATTACTGTTCACGGGTGGCGTCGATTCGACATCGTCGTACGTCCGCCACCAGGCGGACGAACCGACGCTGATCAGCATCCGAGGCTGGACGATTACCCCCGACGCAAGCGACGACGAAGACTGGGATCACCTCCGTTCGCGAGTCGGGGCGTTCGCCGACGAACGCGGCCTCGAGACCGCATTCGTCGAATCGAACATGCTCTCGGCGCTCGATCATCCGATGTTGTTGGCCCACTACAAACGCCACGTCGACGGCGCGTGGTACAGCTCCGTCGGCCACGGACTCGGTCTGCTCGGGCTCTGCGCGCCGATGGCCTACGCACGCGGGATCGAAGATTTGTACATGGCCGCGACGCACTGGGACGGAATCGACCTCGAGTGGGGCTCCCGACCGGATATCGACGACTACGTCCGCTGGACGGGAACTCGGTGCCATCACGACTGTTACGACCTTACTCGCCAGGAACGACTCGAGTTGATCGCGTCGTACGTCGAGGATCACAGCTCCGATCCGGAGGCCTCCCGGCTCGAGTTACAGACGTGCAACACCCGGATGGACGGCAACTGCGGGGAATGTGAAAAGTGCTATCGGACAGCGGTCGGGCTTCGGCTAGCGGGACTCGAGCCGTCCGCCCACGGCTATCCGTTCGCGGACGAGGACTATCACGAGATTCGTTCGTCGTTCGAAAACGGCGACTGGATACTGGGACTCGACGAACGATACATGTGGGAGGATATCCAGCACACCGTTCGTAAAACCGAGCCCTCGAGTCCCGCCGAAGGGTCCTTCTTCGAGTGGCTCTCGACGGCCGATCTCGATGCGCTGGTCGCGGAATCGGGCTCCCCGCTTCACCACCGACTCCTCCGGGCGGGCGCTCGGAACGCCCCGAACAGGGTGTACAACACGATGTATCCCGTCTGGAACGTGGCAAAGGCGGGTGCCCGACGCGTACGCTGAACCGTCCGCTCACCGTCGAACTACCGCTCAAGCACTCGTGTTGTTCGAGGCTTCAGCTTTTGTCCTCTCGGAACCCATCTGGGTGCGTACTCGATTGATTCGAGGCCATTTTCAACTCCGTCGCCGTCTTTCCGAAGATAATCCGGAGGTATAAGGGGTTGAAGCATCACTTGGTAATCAACCGAAAGACGCGCTGTCCTTTACACGGATAATGGTTGGACGTTGGTGGTGTGGACGCGTATCGTTGTCATCTTCAACGCTCATCGCTACCGTTGCAACCATCGTGGCTGTCACTCCTTGTGAACGGAACGCTATGACCGGCCTGATTTATGGAAATAGAAATTGCAACTATCGGTGGTTACGAAGAAGTCGGACGGCAGATGACCGCTGTTCGCGCTGGTAGCGACATCGTCATTTTCGATATGGGGCTGAACCTTTCGAAGGTTCTTATCCACGATAATATCCAAACTGAAGGAATGCACAGTCTCGATCTGATCGACATGGGTGCGATTCCCGACGATCGAATCATGAGCGATCTCGAGGGCGACGTGCGAGCGATCGTCCCCACCCACGGTCACCTCGACCATATCGGAGCCATCTCCAAACTGGCTCATCGATACGATGCTCCCGTCGTCGCAACGCCGTTTACCCTCGAACTCGTCGAGCAAGAACTCGAAGACGAACAGAAGTTCGGCGCCGAGAACGACCTCGTCAAGATGAACGCCGGCGAGTCGATGACGATCGGGGACGGTGGCGTCGAACTCGAGTTCGTCAACGTTACGCACTCAGTTGTCGATGCGATCAATCCCGTTGTTCACACGCCGGAGGGTGCGATCGTCTACGGACTGGACAAACGAATGGACCACACGCCCGTAATTGGCGACCCGATCGATATGAAGCGCTTCCGTGAAATCGGACGCGAAGACGAGGGGGTACTCTGTTACATCGAGGACTGTACCAACGCGAACAAGAAGGGGCGAACGCCCTCCGAAAACGTTGCCAGAGAACATCTTCGAGATGTTCTCTACAGTATGGAAGACTACGACGGCGGGATCGTGGCGACGACGTTCTCGAGTCACATCGCCCGTGTCAAGTCACTTATCGAATTTGCGAAAGATATCGGTCGTCAGCCAGTGCTGTTAGGACGGTCGATGGAGAAGTACTCCGGTACCGCAGAACGACTCGACATCGTCGACTTTCCGGACGACGTTGGCATGTTCGGGTACCGAAACGAGATCGATCAATCGCTCGAACGGATCATGAACGAGGGCAAGGAGAACTTCCTCCCAGTAGTCACCGGCCATCAGGGCGAACCGCGCGCAATGCTTACTCGAATGGGGCGTGGTGGGACCTCCTACGAACTCGACGAGGGTGACAAGGTCGTCTTCTCTGCCCGCGTTATTCCGGAACCAACTAACGAGGGCCAACGGTATCAGGCCGAACAACTGCTCGGCATGCAAGGTGCGCGTGTCTACTCTGACATTCACGTTTCTGGCCACCTCTGTCAGGAAGGCCACTACACGATGCTCGATGCACTCCAACCACAGCATATTATCCCCGCCCATCAAGATATGAAGGGGTTCTCCGGGTATGTCGACCTCGCCTCGGAGCAGGGGTACAAGGTCGGACGCGATCTTCATCCGACCTCGAACGGAAATATCATCCAACTCGTCTGAGCGTCGCCTCGTGAGCGACTCTCTCGAGTAACTCTTCGCGCGAATTTTTCTTGGCAGGATGCGTCTCTCACTCACGAAGCGAGCAAGCGTGAGTGTGACCCTCCCGACCGTGACCCACCATACTGTTAGAGGCCACCATGCCGATGGTGTCTCGGGTGTGTCCGACCAATCCACGGGAAGCTCAGGGGACAAGTCCCGGAGCAGTTCATCGTGGTATTCGCACACACCTTCGTGCCGTCGCGTGATACCATCTGTGAGGTGGTGTTGTAATTCCGTCGCAGCTCGCGAACTCGAAATCAGAACCTTCGGGACTGTCGCCTCGGTCGCGCGTCGAGCGCAACTTATTCCATGTACCCGAGTCCCTTGAGCCGATCTTCGACGTCGGTGAAGTCGTCGTCAACCGCTTCGTCGTCGCTCGAGCGCGTTAGGTCCGTCCGCTGGACCTTGGTCCGAGATGCGGGGGCGTCATCGCGGAACGCATCGAAGAGGACTCGGCCGTCTGCGTTCCCCGGGACGGGCTCTCCGATGCCGTGGAGAAGGGTCGGTGCGATATCGACGACGCGCGCGCCGCGGAGCTCGGCTCCGGGATCGATCGACGGCCCGCGACAGAGAACGATCCCCGTGCTTCGGTGGCTCGCCGCCGTCACGCCGGTGTCGCCGAACGGTTCGTCGGCGATCGAATTTCTAGATTCGTAGCCGTCTTTTCCGTTGACGATGAAGTTCGGCGATTCGGGATCGTTCGGGAACAGGTCGTCGCCGTCGAAGACCCGCAGAATCTGTTCGTCGTTTTCGTTCGTGACCGATTCGAAGAGATCCATTAACTCTTCTTTTAACGCCGGGATATCCGCCGGATCGACCGTTCCGTTTTCGAACCGTCTGGTATCGTTGATGTAGCAGTTCCCGGCGTCGTGGACGAACGCGACCGTTCGCTCATAATCGACGTCGTACAGCGCGTGTTCGCCCGGGATCTGCTCTGCGACGGAGTCGACGAGCGTCCGCGGGAGGGTCTGGATGAGCATCTCCTCGGAGATACCGACTCGATTGAGCGCCTGCTTGACGTTGCTTCGAGATATCCCCAGACTCGCGAGCGCCCCTCTGGTGCCCTCGTCTTCTCGTCTAAACAGGTACCCCTCCTGCTCGAGGAAGTGATTGACGTAGACGAGTTCGTCGATCTTTCCGAATCCGTGGTCGGAGACGACGTAGAGGTCCGCGTCGTGTTCGTCCGTGTAGGTCATCACTTCACCGAGCATATCATCGAGTTTCTTGTAATGCTCAAGGAGCATGTCCATGTCCCAGACGAGGTGCTGGAATCGATCGGGTGCCGTGTAGACGAAAAAGAACAGTTGCCAGTCCTCGGCGTGTTCCATCTGCAAGCGCATGAGATTTCGCCGTTTCTCGAGGATGTCGTTGACGGCGATTTCGAACTCGTCGAGGCGATCCGCGTACTCCGGATAGTTGAGGCTGATCTCGTAGCCGGGAATCCGATCTTCGATTTCGTCGCCTAACTCGGGGGGATGGGTAAAGTCGCTGTCCGTCGAAGGCGTCATCATTCCCGTGACCATCGTTCCGTCTATCTCGCTGGCGGGATAGGTCAACGGAACGTTACCGACGTGGGCGGGCGAGAGTTGCTCCCAGAGGGGCGGTTGTTTGCAGTCCCGACTCGTGTACATTTCGTGAGAATACTCCCTAGAAAGGTTCTGAAATCCGTAGATACCGTGTTTATCCGGCCAGACACCCGTCGCGATAGATGGCCAGGCGAGCGGCGTCGTGGGGGGACGCGTGCTCTCGAGCGTTCCCGCCGCCCCCTCCTCACGCATTCTGGCAAAATTGGGTAGCTCGCCGTCGTCTGTCCATCGTTCGATGAGTCTCCACGGCACGCCGTCGAGACCGAGTACGAATGCTCGCTGAGATGTCGGAGTATGTCCGCTCATGATTGATGAATGAGGCGTCACTGACGCCCGCTGTGGATGTGGTGGCGGGACGACCGTTTTGTTATGTGTAGGTTGCACCGAGAAACGCCGACGAACGCGTGATAATTCAACGACTGAACTGGTCTCGATGGGATGAATTTTGGCCCGCCATTCGGTCTCACCGTTCCAGACGTTCTCCTTCCGGTACCGGTCAACTACAGGATATCCATAACAATACCCCTCGGTGGGAACTCACAGCTATGAACGTTGGTTGGTGGAGTGAATGGGAAGCGTCGTAATCTCGCTCGATGCAGAGCTCGGCTGGGGATTCCACGATCTGGATTCGCCGCCGATACATCGTGTCGAGGCGGGTCGACGCGGCTGGCAAGCGATGCTCGATTCGCTCGCAGAGTACGACGTGCCGGCGACCTGGGCGGTTGTCGGCCACCTCATGCTCGAGTCCTGTGACGGCGAACACGACGACCATCCTGCTCCACCGGGGTGGTTCGAACGCGAACGGACGGAGTGGTCCGATCGGCCCGATCTCCGGTTCGGACGCGATCTCGTGGAGGGAATACTCGAGTCGGAGACGGACCACGAGTTTGCGAGCCACTCGTTTTCGCACGTGTTGTTCGGCGACCCCGACACGTCTCGAACCCTCGCAGAAGCGGAAATTTCTCGGAGCGTCGATCTCGCGAACGAGTGGGGTCTGTCGGTCGATTCGTTCGTTTACCCGCGAAACGATGTCGGTTACCGAGACGTGCTGGCGGAGTACGGAATTACCGCCTATCGCGGGCGGTCACCGACGCCCGACGGAGCCCGCGGTGTCGTCGACTCGGTGTTCAAAGACGAATCTCTGGTGATCGAGCCGTCGATCGACGAGTACGGACTCGTGAACGTTCCGGCGTCGATGTTTTGCTTCGGGTTCGAAGGATCGGCCAGAATGATCGCCGAATCCGTCTGGGCGGACCCGATGGTCGTGGTAGCCCGACAGGGGATCGACGAGGCGGTTCGAGAGGACGGCGTATTCCACCTGTGGCTTCATCCCAACAACCTTACGCACGAACGCGACGACCGTCGGATGCGCGCAATCCTCGAATACATAGATCAGCGTCGTCGCGAGACCGACCTGACCGTCGAAACGATGAGCGATGTTGCACGACGTTTTCGTGACTCAGCGCCGACCGCAGAACCCAGTCCGGCCGCGTACACCCGGTAGGTAACTTCCGAGCGTCGGCGCACTTCTCGCGTTTTCCATACCCCCTCCGTTGTTTCTCCCTCGTGACTCGGTTCCTCGTGGTGAGTTTTTTCGGTCGTTCTCGAAGACTGGCATCTTGCAGATATTGCCTCTCGAAATCGCTCCCTACGGTTCGTCGACGAACGGTAGGGCGGCGATAACAAAGCCCGCTGGCGATCCGTTCTCGAGAAGATGCGCTCTTTCATCCGACGTCGACTGACGGGCTCCGAACCGGTACGGATCGGCGTTCTGGGAGTCGGCAACATCGGCAGTGTACACCTCAAATCGGCACTCGCGATGCCTGGCGTCGACGTCGTCGCCGCGGCTGACACCGTCCCAAAGAATCGTGATCGGGCAGACAGCGCGGGCGTCACTCGTGTGTACGACGACTACGTGACGTTGCTCGAGTCGGAAACGCTCGATGCGGCTATCGTCGCGTTACCGCCGTTTCTCCACCGCGACGCCGTCGAGGTGGCCGCAAAAACCGGCGTCGATGTCTTCGTCGAAAAGCCGTTCGCCAGGTCGACGGCCGAAGCCGATGAGATGCTCGAGACGGCGTCCAAGGCCGGAATTCGCGTCGGTGTCGATCATACGCTTCGATACCAGCCGGACCTCACCGGGCTTAAGGGGGCCTACGAGGACGGTGTGGTAGGCCACGTCCCCCACGCCTCGATGGTTCGGGTGAACGACGGTCCGCTGGGTCGTCCACCGGTTGAGAATGCACCTCCTTCCTGGCCGCTCGACCGCGACGCGACCGGCGGCGGCTCGCTGATGGAACTCGGCGTTCACTGTTTCGACTATCTGGAGTGGACGTTCGGACGACTCGAGATTCGGGATGCGATGGTCGATACGACGCTCGAGGTGCCGGTCGAGGACGCTGCGACGGTTCTCATGGAAGCTCAGGAGACGGGAACCGCGGTGACGCTTCACTGTGGCTCCTACCAGTGGGAAGAACTCCCGGAGGTAAACACCAACGTCCGTCTCGAGGGCATCACCGGTACGATCGAGAGCGAGGAGTATCTCCCGACGAACTTCTACGGGAGCGCCGCGCTCTCGGCGCTCTCGAACGTTGCAAGTCGGTTTACCGGCGGCGAGCCCGACGTCTACGGACCGACGTTCTACCTCCAGGCACATTACGATGCGCTCGAGGATTTCGTCGATTCGATTCGTGCGGACGAGACACCGCCCGTAACCGGCGAAGACGGTCGACGAACGCTCGAACTGGTCGAGACGGCGTACGAACTCGCGGACGAGGATCGTGCCGAAGCCGACGCCCTCGAGGTGGTTTCATGAACGACGATCGGTCGCTGTCGGTTTCCGGCGTCTCCGTTCCGCGCGGGAATTCCGAGGGCCGACTGGCGGCGCGGGAATCGGCTCTCGAGGTGACGGCCGAACGGTCTCTGGCGGGCGGGAACAATTGGACGCCCGCGATCGACGCGCGAATGGCCCGACTCGAAGGGCCCGTTCGAGAACTGATCGAACCGGTCCCGGAACCGTTCACCGACGCCGCCGAGATAACGCTCGTGCCGGACGTCCACTACCCGTTCCATCCCTCGACAGGGATGGTAACGGATCCGGCCGTCGTCGGCGCGATCACGGGCTATTTCGGGAAAGAAACCGCCGCCGACATCGTCATCGCCGGCTCGAGTACGGAATCGATGGATCTCGATCGAACGACCGACTATCTCGATTATCCGGCGCTCGAGGAGCGCTTCGACTGTCGCCTTCGGGATCTTTCGTCGGAGCGGGATTCTCGAGTCTCAGTTCCGCTTTCCGAGAGCGAGGAGCCGGTCGAACTTTCGGTTCCGGACTCGTTGCTCGAGAACCCCGTCGTCGTCGTTCCAACGCTTCGTCCGACGGAAGCAGGGCCGGTTGCGGGAACGATGCGGACGCTCGGTCGGCACGTCGAATCCGGCGTGGAGAACCACGAACTGCCGGCCGGACGACGCGCTCGCGCGGCGACTGCCGGTATCGACCCCGAACTGTCGATCCTCGATGCAACGACGATGTTCGCCGGCGAGGCGTTCGCCGCGGAGACCTTGTTTTCGGGCTCCCCTCTCGGCGTGGACACGGTCGGAACGACACTGCTCGGACGGGATGTCAACGACGACGATGCGTTGTCGTCCGAACTCGGACCGGGCCAGACGTCGATTCAGGTCTCGGGGTGTGACTTCGACGCTCTCCGAGAGCGCGTTCCATCCGGAGGGCTGCCGCCGCGGACGGCAACCCACCCCGCCGTCTCGATCGCGTACGGATTGTACGCGAAAGTCAGTGGAGACGCCGTTCCGCCCCAACTCGAGGTGGACCGATGACGAAAACGGCCGCCGTGACGGGCGCGACGGGCTTTCTCGGTTCGCATCTCTGTGAACGACTGCTCGCCGACGGGTGGACGGTTCGCGGACTCTCCCGGCCCACGTCGGATCGAGGCGACCTCGAGGCTCCCGTCGAGTGGTACGTCGGCGATCTGTTCGACGACGCGACGCTTCGCTCGCTCGTCGACGGGACGGACGCCGTCTTCCACCTGGCCGGTATTGGCCTTTGGAGCGGAGATGCGGAGACAGTTGAGCGCGTCAACGCCGGGGGAACGAAACGGCTCATCGATGCGTGTCAGCATTCGGAGACGGATGCCGGCAAACTGGTGTTCACGAGTACGGCAGGAACAAGGCGACCGTCCGTCGAGGGTGAGGTCGCGGACGAAACCGATTACGCGCCGCCGGTCGGTGCCTACCAGTCCTCGAAAGCCGAGGCGGAGGTGCTCGTCGACAACTACGCGAGCACAACGGGAGAGGCCGTCACCGTCCATCCCACGTCGATTTTCGGCCCCGGCGACGAGACGTTTACCGCGCAGTTACTCGCGATGGCAACCGATCCGGCGATGTTCGTCTATCTCCCCGGCGGATTGAGTATCGTCGGCGTGACGGACGTCGTCGACGGCATACTGGCCGCCTACGAACGCGGCGAAAACGGCGGCCACTACATTCTCGGCGGCGAGAACCTCACGCTCGAGCAAGCCATCTCTCGTATCTCTCACAGTACAGGCGGGCATCGTGCGCCGCTCGAGGTTCCGTCCGCGGCGATTCACGCCGCCGGTCCGGTGGCCGAAACGGTGGGTGCCGTATCCGGGTTTCGAGTGTTTCCCTTCGACCGAGATATGGCTAAGTTGGCGACCAAACGGCTCTACTACACTTCGAAGAAGGCTCACGACGAACTCGGATATACGTACGATCCGCTCGAGGAACACGTTCCCGACGCGATGGCGTGGTATCGTTCGCTGTAGGTGGGCCCTTTATAAAACTGAGTGCGAGTTGTCCGAAGTTTGTTCTAAGACTCTTGGATATCGTTCTGTGTATCGCGGGCATGGTTCAGTTATGGGTTCGCTCCCTCCTGAATTCATTCGACGCTCGACGAAATTCGATTCGGCAAACGTTTCCGAAACCGGTTCCAGCATATGTTCGATTAAATCCCGCGGTTTTTATACTGATAATTGGAATCCGGGCATATGCTAGGATCTGGCTTACCGCTGGGAATTATCGGCTACGGAGCAATCTTTCTCATCCTCTTTCTTGTCATACGAAAGCGGCTATACGTTATCCCGACACTAATTATCGTTCCGATCATTGCCGCGATAATTGCTGGCTTTTCGTTCAACGAGATCGCAGAATTCGCCGAAGAGGGGCTCCAGGGAATCGTCGGCATCACCGCGATGTTCGCGTTCGCCGTCTGGTACTTCAGCATCATGCGCGACAGCGGTCTGTTCGATCCGTTCGTCTCCCGGATCGTGAGTAGTATCATCAGCAAACCTGCGTTACTGACGGTCGGGACCGTTGCGCTAGCGATGGTCACGCACTTAGACGGTGCGGGTGCAACAACGATGCTCGTTACGATCCCGGCGATGTTGCCGCTGTACGATGCACTCGACGTCGATCGAAAAATCCTCGCCGCACTGGTTGCGCTTACGGCTGGGACGATGAACATGGTCCCCTGGGGCGGACAGGTCGTCCGCGGCGTCGCTGCGATCGATCCGGCGACGATTTCGAACGTATTCAACCCGATGATCCCCGCACAGGCTGCCGGAATGTTGTCCGTTTTCGCAATCAGCGCCTTCTACGGTCGAAAAATTCGACAGGATCTGGACGCCGTCACCGCCTTCGAAGGCGTCGACGAACAGTCGCTCATCGACGAAGCGATCGACGATCGCAAAGTCAAGATGGATCGAACGTGGATCTTCAACTTCCTCCTCACAGTCGTCGTTCTCGGTGCGTTGATCAGAGGGACCACGTCGCCGGAAGTCGCGTTCATGATCGGCGTCGTCCTCGCACTCATCGTTAACGTCCCCGACTACGAGAAACAAAAAGAAGTTCTCGAGTCCTACGCGCCGGACGTGATGACGTACGTCGGTATTCTCTTTTCGGCCGGTGTTCTCATCGGCGTTCTCGAGGAGAGCGGCATGGTCGACGAGATGGCGAACATCATGGTGTACCTGATTCCGGACATGCTCGGTTCACAGTTGCCGGTCGTCATCGCAGTGTTGTCGCTTCCCGCCCGCCTTCTGTTCAGTCCGGATGCGTTCTACTTCGGCGTCTTGCCCGTTCTCTCCGAAACGGCCGCCGCGTACGGTCACGATCCCGTCTCCGTCGTTCGCGCGTCGCTGGTCGGGCAAACTGTCGGGTTCCCGGTTTCGCCGTTTACCGGTGCGACGTATCTCCTCATCGGATTGGCTGGGGTCGAACTCGGTGAACACATCAAGTTTACCCTGCCGCTGATGGTGATCCCCTCGGGTGTAATCCTCGTGGTTGCCATTCTGACCGGTGCGATTCCCCTCTAGGAGTTCCGATGCGGTCCGGGGAACGCGGCGCTCGTAGTCGATCAACCGATTTCATTCTTCGTGCGGCCGTTGTATTGTACCACATTCGAAACCTTCCGGTTATCTTGACTTCAGACCAATATTTATTAATCAGTGTGGGCTGAATTGTCATCCCACAGCATGGCAACCGAGCAAATTACCCCTGTCGATCTTCCCGACCCCCGATACGAGTACGGAGCTGACGACTTCGTGTTCGTCGAACTCGCCGAAGAAATGAGTTTTACCGCTAATTTCAAGGCGATGGCGATCACCCAACAGGTCGCCGAGCAGAATATCGACGGCGTCATCGAGAACTGTCCCGGCAACGCCTCGTACATGCTTCGGATCGACCCCGAAGTTATCCACCCCGACGAGCTGATCGCGCGATTGAAAGCGATCGAATCGGAGATCGATATTTCCGAGTACGAGTGGGAAACGCGCGTCATCGACGTTCCAGTGTTGTTCGAGGATCCGTGGACCCACGAGACACTCATGGAGTTTCGAGACCGTCACCAGGACCCCGACGGGACGGACCTCGAGTACTCCGCCGAACTGAACGGGTTCGATTCCGTCGACGCGTTCCTCGAGGCCTTCGTCGGCGCACCGCACATGGTCACGATGGTCGGGTTCGTTCCCGGTCTCCCGTGGTGTTTCCAGATGGTCCCTCGAAGTCAACAACTCGAGGTTCCGAAGTACGTCGAACCCCGAACCGACACGCCGAGTCGTGCGGTCGGGTTCGGCGGAGCGTTTTCGGTCGTCTATCCCGTTCAAGGAGCGGGCGGGTACCAGTTATTCGGCCGGACGCCGGTCGAAGTTCTGGACGTCGATCAGGAACTTCCGGATTTCGACGAGTCGATCGTCTTCCCGAATCCCGGCGACATCCTGAACTATCGGGCGATCGATCGCGAGGAGTACGACGCGATCCGCGAGGAGGTCGACGCGGGAACGTACGAGTACACATACGAACGGGTCGAGTTCTCTCCCGACGAGTTCTTCGAAGCACCACACGAGTACAACGATCGACTCGTGGAGGTGCTCGAATGATCGATATTCACGAGGGCGGGATCTCGAGTACCGTCCAGGACCTCGGTCGATCGGGCAATTACCACATCGGGATGCCGCCATCGGGGGCGATGGATCCGTACGCACATACCGTCGCTAACTATCTCGTCGGGAACGAGGCGGACGCGGCGACGATCGAAATGACCTACCAGGGAATCACGGCGACGATTCGGGAGGACGCAGTCATCGCGGTTACGGGCGCGGACATGTCCCCGAGCGTCGATGGCGATCCGATCGGTATGTGGGAGACTGTCGCCGTCGAGGCTGGTGACGAACTCGAGATATCCTTCGCGACCGACGGCGCTCGAGCCTACCTCGCCGTCGCCGGCGGAATCGACGTTCCGGACGTGATGGGTAGTCAATCGACGTACACGCTCGTCGGAATCGGCGGCCACGAGGGCCGCGGACTCGAGGACGGCGACCAACTTACGATCAGGGATGTGGACGAGGACTCGAGCGGGCAAGGCGGAACTGGCGACCCCGAAGAGTTGGTCGGAACCGAAGTCTCCGAGGAGTACGTCCCTAATTACGCCGAGGAAGATACCGTTCGAATCGTCCTCGGACTGACTGACTACCGACTCACGGACGAGGCGAAGGAAACCCTCTGTGACACTGAATGGAAGGTCTCCCCGGAAGCCGACCGAACAGGCTACCGACTCGAGGGACCGGATATCGAGTTCGAAGAGCGCGAGCAACCGTTCGGTGCCGGGCCGAATCCCTCGAACGTGGTGGATCTGGGCTACCCGGTCGGTTCGATTCAGGTCCCCCAGAAACCGATCGTTCTCATGCAGGATGCGGTGACCGGAGGCGGCTACGCGACCGTCGGAACCGTTATTAGCGTCGACCGCGGCCTGCTCGCCCAGCGACAAACGCACAAGACGGTCTCGTTCGACCCGGTCGACGTGGAGGAGGCTATTTCGGCACGCGAAGAACAGACGGAGCGCCTCGAGACCATCCGAGCCGAGATCGCGGGTGAACGATGACTACGTCGAACGACAATTGAACCACAACCGGAACGAAGAGTATAATTGGGACTGTATTCAATACACTACCAACGACAATGTCAGAGACCACCACTATCAACTCACCGATGCCGGGCGTCTTCTACCGACGGCCGGACCCGGACGAAGAACCGTTCGTCGAAACAGGCGACCAGGTCGAGGAGGGCGACACGATCGGCCTCGTCGAAGTCATGAAGAACTTTCACGATATCGAAGCCCCCGAATCGGGAACGATCACCGAGTTCCTCGTCGAGGACGAGGGGGAGATCGAGGCCGATCAGGTCATCGCCGAACTCGAGTAGCTTTCGACTACTCGGCTCGAGTTCCTGTTGACTGTCGAAGCCATTGTTGAGTCGCGTTGCGTATTTGCGTGGTCTTCAACCAATATTCAGTTAATTGTTTATTGTGCAGAATATATAGCTACTGGTGGGTTTTGGTCCGATCCTCACCTCTATCGTTGAACTAATTGACGCAAGCTATATTGCCGTTTGCGTTCGTGTAACGCGCATGGGATCGATCGACATCAACTGCGATATGGGCGAGAGCTTCGGGAATTGGCGGATGGGTAACGACGAACAGGTTATGCCATACATCACCTCGGCGAACATCGCCGGCGGCTACCACGCGGGGGATCCCCACGTCATGCGCGAGACGGTCGAACTCGCCGCAGAACACGATGTCGGAATCGGCGTCCACCCAGGACTGCCGGACAAGATGGGATTCGGCCGACGCAAAATGGACGCCAGCCCGGAAGAAGTTCGAGATTACGTCGTCTACCAGCTCGGCGCGCTCACGGCGTTCGCGCGTCGCCACGGCGCGACCGTTCAACACGTCAAACCCCACGGGGCGATGTATTCGATGCTCTCCGACAGCGAGGAGCACGCCCGCGCCGTCATGGAGGGAATGCTCGAGGTCGATCCCGATCTCATCTACCTCGCGACGGATATGAACATCTACGAGGTCGCCGAGGATGTAGATGGACTGCAGGCAGTCTTCGAGGGCTACGTCGATATCGACTACCGCGAAGATCGCTCCCTGATCGTCGAGAAGGAGGTCGGCGATAGGGACCCCGAACTCGTCGCCGACCGATTCGTCTCGATCGCGACGGAGGGCGTCGTCGAAGCCGCCAACGGTGAGGAGGTCTCGATCCCCGCCGAGAGTATCTGCATCCACGGGGACAACCCCAACGCCGTCGAGATCCTCGAGGAGATTCACGGTCGACTCGACGATCACGATATCGAACTCGCCTCGCTTCCGGAAGTGGTCTGAACCGCTCGCTTTCGCAGACCCGCCCGCCGCTCGGCGGCCGCCGTGGGATCTGATAACCCGCTTTGAAATCGCGTTCGTCTCTCCGGCCGTCTACTCCTCGAGCAGCTGTTCTTCGACGTACGTCGTCGAGTGCTCGTTCTCGAGGAACCCGTCGTCTTCTAAGAGCCGTTGGTGGAACGGAATCGTCGTCGGAACCCCGTCGATTTCGGTCTCCTCGAGCGCCCGTTTGCCGCGAGCGATCACTTCGGCTCGGTCTTCGCCGGTGACGATCACCTTGCCGAACATCGAATCGTAAAACGGGGTGATCGAATCGCCTTCGTCGACGCCGTCGTCGACGCGGACGCCGATCCCACGAGGCGGGTTGTACGTCGAAAGCGTTCCCGGTATCGGCGTGAAATCGTTGTCCGGATCTTCGGCGTTGAGGCGGAACTCCATCGCAGCGCCGTGGCGTTCGACGTCCTCCTGACTGAAGGCGAGTTCTTCTCCAGCCGCGACGCGGAGTTGCCACTTGACGAGGTCGATTCCGGTAAGTTCCTCGCTGACGCCGTGTTCGACCTGGATTCGCGCGTTGACTTCGATGAAGTAAAACTCGCCGTCGCCGTCCGCCGTCCGCCCGTCAGTGGCGGTTCGCCCCGCGCTGTCTTCGTACAGGAATTCGACGGTTCCGGCGTTGACGTACCCCGCGCTCGAGACGCCGCGGCAGGCGGCTTCACAGAGTTTTTCGCGCGTCTCCTCGTCGAGCGCCGGAGCGGGTGCCTCCTCGAGCAGTTTCTGCTGGCGGCGCTGGATGCTACAGTCGCGCTCGCCGAGGTGGCGAACGTTTCCGTGTTCGTCGGCGATGATCTGGACCTCGATGTGGCGCGGATTCTCGAGAAATCGCTCGAGATAGACGTTCGGATTGTCGAAGTAGGCGTCCCCCTCGCGGATCGCCTCCTGTAACTTGGATTCGATCCGGTCGGGTTCGTGGACGATTTTGAGGCCGCGTCCGCCGCCGCCGCCGTCGGCTTTGATCGCGAGCGGATAGCCGTGTTCCTCGCCGAACGCTTCGACCTCCGCCGGTTCGGTAACGGGATCGGTCGTTCCCGGAACGATCGGCACGTCCGCTTCCTCCATGATCTTTCGCGCCTTCGTCTTTTCTCCGAAGTCGGCCATCGCGCCGCTCGGCGGGCCGATCCACTCGAAATCGCTTTCTTCGACGTTCGCGGCGAACGATTCGTTCTCGGCCAGGAACCCGTATCCGGGGTGGATGGCGTCGACCTCGGCCTCGCGAGCCGCCTCGAGCAGAGATTCCTGGTCGAGATAGCTGTCTTTGGCCTTCGATCCCCCGATACGGTAGGCCTCGTCCGCTATTCGAACGTGCTTTGCGTCTTCGTCGGCGTCGCTATAAACGGCTACGGCCTCGACATCCAGCTCTTTACAGGCGTGGATGATTCGAACCGCGATCTCCTCGCGGTTCGCGATTAGGACCTTATCGAACACAGTGTGATATAATGGGGCCTATTAGTAAATAAAGCTAACTTATGAAGGATTATTGAACTAGATCCACGAATTTCCGTTTTATTTGGATTATAGCTGATACAAACAATCATTTCGACACTCTGTTTCCGTCGCGATTCGGTCTCAAAACCGATCGCCCTCGAGGTTTTCCCGCTCGTTCGTCGCTCAAGGTGACGAAATGCAATCCGGTTGAAGCGGAACGGGAGTGCCAATCCCGTTGTCATTCGGCTGATTCACTCCGGCGATGGTTGTTGATCCGTGCTCCGAATTTCGACTTCCACGCCGTTCGGCTCGTACGCGTTCGCGGCGTACCCGCCCTCGTTCCAGGGGAACTCGTCGTTCTCGAGCGCGTCTCGCCAGGCTCCTGGCTCGGAAATGGTCGACGGTTGTCGTCGACCCAGTTCGTCCGTTGCCCGCGACAGCAACACGTGATTTCCCGGCTCGGGTTCCCAGTCGAATCGGAACAGCCGCCACGCACCCGGGTAGTCGGGACCGAACAACTTCGCGTCGTTCCACGACGCGCCGCCGTCGGTCGAAACTTCGACGCGGCTAACCGCATCGTCGCCCGCCCAGGCGACGCCCCGAACGTCGACCGTGTCGTCGGTCGGCACCGTCACGGGCCCTTCTCCATCGGGGATGCCGATCACCGACATCACGTTCGCGTCGAACGTGTACGGATGCTCGACCGCACCCTCGAGTTGTTCCCAGGTATCGACGGTGTCGACGGTTTCGTTCGTTGCGGGTTCGGTTCCTTCGGGGTGGATGCGGTAGGAGTCCTGTTGCCAGAACGCGTGCTCACCCGGTCGCTCGAGCGACCCCTCGGTCACCATCGAGTTCGTGATTCTGAGTTCGTCGACCCATTTCACGTTGTTGACGCCGTACCACCCCGGAACGATCAGTCGGACCGGGTAGCCGTGTTCGCGCGGGAGTTGCTCGCCGTTCATCTCGTACGCCAGGAGACAGTCCTCGAGCGCCTTCGCGAGCGGAATCGAACGCGCGAACACGTCGTCTCCGTCAGACGGGTCTCCGCCGATAGCGGTCATCCATCGTCCGTCGGGTGATTCGACGCCGTGCTCGCGGAGAATCGAACTGATCGGGGTTCCGGTCCAGAAAGCTGTGGCCGCGGCTTCGAACCCCCACTGAACGCTTCCAGTCTCGGGTCGATGCTGGCCGCGGCCGTTGCCAGCACATTCCATCGTATGCGCGACCGCGACCGTTGGAAACTCGTCTTCGATGTCGGACATCGAGATCTCTTCCCCGATCTGACCGGTCAGAGAGACGATCCACGCGTCGCGGTCGATATTCGGGATGTCGTTCCGGTGACAAACGAAGTGTTCTTCGATCGGCGTCAACCAGTTCGCGAAGGTGCGTCGCTCGGCTGCGCCGACGACAGTGTACTTGTCGGCCTCGTCGCGCGTCTCCCTCACGCCGCCCGCTTTCGTCTCGACTATCGCGTCGATTTCGTCGTGTCGGCTCTCTCGAGGGAGCTCGGTAACCATGGGGGCCAGACCACTCGCACGGCCAAATAATGAGCGCTTGCGCGTACGCCGGAGCTTCCCATTCGAACTACCGTACACGACGTCCCGATGGCCGTCGCTGGTCGTCCGAACCGGTAGACGCTTCTGCGGCTCGTCGAGCCCGATACCGCTCCTTATACCTGTGTTATCGCACTCTGAAGCGCCGACATCGCGTCCTCGAGCTGTTCGCGGCTGATCGTCAGCGGCGGCTGGAATCGCAGGACGTTCTTGTAGTAGCCGCCGACGCCCATCACGACGTTCGATTCCTCGCGGAGGTGGTCGCTCACGGCCGTCGCCAACTCGGAATCCGGTCGCGGGGCAACGCCGCGTGGGCCGGTTTCTGTCGGCTCTACGAGTTCGATTCCGTGCATCAAGCCGATCCCGCGAGTTTGCCCGACGACATCGAACTCCTCCTTGAGTTCGCCGAGTTCTGCTTCGAGCCACTCGCCGTGTTCGCGCGTCTGATCGACGATTCCGCTCTGTAGCTCTTCTATGGTGGCGAGTGCGGCCGCACAGGCGACTGGGTTGCCGCCGAACGTCGAGAGGTGGTCGCCCGACTCGAACGCGTCGGCAATCTCGGCCGACGCCGTAAACGCTCCGAGCGGAAGCCCGTTTGCGATCCCCTTGGCCTGCGTCAGGATATCCGGCCCGACGTCGAAGTGGCTACTCGCGAACAGTTCGCCGGTTCGCCCGTACCCGGTCTGGACTTCGTCCGCGATCAGGAGCGCGTCGTGATCGTGTGCGATCTCTTGGACCCGCTCGAGCCACCCCTCGGGTGGAACGATGATCCCGGCTTCGCCCATCACCGGTTCGACGACGATGGCCGCGAGGTCACCGCTGGTGTGGGTCCCGATGACGTGCTCGAGGTCGTCGGCACACGACGGGTCGCAACCGTCTCCGTTACAGTTCGGACAGCGATAGCCGTACGGCGCGGCGGCGTGGGAAACGTCGTTCAGCGTCGGTGCCATTCCCTTCTTGTAGGCGTTGTTCCCCGTCAGTGCCAGGCTCCCGAGCGTTCTCCCGTGAAACCCCATCTCGAGGGCGACGATCTCCTTCGAGCCGGTGTACTTCCGGGCGAGTTTGACCGCCCCTTCGACGGCCTCGGTCCCCGAATTACAGAAGAAGCTCTTCTGGAGATCTCCTGGCGTCACGTCGGCGATCGTCTCCGCGAGCGTCGCGACCGGCTCGTTCGGGTGAACGTACGAGCAGCCGTGGACGAACTCGTCGAGTTGGTCTTTGGCCGCGTCGACGACCGCGTCGTTTCCGTGACCGACGTTCGTTACCGAAATTCCCGAGAAGAGATCGAGGTATTCGTTTCCGTCGAAGTCCTCGAGCGTACAGCCGGTCGCTCGCTTGACGGGGACGTTCAGTGACTTCCAGATCGGCATCACGTGCTCGCCGTAGGTCGCTTCGATAGAAGAATTCGTCTGATATTCGGCCATGTGGTGAATATTTGCATATGGTGCTAATAAAGAGTTGGATATGAAATTCTGTCTGATATTCTTGAGGGGGTTGCTATCACTCGCTTCGCGACCATTTTCCGCACCGTTTTTCACGCCAAATTGTGAGTCGAATCGGGTTCCCGTTCAACTTCCACGATAGTTTTCGAATGTTGTTTATTGGCCTTGATCGTTGAAGGGGGTATGGATCAACGTGACATTCGCATCCTGCAGGCGATCGCAGAACTCGGGTCGGGGAGTCCGGACGAGATCGCAGAACACACCGATATCCCGAAATCGACGGTTCACTATCGGCTGACCAAACTCAAAGAAGCGGACGTCGTGACGAACGATCTGTTCGATATCGACCTCGAGAAGTTGGGACTAGATATCACGGTCATCACGGAGGTCATCGCGGAGTACGACGAGCAGTACCACAAAAAGGTCGGCGAGAAACTCGCCGACATTGAGGGCGTTAACCAGGTCTACTTTACGATGGGCGATACGGATTTCATCGTTATTTCACATCTCTCGGACCGGGAGATGGTCCATCGGCTCGTCAGCGATTACGAACGAATCGACGAGGTCGTTAGAACCAGTTCGCAGTTCGTCATCGAAACCGTCAAAGACGAACCCAATCCGCTCAACGATTTCGAACTGGAGACGCTACTAGAACAGACGCACGAGGTCGACTAATTCGATCACCGAACGACGGTCACCGGAACGGGTGCGCGCTGAACGATTTTCTCGGCGACGCTCCCGAGTAAGATGCGAGAGACGCCCGACCGGCCGTGACTCCCGACGAGGATGTGGTCGATGTCGTTTTCCTCGGCGAACGCGACCGTTTCTCGAGCGGGATCGCCGACGACGCTCTCCGTTCGGAATTCGATCTCGTCGTCTTCTAGCAGTTCCGCTACTTCGTTCGAGAGCTCCGTTTCGGTCTCGTTTTGTAACTCCATGAGCTTCTCTTTGGCGAGGTTGACGCCCGCCGACGTCGAACCGCCCGCGGCCTCGATGACGCGAAGGAGGACGATTTCTTCTTCGGGGTGCTCATCGATAGCCCACTGGAGCGCTTCCTGTGCGGGACCCGAACTATCGTACGCGACGAGTATCGTCATGGATCGAACTAGCGACCGAGCGGTCATAAACCCAACCGATATCACCGACTCCGTGGATACGGTGACGATACGTCGATGGCTCGTCTCCGTGCCGGTGATTTCGCCTCCGGGTACTGGCGTGTTCGTGCAGTGTACTTACGAACAGTGCTCGCCAGCACTCGAGTATGGAAACGCCCCCTGAACTGCAATCGACAGCCGAGGAGCAAACCGACATCACGATCAGCAACCGCGAGTACGAGGACAAGAGCGTCATCGCGGTCGATTTCGGCCCAGTCGCTGGCAAACCGACGGTCGACGTCGTCGAAGAGACGGCTATCGTCGTGGTCGGTGACCAGCAGTTCGAGTTCGACATTCCGGCGGATGCCGACGACGTGACGGTCAACGACGGGATCCTGACGATCAGCGGATAGCGGCCGACGTCTCGAGCGGGTTCCCGTCGTTCGTTACGCATAACTTTTCGAACCGAAGTACCATTCCCGGAAACGAACTGTTATGGAGGTCCTTCGATCCCCTACGAGACGGCCAAATCCTCATAATCACAAGCTAATTGAGACGAGTGTCGAGCGGTGATCTGAGTCATCCCTCGACCGCCACGATAGTCCGCGGCGAGTAACCGAGAGTTTTCGCTGAAACAGTGAGCGTATTGATGCGGCTCGCAATCGAATCCTCGAGCAGAGGCGACTGATTACCGCATGGACGACCCCGAACATCGAAAAACGCGGCGTCGACTCCTTCAACTCGCTGGCACCGGATCGGTTATCGGACTCGCTGGCTGCCTCGAGATGGGGGTAAACGGGACCGCCGGTGCACCGCTAGACGACCGCCCGGTCGATTGGTGTCTCGACATGTTAGACGACGAGGTACCGGAAGAGGAGGCCACGGCTCCGAGTATCGACGGAATCGAACGACGTGATGAGGACGAACTGGATTCGAAAAGCGACGCGATTTACGAGTGCGGGGCCAGAGACGGGGACCAATGTGGAAACTGCACCTATTATATCGACGATCGAACGGGCGACGGGATCGGGGCTTGCACGGAGGTGGAAGGGCAGATTCGATCGGTCGACTGGTGTGCGCTATGGCAACCTAGAGAAAAGCTAGGTGATGGAGACTGATTCGAATTGCAGACTATTAAATTGGCCAAAAAGTCAGTACATGGTCGCTGACTCCCTCTAATTTCTAATTAATAACCGTATCTCCCCGCGGTTCTTTTGTGAATGCTAGCGTCTGTTATGGTCCCATGGGTCACACATATCGAACCGAACCGGACCCGCCCGAAGAACCGACCGAGTGCGATTCTCGAGACGTCAGGGAGACGACGGAGGCGTTCTACGACGGGATCTGGGTCGCCGTCTCGTCGATGTTCGGCGTCCTCTTTCTCGTCGTCGCCATGATCCAGGTGACGCGTCTGTTTCCCGAGTCGGGTGCCTACGGCACCGCGACGGCGACGAGTTGGATCGCCTTCTTGCTCTCCGCGCTGTTGCTCATCGGTATCATCTCGTGGGGTCTGAAAAAGCGACCGGACGCCGGTACCGCGAACGCGGCTGATTCCAGGGGTACGACTGAATGAACGCGGACGACGATTCAACCGGCTCTCCCGGTTCGTTTCACCCGCTCGGAGACGAGTGGGAACGAGAACTCGAGGAATTGCTCGAGGAAACCGACTACGACGCCGACCTCGGGATGGAGATGGCTCGGGACGCGATGGAGGTCACGAAGGGCGAGCTCTCCGAGGCCGAGTTTCACGACCGCTATCACGACGATGTCGTGGAGGAGTTCGGTCAAGACGACCGCCCGACAGAAGCGGCGCTCGAGGAGTTGGAATCGAACGTCGGCTCCGAGCGAAGCGTTTCCGAGGCGCTCGAGGCACTCGGTGGCGACGGCGAGGTCGACCGCCGGGAAGTGATGAAGAAGATGGGCGCGGGTGCCGCGTTCCTCGGACTCGGCGCCTGGGCGACGATGGACGAAACCGAGCCGAACGTCGACGCCGGCACAGCTCAGGAGGATGAAGACGAGGACGGCACCCAGTGGGGGATGGTTTTAGACCTCGAGCAGTGTGACGGCTGTCTCTCCTGTGTGCAGGCCTGCGCTGACGAGAATCAACTTGATTCGGGAGTCAACTGGATGTACGTCCTCGACTGGGAGGATTCGGACGACCAACTCGATACCGGCAGACAGCGACTCATTCGACCGTGTCAACACTGTACCGATGCGCCGTGTGAAAAGGTCTGTCCGACGACTGCTCGGCACACGCGAGCGAGCGACGGCCTCGTTCTCACCGATTACGATATCTGTATCGGCTGTCGATACTGTCAGGTCGCCTGTCCGTACGGCGTGAACTACTTCCAGTGGAACGAACCCGGCGTCTCCGCCGAAGCGCTCGACCAGGACCACATTTACAGCGATCGAGGCCGCCCCGTCGACAGTCGCGCGCCGCGTGGAGTCATGAGCAAGTGTACGTTCTGTCCGTCACGGCAGGACGGGAATATGGGCGAGGAGATGGTCGGTAGCACCGCCTGCGAGGACGCCTGTCCCCCAAATGCGATCCAGTTCGGCGACATGAACGATCCGGATAGCGCTCCACAGCAGTACCGCGAGGACCCGCCGCTCCAACGGGCGAGATTGCGGGCTGCCGACGACGACGACGAACTGCAGGAGGCTATCGATATCATCGACGGCGAGGAAGAACCTGCCGAAGACGACGATGACGGGATGACGGAAGCGGAGGCTCGAGCGATGATCGACGATATCGGCGGAACGGCCGATTCGACGTTCAAATTACTCGAGGAGATCGGTACCAATCCGAACATCATCTACGTCGGAAACGAACCCGGCCCGAACGCGGAGCAGGTCGGTGGACCCGTACAGTACGACGAGTTGAGTTACGAGAACGTCGAGGAAGAGATGGTGCAACTGGCGGACGAGCGAAAGGATGTCACTGACGAGGGAACGGTCGGTGGATATCCGCTATGAGTACGAAGCGTCCGAGCAAGGAGGATATCCTGCGCCCGATTCAACACACCTCGAGGGGCTATTACATCCTCTTAGGTGTTGCCGCACTCGCCCTCGGGCTCTTTCTCGTCGGGTGGATGTACCAGTTGTCCGAGGGGATGATCGTCACCGGACTCTCGGATTGGGGCAGTGGTGGCGGCGTCACCTGGGGGCTCTACATCGGCGCGTTCATCTGGTGGGTCGGAATCGCACACGGCGGGATCATCCTCTCCGCGGCGGTGCGATTGCTCGGTATGGAACGATATATGCCGGTTGCCCGCCTCGCTGAGCTACTAACGATCGCGGGACTGTCCGCGGCCGGTTTTTTCATCGTCGTTCACCTGGGCCGCCCCGACCGAATGGTGCGCAGCATTATCGCTCACTATCACATCACCGTCCACAGTTCGCCGCTCGTCTGGGACGTGACCGTCATCACGCTGTATTTCGTGTTGACGGCGACGTATCTGGCGCTGACGCTTCGATACGATATCACTCGTCTTCGCGATGACCTCCCGGACCACTTCGGCCCGATATACGCGGTCATGACGGTCGGCTACTCGGAAAAAGAAGATCAGATCGTCCAACGGATGGTCTGGTGGCTGGCGCTCGCGATCATTATTCTCGCCCCGTTGCTTCTTCACGGAGGCGTGATTCCGTGGCTGTTCGCGCTGATTCCCTCGATGCCGGGCTGGTTCGGTGCCGTTCAGGGTCCGCAGTTCCTCACGATCGCACTCACGTCGGCGATAAGCGGTGTCATCCTCCTCTCGTACGGTTTCCGTTACTCCTACGACTGGGAACATATCATCGCCGACGACGTCTTTCGCGGACTCACGCTCTGGCTCGGCTTTTTCTCGCTGTTGTTCCTGTGGCTCCAACTCCAGCAGGTCGTCGGCGGGACGTACGCCGCGCCGCTCGATCAGAGCACGGTCGTCAGCGCGATGATCTCCGATCCGATCTACATCACGTCGATGACGCTCGTCTTTTTGGTTCTCGTCTACACGTTCGTTCAAGCGGTTCGTCCATCGCTGTTCTCGAAGAAGCGATCGGTGGTCGCGGCGGTTGCCGTCCTTACCGCGACTCTCCTCGAGAAGATCCTGTTCGTCGTCGAGGGGCTGATGTACCCCACGTTCGGTATCTACGGCGCAGTGCCCGGAAGTTATTGGCCGAGCTTGATCGAGTTCGCGTCTATCAGCGGAACTATCGGGATGGTAACGATGTTCTTCCTGTTGGTCGCGAAAGTGGTTCCGGTGGTCGAACTCCACGCTATCGAGCACTTACAGGAGGATCACGGCCACGACCGCTCCGGCGACGGCGGCACTGAAACCGAGGTGGAAGCATGATCTCCATGGCAGTCGATCCGCTCTTGTTGACGGTCACCGACATCGTGTTGACACACGGCTACGGCGGCGAGGTTCCGACCGCGGGATACCCGGATACGGGAACCTGGTTGATCTTCGGCATCATCCTCGCTCCCGTCTACGTGATGGTCGGTGCGTGGTTCCTCGGCGCGCCTCGGGACACGAGAACGTCAGTCATGGGTGTCGGATATCTCCTCACTATTACGACGGTGCTCTGGGTGACGATGTTTATCGGGATGGAAATGGTCGCATTGGTATTCTACTAGCGACCCCTCAGAGCTCCCATTTGCGGGTCAGGAACCCGGCTTTCGAATTCGACTCGAGCCGAACCGGTCAGACGACGCGTTCGTACACCTCGAGCATTCGCGCCGCCGTTCGTTCGACGCTGATCTCGGTCGCCGCCTCGCGGCCGTTCGAGCGCTCGCCGCGCTCGAGTATTGCCTGGAGCCCCTCGACGAGCTCTCGGTCGCTGGCTGCGACAACGGACGGGTTCACCCCCTCGAGTTGCTCGGGAACGTCGCCGACATCGACGGAAACGACGGGGACGTTACAGGCCATCGCCTCTTTGACCGAGTTCGGCGATCCCTCGCTTTTCGAGGTCAACAGGAGCGCATCCGCGGCGTTCATGTACTTGACGACCTCGTCGTGATCGATCCCGTGGACCGTCCGCAGTCGCACCGGTTCCTCGAGCAATCCATCGACCGTTCGAACGATTCGCTCCGCTCGCGGGTAATCTTTGACCTCGCGGTCGGGCGAGTACGGAAAGAGCACGTCGTGCCCGTTTTCGTCCCACCCGACCGTCTCGCGAGCCTGTTCCTGTGAAATTGGGTAGAACTGCTCGAGATTGACGCCGTCGGGGATCACCGTACACTCTCGCCCGAGCGTTCGTCGCATCTCCTCGGACATCACGACCACTTCGTCACACATTGGTGCGCAAACACGGCTAACCGGTTCGCCGGGACCGTAGATATCCGTTCCCCACAGGGAGAGCACGGTCGGTTGGTGAAACTGAGCGACCGCCATCGGGGCGGTGAGTCCGTAGTGAGCGTGAATCAGATCGTATCCGTTCGTCGACTCGCGAAACACCGTCGGAAAGAATTTGAGATACTCGAGCGGACTCCGCGACTGAGCCGGTCCGGTTTCGCCGTCGACGGACCGAATCGTAAACGAGACGCCGCGGCGCTCGAGCGCCGCGATCTGCTGGTTCATAAACGGCGCGTCCTCGTTGGTCGTCAAAATCAGGACGTGCATTCAGGTGCTGAACTAGGGGATTTTCCGGGGCTTTGTTAACCAACGCCTTCAGTCCTGGTACGGAAATAGCACGCCCCATCGCGTGTACTCTCGAGTACCACTCGTCGAGCCGTTCGCGACAACTGGCGTCCGGCACCGTGTAAAAAACGGTGAGACCGGATAACTCGAATCGAGTAGGGCCCTCCGCCGCCGCAGATCCGAATTTGCGGACCAAATTCAGGTGCGTTCGGCCAGTACGGACTCCATACTCGCGAAACACTTATTACCGTCTCTCAGGTAGCCCAGATCGTTCAGCGTTATGAGTCTTTCAGAGTTCCTGTCCGGGTTGTTTGGACAATCCGGAACTATCTCTTCACCCGACTCGACCGACCGACTTCACCAGGGTGGGGAACGAAAGCAACCGACGCTCGTTCACGAATGTCGGGCGTGCGGGACAACCGTTTCCGCGGCGACGGAGCGGTGTCCGGCCTGTGAACGGGGCGACATCGTCACGCACACGATAGACTAATCCGGTCGGTACTGATTGTTCGCCGACACTTTCTCCTGGATGCAAGAGCGCTCCTCGTGAGTCGTCCGCGCTACTGTTCGAGAAGTCCTTCGTCCGGCATCGACTCGTGTTCGTCGTAGGTCACCTCGAGATCCTCGTTTTCCTCGGCGTCCATCGAAATCGCGGTACCGACCGAGATCGTCCCGACGAGTAGCGTCAACACCGAAACGATGGACGCGGTAAATCCGTCGCCGTCTCGAGTCGCTTTGACGGCGGCGCCGGCGAGCCCGATCGCTCCGGCGACCAGTCCAGTTGCGCCGGTAGCGTAGAAGATCACTGCCGGGTGGAACTCCCGTTTCACGTATCGGACCTTCAATCGCCAGAGGAAACTGCGGAGCAACAGCATTGAAACGAACCGGACGAACGGAACGTACCGAATGCTGCTTTCTTCGTCGCCGTAAACCGCTTGCATCGGCACGTCAGCGACGCGGAAGCTGTTCACGTTCAGGTGGGTGAGCAGGTGGTTCAAGAACCCGTACTGGTCGGTAACCGAATCGAGATCGAGCGCCTCGATCGTTTCTCGCGAGATGGCGGTGTAGCCGTTCTGGGGATCGCTGAGGGTCCAGTAGCCGGTGGAAAACTTCGAGAGCCCGGTTAGCATCGCGTTGCCGACGAATCGAAAGGTCGACATCCCCTGTCGATCGTCGCGGTTTCGGAGTCTATTGCCTTTCGCGTAGTCGGCCGCGCCGGTGACGACGGGATCGACGATCCGATCGAGAATTTCGGGATCCATCTGTCCGTCGCCGTTCATCACCGCGACGACGTCGACCCCGTCGGCTGCCGCCCGCTCGTATCCGCTCTTGACGGCGGCTCCGTAGCCGCGGTTTTCGGGGTGACGTATCGGGACGACGCGCCTGCTCTCGCCGCCGTCGGCCACCGCGAGTTCGGGTTCGATGTCGTCGTTGATCCGAGAACTGACGCGTTGAATAACGTCCCAGCACCCGTCAGGGGAGGCATCGTCGACGACGTAGATTCGGTCGACGAACTCCGGAACCGTTTCGATAACTTCACCGACGAACGACTCCTCGTTGTACGCCGTCACGACCACTCCGATGGTTTTCCCGCGGTACATCTACAGCTCACCTCCGTCTGTTTCTGACGCTCTCCCGTTCGATGCTGAGCGTGCCGTGGTAGGTCCTCCGAGCGTATAGCCGCGATGGTGATCGAACGGCTCACTTTCGAGATCTAACGCATCCCGCCCGTCGAGAACGACGAGTGACTCGAGGTGCGTCCACTCGATTCGGTCGAACTCCTCGTGGGGCGTTACCAACACGACCGCATCGAGGTCTCGATCACCGAGTTCGTCGACCTCGAGCGGCTTCGCCCCGAACTCGGCGGGGTCGACGAGCGGATCGACGCCGTAGACGGACGAACCGCGTTCGGTGAGCGCTTCGATGACGCCGAGCGCCGGGGACGCTCGCGTTTCCTCGACGCCCGGACGGTACGTGATTCCGAGCACGGCGACGGCCGCATCGGACAACGTCACGCCGTCGTCCTCGAGTTCTCGCTCGAGTCGGGCGACGGTGACGGCGGGCATCGAGTCGTTGACTCGACGGGCCGTTCGAGTGACCGGCATATCCGTATCCGCTTGCGAGAGGAGAAAGTGTGGATAGAACGGGATGCAGTGGCCGCCGACGCCCGGCCCCGGATCGTGCAGTTGACACATCGGGAGATCGTTCGCGGTTTCGATCGCTTCGCGTACCGAGATTCCGAACGACTCGCAAGCGCGTGCGAGTTCGTTCGCCAGTCCGATGTTGACGTCGCGGTAGATTCCCTCGAACACTTTCACGGCCTCCGCGGTCGTCGCATCGGAGACCGGGTGGACGTCGTTGCTCGAGAGTTCGTCGTAGACGAGCGACGCAGCGCGCGTACTCCCTTCGTCGACGCCGCCGACGACCTTCGGGTACTGTCCGCGGATGTCTCGAAGCGCCGTTCCCGAGGACGTCCGTTCCGGACAGAACGCGAGTCCGAACGCGTCCGGGTCGAGCCCGCTCCGTTCGGACAGGTGGGGACGAAGCACGCTGCGACAGGTTCCGGGCGGAAGCGTCGATTCGGCGATCACCAGATCGCCGGGCTGCAAACCGGCGGCGATATCGTCCGCGACCGACTCGACCGTCGAGAGGTCCGGCTCGTTGGAATCGTCTAACAGCGTCGGGACGATGATAACGTGAATCCGTGCTCGAGACGCCGCATCGGCTCCGTCCGTGGTCGCCTCGAGCGCTCCCCGATCGACCGCTTCCCGGAGATCATCCGCTAACCCGGGCTCGCCGCGAACGTGACACTGGCCGCCGGAGACGGTTTCGACGACGTCGGGGTTGACGTCGACACCAATCACGTTCGACGTCGTCTCGGCGTAGACTGTCGCAAGCGGGAGCCCCATTTTTCCGAGGCCGTAGACGGCGACCGGTACGTCACCGCTCGTCAGCGCCTGGCGCTGAGCAGAGGCCGGTGCTGTCGATCTGTACAGGCCGCCCCGGTCCTCTTCGACCGCTTTCGTGTGCCCGGCTGAGTGAGATGGTTCGCTCATCGGACCCCTCCCTCCGCCGGTTCCGTTTCGGCCAAGCGATCGAGTTGTTGGATTGTTTCGACCGCTCTCAGCCCGTCTTCGGCGGTTACCTCGGGTTCGGATCCAGTTCGAACGGCCTCGAGGAACGACTCGAGTTCGTGTCGTAACGGCTCGCCGTTGTCGATCCGTGGACGTTCGATGACGCTTTCGTGTCGATACCGATTCTGGCCGTTGTCCGTGACGTAGGCGGGGAACGAATCCCGATGGATCAGTATCGACTGCTCGAGATAATCGACCTCGACGAGACACTCGTGTGCGGTGACAGTGAGCCGTCGAACCTTCTTCTGCGTTACTCGACTCGCCGTAAGCGATGCCACGACGTTGTCGTACTCGATCGTCGCGCTCGCGTACTGTCCGCTGGCGGCTCTGGCCGCTGTCAGCGGTTCGGGTTCTCCCTCGAGAAGCGCGTTGAGAACGTCCACGTCGTGGACCATCAGGTCGTAGGTGACGCCGTCCAGCCCGGTTCGATCGACCGGCGGGCCGAGCCGCTTGGCGTCGACTGCGATCACGTCGAGGTCTTCGATGAGATCGATAACGCCCTGTACGGCGGGGTTAAATCGTTCGATGTGGCCGACCTGGAGGACGAGCTCTCGCTCGCGAGCCGTTCGAGCGAGTTCTCTGCCCGCTTCGATCGACTCGGTGATCGGCTTTTCGACGAGTACATGGACGTCAGCCTCGAGGCACGCTGAAACCGTCTCGTAGTGAGCCGTGGTCGGAACGGCCACCGTGACGACGTCGCACTGATTGAGGAGCGTTTCGAACGGAACCGCTTGGGTTCCGAACTCTGTGGCAACGTCGCGTGCACTCGCTGCGTCGAGATCCGTAACCCCGACCAGATCGACGTTTCTTAGTTCGCTGTACACTCGTGCGTGATTTTCTCCCATTGCACCGACCCCGACTACTCCAGCACGGATCGGGGTCGAATCGGTGGTCGAACGACTACTATCTATCATATTATTGAAGTCCTGTGGTTACCGCTTCGACGACACGCTTCCTGTCGTCGCGGGTGAGATTCGGGTGCACTGGAAGCGACAGAACGGTCTCGGCGGCTCGTTCCGTCCGCGGGAGCGAGGTCGTCGCCGTGCTCGTCGACTCGTATGCTGGCTGTCTGTGGATCGGCGTCGGGTAGTAGACCTTCGAGCTCACGCCGTGTTCCTCGAGCGTCTCTCGGAGGGATTCTCGTTCGTCCGTGCGGACCGTGTACTGGTGGTAGACGTGGCCGTGACTGCTGGGGACCGTCGGCGTTTCTACCGGCAGGCCGGCTAACCGTTCGGTGTAGACCGTTGCAGTCTCCCGGCGGGCCTGGTTGAACTCGGGAAGCCGATCGAGTTGGACTCGCCCGATCGTGGCCGCCAGACTCGTCATCCGATAGTTGTGACCGAGTTCGTGATGGTCGTAGCCGCCGGTCCCGTCGTTCGGCGTTCTGCCGTGGTTGACATACCCGGCGATACGGTCCGCGAGCCGTTCGTCGTCCGTCGTAACCATCCCTCCTTCCCCGGTCGTCATGTTCTTGGTCGGGTAAAACGAGAAGCAGGCGGCGTCTCCGAAACTCCCGACGCGTTTGCCGTCGATCGTGGCCCCGTGGGCCTGACAGGCGTCCTCGAGAACGAACAGCTCGTGTCCGGCTGCGATTTCCTCGAGTGCGTCCATATCCGCCGCCAGTCCGTAGATGTGAACCGGAAGGATGCCGACGACATCGTCTCGTTCCCGCACAATCCGTTCGACGGATTCGGGATCTACCGTGTACGTCTCCGGATCGATATCCGCAAAGACCGGCCGTCCACCGGCGAGACGAATCGCGTTCGCGCTGGCGACGAACGAAAAGGGTGACGTAACGACAGCGTCGCCGCGTTCGACGCCCAGCGCCTCGAGCGCGGCGTGGAGCGCCGTCGTTCCGTTCGCAGTTGCGACGCCGTGGTCGACGCCGCAGTAGCTCGCAAATTCCGATTCGAAGGCCCTCACTTCGGGCCCGTCGGCGAGCATTCCGTCCTCGAGGAGTGAGTGGACGCGATCCATCGCGTTGGCACTCAGCTCCGGGTCGGCTATCGGAATGTCCGTCATGCGAGTTGATTCGCTCCCTCGAGGGGCTCGGGTAACGGTTCGATACGTGCGGGCGATCCGACTGCCAGGCTGTTTCGCGGTACGTCGCTGGTCACCAGCGCACCGGCGGCGACGAACGCGTTCTCACCGATCGTCACGCCCGGTAACAGCGTCGCGTTCGCGCCGATCGAGGCACCGCTTTCGATAGTCGGCCCGTCCAGTTCGTCCTCGGTACGGACCGGATACTCGTCGTTCGTCATGACGACGCCGGGGCCGACGAAGACGTTGTCGCCGATCGTGGTCTCCGTGGGAACGTAAACGCCGGTCTGAAGACTCACGTCGGAGCCGATCGACGTGTGGCCGTCGATGACGGTTTTCGTGCCGACGAGGACATTGTCCCCGATCGTCGTTTCCTCTCGGACGAGCACGTCGTGGCCGGTCGTAAATCCGTCGCCGATCGTTACGTTCCCGTAGACGATCGACCCCTCTCTGATGGTCGCTTCCTTACCGATCTGCGTCGGTTCATCGAACTCGCCTGAGCCGACGGTCGCCGTCTCCGCGATCGTACAGTCACGACCGCAGAGTAATTCTGTCATATCGACACACCTCGTTGTCGTCGACGAATCGTCACGTCGTCCTGAATCTCACTCACCTTCATTGGTAATCGATACCCAGCGTGGGCAATCAACTGTGTACTCCGGGTAACGAGGCTTTGTTATCCTCGCCCTGCGGACGCTGTAGCCACGAACTACGGGTTACTCGCTCGGCTAACCGACGACGGCGCTTACGGCTCCCGAGAACGATACTTCCCCCCTGTGTAGGCCCTACTGCCGAAAAATATTGGATTATACGTCAGTCACAGGCGCTGATGAGTACAATCCGGTTTCGATAGGGTAGCCGTAAGATAGTAAAGTATCCAACTGTCGGAGAGGTGAGCGTGAGGTATTCGAAGACACCC
>NZ_AP043825.1:0-626036 GCF_055379965.1 Halostagnicola alkaliphila | reverse complement strand
GCGCCTATTTATACTCAACAGCAAGAGCAAACTGAAACCAGAGGATTCCACACGAGATATATGGCAGTGTCTAGTTAAGCCAGTTTGAGGAGTGAGCAGGTCGTAGAGTTAGTTTGAAACAATGCTTGTAGACCTGCTCAGCGAGAGCTACGACACAGATTTAGAAGATCCCTGGAAGAACTAGCGGACGGCGACGCCCTCTGTACAACTCTGATCAGTCATCGCAGATGAATTAAGCAACAGCAAGTAGGTGGATAGAAGTACTGGTGATCCCAGATTTCCGATCTGGGGAATCGCCTCGAGTCAAGCCCTAGGGCATTCACCTTGTCAGCCTATAAAGAAGGCAACGGACGGATATCGATAGTCAGCAGTCCAATCTGATTTGGTTCGAACTGAGATGTTTGTCACCCCCAAAGGGGTGAGGGGCGTTCGCTGAATGGAGTGTCCCTCGTCGAAAACAATGACTTCGAGCGACTGCTCAACGGTATCCTTCAATGAGTCGGATACCAGACGGGACGAGATGCACAGTACGATGGAAGCGTGGGCCGCAGACCTTGTCGAGGAGGTTGATGAGGCGGTCTCGAGCGATCAGTTCCAGGAATGGCTCAATGTCCAGACTCACTTCCACGACTACTCCTATCGCAACACACTCCTCATTACTCGCCAGTGTCCCGCGGCAACTCGCGTCGCGGGCTATCGGACGTGGCAGACGGAATTCGACCGGCATGTGAAAGAAGGCGAATCGGCGATCTGGATCTGGGCACCGATCATCGCCAAGCAGTGTCCCGAGTGTGAGAACTCGCCGTCGTACCACGATCGAACTGACTGTAAGTACGATGAGACACCACCGGAAGAATGGTCGAAAGGCTTGGTCGGCTTTCGGCCCGCTCCAGTCTTCGATATTTCCCAGACCGAAGGGGAGCCACTCCCCGAACTCGAGACTGACGCAACTGGCGATGCCGACAATCTGGTACCAGCGCTGCTCGAGGGATCTGTTGCACTGGAGGTCGATGTCGAAATTATCTCGAAACCAGCGTGGAGTCACGGCGACGCGGAGGGGATCTGCCAGTATCGCACTCCTGAAAAGCGGCCACTGATCGAAGTACGGAATCGTGTGAACAACGCAGCACTCGCGACGACGCTCGTTCACGAGTACGCCCATGCACTCTTGCACGGTGACGTTGATAGCGAAACCGAGCGCTCGAAACGCGAACTCGAGGCGGAAGCCGTCGCCTACATCGTCGGGCGATACTGTGGGCTTGATACAAGCGGCTCGGCGTTCTACCTCGCAGCGTGGGAAGGCGACGACCCAGAAGCGATTTTCGATCGTCTCGAGCGGATTAGCGCGACAGCGGCAGAGATTATCGACATCGTCGACGAGGTGCTCATGGATGAGTGAGCGAGAAATCCTCCTCGAAATCGTCGATGCACTCGAGGAACAGGGACTCAGCCGTGACGAGTATCAACTGCACCGGTGGATTGACGGTGAAGCGCTCGAACGACTCGTCGACTCAGCAAACGCCGAGCTCGAGATTCGGTTCTCGGTTGACGAGTTCCGTGTCCTCGTTACGCAGTCCGAGGTGCAGGTGCTCTCGAGTTCGTCGTAGGGGATGGAAGGATTGCTCGAGGACACTGCTATCATTGTGTGAACCGTCTGGGTCAAGTGGTTCGAGACGCGGAGAGTCTCGTTATCACGGAAATCTCCGATTTTCGTACGACCCCGAGGCACTCGGCCTGCCCCGCCTGTAGAGTTTGATCTGTTCGACAGAATTAGTGGACGTAGCCTGAGAAAACGGTTTTTCTTCCGCTATGATTACGCAAAGCGGCTTTGTTGAAATCCTTTGTGACTGATATTGAGCAGGAGGGCTCTCTGATTGGTTTCCGGCCGATCAGCTCGAAAAGCGACTCAAGACAAAACCGCCAGACGTGAAGAGGGTTTCAACAGGGCCCGCAAAGCGTGTGAACCCAGCTGTAGACCGACATGAGTAGTGATTCTTTTGGGTGTTGCACAGAATTGTGTAACCATAGGATGTACGAAGTATGTGGCGAGAAAGAACTCAAGGTACTCCTCGCGCTTGATTCAGGAGACTCCATCTCGGGCGTCGCACGGAAGATCGATGAGAACCGGGAGACAATCCGTCGCGTCGTGAACCGCATCGAAGCGGCGGGTTACGTCGTGTACGATGATGGTCTCCAGATTGTCGATCAGACGCTCCGAGATGCGGGACTCGAGTTTCTGGCCACAGCAGCAACGACTTCACCGCCGTCGATCTCAGAAACGTACGTCCTCCCGCAGTTTGCAGGGATGGATTACGTGTTCACCGCCATCGATGCGGTTTATGTGTGGACTCACGGTGGGTATCAAGTTGCCCGCGATCCAGAGGACTACCCACTGTTCATTGCCGTTCACGAATCTGAATTCGACGCTTGGACGGAATTCTTCGACCGGTTTGGAATCCCGACTGCAGAGGAGCGCCAGCCCGCTGAAGGCCTCGATGGTGTCATACAGGTCGTTCT
This sequence comes from Halostagnicola alkaliphila, assembly GCF_055379965.1. Classification (NCBI taxonomy): domain Archaea; kingdom Methanobacteriati; phylum Methanobacteriota; class Halobacteria; order Halobacteriales; family Natrialbaceae; genus Halostagnicola; species Halostagnicola alkaliphila. The sequence goes on along the minus strand of NZ_AP043825.1, from coordinate 623,519 downwards.
GGAGCCGCGGTCTCAGATCGAGTCTGAGATGGTTGACGGACGTCCTGTCGTTCCACTCCAGGAAACCGTGGCGTTCGCAAACGAGTATTACGCGACGTTTGAGTCGGCACTCGATATGCTTGGACGAATGTACGACGACGTCGACACCGACGCAACGTACCGCATGGATCCCGCTGGAACATGAGCCAAGAAGACCGAAGCGAGGCACTCATCGAAGTGCTTGAGCAGCTGGAACAGTCAGACATTGGATTCGTCCTTGTGGGCGGGTATGCAGTCAGTCAGTTCGAACCGCGATTCTCGACCGATTTGGATCTCGTCATTACACCGGATGACTATGACGAAGTCGTAGCGTTCCTCGAATCACGCGACTTTGAACGGCAGGCAGGTTTTGAAGTCCCGCCAGAAGAGACAATCTACAATCGGGAAATCGAGCTTTTTGAACGAGCCGATGGATTACCTCACCCGGTCGGTGTAGACATCCTTGTGAATGGTCTTGGTTGTCGGCAAACCGAAGCAGAATGGTCGTTCGACTATCTTTGAACAGCGAAAGAATCCTGCCGTTTCACGGCGGGCGTGAATCGCATCACTCGACTGCGAAATCCACCGTTCGATGCCAAACCGGATATTCAACGTGAGTCCACACTATTAAGTTGGTTTATCTACATAGGCTATACATGGCGATTAAGGTCACACGTACCTACGTTGGTTCGATCCAGAACCAGCAACAGGTCTGCAATGGCCTCGACTCGCTCGGAGATTCCGCCTCGAAAATCTGGAATGTCGCACGCTGGACAGCAGACCGCATCTGGGACGCGACTGGCGAAATCCCAGACGAAGGAACGGTCAAAGCGTACATGAAGAACCAACCGTGCTGGAAGGACCTGAATGCACAATCCAGTCAGAAAGTCATTGAAGAACTTTCCGACGCTTTCCAGTCATGGTTCGAACTGCGACACAAGTTTGACGAGACGAATCCACCCGGCTACCGCAAACACGGCGACACACGCCCCAAGAGTACGGTCACGTTCAAAGCAGACGGCTTCAAACACGACCCCGAAAACAACCGCATCCGCCTCAGCAAAGGCTCGAACCTCAAGGAGTATTGGTCGGACTTTCTGCTCTGCGAGTACCAGACCCGCCCCGACGTTGACCTCTCAGAAGTCAACAAGGTACAAAACGTTCGCGCCGTCTGGAACGGCGACGAGTGGGAACTACACTTCGTCTGCAAAATCGAACTCGAAACCAACGACTCGACAGACGATGAAGTAGCAGGGATCGACCTCGGCATTAAGAACATCGCCACTGTCGCATTCCCCGACGAGTACGTTCTCTACCCCGGCAACTCACTCAAAGAAGACAAACACTACTTCACACAAGCCGAGTACGACACAGAAGGTGAGAACGGCCCCTCAGAGAGGTCAATGTGGGCACGCAGGAAACTCGCTGACCGCGAAACCCAGTTCTACCACGTTCTCACGGACACTATCATCACCGAGTGTGTTGAACGCGGTGTTGGGACGCTCGCGGTGAGTTGGCCTGAAGACGTGCGTGAGTCCGACTGGGGCAAGACGGGGAACAAGAAGTTGCACTCGTGGGCGTTTGACCGTATCTACCAGTACCTCGAATACAAAGGTGAGATACGTGGCGTTGAGGTGCTGAAAGAGAACGAGTGGGACACGTCGAAGACGTGTTCATGGTGTGGTGACAGCACGAAGTCGAACCGTGTTGAGCGTGGGTTGTACGTGTGTTCGTCGTGTGAGTTGGTCGGGAACGCAGATTGCAACGGAGCGGAGAATATGCGTCAGAAGATAACTCCGAGTCCTCACGGCGAGAATAGGAGTAACGGCTGTGTGGCACAGCCATCGGTACACCTGTTCGACCGCGAAAGCGGGATATTCCGCACGAGAGAACAAGTCGTATCGTAGACTGACAAATATCCCACCTGCAGTACGGGAAGCCTCGCCGTTTACGGCGAGGAGGATGTCACCTGCGCAAGCATAGTTCTCCGACGACGATTTCAGGCGGGACTCGCTCTACGACTGCACGAGCAGCTGATGGAGAAGTACTCGTTGCTGCAAAACTCCATAGTGGCCGGAAAACAGACCTCGCTGGTGTTCTCGCCGAAATTCCACCAATCGACCTGGACATGGTCGAGTCACATCTACATCGTGGAGATGCAGATGCTTTCCAAGAACAGCTCAGCGATGCACAGACATTCATTGATGATGGCGGACTGGATCGCCGTTTTAAGAGTATGTTTGGTCAATCGGCAGCATCGGCCGAGGACATTGAGACATTCCTTGAGTTCCTCAAGCGACAACAACACGCACCGTTCGATGTCCGGAAGACACTCCCTATAGGGTACTATCTATATAATGAAGATCGAAAGACGGTTTGATTGTCAGGTGACGGTGTCTGTCATAAAAATATTAGTTATGGTTCGGCACAACTTCCATTCAGCGATATCAATAGTACCATCCTTCGGGGAAGTGAACGAACAGAGGGAAGTTTAATTTTAGAACTGTACGATGGTTTTGAACCTGAAACCTAGTCCGTCTACTCAGTTGTATTCTACATCACCATATGATAAGTACTCTCGCTGAATTTGCTTCATCTATGCACAGTTACGCTTGTGACGGAGGAACTGCTCTTTCCTCTCTTGATTCCATATTTTCTCACGAGGAGGTTTCTATGGATCTCACGATGTGCGGCCTTCTCGTCGAAAAGGCTGCGGAGATGGCTAAGTTGTATGCCTCTCATCGGGACTGGACGACCGTAGAAGAGAAATGGTTTGATGAAAAGCGTGATGGACGTAGCACGCGCGGAAGTTCGCGGAAAGTATATCGAGTCTTGAGTTCGCGATTCAAAACAGCTGGTACTGCGCTCCCTTCTATCTCTGAACTCCCGTCCATCTTCGAGAAATGTGCGACCGACCGAGACAAAGCACAGGTTCTGTATTTCTACCTGATAGAAGATGATCCACTTGTACAATATTCCGTTCATGGATACGTACAGCGACTGCAGCGGATGGGTGTCGAAGGCCTTGACTTCGATCAGGAAACCGTAGAAAACCTCCTGACGGAGTTCCACTATGCAGACGGAAGTGAATTTGAGTATGCCGAGTCAACGACGCGTCGGTGGGGCGAGGGACTACGCACCGTGATGCGAGAAATCGATGTCCTTGAGACTCAGCAGGCGTTACAAGGTCAGATCCCCAATGTTGGTACCGTTCCGTTGCTCGTTGCTTCGGGGTACTCGTGGGAGATCCATAGGAACGATTGGCTCTCTCAGCCCACAGGCTGGCTCTATCTCTTCCAACCGGAGCAGTACTGGGACTCGTTGGCCGAACGCCTCAGCGAGCATCCGAGCTGGGAGGCGAGTGGTATCCACGGTGAACTGCGACTTCAACCAGCCGACGACACGTACAGCTGGGCTGAGTCGATGGAGGATACTGTATGACTGACGAGACCTGGTTCGCCGCCGATGTCGGAAGCGACTTCGAGGAGTCTGTACGAATTGATCGCGAAGATGACGGTCGCGATCACCGGTTAGAATCGATCGACACCTACCACGTGACGGAGGAGTCAGAGGACTTCATCTCGGACTTCTTCTCACGGCTGTTCGGTCGTTCCGAGGATATGCGGTCTGGTGCGAACTACTGGCTCTACGGCTACTACGGGAGCGGAAAGAGCCACCTCCTCAGCGTCCTTCGCGGTCTGATGGATAGTGAGTGGCTTCGACAGCGAAACGATGTCTGGGAACAGCTAACCGAGGGTCGTGACATGGAGACGCTCAAATCCACGTGGTCATCGATCCACGATGAATACGAGGTCATCCCGGTCTCGGTGAACCTCCTGAAGCACCAAGGCCAGAAGAAACTGAGCTTCAGCGAGATTGTCCTACAAAGTGCTCATACATCGGAACGGCTCACCGGCGCCGAGGGAGGGCTCTCATCGCAACTCGACGTCGCCTTCTTCGAGGACTGGTACCGGACGACCGACGCGTGGGACGACCGGACTGCCAACACCCAAACGGCACTACGGAGTACGGTTGACAACGCGGAGAAGTACGACTGGACGGACGTTCAGCAATACAACGCTCTTGCCGACGCCGTTCTCCCCACACTCTTCGAGCAGGAGACCGGCACGGCGGATGGTCTAGACGACCTAATGCCGTCCGATCTTGACCCCCAAGCGATGGTCGAACGCCTCGAACAGTTGCGGAGCGATCGCGAAGAGGAACTCGGTCACCCGGTCAAGCTCGTGCTGTTGCTCGACGAGGTCAGTCTCTTCATCGGGACGGATTTCGACCGACTCACCGAGTTGCAGACGCTCGCAGAGAGCGTTGACGAGACCGGCGACGGCGACATCCAACTGGTGGCAACAGCACAGGCCAAGATCGAGGACGTCCAACCGCAGTTCGCGGCTCGCGGGGCCGACTTCAGTATCGTCAAGGATCGATTCCCGCACCGGTTTGGCCTTCCGAGCCGACACGTCGGCGAAATATCGACGCAACGGCTACTCAAAAAGTCGGAAGCCGGAAGGGAGGACACGGAACGCGTCCTCGAACGAACCAGCAACGAGCCCGAGACACTGCTCGTGTACTCCGGCATCGAACAGAACACCGAACCACCGCTCAACACCATCGATCGCGAGCGTCTCATCGAGTTCTATCCGTTCCTCCCGTATCAGCCACCGCTGTTCCTCGAAATCCTCTCGAACCTCCGGGAGGAAGCTCACGATCCGGCGAAGTCGATTTTCTCGGGAACTGCGCGGGCGATTCTGGCCCTCGTTCACGGACTCCTCCAAGAGTGGATAGAGGCCGGTAACGAGTCCCACGTCATTTCGCTGGTCGACTTCTACGACCTCATCGAACCGGAACTCGATGACATTACGCCACAGGACGTAAGGGTTATCGAGGAGATCGAGGAACAACACGAGGTAGGCGAACTGGAGGAGATCGACGTGGACGTCGCGAAGGCCGTGTTGCTCCTCCAACACATCCCGGACACCATTCCGATGTCCGAGCGGAATCTCGCAGTCGCCGTGTTGAGCGATCTTGACGGCCCAACCCAGTTCCAGATGGAGAACCGCGTCGAGGACTCGCTCCAACGGCTTCGGAAATACATCCGTCCGACGCACGATGAAACCGGGCCGAAGTACGCGTTCACTCATCCGGAAGAGCGCGAGATAATCGAAGCCTCCGAGCAGAACCTCGACGACCCGGACTGGCAGTCCATCATCGAAGCCGTGGACGGGTATCGCTGGGACGACATCGTACGTGACCTCTCACTTCCGACGTCGGCCGAGTACGGAGATACCGGCGAGCAGTATCCCGTTCGCTACGAATTCAGTATTGACGGGATCGAACTCGATACGACGGTCGATACTGAGGAAGCACTCGATGTCCAAGTCGCCGTGAAGGGGATTTCTTCCACTGCAGCAGACATCGATTACGATGGTGACCCGCTCGAATGGACGATCGGACAGGACGGCCTCGACGATCTCCGCGATAGCCTCATCGAGTGGTGGTCGCTCAGAGATGCCGTCGGAGATCACACGCTCCCACAGTCCGTAGAGCGTGATCTTTCCAATCGGGCAGCTCGGGTTCAGAGCAAAGTCGTCGAGGCTCTCAAGAGCGGGACGTTCGATGTCAAGGATCGCGGCGATCAAATCGGGGGAATGGTCTCAGGGGTCGAGGAGTATCTCGACGTCAACTATCCCGACGACTTCCATCCCGTAATGCTGCAGGTCGGTGACGAGCACTTACAGGAACTCCGAGGACTCACCGCACAAGACCCACTACCTTCGTGGGCCCAACAGATCGATGTCGCGACAGAAGACCCGGAAACGCACGGTGGTTCGATCCAGAACAACGTTCGTGCCTTCACCGGCCGGCAGTTGAAGCAACGCGGCGGGAACCTCGCGATGACTACGATCCTCGACGGGATCGTCAAGAAGAAACCGATCTACGAGAACGCTCGCCCCGCGCTGTGTGCGATTATCTGGGGTCTCTGCCGGAAGGGAGACTTCTTGCCCGTCGACGAAACAGGCGACTCCCTCGAACTCGACGCCGTCATCGACCTGAACAAACTGACGACGACGCGTCTCAAGATTGCAGGGAATGGCGGTGTACGAGGCATTCTTCGTGATGGAGAATTCATCGACTCGACGGAGACCATTCCAGACGGAATCGTCAGGCTCCAGTCCGCGAACGAAACGCTCGCAGGTCGGCTCGGTAGTCTCGTGGAAGATGTCAGGCTGGTCGCCGAGAATGATATCCAAACGCGAACCGTTCGCAACCTCCTCGAGTCGTTCGTGGAGGCTCTCGAAGCCGAGCAGCAGAGCGCGATCGACCGAAAAGAGGCCGTTAAATCACGTGACACCGACTGGGAGAAAGTCGTCGAAGCAACCAACGATGCCCAAGAGTGGTACGACGACGCCGAGGAGGTGTGGAGCTTGCGACTTCCCGCGCTCACACGAATCGATGCGCAGCTAACTCTCGTCCAGCAGTCGTACGACTGGCTGACCGAGGAGTGCGAAACGGCCAGCCACACGCTCCGAGAGAGTATCGATGGCTACGAGGGCGAATGGTGGACACACGATGGGTGGGATCGATTCAATGACGCCCAAACCACCTCGCCGGCGCTCGATGATGCAATCGAGACCGCGTGGGACTCGTTCCGAGCGGGAACCGAGGTCGATGCGTTCGTCGACGAATTACAGGAGCATCCGTGGATCCAGCCCGCAAGCGAGTTTGGGTCGAACGTTCGGCCGGCCTTCGAGAGCGAATACATCACACCGCTCCGCCGGGTCGCATCGTGGTACGAGGATATCTCGAAAGCGATCTCGACGGTGACTGGCGGAACAACCAACGCCGAGGCTGATGACTTCATTCGCGCGGCGAACGCACACCTCGACAGCGAACCTCTCGCCGTGGTTGCCGGTAGCGACATCGAGAAATTACGAGAGACGTTCGAGGAGTTACAGACACTCGTCGGTGATCAGTCTCCGACAGACATCACGGCGATTGGGGTCCTCCCGTCGGATCGCGAATCGCTGGACTCCGAACTGGAACGGCTCGTCGAACACCATGACCTCAGTATCGAGCAGACTGAGACGGGGATGATCATCCGATGACGACCAAACGCCCATTCCACGACTTCACGGAACGACTTGCACAGTTCGCAGACGGACGACGCGGAATCCGAAACCCGTTCGTGATCGTTCCCGTCCAGCCGAAGTACGAGCGACGGGTCGCCGAACGTCTTACTGAGTGGGCGACAAACCCTCATCGTACCGAGGGTTTTCCGGATGGCGGAACCGTCCAAGTCCACCGGCTGGACGAGCTGCTCGTCGAAACCGATGTCTTCGAACTCGCGGTTGATCTCGGGGAGAACAGCCAACCAGCGACGATCAACGAAACGATGCAAGACCGATTAGCAGAGGAACTCATCGCGGTTATAGTCGAAAAAATCGAGGCGCCAGCCCAGCAGCGACACGTCGTTCTCCTCACGCACCTCGGGAGTCTCTACCCGTTCACGCGTGCTTCGGAACTCCTCGACGAACTCGATCGCCGCAACGTCCAGTCCACCATCGGTATTCCGTTCCCCGGAGACATCGTCGGTGGGAAACTGAGCTTCTTCGGCGAGGAATCGCGAAACTACTACCCAGCCCATCAGATCGAAGGGCGGGTTGAGGGGGTGCATCTCCAATGAATGACACATACATTCACGACATCTTCCAGCAGTCACCGACTCGCGAACTCGAGGAAGTCCAGAAGGTCAACGCCAGAGCGCAGGCCGAGAACGACGTCCGCGAGTTCTACGAGACCGACAGCGCTCGCGACGTGCTCACCACGCTCGGGAACCTCGTCGACAAGTATCCACACGAGGAACCGCGCTTTCTCTACATCTCCGCGACGTTCGGGTCGGGGAAGACACACCTCCTGAAACTCGTCGGGTTCGCTGCCGACACCGAATCGGAGTTCGACGACCTCGGCGAAGAGCTGGCGAACAGATGGCCGGGCTTCCAGTCGTTCCGACAGAGCGTCGCTAACTCTCACGTCGACCGGCTGAAACCCGTCTTCCTCAACCTCCTCAACCGGGACGCATCACAGGAACCGCCGCTCCCGTACCTCATTTACGAGGCGATCGGCCATGAACTCGGGTATCCGACCGACCCGAACTGGCTGCTCGAGTGGGCGTGGCAGCTCGATATGAACCACGGTAACTGCTGGGAACGACTACAGGAAGTCGAGCACGACGGACAGACGTTCGAGGATGTGTACGACGAGCGGGCTTCACTACGGAGTTGGCTCTACGATATCGTTCCGACACTCGAGGACTCACCATTCGCGTCTCGGCAGGAGGTCAAACAGTCGATCGACAACGCCATCGAAGAGGTCGATCCCGACGAGTTCGATCCCGACGAACTCATCGACCGTATCGAAGCGGCCCAAGAGTCGTTGAGTTCGCCGGAGACGAAGACGGAGTTGCTGATCGGACTCGATGAGGTGGCGCTGTTCATCGGCGATGGACGGCATCGCTACAGGGAGTTTCAAGAGACGATGGAAGCGCTGACGGAGCTGGGCGTCGGGCCTAATCCGCCAGTCATTGGGACTGGACAGTATCCGATCGAGCGTATTCACGGTGAGTTCGAAGATACCGAAGTCACGGATCAGCCGTGGTACGGTGCCCAAGAACCGTTGGAGGGTGCCGACACCGAGATCATCGTCCGGAAACGATGGCTGCAGAAGGATACTGAGGGAGGGCAGGCCGTTGAGTCTGCTCTCCGGGAGATGCCCAACCTGACGCTCGACGCGTATTCCGACATCGCCGGCGCCGATCCGGATGCGATCGAGTCGTACCCGTTTCGCGAGTACGATCTCGGGTTGCTCCGGACGGTGATTCAGCAACTGATGCCGCGGGGACGCGTGACCGAAGAAGAGTACGTGCAGGGTCGAGCGTTGCTCATCCTCGTTCGGTCGCTGTTCACGCGGTTCGAGTGGGGAGACAAGCAGGTCGGGACCCTCGTCACTTGGGACGAGCTGTACGACCTGCTGGTCAAAGAGACCACCTACATTCCGCTATGGGTGCAGGAGATGGTCGAGAACAAACTCATCCCCTCAGCCGGCGGCGATGAGGATTCGTTCTCCGTCCGCGTTGCGAAGGCGCTGTACTTGCTGAATCAGGTTCGTTCCGAGATGCCGTCGACACCGGCGAATCTCGCCCGGTTGATGGTCACGTCGACTGACGAGTCGTTCGAATCCGTCCGGGGCGATGTCGAATCGGCGCTGTCCGCCCTCCTCGAGGATCGAAAGGTGCTGACGGAGACGAACGACCGTGGCGACGAGGAGTACCTGCTGGTGTCCGAGGAACAGGAGGACATCCTGACGCGGGCGAAAACTCGCGCACAGCAGATTCCGTCGCATCGGCTTTCAGCCAAGTTGGAGGACTCCCTTCAGGAAGGAAGCGATCTCCTGCTCTCTGAGAGGAGTCGACACGAAATCGACCTCGAGGGAGAGCGCAGAGTCCCGCTCCGTTTCGGCTACTCCGTCCTCGACCCCATCGAGCGAGCACCGACGCCGGAGTTTGACGCTATTCGTGTCCGGCTGGTCGCAGGCCGCAACGGTACGGTGAGCGATCAGGTCGAGGCGTGGCAGTCGACCAACGAGGGACGGGACGGAGGTGAGCACATCCTCGTCGCCGTCAATCTACAACAATCGACGATCGATCGCCTGCGGGACGTAATGGGTATGCAGGAAGTCCTCTCAGAGGAGACGGAAACGTATCCGGACTTGGAGTCCGACCACCGCGACGAACAGCGGGCGCTCGAGTCGACGATTCGTGAGCAACTCGAGGAAGCGGACGTCTACGTCCGAACAGGTGGGACGAGAGGTCGATACGGGGACGCGTTCGAGCAAGTCGTGAAAAAGCAAGTGCAATCCGTGTTCAGCGAGACGCGATTCGTCCTGACCAACGGAATCACGGAAGTCGACGATGCCAAGCAGATGGCGCGGTTCTTCCGCGGCGTCGACGACTGGCCGCTCTCGAGCGAGGATGCCGTTAGACTCGGTGTGGATACCGCCCGAGCGGAACTCGCCGACGGCCGGTGTCAGGAATTCCTCGACGAGTACGAGCAGAACCAGTCGCTTCGTGCCGAAGACTTGCTTACCCAGACCGTCCAGCGCGGAGGCACGTATCGCGGGACACCACAGGAATCGATTTCGGCACTGCTGATCACGCTTGCAACGGCCAACAAAATCGCGCTGCGGCGAAACGACGACTACATTACCGAACCGGACGAGATCGGGCGAGCGGTTAGAAACAAGACGAACCTGACCGACGTACAAATTCGCTTTGAGTCCCTAGACGGTATCGATCCCGACCAAATTCGGGAGACTGTCGAGACGCTGATCGGCCAGGTGCCGGACGGAACCGATCCCGACGCGTGGCTCTCTGAGTTGGCGGACTGGATAGACGAGAACAGCGTGCTGGTGAAACGTGTCTTGCGAGGCGTCAGCCGAGAGTTCGGCGAAGGCGCTTCACTGGACGAACTGGAAACGGCTCTCGAACCCGCCCTCGAAGGCGAGACTCACGAAACCGACGACTTTGCGTCTGACGAAATCGAGCGGCAAGCCGAGCGCTTCGCTCGAGCCAGAGGGTTGTTCCAGGCGGGCGAGAATGGCAACTCCCTCTGGGAGCGTTTCAGCCAGCGGACGACGGAGATGCAACGGCTCTACGACGGTGCGGACATTACGGGGGAGATGCAAGCGATCGTCGGCGGAGACGAAGTGCCTGATGCCGACCGGCTTCGAGCAACGATCGACGAAGCCGACGCCCACAGACGAACCGTCGTCCGCGAGCAGTACGAACGTATCACGGGGGAGTCGCCGCCGGACGAGGTGCCCGAGAGCGTGGTTTCCAGTCTCGCGACGTGGCTCTACGCTCACGATGGGAGCAGCAAGGAAACTGCCGACCGCGTCGCCGTCGAATTCGACGGTGTAACCATCGACGACCTTTACGATCTCTTTGAGACGGCGTGGAACGGTGGCTCGTTCTCGGAGGAAAACCTCGTCGACCCGACGGTCGTCCAGCAGACCAAACGATACGAACGGGCACGACGGCTCCTCGAAGCATCCGGCAGCGAGGCCTCGCTCTGGTCGCAGCTTCGCGATGCGTCGAGACGCCTTGAGGAGGAATATCCGAACCATCCGGTCACAACCCGTGTGAGCGAGATGCTGAGTCGATCACAGCCGCCGAGCGTGGACGAGGTAGAGCAACTCCTCGATGAGGCAGAGAACCCCTTCGAGGTCAACGAGCGACTCGAGGAACTCGCCAGCGAACTGCAGTCGGAGTATCCTGATCATGATCTCACCGGGGAGGTCGTCGAGGCAGTAGCGGGAACCAGTCCGCCGAGTGAGGAACGCGTGGGTGAATTGATCGAAGATGCCGAGCAGTTGCTCGACGGTGTTGACGAGCAGCTGCGGCGGATTCGGGAAACGATAGATCAACTACCGGATGACTCCGTTGTGATGATCGAGTCACTCGACTGACGGTCTGCTGTTGCAAAACACCGAACTTATTTATATTCACTTCGTAAATACGCAACGTAGTGTTCACTGAGGCAGAGCTTCGGGCGCTGGAAGCCCTTCAGGGTGAGTCGACGGTTTCGGGACTCGCCGAGGAACTAGACCGGAGTCCCAGTTACGGGTCCGAACTCGTTGACCGGATGGAGTCGAAGGGGTTGATTCACACCAGCCGTGAGGGAAAGCAGAAGCAGATCAATCGGTCAGACGCCCGAGCCATCGAACTGTTCGACAGTTTCGTCCAACAGTACACCCACATTCCGTTTCCCGAATTGCTCGGCGGCGCAACGCTACGTATTCTGTACTACCTGCGGTCGCCGGCAACTGCCACCCAACTTGCGGAGCAAGTCGACGTCCATCGGAGCACGGTACATCGGTCGTTATCCCCGCTGGAGAACCGCGGGATGATCTACAAGTCGGACGGGAAGTACACGCTCAACGATGAATTCGAGGAGCTATCTACCGTGGCCCGTGAGTTTGCGCACTTGCGGCACAGACACCGCGTCGAAGACCACGCAGAGTCGTTCACAATCCTTTGGGAATCGCTCGACGAGTTTCTCGTCCAGACCCGCGCCGAGATTGAGGAAGACTCGTTCCACCTGACTGGGCCGGAACTGTTCCAAGCGTACGATCTCCCGTTGATGGCTCGTCAGCGTCGGTACTACCTGTACTCGGAGTCAGTTGATGAGGTATCGCCGGCGGAGCTGTGTTGTCATATGCTCGTGATCGATGACGGAACGCGCTCGCAGTCCTACTGCCTCCTCTTGATCAGCGAGACTGCAATCGACCGCGATGAGTTGCTCGAAGCCGCGCAAAAGTACGAGGTCGACGAACGGGTGTTGAACCTCCTCGAGTACCTCGATACCGAGGCCGAAAACCGGTCGGGACGCCTCCCGCGGTGGGAAGAGTTCCGTGAGCTCGCCGACGAATACGGGGTGGCAGTATGAGGCGGCGGTTCGACAGCGAGTACATCGAGTCTGAACTTCAACGGGTCGGCAGACAGCTCGAAGCTGAACTGACTGTCTATCTGACGAGGACGTAGATGAGGCCATCGAACACCTTGCGGAGAAGGATGCCATCGCGGTCGAAGACGACATTATCGTCCGGAAATCAACCAATCTATGAGAAGAAGCCGGCCTATCGTGTATCAACCACGTTTATCGAGGCTCTCGACATCGATACCGTTTCAGTCACACTCAAGGAAGATCTGTAAGGTAGCGATCGAAGTGGCGTGCGAATTACCTGTACCCCAGATCAGAATCTCGGCTTCGATGCGCTGGAATCAGAGGTTCGGAAGATTCTGGCCGACGACTCCACTTGAGTTTGATCTATAATCGCAAAAAACACATGGCAGAACTGGGGGCTCACTTCTTTTCGGCTGACCGCAGCTCAGAAGTCACATAATCTGGGAGATGGACATCACGGAAGTAGGATTGGAGTCCATCCTCGTATGCCGATCTATCAATTCCACAAGATTCGAATGTCTGTTTTAGAAATCTAGAGCCCCAGATTCGTTCAATTCCACGCCGCTCTGTTTCCTCGAGCAATCGCTTGTCGTTCGAAACGAGAACCGGATCATCGAGAGTCTCTGCGAGGCGGATCAATGTCCAGTCTGCTTCACCTAGTTCGACCGTTTTTGCAGCGAGTTTTGCGGTGTCGACTGTTTCTACGCGTAGCCACTCTGGGTTCGAGAAAGTATGATGCGGACCGAATTCGTGCGACCATATTTGCTCGGACGTGTACAACGCGTATCGCTGCGTCCAAAACGAGATATCGTGGAACCAGCCGCCTGCAGCAAACGCTGAAAGGACGGAATTATCCAGTATTAGTTGGCCTTTACTCATCCATCAGATCAGGGCCAGAGTAGAAGTCTTCGACGGAGTCTGGGCCATACTCCGGACGCATTCCACTACTCTCGAGCAGTTCGACGAACTCGTTTTGGGTCAGTTCAGCTAATTCTGCACCGCGAGCAGTCGAAATATCTAATTCATCGTAAGCTCTAAGCGCGCCACGGTTAATCGCACCGTGGATCCGATCTCGTTTACGCACCGACTCGATTTCGGGATATTCGAATTCGACATCGAGAACCTGTACTGTCGTTCGTTCACCGTAGAGAATGTCGGTAGCCAGCGCAGCAAAATCGGGAGCGCCACCGCGCTGATCGGTCTGTACTTCTCTGTAGATACGAGCGTATAGTGAAAATACGACTGAGCCGAGTCGATATAAGTCTCGATCACTCAGATCGGTCACTGCCTCCGGGTAGACCTCTTGTTCGCTTTCCTCGGACTCTTTTGCGGCTTTGAGTGCTTCTGCAGCGTCCTGTAACACATCGATGGTGGCGAGTAGAACGAGGAGTCCCCTCTTCTGGTTTCGTTCCTCTCGAAGGGCGTTTTCGGCGATTTCGTTGCCCCATTCGTCGAGAAACCGTTGCAGCAGTTCGAAGGCAATCGCCGGTGCGAGTGGGAACTTCGCTTCAAAAACGTCGATACCTCCAAACACCTCCTCGAGACGTTCCTCGACCAGTTTGACTGCCCGTTCGAATCGCTCTTCGGGCGGGAGTTCGAGGACATCCTGTACGAGATTGTCGACGAGGGCCTGTGGATCATCGATCGAAGCCGAGGTAACGGTCTCGAGTTGCTGAAGAAGGAGGAAAAGTGGCTGAGAGGGATCAACTGATTCGCTCCCACTTCCATTTCCTATATTTGGACTCCCGCCGCTCGGCATATAGTAATCCGTTGTCCGCGACAGTAGGAATATCTATCGCACTATTTTCGAGTGGAGGAGTAACAGGGCATCATCGTGATGACCCGATTGTCACGATGATAGATACAATCCAAATAGATTATGGGAGAGATCTCACATCAGTATAGGCATCTTTCAGGGTAAAACTCCACTGAATCTTACCGACGAGACCGTACTCAACGATCGCCTCCTCAGCTTGGATAGCGAAGTCGGCGAGAGATCGGATATTCTCGGTGGAGAACTTCGGATGACTTTGGAGGCCCTGGAGGAAGTCCGGGCTGGATACCACCTGCTGTACCAGAATATATAGTAACAGGGTCTGAGTCCCGGATGTACTTACGGGGACTTCCTGCTCCGTCTCACTGTAGTCCACCTGTAGGTTCTCGAGATGAACGTTGGCCTCGGAAATCACATATGATCCGTCGTAGAGGTACTGCCAGATGGCTGGATTTGCGAGATTCAGGCTCGACTTAATCTGACGAGCAAACTCGTGCCGTGGGTCTATCACCTCTCTTCCGGCCCGGTAGTCTAACTCGAGTACGAGAGAGGAGTGAATAAAGAGCGAGTTGAACACCGTCTCCCAGAGCGAGAGCTCGTCGACGGAGTCCACCTCGTCAGTGAGAAATTCCTTTCTGACGTCCGATTCTTGCTCGATTCGGTCGATTATGCCGTTTACCCTCCGAATGAGTTCGGGGAGTGAATTCATAAGTTCGGATAGTTCCGAGTGACACGTTTCGAAGAGCTTCTTAACGTCGGTGGATGTCGAGTCCAATTCGCCGAGGCAGTCCATCACCAAGCACAGTTCGACGGTCTCCCAGAACGTGTTCAGGTGGTCAACGAATTGCTCAATGGAATCTGGTGTCGGCTGGTCGTCTGCAGTCAGCACACCAACTGTTCGTTCACGTTGGTAAGACAGGTGATTCTCGATGAGCTCCGGAAGAGAGGGAGTTGACGACGAGGAACCTGCGAGCCGTGCCGGCGACCGCTCCGGAAACTGTGGGGCGCCCTTTCCGTCGGATGCTAGCGTCTCGCCCCCACCAGAGCCTTGCTGGGACATCTCTTGAAGCTCAGAGATTGCAATGTTGAATACGCCTGCCGCGCTCGCATCGGGATTTTCCAAGACCGTCCGGAGGAGGGCAGTAGAGCTTTGCGTACCCCCACTCCGAGTTATGTCGCGATACTCTCGATAGTATTCTTGGGACTCTTGGACGACTCGACGGGTATTACTCTGTATCCCGTCGTCAGGGACGGTAACAGTCACAACGGCATCCATCCACTTCTCCCGCTCCTCCCGGTTCAAAAGAATGGATAGTTCCGAGTCATCTTCAAGATCAGTCGTTACGCAATGCTCGTTCCCCTTTTCCGTGGTGATGAGAAAAGAGTGCTCACCGGAGATATTTCCGAGACGGAGGATAAGTTCGCTTTCTCCATCGGGACCAGCTTGCGTCAGTTGTGCATCAAGGAGACGGAAGTCTGAACGGTCACGTGACGCCTTGCTCTCCCACCCCTCGTAGCTCTGACTGCGAAGAGAAAGCGAGTCAAGATCGGCGACCGGATCGGAGAGATCGAACGGGAAGGATACGTTATGGAAGAGCGTTCCATCGAGCGGTTGTGGACGATCTGGTGAGAAGACCTGTAGGATACCGGCCTCAACGTTCCCCCTCGAAGCAGTATCATGGAGCGCGGTGCTGGTCATATTGGGACTCCCGTAGAGACAAGCGGTACCCCAATCCCCCTCCAGCGTCATATATTTCGCGTGAACCCATCGGGTCGAGGAGTGTTCCATCTCACGAACGTCGAAGTCACGCTCAAGCGCGCCTGGCACCCCTTCTACGTCCATCGCAGTGCTCTCGGGTTCGACGACGAACTCAAGCCGATCGACATCGAGCTTCTCCGCTATCTGTCTCAACACGTTCGGCGAACCGTAGAACGGAGCGTACATCTGGACAGTCTCGATGTCGCCGACCCGATCAACGATCTGGTCGAGGATCGACTCCGAGAGGTTCGAGATGAACCAGACGGATCGATCAGTATTGTCCCGGGATGCTTCCTCCTCTTTAAGCCAATCGAGTGTGGTCGTAGCCTCTCTGACGTAATCTCGGGCATCCTGCCCCGTTACGTAGTTATCGGCTTCAAGCAGGTCTTCGAAGAAGTCTCGGATATCACGGGCGATCGAAAATTCCTCGCCAATTTTGTGCTCGTCGTCAGTCAGCCAGTACCGTTGGAATCCGCCACCGTAGCCGATCTGAGCCGCCTTACAGTACTCTTCGAGGCCGAGATTTGCGGAGCTAACGGTGAAATAGACGCTTCGTTCGGACGCGTACAGGTTGACCTTCGGATGAAAGACACCATCCGAGTAGACTGGTTCCAGCAGATAGTCCGTCCCAATTGGAGCTTCCCGCCAGTCACCGGTAGTGATGTTACGCTCGTACCGGTTGGCGTCCACTAGCACCAACGGTAGGTCACAGTTCCGTTTGCGCAACCGGGGGCGGACGTACCCGCTAAAGAACTGTGGGTCGAACGGATACGTGGTCAAGAGTGCCTGCTGGATGCTCCAGCCTTCGCCCTCAAGTTCCTCTAGTAGGTTCATTTACTCTCACCTCCGGAGAGACGCTGAAGCAGATCGGCACCGAACTCCGTCACCGCGAAGTCCTCATCCGGGTCATCCTCCAGAAGACCGCAGTCGCGAAGGAGTGTGTTCGTCTCGCTGAATCGAACGAGCGAGACCCGTGCTCGGAAGGGGCGATCTCCGCGTTCCTTCTGTGTCTCCAGACAGAGGCGTTCGTCCTGATCGAACGAAAGGATGCGTTTGAGGTTGCCGGGGCTAAGACGATCGTAGAAGACACGAAGGTGCGTACCAACGACCTGCTCGCGGAGGAGCAACCGCGCGACCTCGTCGATGGGCGTTTCCGGGTCAAGTTCCCTGATGAATCGGTCGAGAGCAGGTAACGAGGCGAAGGGTGAATCGAGTCGGGAGTACGCGTAGTTGTAGAGCCACTGCCGTTCGTTACGCTGGTGCCGTAGGCGGGCCACCTCGAGAAGGACGAGGACTGTCGAGCGGGCAAGTGCCTGCGACCAGAACGCGAACTGTGCCTCCTCGTCATCGAGAGCTAAATGTAGATCGTTCAGACTTTGTCGGATTGCCTTGGAAAGGAGAACTTCGTTTGCGCCTTCGGCCCCGGGGAGGGCGGGAACAGTCTCCCACCCGTCGGCTGTCCACTCTCCTATAGCGTCCTGAACAGTACCGAGATTGAGTGGAGTCTCCGGAGAATCCGGTGTGATCGAGATCGATGGCTGTGTCCGATCGGCCGTTCCATACAACATCAGGTTTCGAGTGAGCTGTTCCATAGCAGCGTCGTCTGTACCTTCCGAGACCTCGAAGTTCCGCAAGATCCCGTTCACTTCGGCTTGGATTCGATCGGTATCGCTTGCAGAGTTGACGAGGAGGTCGTAGTCGTATCGGGCGGGGATGCGGCTATTGAGAACGGTGGTGACGGCCTCGAGTTGCGCCTCGAGCGCGTAACCGAGGTAGACTTGCTGCCAGTAGATGGACATCAACGACCGGTACTCGTCGAAGACGGCATCCGACTCCGTGAGTGTAATAGGGTCTGTGGAGTCGTCCATCGCGAGCTGACGCGCACGAAGGAGGAAGAGCGAAAACGCACGACGATAGCGGTGGTATCCCCGGTGGTGCTTCTGGTAGAGCTTGCTGGCGTTATGATCTTCGAAATCACCCGTCTCGAGAGTTTCCTGGAGATGGGTAAGGACATCAATCGAGATGGTTTCAGGGATCCCATCTTGGAGGTGTGCCGATCCGGACTGTTTCTCCCCTTGCCACTGGAAAAACCCGAGGAACACCTTCTGGAGGGCCCGACGCTCCTCCTCGAACTCGTCTTTGTAGTAGACAGACTGATTGGCGAAATCGTAGCTGAACGCCTCGAAATCAGCTCGCGTCGCTCGTCCAGCCTTTGCGCACGACAGGATTCGTTCTTGGTTCTCGCCAAGGCGTTCGCCCACAATAGTAGCGAATTCCTGTCCCGCCGCGGTCAGAGTGAACTCACCGCGCTTCAGTAGGAACTTCTGGAGGAGGTTCTCGTAGAATCGCTGGTAGGCGTAGCTGTCGTTTTTCAGGAGTTCTAGGTCGTCCAGTTCGATCTCGTCGAATCCCTCGTCGTCGTAGTTGAACTCCGTGTTTCCGTCCATCCCGGTGACGGCGCTCGGTTGGTCGTGCTGGAGTTCCTGATACCGACTCGAGAGACAGAAGAGCTTCTCGACGTTCTTCATCTGCCGGTACTGTTCCCCCTCGTCATCATCCGACTCGTCGATCTGCTTGATTGCCCAGCAGAAGATAGAGACGTACCGGAACCGGAGCGTAATGGAGGTAATTGCCCCGTGTGAAAACAAATTCACAACCCGGTTTCGCGATCGGTTCGTATCGAGAGGATCGATGGGAGTCCCTTCCTCGTCGATCTTCTCGCTCCAATTCGGGACAGGCGTAGTCATTGGTTCGACTTGACATCAATACCCCTTAGTTGTCTGGGACTCGCCAAAACGATACAACTGATGGACAATATTCAAGACACCGCAATGGCTCTGCTTGAAACATCACTAACTCTCGTATGGACGGACAATCTACCCACCCCCGCAAGGCCCAGCTCGACAAGGAGGAGCGAGAGCATCTCGAGGACGTCGTCACCGAAATGCGCGACCGCGTCGAGGCGAACGTTCGCTACCAACTCGAGGACGAGTACGGCCTCGACGAGAAGCCAGACACGTCTCTGAGCGAAGACCAGGAAGACCTCGTCGAGGCTATCGAACTCGAGGCCGTCGACGGTAACGATTGGGACGACGGCTACGAGCAGTACATCACGGGCGTCGGCTACACGATTGTCAATCGGCTGGCCTCGCTCCGTTGCATGGAGGTTCGGAACTTCATCGACGACGAGGTGACGGCTTTCCGCGACGACGGCCTCACGCCGGCCGCCGACCGGCTGGTCACCGAGGAGTTCATGCTCGAGGAGGAGGCCGTCCTCGAAGCCTACCGGAACGCGTGTGACGACCTCGCCGAGGAAATCGACATTCTCTTCGACCGGTCGACAGCCTACAGCCTGATTGACCCTGATGACGATACGTTTGAAGACCTTTGTGGGATGCTGGACGACGTATCCGACGAGGTCTGGCGAGCCGACGACGTGCTCGGCTGGGTCTACGAGTACTACAACGTCAACCTCCTTGACGATCTCCGGCAGAAGGGTGACCGTGAGGGACTAGAACCCGAAGATGTGCCGGCAGCAAACCAGTTCTACACTCCTCACTGGGTTGTTCGGATGCTGACCGACAACTCCCTCGGTAAACTTTATCTCGAAGATAACGGAACGCTGCAGAAGACGGTCGATGCACAGAACTCGATGACGCCTGACGAGCGCAAGAACCGTCCACTGTCTCCCGACGAATCGTCAGACATCGCGGACTTCTGTACCTATCTTGTCCCCTCCGAAGAAGAAGGCGAACCACCAGAGTTCGACGGCCCCGAGGATATTCGCGTCATCGATCCGGCCTGTGGAAGTGGACACTTCCTGCTGTACGCATTCGACGTG
Source organism: Halostagnicola alkaliphila (assembly GCF_055379965.1). NCBI lineage: Archaea > Methanobacteriati > Methanobacteriota > Halobacteria > Halobacteriales > Natrialbaceae > Halostagnicola > Halostagnicola alkaliphila. The sequence goes on along the minus strand of NZ_AP043825.1, from coordinate 603,591 downwards.
CTGGAGCGAATATATCGGGCCGAAACCGATCTCGACCCCGTTGAGATTCCCCGAGAGATTCTGCGAAACAACCTCTACGGTGTCGATCTCGATATGCGTGCCTGCCAGCTCGCCGCGTTCAATCTTTATCTAAAGGGCCGGACGCGTGCCGAAGCCGAAGGCGCAAACGGCTTCGATATGCCAGAGGTCGGTATCGTCTGTGCTGACGCGAAGGTAGCCGACATCGGGGGAGTTGAGGAGGTGTTCGGCGAAGTCGCCGAAGGTAAGCCGGATGTCGAAAATGCTCTGCGGCGGATTCTCGATGCGTTCGAGGAAGTCCACGGTTTGGGGAGTTTGCTTGACGTACGCGGAACGCTTGGAGACCTCTTCGAGGACGAAATCGATGAAGAGAGTGTCCAGATTACGCTGGATGACGACCCTCGGGAGGATCATACACTCGGCCAGATTCTGCGTAGTCTCCGTGAAGCAGTGAATCAGCATCGGGACGAGGACTCGTTCTTAGCACAGGACTTGCGTAGCTTCATTCGCTTACTGGACGTACTGGCGCAGGATTATGATGTGGCTCTTATGAATCCGCCATACGGCTCTCGGAATCGGATGCCAGAAGTTGTACAGGAGTACGTGAAATCCAACTACCGCTACTCTGCAGAATTCTACATTAATTTCTTTGAAATATGTGATAGTGTGACAAAAAAGAATGGGCGTATTGGGATGCTTGTTCCTAGGTCATTTATGAATAAGCGGCGGTTCACCGACTTCAGAGAGGACTTTATCGGTGATCGTGGTGGCTTTGAGTTTCTTGCTGAATTTGGTATTGGGATACTCGATAATGCAACCGTCAGAACAGTCGGTACAGTCATTCGATCAGAGGCTGAGCAGAGCCCTGATGGTACATTCTATCGGCTTTATGATGTAGAAAAAGCAAAGAAGGAAGAAATCTTTACCCAAACTCTATCTGGACGATCTAATAAAGTAAAACGGATTTTCACGGTGAATCTTTCTGAGTTTGGAAGGATACCGAGAACTCCAATTTGTTATGCTGTCCCTCCAGAAATTAGGACACTCCATAGTACCGAAACTAAATTAGACGCTGACGGAGCCGGTGTGGAAGGTGATTCAGTCTGTACAGCGGCAACTGGAGCAGTTACTGGAAATTACGAGCGGTTTGCGCGGGCTCAGTGGACTGTGTCAGATAAGTCTGTTTTCAAACCATTCTCATATGGTGGTTCCGATGCGTGGATTCTACCCAAAATAACAGAAACTCTCCTATGGGGTGAAAACGGTGAAGAGATGAAACGATCTAGCAGTTCTGTTCGGACACCAAATGAGACTATGTATGGTAAAAAAGGTTTGAATTGGACATATATAAAAGAAACAGGTAGGAGATTTGGATATTCATCTGGTAGTCTTTTCAGCACTGCAAGTTTCATGCTATTCCCAAAAATAGGAATGTCTGAATTTAAATTGATGTCTATTCTCAATTCGACTCTTTATCATATACTATTCTTGTCGCAAACAACAGAACGCCATTGGAACATAGACGTTATTGGGAGTAGCCCTTGGCTTGAAGAGTTAGGAGATGTTGGCGAACTTGAGAGAATAGGCAGAAATCAGTATGAGGTGATGATTAAAAACAGGATATTCGACCCGGTCAGTCCTTATTATATCGGATCTCCTCTTCTCCCAGAAAGCCACCTACCGGACTTTTTCTACAACCATCCATACACCTCAGAGGTTGAAGACATGATAGACCTATCGCAGGAGTTCGGGACTGCAAATAAATCAATAGTTGAGATGGGAAGAGAATTTGAGCAGAGTAAACGTAGGGCAGAGTTGACTTTAGAAGATTTATCTGAAGAAATTGATAAAATAATATTTGAAAAATTAGAAATAGATAGTGAGACAGAAGCTGAGGTGAAGACTGAGATTGCATTACGTAGCTCCAAGAACCCATTTGACCGTGAGATCCCTGACCCCGAATCCGTTCCAAAAGTCCCTGACAACATAGGCGAACAGGTCAAAGACCTCGTCCACCACTTCGCGATGGAGGCCGTCCGCGAGGAACCGGACGGCATCATCCCGCTAGAAGGGATAGACGATCAGTCCGACATTCTCGACCGCATCATCGAACGATTCGAAGACGCCTACGGTGAGCACACCGAGGATCGACTCGTCGAGGTTGACGACCTCCTTGGAGCAGAATCGGCCGCTGATGAGGCGTATCCCAATCTCCGAGCATTCGTCGAGGACGACCTCTTCGCCTACCACGTCGACACGATGGAGAACACGCCCATCGTTTGGAAACTCAGCACGGAGCGGCTCCTCGCCGACGCTAAAGGTGAGGGCTTCGCGTGTTTCGTTGACTACCACCAACTCGACGCCAGTCTATTCGACTGCCTGAGCAACCAGTACCTCGAACCGCGGAAGGCCGAACTCCGCGAGCGTCGGTCGGCAGCCAATCAGCGCCGGAACGACGAGTCACTCTCCACGACCGAACGCGCGCAGGCGACCGACGAGTTCGAGTTCTGTTCGAGCGCCCTCGAACAGATCGCCGAACTGGAAGAGGTGATGCAGGAACTTGGCTCCACCAACGAGCGCGAGTTCGACGACGACAACCGAGAACTCCTCAGTGAACTGGCCCCCAAGGTCGCTGCGTTCCGCGAAGAGACCGCAAAGCGCATCGAGACGCTTGAACGACTCCGCGAGATAAACGGCGACGAGTGGTTCCAAGATACCTTCTCTGACAATTTCTGGAACGCCGTCAACGAGTGGCGCAACGAGTGGGTGGACGCTCTTGAAGAATTTGGACGTGCCTGCGAGGAGTACGCCAAACCCAGCGACGAGCCCGTCGAAGCTCACCTTGCTGACCTCTTCGACTACTTCAACTGGCGGCTCAAAGGCTCGGATCATTACTCCAGCACGGGCATCCTCTTCATGACCTACTACTTCGAGCGTGAGGGGAGCGACCTCCTCAACGACGATGGTGAGCCGTTCGATAACCTCACCGAGGACGAGAAGCTGCTCGCCTCGCTCGCGACGGGCATCGACGATGCATCCGTCCTTGACGAAGGGTACCTCCAACAGATTGCGGACGATGAAAATATCGACGACGTGGACGATTTACCACCGCTAGCGGAGTTCAAGGCGCTCGCTGAAGAGATCGACGACCGCTGTCAGACGGTGGATAAGCAGATTCCTTCGGACTGGTCGGATCGTGCGCTATCGGAGATTACGACAGCGGGCTACCATCCTGTCCACAAGCACGGCGTGGCGATCAACATCACGCCGCTCGTGGAGACGGACATCGTGCCGGAGGTCGTCGAGGACAAGGTGCTCTAACTCTGTAGCGTTCGACGACACCACGAGTTGAGGTCAGTCTCGAACTCGTTGAAGCACTCCTGATGGAACGCTCCGATGTAACAGAGGGGACGCTCCCGCTCGTTTGCGTCGCTATATCTGAGATAATCCCCGGACTCTTCCAGCCCACCCTTTGGAGTGGGCGCATACAGCGTCTCCTGAAACGTGAGTTCGAAATACTGCTCTCCGTTGTGGTCCGTGTCCTGTTCCACCAGTAGACACCGATACTGACTGTGGGTGAACTGATTTCGAAGCCCCCAGAGAAAAACGAGTCGCTTGATGTACTCCGGTGCGCTCGTACTCTGTGTTTCGTCTGGATTAGGGAGGAACTCCGCTTTGTCAATCTCGCCACCAGTGTACTTGCTATCGATGATCGACCGAGCCTGCTCGGTAAACGAGTATACCGATGCGAGGTAGTTGTGAACTCGCTTGAAAACTTCCGTGCGAAGTGTTCGCTCTTCGATCCCGTCTGGGGGGCGTATCATTCCGTCCTGTGCGATGTTGTCCCCAAGCTGATCGATGTCGTAGAAGTTCCTGTGGACTATCCATGCGGATCGTTGTAACCGGTTCAGTTCGTGGTGCTGGACAGGGAGATTGGGACTATTTGCGTTGTGAAGCAACTGATCAACACAGTTCGTCGACCCCTCGTCTTCATCACTGCCCATACAAAATTAGTCGTCCGCAGGCGACGCGTCAGAAGTCTCGTCTCCAGGAACTTCAGCGGCTTTGGCCGTCGCATGGAAATCTCGAGCCACCTGCTCGAAGTCCTGTCCGGTGGCCTCGGCGATCTCCTCCACAGTGGGGGCATCGAAAGTCATCATATGAATGAGTCGCTGCCGAAGCTATTAAAATCTTGGCCAGAGCGTGATAACGTAGCTTCAGTAATTTCTCCAAATCTGACTATCCATTTCATCCATGCAAGCTACCCAAACTCTCCCCGACGCCGCCAAGAAAACTATCCAAAGCGAGTTCGACCGGGCCGAGTCGTCAGACCCGATCGTCCTCTGGTGGGACGACGGAAACTACCTCGAGGACATCATCGAGCAGGCCTGCGACGAACTCGACGTTCACCTCAAGATCGCCGAGAAGACGCCGCTGGAACTCCGGGCTAATCCAGTAGACAGCGAACAGGTCTGGTACGTCCCACACGTCAAAGAGCCCGACGACGCCGAGGGTGACTACGACTGGTTCCGTGACATCGAGCACACAGGTGGCGAGGTGGAGATGAGCATCGAAGAGCTCACCGTCCACGCGTTCGAGCGCGGGCAACTCGATGCATGGGAACTGAAAACCGCAACACAGTCGGACGACCCCGCAAAGCGCCGCGAGATCGCGCGGATTCTCCACGACCAGCTCACCGGCGGCCAGCTCCCGACGCTCGAGCAGCTCCGCACGCAGATCGTCACCGGCGGCTACACCGACCCGGTCGCGTTCGTGCTGGAGAACGGCTGGGGCGACATCGACGACAGCCCCGACACTATCGAGCAGATGCAGGACTTGCTGACCAGCGAGGGCGTCGATGCGGTCGCCAGCGAGGACGAACCGGTTGGGATCGTCACGGCGACGCGTCGGTGGGCCGTCGCCGAGTGGCTAATCCACGCCGGTGCCGACGCCGAACGCTTCCCAAGGGAGTTCCGCGCAGAGACGGCCGGCGATCACGACCTGCCCGAGCTTAAGTCGCTGTTGAACAACACCACCTCGTCCGGCCTCCTCGCTGATCGCTACCTCAGTGAGGCGATCTGGCCCGACGTCGTCGCGGACGTCGATGACCCGTGGAAACTCGCGGACTGTATCGTCGACGGCGCGCTCGAGCGTCGTCTCTGGGAAGCGTGGCACGCGTCCTTCGACGCCGGCGACTACGAGGTGTGTCTCGAGCGTGCCAAGAAGCGGTTCGACGCCCTCCTCGGGAGCGAAGACTTCCGCGGCACCTACCGGGGAGCCTACGGCCCGGACAGCCCGTGGACGCGAACGTGGGAACAGGCCGCGGAGATCGCCCGACTCGCACACCAGCTCGAGACGTGGGACGAGAACACTACCGACGACGTCGTCTCGCTGTACGCCGATCCGGACGACGGTACGTGGCAGATCGACAACGCGGTGCTCAACCTCGTCGTCGCTGGCGAGCCCGAATCCGATCTTCCCGACGGCCACCCTGCCGTCGGCGTGCTCGACGACCTCCGAACGCAGCTCCAGTCGGAATACGTCGGATACCTCGAAGACCTCGGCGACCTCGTCACGGAAACCGTCGAGGCTGGTGCGCCGTTCGTCGACGAGGATCACTCCTACCAGTTCTTTACGAAGGAATCCGGCGGCCTCGAAAGCGGTCAGACAGTCGCCCTGTTCGTCATCGACGCCCTTCGGCTCGACCTCGCCCGCCGCCTCGCGGACGAGTTGCGTGACTACGTGGCGACGCTCCCGTCCGATGCCCCCGAGTTCGCCGTCGATGAAGACGTCTGGCTCGGAACGCTTCCCTCGGAGACCGAGTTCGGGAAGGCTGCGCTCACGCCGGGAGAGATCCAGATGTTCGACGTCTCGCTGGTAGACGGCGAGTTACAGCCCCTCCGAAACAACCGCCGCGTGACGACCAACCGCCGCGAGTCGCTGTTGAACGGCGACGGCTGGACGGTCACTCGCGAGGAGGACGACGGCTGGCAGTCGACGCGTGTCTCCTACTTCAAAAACGACCTCGACAACATCGGCGAGAAGGAACTCAGCGACCTCGAGGCGATGCTGGCCCGACGCGTCGACTCGCTTGCGGAGTTCATCGGAACGAAACTCGAACAGGGCGAGTGGGATCAGGCATACGTGCTGACCGACCACGGCTTCGTCCTGCTTCCAGACACCGCGTCGCCGGAGAAGATTTCGCGCCCGAGCGAAGCGTCGGACTCCGGTCGACGGTGGATCGCCGGGGAAGGGGTGGACGAGGATTCGCCCGGCGTGCTACTCGACGGAAGCGCTCGGCTGGGGTATCTCGACGCCAACGTCAGCGTCCTTGCGAGCCCGCTCAAGCGGTTTAGAAAGCAGGGCCTCGGTGATGCACGGTTCTATCACGGTGGCCTGCTCCCACAAGAGTTCGTACTCGACTTTATCAGCATTACGCAGGGGTAAATTCAACTTATGACTCTCAAGTCCGAAGTTCACGACGACGTCAAGTCCGCTTGTAGAAGCTACATATCATCAATAGAACAAGGGGAAAACGAAGTACCTACCGACACAGTCTACCGGCTGACCGGATCTGGATTGAGATTCAGAAAACCCACGGAAGTAGATCGTCCTTCACTTGCACTAAGACGAAATCCGGGAGAACACTACTCTTCCGAATTTGATTCGGTCTCCCAACATATCGCTGATGAGCTTGAATTTGAGATGGTTCCAGAAGTCGATATTGACGGAGAAGGTGATGCACATGTCGTCAACGGCGAGTTGTCGGGGAGAATAGAGGATAGTCTGAGGGAATTCACCGGACTCGTCATGGATCATTCTGGCAGCTTTGATTTCACTGATGCAGCTTTCGAAGCTGCTTATGACAACCAGTTTGAACCAGATTATGCCGATAGGGAAAAGTATGAGATACTTGTTCCGCTAAAGGGTGTTCAAGCAGGGTCGGACATTTCCCTTGGGACGAGCCTTCGATTCGATAGTCAATTCGATGGCCCATATCACATCTCGGACATAGAAGTAACCGGCATTTCTGATACAGAGTGGACCGGGATTGTGACATTTGACGCACCCTTCGATGCGTCAAACAACGTTCAAACTCCAGAAGTCGTTCAAAACTACTCTTACTCGAAAGTATTGCGAGTAACTATTGAAAGGAGACGCCGGAATATCCGAGAATATATTCTGGAGAATCGAGGTGAGGATCCCAGTGAACTTCGTGCTGAATCCGTCTCGGTGTTAACGGCTGATACCCTCTCATATACGGTTCATAGTCATCTTATGAGAGAACTAGTGGATACGCTCGAAAGAACCTTCCATCATTACAAGCCACGATGCGATCCCGGATTTGGAACTGGGTATATATTGTCTCCGAGTTGGATGTCGTACCGTGGGATTGGTGAGGACATTTTAGATGAATTGTATGTGGAGCGTGATCCGGGTCATGGTGAACTAGTACTCGATGACGGTCAGAATGGTTTCAATACATTTTGGAATAGGTATGCATCCTACTTTACCGATCAGGACTCTCATTACGACAAACCCGTCGTAAGGTTTGAGGAGATGTTCCATAAACGGAGAGACGAAGATGCGATTCTGGATTGTTTAATCGGCTTAGAAGGCACGCTTCTAAGAGATACACAAGGATCATCTTACACATTCCGGCTCGGACTCCGTGGGGGTTTCCTTCTTGACGATTCAAACCAACTGGCATGGAGCCGTGAGAAAACCCGAGAGTTCCTTTCAGGTCTGTATGCCATCCGAGGAGAAATAGTACATCAAGATAAGCCTCTCACGCAAGCAATTGAGGAAGTCAATAACAGTGAAATCAATAGTTATAACGCCTCATCTCTCGCAGAAGAAGCTCGCGTAATTTATGCGAAAATTATACTCAGATACATTGACCATGACATCGATCACGGATTGTCAATTGACGAGGTGACCCAACATATGGATCAGGCCGCACTCGACGCATCTTATTCGCCGGGGCCATGAAACTGGAATACTGCGGTGAGCGTGCTTTTAGACAATCTAAGAATACAGAACCTCTTATAGCAAATAACACTCAAGAGGTCATGTCACAATATAATCGAGGAGTCACTCGATGACTGACTCTATCCAATTCTCTCCGGGACAGCGGGTAATTCTCAACGACACTCCTGCAGAGGTCATACGGACTCAGACTGTCGGTGACATCGAATACCTGCGAGCGTACATCGAGGGAGAGGGCGTCAAAACAGTCTGTCTCGGTGACGTAGAGATACAGCCGTATCAGAGTGGATTGGACGAACTTGTCGACCAGCAACTCGACGCCTTTCATCCTGACCACGATGCGGTCTCGGCGCAGTGGTTCGACCTCCACACGCAAGCGACGAAACTCAAACTCGCTCACGAGCAGGGACAACTCCTGAGCATCTCGAACTCGCTCGTTCGACTCGAGCCCTACCAGCTCGACGCCGTGAACTGGGTGATGCAGAAGCTCCGTCAGCGGGCGCTCATCGGTGACGACGTCGGGCTCGGGAAGACGATCGAAGCGGGGCTCATCCTCAAGGAACTCTCCGCCCGCAATCGTGCTGACCGCGTCCTGTTTGTCGTCCCGGCCCATCTCCAGAAGAAGTGGATCCGAGACATGGATCGGTTCTTCGACGTCGATCTCACCGTCGCAGACCGGGCGTGGGTCGACGGTGAGCGCCGGCGACTCGGCGAGGAGGCCAACATCTGGAACCAGGACCACCAACAACTCGTCACCAGCATGGCGTTCCTGCGACAGGACGAGTTCCGTCCCGCACTTCGGGACGCGTTCTGGGACGTCGTCGTGGTCGACGAGGCACACAAGACCGCAAAGCGGGGAGAATCACCGAGCAAGACGGCAAACATGGTTGATACCGTCACGGGGAACTCCGACTCGCTGTTGCTTCTCAGCGCGACACCGCACGACGGGAAGGGTGAGGCATTCCGTTCACTCGTCGAGTACATCGACCCGTTCCTCGTCGCCGAGAACCGGGAACTCTCACAGGAAATAGTCGATCGCGTGATGATCCGTCGCGGGAAGACCGACATCTACGATAAGGACGGTGAACGGGTCTTCCCAGACCGGGAAGTCGACTCGGTATCGGTCTCGATGACACACAACGAGCGTCAGTTCTACCGGGCAGTCACCGACTACGTCAAAAACGTCTATAACCGCTCCGAGCAGTTGAACGAACCCGCAGTCGGGTTCGCGATGGCGCTCATGCAGAAACGGTTGGTGAGCAGCGTCGGTGCGATTCACGCAACCCTCCGTCGACGATTGGACGACCTCCTTGACGAAGAGGCGGAAACTGATGGCCTTTCCGAGGAAGCGCGAGCCTACCTCGATGGCGAGGATCTAGACGAGGACGACAAGCAACATGCGGAAAACGAGATCGCCGGTCTGACCGTCACCAGCACCGACGAACAGCTCCAAGAGGAGATCGACACACTCCGCGACCTCGTCTCGCTGGCGGAGGATTTACCGGTCGACTCCAAAGCGCAGAAGGTCAGGCGATTCATCTCCCAACTCCTCGAGGAACAACCGGACGAGAAACTCCTGTTGTTCACGGAGTATCGAGACACGCTCGACTACCTCCTCGAGTTCGTGCAGGACGAGCCGTGGGCCGACGAGATTCTCGTGATTCACGGCGACGTGGACAAAGAGGAACGGACACGAATCGAAGACGAGTTCAATCACGGCCAGTCGCGACTCCTGTTCGCGACCGATGCAGCGAGCGAGGGGATCGACCTCCAGCACAGCTGCCACATCATGGCCAACTACGAGCTCCCGTGGAACCCGAACCGGCTCGAGCAGCGGATCGGACGCATCCATCGCTACGGACAGGAAGAGGAAGTCAAGGTCTGGAACTTCCTCTTCGACGACACCCGCGAGAGCGAGATCTTCGAGATGCTCCAAACCAAGGTCGAAGAGATTCGCTCCCAGCTCGGGAACACGGCGGACGTGCTCGGCATCCTCGACGACATCGACGTGGACTCGCTCATCATGGAGTCCATCGAGAACGACGAACCACCGAGTGCGACCAAAGAGGAACTCGAGGAACTGATCGAGGAGCGCCAGCGGACGCTCGAGGAGTGGTACGAGCGCAGCCTCGTCGATACAAGAACCTTTGACGCGGAGAGTCGCCGGCAGATACAGGAGGTCGTCGACGAGTCCGAAGCGGTCTACGGCAGCGCCGGCGACATACGGGAGTTCTTCGAGCAGGCAGTCGAGGCGTTCAGCGGCGAGTTCGAGAAGCGAGGCACCAATCTCTATCAGGCCGAGTTGCCCGAGGACATCCGACCTCCAAATGCGGATGCAACCTTCGGGCCGTTCACGTTCGATCGCGAGTTCGCGATGGAACACGAGGACATCACTTTCGTGGCGCCCGACACAGATGTCCTTCAGCGCCTCATGGCACGCGTGCTAGAAGATGACCGAGGAGAAGTCGGTTTGAAACTCCTCCCGTTCGTCGACACGCCTGGAATCACCTACAATTATCGCGTTGCTTTCGAGGACGGCACGGGAGCGGTAATTCGGGAGGAGACAATTCCTCTCTTTGTTGACGCCCAACAGCGGGATGCCCAACAGGCGCTCGGTGAGCGAGTCGTTGAGGGCAAGACGGTGTCTGCAAAGCCCGACGTGAACGAGCTGCGAACGGTGATGGACGCCGAAGACGACCTTCGACCGGCTGCCGACCGCTATGTCGGTGTTCGAGTGAACGAAATCAAGTCCGATCTCAGTTCCAAACGCCACGACGAGACTGCCCGAGAACTCGAGAACCTCACCGAGTACGCACAGGCCGAGCGCGATCGTATCCAGTCCTTCATCGAGGAATACGAACGGAAGGCAGAGGCCGGTTCCGATATGAGTATCGCGATTCGTGGTCAGCGTGAACGACTCGAGAAACTCGAAGAACGCATCGAAACGCGTCGTCAGGAGTTGAAACGTCGGGAACGGGTCATCTCACTGGCGCCCGAGGTTGAGAACTATTGCGTGACTCTTCCGTTGTAATTGATATCGTGGACTTCGCTTCGAAGGGAGTATAGATACGGGGTCGAGGAACGAGCAGGTGGTGGTGAGAAATATTCATGCAACTCGAGCGAGAGACGAACAGCGTCAGTGCGATTCCCTCCCGACTGAAAGACGAAGCCTCGCCCGGCACAAACGCCCGTACTGGGCGATTACAGGCGACGAAAATGGCTCCGGCGTCCTACAAGTTCACTGCCAGTACGAGGCTGCAGATGAGTAGTACAGGGAGGAGCATCTCGAGGCGCTACGGACCAACGAGATGGCGGAAGTGCGATGACCACGTTCGAGGAACTCGAGTGAGGCCATATTGGCTGGGGAACCGATCCGCTGTCGGACAACGGTCGCCCGCTACTCGTTCTCGAGGCGCTTCGATTCTTGAACCACGGCATGAACTCATCGCAGTCCTGATTCCTGCGAGGGTGTCTCTCGAGGAGTTGAGTACGCCTCGAGACGGCGACTACGAGGGTATCCACTCGGAGTCACGGCCGTCCGTGGTCGCTCGAGATCCTCAACAGTGCTGCAGACGTAGACCGTTATTTGATGACCCCACTCGTCGGCGAACGAACCGAGGATGTGGCAACACAATCGATTAGCTACATCTCCTCCTGAGGGTATATTGCGATCACAAAGGTGATACCAAAGCCACACGGACATGGGCTGAGGATTGCGGGGTGTCGCCAAGGCGACAGCGAAAAAATTACAACGCCCCACCTCGGCTCCGCACAGCGAACTCCAGTTGAAACACATGAAACGAAGGTATCTAGTGCTGTTCCACGTACAATGAAAAAGAACACCTCGATAAGCGTTAGAGATCCAACATAGATAACGACACATTATTTACAATATGACACCAACGGACTATCATGGATAAGGGACAAGCATTAGATCTTATAAATGATTTAAGTGGGAACGAATACAATTGGGTGGATTTCAAGGTTGATTATGAGATTGGTGGAATACCAAGTAAAAAAGCTGAATTTGTCCGAGATGTGTCTTCTATGGCTAACACACTATCTGAACAAGAAAATCATTATATCATAGTTGGTGTTCAGGATGACGGTGAGTTAGTTGGATTAGATGAAGATAGAGAAGAATACCGTGGTGCAGGCCCTCGGCACATATTCAGTTATGACGACAGCAAGATACAACAAAAAATAGACAGTAACTTATCCCCCTCTCCAAGCATATCATGGAGTACATATCAGGAGAATAGTGAAAAATTCGGGATTTTAGAAATAGAACCGCTTGATTCACCACCGTGTGTAACAACAAGACATATTCAGGAGGATGATACTCGTTACCTTCATGAGGGGTTGATTTTTATTAGGAATGGCTCAAGTAAAAAAATAGCAGGAAGAGAGGAAATACAAGAAATGTTTAAGCATCATGTGGAAAAACAAAGGGAAACTATTCTAGAAGGAATCACCAAGGCAATCCAAATAGGACCTGAATGGATTGAAAGGCTTGGTAGCGCATTACCAGATGACAAAGGGGTTCCATTCACAAGTGTGGAGAACTCAGGCGATGCCGATCTTGAAATAAAGCAACGGCTAACTAGATCTCCAGCATCAACCCTTGATGAGGGACTGAATGGAGATATCGCTCAGTGGAAATACAGAGGCGATGATTTTATCGAATCCAAACCGCTTTGGGACTATTACGCGTCACCGAATACCCTTACACTTGATAAAACTGCGCTTTTATTTCTTACACATGCTTCTGTAAAAAATAGCGTCCTAGGCGGATTTTGGTTTGTGGAAGCAGAAGAACAAGATCAGGAGGAGATCCTTCTTAACGGCAAAAAAACCCACCATTGTACAGAAAAGCTTGCCTCATTAACTCTTTTGCTAGATGACGAGGACCTATTTGATGAATTAATAGACTCTTCGAACACAAGTTCAGAGTATGGTTATCTTTCTACTTGTGAAAGAAAATTTGGGAACACAATAGCAGACAGACTCAGTCATATTATGAAAGACACAGAGTATAGATTATCACATGATACTTGGCGGCGAAATTTCAATGTGAGAAATCAGAGTGTAGAGGATATTAAGGAATTAGTTCCAGGTTTGGCAGAGCAGCTAGTTGACATTGAAGAAAGGATGGGGAATGGTCGTGGCTTAAGAGGTAGACGTGAGCGATTCAAAAATGCTCTTTGGGATCTTGAAGCGGTCTACGTTGGAAAGGTTCTGGGTGGATACTAAGAAGATGCAATTCCAATATCATTCCTTCTCCCCAGGGATTGCACGTCGGCAAATCCTGTTTCCCGAATATGCACACGAGATTGAGAACACCGTGTGCATAACTGGAATCCGCTGTAGAGACCCCTATAGTGTTAGTATATCAAATCTTTCACATGGAATGCTGGTCAGATCATCACAAGACAGTACGAGATATAGAGTCTGTGCTCACCAACAGGGTAATTGCCTCCTGAGTACGCACCTCAAACAGAGATCTTATTCAGAATCTTCGGCAGACTCGAGTTTACCCGCGTCGAGTTCCTCGTCAAGGAATGCCGCTCCTTCTTCCGTAATCCTGTAAAGCCCCTGAGCGACACGCTCAACGAGCCCATAGTTGGCCATTTTCGAGAGGCGGTTGCTTGCGTAGTTTGCGACGGTTACATCCAGCTGCTCGAGCGCACTGGGAGTCATATTCCCCTCGTCCCGCATAGTCTCGAGTATTTTTTCGTCGACTGGACGCATCCACTCAGCTCGCTGTCTGACCACACCCGTGGGTGGCACTGTAGAACTCATAGTAGTATCGATGAGTGGTTATAGAAGACGTATTCATATAAAAATACACCTAGAACCTATACTTTTGCTGTGAGTTTCACAGTAAGATATTAGTAGACCACGTGATAACAGGAGTAGTGACCTGCCCTTTCGGGCCGGAAAGGTCCGACGTGATACCAGCACGTCGGGGCGGGTCTTCCCTCTACGGGAATTGAACGACCCATGCGACAAGATAGCCTCCGAGCCCATAATTGTAAGGCTCATGAGTCAGGAGTATCGACTGCTAATCACAATCAACGCGACACCCCGGACACCGACAAGCAGAAAACGCACCCGCGTCACACCGCGAGTGCACGGACGAGAGATCAGATACCCCCTACTCGCCCGTTCATACAGTTCTCCGCAGAGAGACCTAAAGGCCGCGCTACCGACCACGACGAGTTCATCGTCGCCGGCGAGGACGCAGTCATCCTCGAGCCGACGAGAGGTGACCGCTGATGGATCGGGATTGCCACCAGCAGACGTCCTCAAAATACGTCGTCCCAACGGGAAGTGGCTACCTCGGGACGTACACCGTCAGCACTGACCGAACGGTGACAATCTCGACGGCCGCCCTCGGCGACCGCGACTGGCTGACCGACACGGCTCACGCCATCGCCCACGAAGACGGCGTCGCGCTCGTTCCACGCTTCGACACCTCCGAGCCGCTCGCCAAGTACACCCTCTGCAGGCGGTATACCGGAACCCGAATCGCGGTCGGACACGCCGTTATCGACGCGCTCGAACTCACACTCGAAGACGACGTCCGCGTCTACGACCTCGAGGTTACCGACGCTCGAAACGGCCTCCTGCTCGTCGACGCCGACGACGACCCACGGATCGCGACCGACGGCGGACACGACACCACAGCCGAGCACGCTCTCGAACTCACGCTCGAGTATACGACGATCGGCGACCGCCGGCGTCGAATCTCCATCGTCCCGGACACCGGCGGCGAAGCCTGGCGAATCACCTACGAAATCCGCAATGGAGAATGGCGCGAAACTGGCCGAGAGCCGATCTCGGAACTCGCGCTCACGCTCAATTCCAGCGACTACTCGGGATCGCTCACGACCGACCGGCGTCGTCACACCGGCGACGAACTGCTGGACCAGCGTGGTGAGAACCAATGACGGACACAACCCTAACGCGATCGCTCCCCGACTCGCGTCTCGAGGACGATACCCACCCTCCCGCTGGGCCTGACGCTGCGGGCTAGCTGCCCGTTTTGGGTCAGTCTCCTCTGCCCCGCAGTGTCGCCGCCACCTAAGGCCGCTGTCGTCCGGTAGCGCTCGCCAACCAGTCCACCTACGCACCCATCCATAGCGATGTCTCCATCCACCAGCAATTCGACGACCGAACAGCTCCCAGACCACCTCAGCGATCGTTTCGAGGCCCTCGAGAACCGAATCGACACGCTCGAGGCCGAACTCGAGCGCAAAGACGACCGTCTCGGAGATCTCGAACAAGAGTGCGATCGCCTCGAAAACCGGACGACCGCTCTCGAGGAACGTGTCACCGAACTCGAATCCGAAACTACCCGCCTCGAGAACATGGCCGAGGCCGCGCTCAAGAAGGCCACCGCAAACAAAGCGCGCGTGTCCGAACTCCAGTCTCGCGAACTCGAGAAGGGCGCACACCTACTCGAGGAAACGGTCGATATCCACGCCGTCGACGTCGTAGATGGCCGGCTCGAGCGACTGATGAAAGACGACGGGAATGCATACTACCGCGTGCCCAAAAGCGCAGATCCGCTCGATCCCAGCGGGAACGTGTCGCTCGCCTATGGCGACCTCCTGCCGATTCAACAACTCGCCAGGATGGATGAAGAGATGCGTCGATCAGCTGCGAACGCGCTTCCGACGCGCTTGGCTGCGAAACTCTGGAATGCTCGAGTCGACGACAGCGTCGGTGACGATCCCTGGAAGACCGGCTGCAAAGACGTCGCCGAATACGTCAAAGCGAGCGACCTGAAACACTGGATCCGGCGGCAGGAAAGCGGCATCAGCGAGACGTACGCGAAGAAGTTGGTCTCGCGGACGATCGATGCCATGCTGGATCTGTCGAAGAATAGGCTGGCTGTTCACCGACAACAGGAACGCAAGAACGGTCTCGAGTATACTGAACGCCGCATCGTGTTGCCCGTTGATGCTTCGATTCCTGGTGAAAGTCGTTCACGGACCGAACAGGACGGAGGCCCGAAGACAGGTGGTGTCCACGGGTAGGTTTGTCTCCGGTTAACCGAATCCCCCTCGAGAGAGGCTCCCCTCTACAGGAGTGATCCACTTACGACTCGATGGCGGATGGGAGCGTGGGTTCGGTAGCCGTTAGTCTTTCCTCAAGCGGTTATCGGCGGTTATACGCAGAGACCCCGGTGAATGCCGCTTCCAAAGACAACAGCTGTCTACGGCCGGCACGGTCCCAGATACTGCTCACGTTTCGTGACCAGAGAACGCTGGTGTGGTGGGCATCCCATTGATTAGCGAAGCCGTCAGGGTATAGCTATATCCTTCGTATAGGATGATATCGTGAATGAGCGCGTTGAAAGAACTTATGAGCTGTTGTGCGAGTAAAAAGGAGTAGTGGACGATACTATTGAATGGCTAAAGGATCGACCCTACTACGACGGGCAAATCATCTCGCATGAAGTCGAGCAATCCCAGCGTAGCGTCACTGAGCCGATCTCTCTGGACCACCGTGTTGAAGAAGCGCTTCAACAGCAAGGAATTGAGAGTCCCTATCGGCACCAGGCGGAGACAGTAGAGAAAATTCGGACTGGAGAAAACGTTACAGTGGCAACCCCGACGGCCAGCGGGAAGACACTGACGTACACCATCCCAGCATTTGAGCGGGCATTAGCGGGTCAGGGAAAAACACTCTACATCGCCCCAATGAGAGCCCTTATCAATAACCAACTGGATACGCTTTCTACACTCTCGAACGCACTACCAAACGATGAAACGGTAGAGATAGCAAAGTACACTGGTGCGACACCGAATGAAGACCGAGAGAAAATCCGAGAACAGCAACCAGATATTGTCCTGATGACGCCGGACATGATTCACCAAGCACTGTTACCTTGGTCGAAATCAGAGAAACACTGGGAGTGGTTGCTCCAAGACCTGGAAACAGTCGTAATTGATGAAGTCCATCGATTCAGCGGAGTATTTGGGAGTCATGTGTCGCTTATTTTCCGGCGATTGAACCGAATGGCACAATGGGCGGGTTCAGATCCGCAGTACATCTGCTGTTCAGCTACGATCGGAAATCCGGTTGAACACGCAGCTGCAGTAACTGGAAAGCCAGCAACATCATATTCACTAATTGATGAGGATGCGAGCGATCGTGGGGCTCGGCATTGGCTCTTCTGGAACCCTCCGTTGAAAGAGGACGAGGAGCAAGACGGGGAGTCTCTTCCAGCTGGAGAACCGTTCGAAGCTCCACATCATAACGAGTTGATCGGTGCTGAGCGACGGTCACATCACCCGGAAACAGCGCGTATTTTCAGCGATCTTGTTCAGAAAGGCTTCCAGACGCTCGTGTTCACTAAAACACGGCAAGGTGCAGAGCAGTACTCAATGAAGTGTGATTCAATGCTTCGTAAACGGGCTGACCGAGATTTAGCGGAAAACATCACGGCGTACCACGGGCAGTTAGCGGACGAGCGGCGAGCAGAAATCGAGGATGGTCTCAGTGACGGATCGGTCCGAGGAGTGTGGAGTACAGACGCGCTCGAGCTCGGAATCGATATTGGAACGCTCGACGTTGTATTGCTTGATGGGTATCCTGGGACGGCCCGGAGCCTGATGCAGTGTGCTGGTCGAGCTGGTCGGGGAGACGAGGCGTGCCTTGTGGTACTTGTAGCGAGTCCGAATCCGTTAGACCAGTACCATATGCAACAACCGAGTGAACTCTTAACTCACGATCCTGAACAGGCGACATTAAATCCGGAAAACCAAGAAATCCTCCCTGATCACGTGTGCTGTGCAGCGCACGAGCTCTATCTACGGACAGACACTGATGAGCAGCACTTCGGAGACACGTATCCCGATATTGTGACGGAATTAACCGACGAAGGGTGTTTGGATCGATTTGTGGATTCGAATGTGGATATCAGATGGGAATCAACATGTGACTCTCCACAGCAAAGTGCCTCCGTACGGGCTATTAGTGACGAACTCGTTGAGTTGTATGACCCACTTCGGGACGAGAAGCGAGGAAAATTACCACTTCGAGCAGCGCTTCGAGACGCTCATCCTGGCGCAATCTATTATCATCAGAAAGAGGGGTATCGAGCCACCGATATTGACATTGAGGAAGGGAAAATCTTTCTTGAATCCGAGGAGATATCGGGGTATACGCGGCCGATCACTGAGAAAGATGTGAGTATCACGGAGACCACTGAGTCAAAGATGGTGGATTCGTATGGGCTCACAGTATCTCTAACGAATCTAACTGTTGAGGAGAAGGTAGATGGATATATCCAGTATGCTCATATGCAGGATGAAGACGGGGATAAACAGACGATCGACACTGACCTGCCAACTCACACGCTGCAGACGAAAGGACTTCACTTCACGATTCCTGAGCAAGTTCAATTAGAAATTCAACGCGAAGTCGAGGATATAGACCCTGAAGAGGGGTTTGTCTCAGCGTTACATGCGGTAGAACACGCGTTGATCTCACTATTCCCTTTGCATGTACTCTGCTCCCGAGGTGATATTGGTGGACTTTCTACTAATCGGCATGCCGGGACAGGGAAGGGAACGATCTTCATTCACGAAGGGTATCCGGGCGGTGTTGGATTAGTGAAAGAAGCGTACAAGAAAATCGAGGGAATGTTCGATGAAACACTGGAAATGCTTCAGAACTGCCCGTGTGAGTCTGGATGCCCGTCCTGTGTCCATTCACCGCAGTGTGGTAATGTAAATCGAAATCTTGATAAAAATCTCGCTATCCGTCTTCTTAAAATCCTCTCTAACCACCAACCGACTGGGATCAAAACACAGCGGCAATAATCCATATAGTTACGAGAGAGGGGGCCACAGGGTACCAATATTTCCAGTAAAGCACTATCTCCTCCTCCACCGATCCGAACGAATTCTTTTGGTCGTAATCGACGCCCTCGAGGGAACGTCGTTCGGAGAATTCTCTGGTCGGTATTCGACTTCCTCCTACGCACCGCTTTCAACAAGTTGCTAACAAGATCACCGATAAGTCACTATCTCTTTCTACTTCCTAGGATCTATTTTAGTGATCGCTGTGTTCTGGCTTTGGGTATGAGGTTCGAGGTTCAAAATCAACAGATTCGTGTATCTGGATAGGATTTGGATGGACAGTAGTACTGATGGGGCAGAATACTTGTCAAGGCAACCGGAATACGTCTGTGCGTCGACGGAAGACACGTCGGAGATTCCTCCAAGTCGCCAGTGTTGGAAGCGTTGGTATCGCCGGGTGTACCAGCTTCGGCTTTACCAATAAGACGCCAATGACCGAGCTATCAACGCTCATCGCGACGTGGCGGGGACACGACCCAACCAGTTCAGTCACGCTACAATGGCTCGTACCGACAGCGGAACAGTCAGATCCGGTTACCGTCGAAGTTTCGGCCAAAAATAGCGACTCGTCCTCGAGCGAACGGACGACCGTCGCTCCGTTCGGTGATTCGGCGATTTCCCGCCACCGAGCAGTCTTCACCGCCCTCGAGCCGGACACGGAGTACCGGATTTCGGTCGACGATTCTGCGACCGACCTCGCCGTTCGAACTGCCCCCGAGGAGATCGCGGAGACCATGACGTTCGCCGAAGGCGGTGATATCGGAACGTCGTTGAGCGTCCCGCCACTACACGAACAGGCGTCGTCGTGGGATCCGTTGTTCGGGCTCGTTGGCGGCGACTTGGCGTACGCTGATGGAGTTGCTGTCGAAGAATGGGTCACTTTTTTGGAACACTGGCACGACCATATGCGTTCCGGGGACCGTCTTATACCGCTTGTCGCCGCTATGGGAGGTCACGAACTCAAAGGCGATGGCGAGTACTTTGGCACGCCCGACGAAGCCCCATTTTACTACGCACTTTTTGACAACGTTCGTCGCGATCACGCATACTGGGCGCTCGATATCGGGGCTGATCTATCGATACTGCTCCTCGATTCGAATCACACGACCACTGTCGCGGGAGCCCAAACCGAGTGGCTTGAGCGCGCGCTGTCCGAGCGTACCGACCGCGCCCACGTGATGACTGTGAGCCACATTCCCGCCTACCCCTGTGCGAAGCCGATCGAAGACGAAGAGCGAGGCGATATTCGTCAGCACTGGACGCCGCTGTTTGAGTCGTACAACGTCGACGCCGTGTTCGAACACGACGATCACGCGTATAAACGAACGCGTCGGCTCAGAGACGGCGAACCGGATCCCGACAATGGCATCCTCTACCTCGGCGATGGTGCTTGGGGGAAGGAACCGCGTGCTGTCTATTCGTCCGCCGAGCGCCCCTACCTCGAAGTGAGCGAGAGCGAACAGTACGTCCTTCGAACGACCCTCGAGCCCGATGGATCGCGACAGTTTCGAGCAATCAATTCCAACGGTAATACGATCGACCGGTTCGATGGCGATGGGGCTTCGCTGTAGGAATTTCTGTGCGAGTTCATGCAAATCGATCTACGTAGGTAGATTCGGTGGATACTCGAGCGCCTCGAATCTTACTTCACTTCAGTTCAGGGCAACTGGCTCGGCATGGCTGAAATCGAAATCAATGTACTCATTCGGCAGTGTCCTGACTGGCGGATTTCGGATGCACGACACTCCGTCCGGAGGTCGCTACATGGGAGAGTGCTCGCATTAAAAAGAACTTACAGTCGAGTGGCAATTCACCACTGAAGACGCTCGCACCAAACTGTACGACCCTCCCCATCAACTGACGGTTGAGGAACAGTACTAGACGGTGCTACTCGAGTCGAAGACTCGAGAGAGGAGTTTTCGCTCGGCCGCCCGGAGATGCTGTGTAAACGTCGCTCGGGAGACGCCGAACTGCGACGCAATTTCGGTGGTGTTGTGTTCTCGCGGCCGCTCGAAGTACCCGGAGTAGTAGGCGAGTTCGACCGCCTGTAGCTGTCTGTCGGTCATCGACGCAAGGAGGTCTCCCACCGTCGTCGTGTTCGTCGGGTGTCGGTTCGACTGGATCGAACCGACGCTCGCGTCGGGATAGTGCGATTCGAGGGCCGCCGAGAGCGTGTTAACGTCCCAGTCGTCGGGACAGACGACCGTAACGGTCACCCGTCCGTTATCGACGACCGTGTCGAGGACACGGCCCCCGCGTTCGGCCAGAAGACCCTCCGGCGTGGGGGTAGAGACGACCAGTTCGCATCGGTCGGTCTCCTGATCGATCGTCGCCGATGCGACGCCATCGATGTTGTCGGCGGCTACCTGGATCGCTGCTTCGGAACTAGACTCGAGTCCAAGAAGGTAACACAGCCCGTCCTCGCGGTAGATCGCCGTCAACACCTCGAGTGATTCTCCCTCTGGGAGGGTCGCGTTGAACGCGAGTAACGGGTTCCGGTCGTCCGTGAGTTCGAACGTTACGATGACCGGTGTCGCCGATACCAGCGATTGCTTCCACTCGGCTGTGCGGAACGCGTACCCGATTGTTTCGCCGTACTCGCCGAGCACCTCAAGTTCGTGCTCGTCGATTGGGTTGGGTTCGCTCCCGTAGACTGCGAGGACCCCGATGACGCTTCCGTCGTGCTCGACCGGGACTGCCGCTGCGGTCTCGAATCCGTGTGCCGTCGCGACGGCGTGCCACCCCGTTTGCGTCGACGTCGTTCCGTCCTCGCGATTCGATCGGTCGTCCGCGTCGGCAACGTGAATCGACGGAATGACGACTGGCTCGCGTCGCTCGAGGGCGGCCAGTGCGGGCTCGAAATTCCGGTCCGAGCTACCTTCCTGTGCGAACAGTTCGTCAACGTACGCCGCGTCGCCAGCGACGGACTGCGGGGCGAACCCGCGTGCGTGATCGTCGGTGCCGATCCAGGCGCACTCGTATCCGTGTTCGGTCACGAGGTGCTGGCAGAACTCGCGTGCGAGTCCCCTTCGAGTCGTCGTCGCGGTAACGATGTCGAGCATCGCCTCCTTGCTCCGGCGCTCCCGAGCGAGGGCTCGTTCGGCGCGATAGGAGTGGACTGTCGTCTCGATCCGCCGCGCCAGCACGTTGTCCCGTCCGGCGAGCATCCGCTTGGGAAGATAATCGGTGACCTGCCGACTGATTGCGTCGCTGGCGACGGTCTCGTTTCCGGCGCCGGTGACGAGCAAGAACGGCCGGTCGGGATCGATCTCTCGGACCGTCTCCAGTAGCCCCAGGCCGGTCCCGTACTCGAGTTGATAGTCACAGACCACACAATCCGGATCGACAGTTTCGAACGCCTCGCGGGCCGACTCGAGCGTGGTGGCCGTCGTAACGGCGAACGCTTCACGCTGGTGCTCGAGGACCGCTCCGGTGGAGTCGACCCACGTCTCGTCGTCGTCGACGAGCAGGATATCGATGGCGTCCATTCCCACGCTCGAGTTGCCTTCCGGTCGGTGATCAGACCGATCTCCGGCAGTCCGGCTAGTAGAGTGATCTTCGTCGGCCCGGCGATCAGACCCGTCGCCGCCGGTCATGATCGCGGTGTCGCGGCGACGGTCCGCGTGGCTCGCCATTGGGCAATTATCTGACGGACCGTCCACCAGTTACACTCGGTGAATCGTCGGTGGTGGACCATTTCGTTTGACAGTCTCCGCCTCTGACCGTAAAGGAGTACCCATCATACGGTGGTACAGTGTGGGAAACGAAGACGACTGCCCTCAGGACCGGGTACGGCCGCTCCCTGACTGGCTTCCCCGAATAGCGTTTTACAAGCGGACTAGGAGAGTGCCTCGAGGCTGGACTCCGAGGCGATTCACCCGCACTAATCTCGGAATCGTACGACTGGGACACCAAGCGACAATTGTGGCAAAATAGTAAAGTATAGACAACTGGCGTGTAAGAGCAGCGTATGACGTGGCAGTGGACTCTCTTCACCATTCCACTGGCCGTTGCGTTCTGTTTGTTATGTGTCGTGGCCGCGTTTCTGTTCGCTCGCTGGCGACGGGACGACAGCGCTCCCGGCATCGCGTTCGCAACCTGTCTCGTCGCCTCCATCGCGGTGACTCTGGGCTGGTACGTTCTCGAGCTTTCGGCCGTCTCCCTCGAGACAAAACTGTTGTTCAACCAGTTACAGTATCTCGGGCTCGCCCCCGTGACCCCGCTCATACTGGCCTACGTGCTCGTCTACATCGGCCGTGGTGACCTCCTGACGCGTCGGGGGTACCTCCTGTTGTTCTCCCCGGCTGTCATCACCATCGTCGCCGTCTTCACGAATGACTTTCACTGGTTGTTCTGGACCGATGTCTCGCTCGATCACAGTGGATCTACTGTGATGATCGCTAATGACTTCGGCCCGGCCTATGCGCTGTTTTTCGCCTACACGTACGCATACGCGACTACCAGTCTGGCGCTTCTCGGCTGGAAAGCCATCGACGCCCGCGGCGTCCACCGCTGGCAGATCGGGGCGTTGATCGTCGGCACCGTCACGCCGCTGGTCGGCGGGGCCGTCTACGTCCTCGGATTCGTTCCACCGCAGTATCCGACGCCCACCTACGTCGCGTTCGTTGTGACAGCGGTCGCGTTCTCCTGGCCCGTGTTTCGGTTGGACTTGTTCGGGTTGGTTCCGGTCGCCCATCGGACCCTTCTTGAACAGATGGACGGCGGCGTCGTCGCCTGCGACGAGAACGGGATCATCGTCACCGCCAACGACGGTGCAGCCACGCTCCTCGAGTCGACATCCGACGCGTTGGTCGGTGAACGGGTGGCGGACGAACTGGCCCCTCTCGTGGCGGGCGAAAACGACGCTTCCCTCCATTTCGCCGACGGACCCGGCGAGTGGACGACGACGGTCGGGAATCGGGTCGTCGACGTTTCGGTCACGCGCCTCGAACAGTCGAACACCCCCGTCGGTCGGCTGTTCCTCCTCACGGACGTCACCGAGCGCCACGACAGGGAGCGACAGTTGCATCGCCAGAACACGTACCTCGACGAGTTCGCGTCGGTCGTCTCCCACGATATTGCCACGCCGCTTTCCGTCATCGAGAACCAGGCGAAACTGGTCGAGATGACAGGCGACACCGACCACGTCGACGACATCTTCACGTCGACCGAGCGGATCCACAAACTGATGGACGAACTGCTCGAGTTGGCCCGCCAGGGGAAAGCGATCGACGAGACCGAGCCGACCGACCTCGCGACGATCACCCGGACGGTCTGGCGGGACATCGACCGCCGCGGGAACGGGCTCGTCGTCGAGTCCTCAATGCGATTTCTCGCGAGTGAAACTCGACTCGTCCAGCTCCTCGAGAACCTCCTGCAAAACGCGGTGACACACGGCCCGCCAGCTCGAAGGTCGGAGACCGACGCCGGGAGCGATCGTGGGGCCCTCGACGGCGACCTGACGATCCGTGTCGGGGCGCTCTCGGACGGTTTCTACCTCGAGGACGACGGCGTCGGTATCCCGCCGGACGATCGAACGCAAGTGTTCGAACAGGGGTACACCTCGACTACCGACGGAACGGGACTCGGACTGGCCATCGTCGAACGGATCGCAACCGCCCACGGGTGGACGATCGCGGCGACGGAGAGCGACGAGGGCGGCGCGCGGTTCGAGGTGGCGGGCGTCGACATCGTCCCGGCCGAACGTCTCGAGGGTGACACCGATCGGTTGCTGGCGGGCGACCGATCAGCCGACACGGCGAACGGCATCGTTCCCGAGCGCTGACGGCATTCTGTTGACGGTACAACTCGAGTCGATGGGCCTCGAGTAGAGCGCCACCACCATACACTGGTATCTGCTTCAAGTCCCGAGCGTGTCTCTCAGATTACCTGGGGGGAGGTTTCACAGATATGATTCAAGAACTGGAAAGTGCAGCGGTGGGGCGGTCGAACGATACGCAATCAGCGTGGGAACTAATCTCGAGATGGACGATTGAAACGGCAAAAACGGTTGATACACGATGACAGCAGGAAGCCGTCGCGTTGAAACGGTGTCGCTGGCGATCGGTATCGCAGTCGTCCTCCTCATAACGAGTATCGGATTGCTGTCTGCTGGCGTCGCAGCGGACACGACCGGCGGCGCGGCAGAGCCGATCGACGACGCGGCGAAATCGACCACGGTCGCACCGACGTACGAACTCGAGATCGACAACGACGGTAGCGCCGCCGCCATCGGGTTCCCCGGCTCCGTCGACGGTACCGTTGACGACCTCTTCGTCGAGGACACCGACGGCGTTTCCGCCGTCTACCGCTACTCGGCGGCGGACAACGCTTGGAACAACGTCCTCGCGGAAGACGGAGCCGACGACTTCGACGATGTCTCCGCCGACCCGATGGACTCGCTGGTCATCCTTACGACCGGCCAGGACGGCCCCGAGACGATTCCGCTCGAGATCACCCTCGAGACGGAAGCCGGTGAAACGGTTACGCCCGGCGAGCGAGACGTCGAAGCGGGGTGGAACTTCGTCTCCGCGCCACAGCACACCGACGCCGATACCGTCTTCGGTGCCGGCACCGCCAATACCTCGCTTGTTCTCGAGCGCTACGACGGCCCGCGAACCGTCGCCGTCGAGCAGACGCCCGAATTCGGCGAGTACTACCTCGACAGCGGCCAGCCGCCGACGACGGATCCCTTCAGCGGCTATTTCGTGTTCGCACAGGAGGACGGTACCATTCCGATCGTCGCGAGCGGTATCACGGACCGGGACGACGCAGATGCCCAACTGGCTCTCCCGACCATCGACGAGGTGACGGTCCGCGGCGACATCACGTCGGGAGCCGAAGACGGCTCGCTCGCCGACGGGGACCTCACCGTTCGACTCGACGGCGAGGAAATTGACACCACCGACGGCGAGTACGAGGAAACGCTCGCTCCCGGCGAGTACACGGTGACCGTGGAAGCTGACGGCCACCAAACGACCACGCGGGAACTCGACGCCCGTTTCGCCACAACGTACGAGGAGGACGTCGAACTCGAGGGTGCCGTCGTCACTCAGGACGGCGAGAAATCGTACGTCTCTGCGGCCGCGGCTGCGGAAGACGCCGGCGACGGCGCGACGATTTCTCTCGAATCGGGAACGTTCGAGGAGAATATAGAGATCACCGCCGACGGTGTCACCATCGAGGGAGCATCGGGAGTCTCGCTCGTATCGACTGCTTCGAAGACCGGCGAGACGACTGTCGTCGGCGACATCGATATCGATTCCGACGGGGTGACGATCAGAGACCTTTCGGTGCACGACGGAACGGTCTCCGCCGGTAGCTCCGACGACTTGGCGTTGTCCGGCCTCGACATCATCGGGGAGACCGGTACTGCTGATCCTGGAGTGAATTCGGCCGGTATCGAAGTCGAAGGTGGGACGAACCTCTCGATCACGAACGTCGCGATCGAGGCCGACCGAGGTATCTCCGTTAGCGGCGTTCAAAACGCCGATATGCACGGTATCGACGTGGCGACCGACGACGGGATTGGATTCGTCCTCTACGACGCCACGGGCGTCGATCTCGACAGGGTAACCGTCGACGGGGCGGACCAGGCCGTCGGACTCGTCAATGTAGCCGACAGCACCGTCGGGAACATCGCGATCGAAGACAGTACGCTCGGACTCGCCGTCGGGAACGAAAGCGGATCTCAGACGACACCGGGGAATCTTACGCTTATGGATACTCTCGAGCTGGACGCTACCATCCCGTACGCAGAGATAACCGAAGGGGATGCGGAGCCGGTTGAGATCGATCGCCCCGACGGACTGACTCACACGATTCAAACCGAACCGGTTAGCGGAGTGCCGGTCTCGGTGACTGGATTCGCGTACACCGAAGCAAACGCCATCGCGGGTGCGGTCGCGCTCACCGATGCGAGTGGCGGACAGCCGCTCGCCGAAGCTAGTGCGGTTCAACGATTGTCGGACGACGTGTACGTCGTCGCGTCGGAAACGTCACTGCAGGACGCGACCGACATCGCGGACGAAGACGCGATGATCGAAGTCCGCGGCGGAACGCACGAGGAGGGAGCGACGATCGAAACCGACGGTATCACGATAACCGGCGAGGATGCGACGTTCGAGGAGACGATCGTCGTTGACGGCACACAGGGCGTGACCGTCGACGCGGTGACAGTGACCGACGCGACCGATGGCATCGTCGTGCTCGATTCGACCGACACGACGCTTACAGGCGTCGACACGAGCGGGAACAGCAATCTCGGCATGATCGCACTGGGATCCGAAGACGTCGAAATCTCCGGTGCGACGTCCAGCGACAACGAATTCGGGCTGCTCAACGTCCAGGACGATACGTCCGTTTCTGTCGTCAACAGCACCTTCAACGGGAACGAGGAGGGAATTCTCAACGACGGCGACGGAATCGTCACCGTCCGGAACAGTACGATCGTCGGGAACCACGACGGTGCTCTCAATATGGGCGGCGCCACCCTCGACGCCGCCGAAAACTGGTGGGGCGACGCCAGCGGGCCGAGCGGCGACGCCGACGGCACCGGCGACTCGGTGATCGGTAACGTCGACTACGAACCGTGGCTCGACGCACCGCCAGGCGACGAGCCGGGTGGCATAGAGGACGCCGGCGTCGAACTATCGAACTTCGAAACGGACACGACGGCGGCCGACCGCGGCGACACCGTCACCACGAGCGTCGACGTGACCAACGCGGTCGAGAGCGTCGGGTTCTCGACGATGGCGATCGATGACGGCGCGGAACTCGAGGTGGAGTACGTCCTCGTCGATGGCACGGATGAAGAATCGATCGCGACCGAAACGGTGAATGTTGTCACGGGCGAGACGAAAACCGTCGAATTCGCCGAGTCGCTACCCGGAAGCACGACCGCGCACGAGGAGCGGTCCGTCGAACACGAAATCAAGATCGCCGGCGAAGGGGTAGGCGAACGTGCCGACCTCGAGCTGGCGAACCCGATCCAGACCGCGCTCGAGTTCGCAGATTCGGAGGACGCGAACACGGTCGACGTCGAATCGGGTACGTACGACGAGACGGTCGACCTCGCCGTCGACGGGCTGATGGTGACCGGTCCGGCCGACGGAATCGCGACGATCACGAACGACGCCACGCCGATGACCGTCTCCGGAACCGGCACCGCCGTCGAGGGACTGACGATCGAATCGACCGATCTCTATTCTGCCGTCGAAATCGCCGGGTCGGCGACCGACGTGACCGTGGCCGACAACGCGATCGCCGGCGGGATCAACGTGGCCACGAACGACGAGAATCTCGAGGGAGTCACGATCGAGGGCAACGAGATCGATGCTTCGGAGAACAATGGCGTACTCGCATCGGTTAGCGGCGACGGTGCGGTGATCGACGGCCTCGAGATTGTCGACAACGCCTTCGAAGCGTACCATCAGAACGCGATCGAAGTGTACTCCTCCAGTGGCGGCGAATTCACCGCCCCGGTCGAGATCTCCGGGAACGAAATCGTCGCGGAGGATATCTTTGAATCCGACGGGATCTACGTCCACGCATCGATAGAACACGTCTCGATCGAGCACAACGAGATTCGTCACGCGCAGAGTAGCGCGATCAACGTTCAGGGAGCTGCGGACGAGATCACGGTTCGTCAGAATACGATCGCCGACAACGAGAACGGGATCAAACTCTACGGTTCCGGGACGCTTGATGCAACCGAGAACTGGTGGGGCGACGCGAGCGGTCCGAGCGGCGAGGGCGACGGTACCGGCGACGCAATTGAAGTCGGCGATTACGCGTCCGTGGACTACGCGCCGTGGCTCGACGGGCCGATTCCCGACGGCGAACCGGTCGTCGGCGACGCCGCCGGGAGGGTGACCGCCTCCGGCGACACGAGTGAAGCCGATGCCGGAACGAACGCGATTACGGCCATGCAGACGCCCGGAACGAACGAACCGGTCGCGGACGCGACCGTGACGGTCTACCCGTTCGACCCGGACGCTTCGGGCGACGAGACGCTCGAGCCGATCACGGTCGACGCGAACGGAGACTATTCGGTCGAGGACCTTCCGGTCGGAACACACGGGTTCGTGGCCGAGGCGGACGGGTTTGCATCCGAGGTAAAAGAGGTGACGGTCAACGACGACGATACGACCACCACGGACTTCCATCTCGAGTACGCCGGCGGCGGGACCGTCTCGGGAACCGTCTCGCTCGACGAGGTGGATCCAGCCGAAGACGTGACGGTGACTGTCGCCCTCGAGGAGACCGACGACGAAACGACGACTTTCCTCGCGGCCGATACAGACAACGCGGCGTTCATCATCGACGACGTGGCTGTCGACGTCGACGACGGCTACACGGTGACCGCGACGGCGGATTCGGCGAACTACGGAGACGCCGTTCAGGACGCCGTCACGGTCGATGTCGGCGAGACGGTCGACATCGACGACTTGGCCCTCGAGCGAGACACCGGTGGTGCCGAAGGGACGGTGACCGCCTCCGGCGACACCGCCTCGAGTGGTGGGGCCTCGACCAACGCCATGTCGACCATGACTACACCCGGTGCGGGGGAGAACGTCGACGACGCGACGGTTACGGTTCACTACTTCGACACGGATGCGAACGGAGACGGCGACGTGACCGTCGACGTGACCGACGGCTCGTTCAGTGTCGACCAATTGCCGGTCGGGACCCACGGCTTCGCGGTTGAGGGCAGTGGGCTCGAATCCGACACGCGGGACGAAACTATCGAGGATGGTTCAACCACGGAAAACGTCGACTTCGACCTCGATTACGCTGAGGCCGGCACCCTCTCGGGAAGCATCTCGATACCGGAGCTCGCCGATGGGGACTTTCCGGTGGACGTGGCAGTCCTAGACGGGGAAGACGAGGTGGCGAGCGAGGAGGTGACGATTGCTGACGGCGACAGTTCAGCCGCGTACACGTTCGAGAACGTCGACGTGAACGTCGACGATGGCTACACGGTGAGCGCGACGACCGACGCGTTCGAATCCGCTCCGGAACAGGAGAACGTCATCGTCGATGTTGAGGGCGAAACCACTGGTGTCGATATCGCCCTGACCGATCCCGTGGCACAACGGGTCGACGTCGATGCCAGCGACACGACGACGACAGTCGGCGAGTGGGTCGCATTCACCGCGACCGTGACTAATGACGCCGGCACCCCTATCGAGGGCGTCACCGTCGAATCGACTCACGATGGAGAGGACGTCGACTACCGAAACGGGGAATCGAGTCAGACAACGAACGAAGGAGGAGAGGCGAGTTTCGAAGCGACCACGGAGACCGAACAGCAGTTCGATGGTAGGGACAATAGCATTCAGTTCACGTTCACCGAACAGGACAACGAGAACGAAGGTATCGAACACCGCGTGGAGTTCGAAGCCGATGAGATTCACACGTTCAGTGTCGAAGACGACACCCTTGATGGGGCTCCTTACGTGAATATTGAAGTGATTGCGGAAGACCAGTACGGGAACGACGTCAACTTCGATGTCCAGGTAGAGGTCTCCGGCTTCGACGATCTCACGGAGCCGTGTTCGGATTCGTGCACCGAAACTAGCTCGCCCATCAAATTCGAAACCGATGCTCTTCAGGACTCGGGAACGGCCGAGTTCACGGAGACGAATTCCGGGATGACGGATTCACTAGACTTCACCATTGAGCGAGTGTAATGATGGATACATTCACTTCGTTCGAACGACGGACGGTCACGAATCGATCGGAAGACGACGCGCGGTCCGAAGCCCACGGTACGAGACGCACCGTCACTGTGGGACTAGTGGTGCTGCTCGTCTGCACCGTCGCGATCGGCGCGCTCGCAGCGCCAGCACTCGCACAGGACGATCACAGCGACGGGCCGCCGCCGCTGCCGGCCGCCTACCACGGCGACCTCGAGATCAACGGCGAACCGGCCGACGCGGGCGTCGTCATCGAAGCCGAAATCGACGGGGAGGTCCGGGGCTCGAGTACCGTCGGAGAAAGTGGCACCTACGGCGGGCCCGACGCCGAGGACCCGAAGCTCGAGGTCGACGGGACCGACAGCGACGCCGGCGAGAACGTCACGTTCTACGTCGAAGGCGATGACTTCGACCGGACGGCGGTCGACGACGCCGAAACCGTCACGTGGGAACCCGAATCCGTCGAGCGGGTCGATCTTAGCGCCGCGGTGGACATCGACGACGGCGGATCGGGAGGAGATGGCGACGGTGGGAGCAACGAAGGCGACAACGAACCAGGTGATGGCAGCGAGGGGGCCGACAGTCCTCCGAGTGCAGTCATCGATATCATGCCGGGCACGAGCGTCGACGACGGCGAGACGGTGACGCTCTCCGCCGCGGACTCGAGTGACGACGGCGAGATCATCGGGTACGAGTGGACCCTGGACGGCGACGCGGTGGGTACCGACGAATCGGTTTCCATCTCGCCGGAGGTTGGCATCTACGAGGTGGCTCTCACGGTGACCGACAACGCCAGCCAGACTGACACCGCGACCGAGACGCTCACCGTCGACGACGCGGACGAACACACCGCGACCATTACCGTCGAAGATGCTGAGGGGGATCCAATTGAGGAAGCAACCGTCACGATTGGCGAGCACAACACAGAGACAAACGCCGACGGGATTGGGACGATCGCCTTAGAAGCTGGCCAATACACGGTGACCATCGAGGCCCCCGGGTTCGAGTCGACGAGCGAGACGCTGACAGTTGCGGACGGTGACGTGACGCTTACCGCATCGCTCGAGTCGACAGCCGAATCGGATAGCGTGCCACTGCTTGTGATGTGGCCGGGCGTCGCAGCACTGATCCTCGTCGGATCCGCTTGCTACCGCCTCCGAGCCCATTACTCCGGTTGATCGTCGGGGCTTGCTCGAGTTCGGCTCGATTCCGCGATGACGCGAAGCACCTCGAACCACTCGGCTCCGAGGCAGTTCACTGTCTGGCGACCCGGGGCCGCTTCTGACGGGTCATTTGAGACTGTAGTCGGTCCTTGGTAAGACGATACTGCACTTGAGAGAGGACTTCCATCACCAAGGGAACCGAATCTAGGAGAGAGTCAGCAACGCCTCCTCGGGTCGACTCCAGGCTCTTACAAGACGAGTATTCTCACTTCTCGAGCAACGGGTGAAAGTGCAGTTGTCATCCTCTCATCTCTAGTAGTACTATCTCATGGTATACACAACCGTTTTAACGGGAGGAGAACCTGCACTACCGTATCACTGAACACTTCGCACATTTTTAACGGGGTTCGCTGAGGATAGAAAGCACTCCCCGGAACAGTATTGAGTGAGTATATTTTAACACCTCCCCAGATCTCGTGAAGCTACTATGCGCTCTATACTCATACTGAACAGTCAATACGATAATAGTAAAAGCAAAAAGGCTTACTCTCGAAACCACCTAGATACTGTGTTCGTCATTGAACAGATGATCGAATCAGGCTTTTCTCTTTTGTTGATTTTCGACGAGCCTGCATTGTTTCTATTATTCGTCCTGAAAGGAGCAATAATTGGAAAGATATTCCCCACATCACTTTTTTTGCCGGGATATCTTACTGCTATTTCGGCATCCTCGAGATTGGTCGTTATTAGTATTCTCGTCGCCTCGATTGGATATGTAACTGGTCAACTCATCATATATTATCTGTCTAATGATCGTGGAATAGATTCGATTAACTCTCTTCCAACTGTTTCTGTAACGGACGAGCAGGTAATGCAAGCTGAAAATTTATTTCAAAAATACAGTGGTATCGGCATTTTCGTTACGAATCTCGTCCCATTTGTCGGATCCTTCATCATGATTCCCGCTGGAATGACTTCGTATCCGATTGCTCAAACCATCTTTTACGCACTTACATCAACGGTTCTGAATTACATTCTTATTGTATTGATCGCTCTCGAATCCATCGAATTTCTTGGGCTACTGTGATCATCTTTCTCTTTGTAATTTATATCCTGGTCCGATAGTACTTGTTCTCGAGCAAGCAGCCCAATAAGATATCGGTTAAAAAGAGTGATTCAACAAAGCCAATTTCCACGGCCGAACACACCCACTATCGTTCCGATATCGAATCCGATGAGAGAGCGGTTGCCTCCTGCAGCGAGGAGGAGACCGGCTGGGTAACCGAGCCCGGTGAGTTCGTTCTCGAAGTCGGGCGCGCGTTGCGAGATATCCACGCGACTACGACAGTCTCGTTCTGATAGCAGCTGGACCTGCGATACCGATCGATTTGCGTTCCCAGGCTGATGAAAAGACTTCTTAGCTGTGGGCATGAACAACTACGTGACAATGGTACTAGTTAGCATCACACACTCAGGTCCGGCGAACCATCGAGATGTCGCAGCGCGAATGATCGTCGTACTCGGGATCGCGCTCGGCCTTGCCGGGTTCGCACACGTGTATACTGATCCC
Organism: Halostagnicola alkaliphila; assembly: GCF_055379965.1. Classification (NCBI taxonomy): domain Archaea; kingdom Methanobacteriati; phylum Methanobacteriota; class Halobacteria; order Halobacteriales; family Natrialbaceae; genus Halostagnicola; species Halostagnicola alkaliphila. The sequence goes on along the minus strand of NZ_AP043825.1, from coordinate 570,275 downwards.
GAACCAGTGGTCATCCAGGCGCTCGAAGTGTTGTTGGTCGGTATCCCCGCGCTGATCATCATCTATGGTGGCTACTGGGTCGCATCACATCGGCTTCTGGATGAAAACAAGTGGACGGTCGCTACGTGGTGTCTCGTCGGGAGTGTAATCGGCGGCGTTCTAGTCGGCGGGTTTCTATTCGGCGAGATGCTCGTCGGGAATAGTATCGCGGATGGATCACTGCTGTTCATCGTTAGCATGTCGAGTGGCGCCCTCGTCGGATTGGTCGCCGCCGTAGCGACACAGCAATCAGTTTCCACAATCGAAGAGCAGGAAGACCGAGATGGTCGTACGGAGTTCGAATCGCTGTCATCGAGCGCTCGAACCTTGGCGACCATTGCGAAGGATACGTACGCCTGGCGTACAATTCAAATTCTTCTCGAAACTGATGGTCTGCTCACGGTCGAGAGCCTCGCCTCCCAACTCGTCACGTCAGAGGACGTCAGTGAGGAAGCGATCTATCTGGAGTTAGTACATATTCAGCTCCCAAAGCTGACTGACCACGGACTCGTCAGATACGATGCGGAAAAGGGTGTTGTGAGAGCGACCGACCGTCTCGAAACAGTCGCCGCCGCTGGTAATGAACTGGCAAATCTGCGCAACCCGGCGAAGGAATGAAAGCGGTTGCAGAGCACGCCCTGGTGACAGGCGGCGTCGACGGGTGATGCTGTCTCCGGTATTCCCACACCTCCCTGAGAAGGGGTTCGCTCTCTACGGCTAACACAAATTCGCACGCTCGCGGTTGGTTGCACGTCTCGGTACTCGTGTGTCCGTCGCTCGATCGGTCGTCGCCGGTCCCGAACCGAGGACGGGTTAAAAGCGGTCGCTGAAGGCGTCAGGTGTCACCGGAACGATCGTAGCCGCTGCTTGGACAGTATCTGTCCTGAACGCAATGGAAGATGGATATCTCTCGAAAGAAGGGGTCATGCCGGTCTAATAGAGTGTTTTCTCAGTTTGTCCACGCAGAACGACTATCCGCGAAAACTGCGTGGACAGGGATGTCCATGCAGAATCGCATGACTAGAGTACTGTCCGCGCAGAATACCCTGCAAAAACCAACTAGTATACGCTGGGTTCCACCCGCAGAACGGTGCAGGGACACCAACGTGGACAACAGACCGAGTATCGATATAATTCTCGAGAATCTGATATAGTTTGTCAGGGGCATCGATGGGTGCCCCTCGAGGGGATTACCAATGAGATCTGAGAGTCAAATCGATAGAATAGCGCTGCCAGCGGAGTTACAAGAACGCGACCAATGGGTGTGCTGGCGAGAAGAATCTCGAGATGGGAAGCCAACAAAGATTCCGGTGACACCAGAGAGTGGTGAGTTTGCATCCTCGACGGATTCGGACACATGGGTGTCGGTCGAAACAGCGATCGAGTACGCCGGTTCGGAAGATGCGGATGGCGTCGGGTTCGTGTTTACCGATGACGACCCTCTTGTCGGCGTGGATCTGGATAGCTGCCGAGACCCAGAGACCGGGGACGTCGACGACGTGGCGCAGGATATCATCGAGAAGCTCGATTCCTATACGGAGATTTCTCCGTCAGGAACTGGGTTTCATGTGCTCATCGAGGGGAAGCTCCCAGATGGCCGGAATCGACGTGGAAGTATCGAACTGTACGACACAGCACGGTTTTTCACCGTGACTGGTGACTCCCTCGAGGAAATGCCCGGTCGAGTTGTTCGTCGACAGGATGCGCTCGAGGCGATTCATCGTGAATACGTCCAAGACAGTGAAAGTAAGCAGAAGTCCGAATCAGGCCAACCTGACGTGACTGCCGAGCGAGCAGCGACGACTGAGGCAGGTACTGTTGACCTCGAGGACGAGGAGTTGCTCGAGAAGGGCCGGAATGCGTCGAACGGGTCAAAGTTTGAACGCCTCTGGAACGGGAACATGGCTGGGTACGAGAGTCAGTCGGAAGCCGATATGGCGCTGTGCTGTCTGCTAGCGTTCTGGACCGACGGCGACCACACTCGAGTGGATCGACTCTTTCGCCAATCAGAGCTCCTTCGGGATAAGTGGGACGACGTCCACTACGCCGACGGGTCGACGTACGGCGAGAAAACCATCGAACGAGCGATTGCGAACACCTCCGAATTCTACGATCCGGATGCTGGAGATGACTCGAGTAAAACGAGTTCCAGACAGAGTGAGTCGTCGGCCGCCGGCAGTCATGATGAACCAAAACGGAATCCTGCGTATCTAGTCGAGAAAAATCGACTATTGGCCGACCGCGTTGACGATCTCGAGACAACACTCGAGGAGAAAGCCGATCGAATCGTTGAACTCGAGGCAACCACCGAAGCGATTCGAGAGCAACTCAGTGACTGTCAAGAGGCACTCGAGCGTCGTGATCAGGTTTCGTCCCCCGAAATGGATAAGGAGGGCACTGATGAAGGAGCCTCAATTTTGACCCGTGTACGGCGGTTCGTCGGGAACGACAACTGAGACCTGTTCCAAATCTCTCCGCTGGGTTTATCGACTCCTCGAGGAGGTGAGGAATTCACCGATGACTGGAATCAATCAGACAAGTGACCCATGCATTGCGTGGTTGAACGAACCCCTCGAAGAGTATACCCCTGATTCAATCGCAACAATCTCGACGGGCGAGATGGGTCATGTTCAACAGACGATTGAAATAAGAGGAGCAGTTTTCCAAAATCCTCGTCTCGCATTTTGAGTAGGGCTACCTCAGGCGACAGAAATCAAGTTGGTTTAAGAGCGATATGATTAACAGCCCAGAGTTCGTGGTATAGTCAAATGCGGACTCAAGAACTTCCGGAGGAGGCCCCCGGCCACTATCGCGAGTCTCATCCATATCCATACTACATTCCGGACAAGCTCCCCCTCTCGAGAGGGATCGATGTCGACGACGAACTCACGGAACGTATCGCCGACGCGTCCTTTCAGCTCGGCCGAATCGACGGGATCAGCCCAACCGTCGACTTCTCGCCGGTCCTCTACACGTCTCTCGTCCGCCTCGAGGCCGTCGAGACCGCCGAAATAGAAGGTGCCGATGTTGACGTGGACGAGGTATACGCCCATCACACGCGGACTAGCAGAGGCGAGACCCTCGATGTGAGCCGCGACTTGCAGGAGGTCTTGAATGCCGAACGCGCTCTCCAGAAAGGATTGGACGCAATCAAACAGGGCGAGCCGATAACGCTCGAACTCCTCCAGTCGCTCCACGAGTTGCTCCTCGAAAACGTCCGGAACGAAGGTGAGGTCGTAGGGGATTGGCGGGCGACTGATGTCCACCTTCCCTCTCCGTACGCTAGTCAGCCTCCATTCGTTCCCCCGCCGCACCAATCGGTTCCTGAACTGATGGACTCTCTGGAGACCTATATTCAGATGGGCGGCCAATATCACCCGCTAGTTGATCTCGCGATTACGCATTACCAGTTCGAGACGATCCATCCCTGTGAAGACGGGAATGGCCGGCTCGGCCGCATTCTCATCGTCTTACAGCTCTGTGCTGAAGGATACCTGAGCGAGCCGTATCTCTATCCGAGCGCCTACTTCAATCGCAACAAGCAGGAATACGTCGAGAAGATGCGCGCTGTGAGCGAAACTGGGAACTGGAGCGACTGGATCGCGTTCTTCATCGATGGAATCGAGGTGCAGGCGCGGGACTCGTACGAGCGGACACAGCGGCTGATAGAACTCCGGCGCGACTACGAGCAACGGTATCCACACCAGAAAACGAGTCATCGCCTTGCGCGGGGCGTCTTCGACATGCCGTACTTCACTGCCAACGACATCCAAGACGAGTTGGATGTCAGTCGGCAAACCGCATACAATGCCATCGAGGAGTTAGTATCCGACGGTGTTCTCGTTGAGACGACTGGCAAACAGCGGAATCAAGAGTTCAAAGCGGTCGACATTTTCGACATCCTCGAGAGACGGCCGGATCACTAGCTCGGAGATCGTGGGCTCAGTTCCCACTACGTCGTCGAATGGAACCGTTGCGGGAGTCTTCGAGGTCCTACTCGAAGTCCACATCAAGGCTCCAACGACATTGGTCCGCGAAAGTTCGTGACCACGACGGTCCTCGTGGTGGTTCTGAATCCGTTTGAACGTGGCGGGTTCGCCGGTGACATCGTTCGCTTCCTCTGCCGATTCGTCGACGTCTCCCTCGTCGTTGGGATCCTCGGCGTCGGCTTCCGCGACCTGTTCGGCGATATCCGGATCGATATCGGCGTACGCGTCTTTCTCGATATCTCGCCGTTGGCCGCCGAGATCATCCTCCAAGCGCTCCGCTCCGTCGTCCACGAGCACTTCGATATTGAGGAGCCAGGCGTATCGGTCGCGGATATCGAGGGTGTCGACCGGGACGTCGCCGACGACGACGCGTGAGCGTCATCCACATCGCTGATACCGGCCTGTTCGTCGCGATGGGCCAACGGTCGAATCAGACGATGGCTCGCGAAGGACAGACGGTTCGATTCCGGGCGGCAGCGAAGAGCTGGTACCAGGGACGATGCTCGCTCGTCTTGACGGGCTGGAGTCGCATCGAGTTCCGGAACGTCGCCGGTGGTGGGACGAATAGTTGATGTAGTTCCCCCTTTTATGCTGTGGGCCGAACCGACCCAGACCCCACCGCCCCACCCTCCGCTCCGTGCTCGCTGCGCTGTGCGCGCAGCCACAACCGATGTCCAGGCTCACTTGGGCAATGGCACTTCCGACAGACTCGAGTCGCTCAGATGGGTTTGTTGTGCGCTCCAAAGAGGCGTCACGAGGTAACTGAAATGCCAGTACAAGTCGCACTGACGGTGACTAATGTGGTACTGGAGAAGTCCTGGCGATGGTCACTCGCAGATACAGTCCTGTGTCCGGGTGAGACGAACAATCTCGTTGTGTAGTTGGACTGCGAGCCTGTGAATCGTCTGCGCCCGATACTCACCTGCGACGCCGGTCCGGTAGTAGGATTCCGATCGGTTTTCGATCCAAAGTTCTTCGAGCCGATCGGCAATGTCGCGAGAGAAAAGACCCGCTCTGACGCCCAGTTCGTACACCTCTGTATGGCGCTGGCCGGCGACATCGTACCCTTTCTGCCCGACGTAAAACTGGATTGAGCGCTCAATCGCCACGAAGGAACTCTCAATGATAACCGTGTAGTGGCCGTTTCGACCGAGCAGGAAGCCAGCGGCGTCGAGGAGCCGGCACGCCTTCCGCAGTTGAAGGATGTCCGAATCAGAGACGTACTCAAGCCGACTTCCGGGTTCTCGGGTCTTCGCTGAAATGCGTCTTCGGCGTCCGCCAGCGCTGCTTCGAGTTCCTTCGAGGTCATTCCGTCACCTCGAAAATGTCGTGTCTCACTCGCCGAAGCGTCTCGCTCTCGAGGAGGGGAATGCCCTCCTGAAATATCGGTTGGAGATCCGCTCCCCGCTTGCGAGCGCTCTCGGGAGACTCGACAAAGATCTCGAACTCATATCGATCGCCGCCGATCGATTCTTCTTCGAGATCCCGAACGATGTCTGAGACGGTTCGCCGCACAGAGACCACCTCCTTGTCGTCGACGAGAACGAAGACGTCAATATCGCTCGCACGGTCAGCCTCACCGCGTGCGACACTCCCAAAACAGAGAATCCCAGCGACCGACGGTAGTTGATCGTCGATCCGCTTGCGGAATCGCTTCAACGGTTCCCGAAACTCCGCTTGCGGGATTTCGAGGAACGGATCGTCGGCGTTGTGTAGCCGCTGTTCGTCGATCTTGTAGAGGGTCCGATTACCCGCGTCCCGCCTGATTATCAACTCCATAGCCTCGAGCAACGAAAGTGCCTTCGACACGCTCGGACCGCCGTACCCGGTCAGTCGTTGTAGGTCTCGATTCGAGAACTCTTCGGACGGGTTGCGAGCGAGTATCTCGAGGGTATCGTCCATCGCTGCGTACCGGAAGACTTGCTCGTCCGGAAGGGGTAATCGTACTTCGACGTTCATCTGTTATGTCCTATGTAACGAGTTACTTCACATATAACAATTTCCCCGATTATCTGACAATAGGCCATTCAGCCGATCAAACAGCGCTCAATACGTCCCAATCCAATCTATAATCCACATCACTCTTCTGTGCCAATCGATATTGTCAATAGAATATCGACAGACCCAATCAATCGAGTGTTCGCTCCGTCACACCAGCCGCCACCATACGAAAGCGCTCCAGTCAACTGCTCCGCTGGGTGTTTATTGGTTCCTTTCGTGTGAGAGGCGATTCAAGAAGCGCGGTCTGATCCCCACTCGAGGAACTCATGATAACGAGAGACATCTAGTTCTTGGCAGCGTGACCGACTTTAGCTAACATTTTGAGGGTTGATCCAGATTGTTGGTTAATAATTCCAGAGCCGCTGTCCCACTCTACCAAGTCACCTGCTATCGAGGGGAGAGTCTGTCAGCGCCATGAGGCGTGAGGCGCGCACGAAAGCGTACCCGAACTGATTCTTCATGACTGGTCCAGATGCACTCGACGATACAGCGAACGATTACAGACGACTCGAAACCGAACTGGTTGCACAAGACCGAGATGCGACTCGTATCTCGACGGCAGACGTTGACGAAACGAGACCGCCCGACGCCTCGTTGCCGATCTCCTCGAAGACGATGTGGTCATCCCGATCGCTGAACAGCGAATACTCGTTCACGACCCAAGTGGCGAGGCGTTTGACTCGATCATGCAGTTAGCAGTCTTCCACCGGGGCTGGACAGCCGCCCGCGACGCCGATGAGGAGGACGAGTGATGCAACAGACGCTCTCTGGCTGTGTCTTCTGTGATGTACCGCCCGGCTCGGAGCTTGGCGAAGCGCGTACTTGGGGAAAGGCGACCTAGTCATCCACTCGATCTGCCTCGATTGCCCTATCCAGACGTGGCTGGATCCCGACGAACGCGACCACCACGCGTGCGACGGCTGTGGACTTGTCGTTGACGCGCTCGCAGCACTCACGCGGTTCCGGGTAGAGTTCGTCACCTCGAGGGACCCCTCCAACTGTGCGCCCGCTGTAGCCCCGGTGGGCCAACCACCTACTGGACCCGCAAGCTCGAGAACCACCTCGTCGCGACGCCACCGGAGTGACTTCCTCGTGCATTTCTAGGCACGGGAACTCCTCAACCCAACGTACCAACATTCCAAATAGCTATGTTCCAACAGTCCCAACACTAGTGTATGTCGAGCGGCACCATAGATATCGACGAGTTTGAGAACGCCGACGACGACGAATTCGAGGAACGGAATGATACCGAGCGAATTGTGCTGTTCCTCGACGAGAACGACGACCGTGCGTGGAAGGCGGCAACGATCGCCGAGCGACTTGGGCTGGATACGGACGCTGTCAGTGCAATCCTCTCGCGATTGAAGGAACGAGGTCTTGTGCGTCACAAGCGCCCGTACTGGGCGATCACGAACGACGAGGAACGGCTCCAAGCGGGCTACCAGCTACACCGCCACCACGAGACTGCAGACAAACAATACGGTGAGGAGCGCCTCGAGGACCTCCAGACCGACGAGATGGAACAAGTCCAGTGACTTCGTTCGAGGACTTGGAACGCGGTGATATCGTCTGGGGGACCGATCCACTCTCGGAGAAAGGTCGCCCGCTGCTCGTTCTGGGATCCCCTCAGTTCCCGAACCACGGGATACAACTCATTACTGTCCTGATCTCCACGAAGACCTACCACGAGGAGTCACTCATACTTCAGGACGACGACTACGAGGGCGACCCACTCGGGGAACGAAGTCACGTTCTTCCGTGGTCGCTCGTGACCCTCAACAGTGCTGCAGACGTAGAACTCTACCTGACATCGCTTGTCGACGACCGCACCGAGGATGTGGCGAACCAGTTAATCGACTACATCTCCTCCTAAGGCACTATCGGTCCCGTCCAGATCATGAAAACACCGCTGGGCGTCTCGTATCTGTGGTGCTTGCGGGTCGGGGGACGACCGAGACAGCCTCGACCTTTCTGAGTCTGCCAGGATAGCGGTGGTGTTATCAAACGGAGTGACCGGCTGGACCGGTGCTTCGTACCGGCCCGCCCCGCTCGCCGCGTTCCGCCCTCCGCGTCGCTCACGGCTTCGCCGTTCGCTTCGAGGCGTTCCCTCCGGTCACGCCTCGCTTCGATCGCGACCGACCATTCCGGGCATACGGGCGCTCTCCGCACCGTGAGCGCCCGTTCCAGGCTAAAATACATGTGCCCTCGACGCCAGCGGGTATCCCCGTCGGTTGCGCCTCTTGCGGGCTTTCGCGTTCCAGCGCTTTGTGTCGCCCTGGACACGGGCCCGCATATCGGGCCGGACACGTGCGGGCATATCCCGCTGAACGCTCGCTCCGGGCGGGTCAGCGCACGGTGCTGGATGGGTACTCTCCCTGGGCGCGCTCTCGCTCGCTCCCAAGGTCGCTCGCGAAGGCGCGAGCGAGATCGCGCAGATGGTTCTGTCGGTTGTGGTCGTTGAGAAATCCGCGATGTACCAGCATCGCGGTGGCAGGCGCGTGAGCGCCTTCGGAACTGAGTTGAGTTCCAATGTCAAATAAGAACGTCACCAGTGATGTAGTTTCGGTCGATGAACAGGCATTCGAGAAACACGACTTGCCTCGGAACTCGAGGTTCCTGATCGGATTCGTCACCGAGCGACAGAGTTGGCTAAGCGGGCGGAATCAGCGGGTATTACGACGGGTGTTCGTCCATCGGGATTCGCCGCTGCCTGCTTGTACAAAGCAGGACGTGAAGACGGGTGGTGCCTTACTCAGTCAGCTGTTGCAGAGGCTGTAAACGTCTCAGCAACAATAGTGCGGATCCATCGTGATGCGCTAGACGAATTGGGCGTGTAACGACCACGCTGTGGAATTTCCGGCTCTTTTGTAATCCATAGAAGACGATCGGTTTGGCATACTCTGCGGTAAGTACAGGAAGTACAGTTGCCGGAGAGTGCTCTCACGTACCCAATAATCTCGTCAAGAATCCAGTATCGAGGTAAGCCAAGTGCCACGATTCTGCTGGCAGGTCAGTAGTTATACCGAAAGTACCCAGATCAGAACGTATTGTCTGACGCGTGGTTCGAAATCCATTCGTCAACTCGTGTTGCCGTTTCATCGATCGTTGCATCAGTCGTATCGATGACTGTGAAGTCCTCGTCGTCTGCGGTCTTCTTGAACCACTGGTTGAACTCTACTTGGTCATCGATGTCGGACTGATCCATCGCGAACTCGCCGGGGTGTCGCCCTGGGGAACGAGCCTTTAGTCGCCGCTCTTGTTCATCGTCATCACAGACGAGTACGAGGTAGTGGATTTCCGAGAAGCACTCGTGTTGGGGGTGTGCTTCGATGCTCGCAGGAACACCGGTCCCGGCTCCAAACAGAACCGGAGGACGTTTCGATTGGGCAATATCTCGGCAAAGGCGAAGCCACGTCTGAATGTACCAATCGGTTTTGTCCCAGAATTCGTCGCGCCATACGACATCCGAATCGAGGAGCACGACATCGTTGCGCGTTCCACGAAGTTCATGGAGTACCGCTGACTTTCCGGTCCCACCTGACCCACTAACAATGAGAAGCGGCTCCTGGTGGATCGATTGTTCGTACTCACACTCAGGACAGACGACCACGGATTCTGCCGAGTCGACCGTCATATCGAGGTGAACCGCTCCACAATCGGGGCATTCATCGAACATACCTACAGATACCATCTTCCGACACCATAGCTTTTATTATCTGACTGAGTACTCACTCAGTATGGGCAGCGAAGACGCCGATCACGATACGGGTGCACATAACAGAGAAATTACTTGGGCAGTGATGCAGGCGCTATCGAAACACGGGTATGCAGACCTCACAACGAAGAAAATCGCAGCAGAGTACTCAAGGGGAGAGTCGGCACTCTACTATCACTACGACTCGAAAGACGACCTCATCTGCGCATTTCTCGATTCGTCGATCGATTGGTTCGACAAACAGCTTGAAACGATAGAAACGGAAAACCCGGAAGATCGACTGTACGAAGCCTGTGGTATTCTTATCGGAGATGTGCTCAACTCGGATGAATACGGCGAATATGAGGGACTGTACATCGCCCTTGCGGAGCTGAAGGCTCATGCACCGTACAACAAGGCATTTCGGAAACGACTAATCAGACATCAACAATCAGTTATCGATAGTCTTGCAGAGATTATCGCTGACGGCATCGATGATGGAACGTTCGAAGGCGTCGATCCCGAGGCGACAGCTGCGCTTCTCGTCGTCACTTGTGATAGCATGATCGACCACGCAGTGCTGCTGGGGATGGACGACGTCGCGTCGATGATTCGAGAACAACTGTTCGCGTTCATCCGTACGAATCTGCTGGCAGTCGATCGAATTGACTAGATCCATTAATGAAACTACCAAATCCTCCAGACCCCATTTCCGACCCGGCGATTTCAGTTCGAGGGTTGACAAAAGTATACGGTCGGGGAAAGAACGAGCTTCGAGCAGTCGACGATGTTAGTTTCGACATTGATTCTGGTACCGTCGTTGGTGTCTTAGGTCCGAACGGAGCAGGCAAGACATCTATCCTCAAGATGATGTTAGGAGTGATTGCCCCAACGGGCGGATCGGTGCGAATCGCTGAAATAGACGTTTCATCGAATCGACAAGCGCTGTATCGTACTGTTGGCGCGATGCTCGAGGGTGCCCGAAACGTCTACTGGCGACTTACTGTCCGTGAAAATCTCACGTTCTTCGCGAGTCTCAACGGTATTGATCCCAGACGGGTACAGAAGTACCACGAGACACTGATTTCACGATTTGGGCTCGAGGAGAAGGCTGATGAACCGGTCAGGAACCTTTCGAGGGGAATGAAACAGAAGGTTTCGCTCATCTGTACCTTGGCTCGACAGACGGATATCATATTTCTCGATGAGCCAACGCTCGGGCTTGATGTCGAAACGGCACTCGAACTACGACGGGAAATTCGATATCTCACAGAAGCAGAGTCAATGACGATCGTTCTCAGTAGCCACGACATGGACCTGGTCGAAGCGGTATGTGATCGCGTTCTCATCGTTCACGATGGGCGCATCATTGCGGACGATACGGTCGAAAACCTCGTCGAGATCTTTCGCGCGCAACTCTATCGAGTGACCGTCGAGTCTGGGCTCTCCGATCAGTTCAGAAACCAACTCGAGGATGACTATAGCGCAACAAACTGGGCTCAGCTTGAGGAAACTGAACGGTTCGAAATAACGATTAGTTCTGGAGAGTCGTTCTACGATTTCATCGACGATCTTCAGCAAGCGGCTGTACCACTGCGATCGATCCGCTCACTCGAATCGAACCTTGAGAGCGTATTCCTCGAACTTACTGACAGTACCCCCCAGACGAACAGCCGACGTGAGGACCGATAATGTGGCCGATACTGACGCTAACTCGAGCGATCGCTCGAAAAGAGCTTACGCTACTGGTTCGCTACCCTGTGGACAGCGTGTCTAACATTGTTATGATTTACCTGTTGTTCGCGCTGCTGTTCTTCGGTGGTCAAGCGGTAGGTGGGCCGACGCTCGCACAGTCGTTCGATGGGATCATCGTCGGATTCTTCCTCTGGACGATGGCATCCCTCTCTTTTGCACATCTGGCGTGGTCCGTAAAGGCCGAATCACAGTGGGGCACGTTTGAGCAGTTGTATATGACTCCATTCGGGATTCGAACGGTCATGACGGTGAAGGCGATCGTGGGGATGACTTTCAATTTTGGATGGGGGCTGCTTATACTACTACTCATGTTAGTCACGACCGGCCGATCGTTGCACCTAGATCTCGTTACGATTCTTCCGATAGGTGCCTTTACACTCGCATCTGCCGTCGGAATCGGATTCTTGTTCGCCGGATTTGCGGTGCTCTACAAGCGAATCGGGGGATTGATCAATTTGGTGGACTTCGCGTTCGTCGGCCTCATCGCTGCGCCGGTCGGAACGTATAGCTGGTTGAAAATTGTCCCGTTGGCGCAGGGAAGCTATCTTCTTCGACAGACGATGGAAGACGGAGTACGTATTTGGGAATTCCCTGTAATTGAACTCTTCGCTCTCTTTATGAATGCGATTATCTATCTGGGGGCCGGGTACTGCATTTTCTGGTGGGCACAGCGACGCGCACGCCAGAAGGGAATTCTCGGACACTACTAGCATTTCGACCTAGCGTAACTAGATAAATTTTTAATGTGTTTGATATAGACGTAGAGTGCGACAAAATGGACTTGTCATTCACAACGCGCTTGGCCCTGGTTTGCTACTATAATCTCTCGGGTAATCGGCGGAGATAAACACTCAGTTCGTGACACGTTTGCGCTATGTATTCAGCACGAAATCCTGAATGTCAATCAATTTTGATAGACTGTTCAGCGATCAATACGCATGTGTAGTGAGCGTGCATTTCACGCTAAGATGAGTCTGATGAGTAGGATCTGAAATGAAAGAGGAATTCGAAACAACGTATGACTATCTGAAGGCAAACATGCGTGGACTTTGTCGGCGCGTGCGGCTATCTCGATTCGACCGTGGCGTTCTCCGGCGGCTCGAACTCGAACGTCTTGTCGTCGAGTTCCTCGTTGAACGAGACCGTTTCAAACCGTTCGATCATCTCGTACCGTTCGCCGTCGGCGTTCTCGAAGACCATCCGCTCTTTTAGCGGGTAGTCGTACTCGTCGTCAACCCAGACCGTCTGCTCGACGACGTTGAGTTCGTCAGGGACGTCGACCGCCTCGAGCGCGTAGACGTACTCGGTGCTACCGATGAGAACGGAAATACCGTCTTCGACCCCTTCCTCCTTCAGATCGATGTCGAGGACGTGGGTCTCGCGGTCGGCGATCTCTTCGGTTCCTTGGTAGTCGAGGTCGTACCACTGGAGTTGTTCGGCAGCCATCTCGGCTCGATCCGACCGCACGTTTTCGCTCTCGAACGGTTCGTCGGTCTCGTGGTGCTCCGCGAGCGACAACTCCGGATAGTACCACCACGCCCCCGACGCGTTCGAGGCGAAGACGGACCCGTCCTGATCGGGTTCCGTCGTCTCGAGAACCTCCTCGCGATAGTCGACGTAGGGCCGTTCGTGGACGAGAACCGTTTCGGAAACCGTCTCGTTGCCGCCGGTTATCTCGATCGTCATCTCGCCGGTGACGTCCTCGAGATCGTCGTCGTAGACGAACGTGCTCTCGAATATCGCCTCCGAATCGGGGCCGTCGCCCGCCGGGGGCGCGAGACAGCCGCTGAGGAGAACGAGAAGCGCGAGCGCGCCGAGGAGCGCCACGAATCGACGAGAGGTCATTGGCATAAATACAAAAATGCATCGGCCTAAACGTTTCTATCTCCGTCTATGCAGCACTTCTGGATGCTGTTATCTCACTCCCCACGGATGTCGACCATCCTGTAACGTATCCGACACCAGTAACCGACGCGGCGAGTCTTTTATACAATGAAACGGCAACAGTACAATAGGTGCCTATTGAAAATAAGGTATTGAAGGTAACTATAGTGCCTATTTATACTCAACAGCAAGAGCAAACTGAAACCAGAGGATTCCACACGTAATATCTGACAGTGTCTAGTTAGGCCAGTTTGAGGAGTGAGCAGATCGTGGAGTTAGTTTGGAACAATGCTCGTAGACCTGCTCAGCAAGAGCTACGACACGAATCTAGTCAGCCGGGGATCTATAGATACCTCCGTCCGTGAGTATAGGAACACTCGAGTTCAATCGATTACCTGTCGCTCTCATCGTCGGCGAATCGCAGCCAATCCCAGTCGACACCTTGTGTCGATCGAAAGCCAATACTCATTTCGTCCGTGATGCCATCCGTCACACTCGTGCTAACGGTGCCGAGTGTAGTGCCGTCGAGGTCTTGAATCCAAAATGTAACCCCCTCAGAGCTGTCGGCAACAAATCGACAGTCAACAGTTTTGCCGACCAAATTCGGAAGCCGTGAGTTCTCATCACGGATCTCAGCATCGTTCCCCATCTCTTGAGCGATCCGAATTCCACCGGTCGGGTCAATAATAAGCCGCCACCCTGGGGTATTTGTCGACCAAGTGTCATCCTCCATCCCGACAAGAATCCAGGGCTGGGAGGCATTCGAGTCAGGACGCATAAGTACTGAGACTTCGCGGCCGTCTTCGGGATAGTTCGGTAGCCCCTGACCGGGGAACGAACGGACGTTTGAGTCGCCGTTTTGTCGAACACCCTGATTCGAGTCCTCGTGTAAGGCCGCATTCGAGGTGACATCGGCATCGCCGGCTCCATCAAGCGTCCATGTACCCAGCTGACCGCCGCTGTTGTAGTCGTCGAAGTCGTCGATCATCACCGGGGCCGGTTCGTCGCTCTCGTTGCCGGGGTCGTCGATCTCGAGTTCGTACGCAGCGGCGTCTTCGCAGTTATTGAGTGCGAACGTGTAGATGGCAGTGTCGTTTGGTGCGGGGCCAGCTTCGTTGGCGTAGCGAGTACTCGAGAGTTCGGCGCCGTCTGCGTTGTAGATTCGCGCTTCCATGTTGACAACGATCTCCTCGTCGTCAGCGTTTTCGAGCTCGAGGTGGACGTTGCACATGTCTCCCGGTGGGTCATCATCCCAGGAATAGGCGTGGTTCGGGGCCGAGAGAGACTCGCTTAGGGCCTCAGAGATGATTACTTCACCCTCTATAGACCTGTCTTCGTATACCTTGTCATCGTCATTCGAATCGCTCAGTTCGCTGTCTGATTCATCGTTACTTCCAGTGTCGTTCTCGTCGGACTCATTAGACTGCTCGGGATTCTCCTCGCTTTCATCGTCAATTGGTTCGATAAGGTCCCCGCATCCAGCCAGCGTAGCTGAGATCGCCGCTCCGGCACCTCCAAGTATCGTGCGTCGTCGCATGGATATGTTATTCTTTCAGGTCTGGATAACAGTACCGAATTCCGGATTTTATGGAAAGAAGGCTGGTACGGCGTTGTACTTATGACAGTACTTAGAGCCGCAGGAGAATAATGGGTTGCCGTGTTGAACGCTAGACGGCGTTAGTATCTATTTTGTGACATTCTATATTCCATAGGAACATACTCTCTCACGCCAGTTTCCAATACCGGAAGATCGAATAGGTCACATCTCCGGATGGTAAGATCATCAACTCATTGGCATGATGGGTGAAGTGGTACTGCTAGATTGAACTTTTCTGTTTGAGTGCTTCGACTGGCGGTTGATTGTCGAGTGCTTGATGACTGCGGTGGTGGTTGTAGTAGGCGGTGTAGGCAGTCAGGCCATCGCCAAACGCTGGCTGACTGCCATTCCATGTTTTAAACGGCCGTGGTGAATCGCCATACAGCGTTGGATTCGACTAGCTCACGTCACGTTTGATGTTGTAGACGACACACATCAGGACAATTTCACGGAACTCTCGATACCAGCTTCGCGCACGCACCCAGCGCGCCGTCAACGAAGCGATGGACGTCTCGTTACTCTCAAAAGGTGGTCGGTATGAGGTGCAGTCCGCGTCTGGGAACCGGTACGAATCGACGCCATCGGCGAGTCGTGTACCTGTCCCGACTGGCAGCAGCGAACACTCGAGGGTGGGTGCAAGCATATGCGTCGGGTGGTTCACAAAATCAAACGGAGACGTGTTCCTCGCCCAGATGGTCGACTTCCCAGTCGAAGAGGTAGCTCGTAGTTACCCACCATCGGAGATTCAGTCCCGGAATCGTTGGCTAACGTGACAACATCGAACCGGGCTCACGGTAGCTCGCCAGTCACGTCGGCGAGGTCTTCCTCGGTTCGCCAGCGGTACAGCCGTCCCTCATCCTCGAACAATTCGAAAACACCGTCTTGCATCCAGCCAAACGGATGCTCTTCGTCCTTGTACTCTCGCTCGAGGACGTGACTTTTCGCGAAGTATTCGGTCGTACCGACGAGCAACCCCTGTTCGACGAGGAAGTCACTTGGCTCTTTCTCGGCGACACCGACGAGGTACGTCACGATATCGGCGATTAGGCAGAACTTCTGGATGCTGTTATCCCACTCCCCACGGATGTCGACCATCCGGAACGCATATGCATCGGTACGACGATTGAGACGGTTAACCACCAAGTTCAGCCGTCGTATCGGCTCACGGTCGTAGTTCCCGAGCACGAAGTACGACCGGTCGTTTTCGTAGACGGGAGTCAACTCGCTCAGAGCGTGGAGGATCTCCTCGTTGTCGGCCAGTGTTATCTCCTCCTCGTCAAGTTGGTCTTTGGCACTCTTGAGAACGTCATCAGGAATAGGTGACTCCTCGTCGGACATACTGTAAGCCTCTCGTGGCGGGGAGATATGGTTTATGGAGTAAATCACTCGTTCAAGTGATGTGGTTCACTGTAGGGTGATTTACCCAAGGGTAAAATACTTGTCGCCACGCCGTGTACCGTACGGTATGAGTACCGAACTCGGGAGTACTAGAGAGACAGAACCTCGTGAACTCGTCCACTTCGTCACCCAGCAGACGCGATTCGCCCTCATCAACAACATCCTCCAGCATCCCGACCAGCTCCCGTCGATGTACGAACTCGAGGAACTCAATCTCAGCGTGAGCGACGCCACCGTCTACAAACACATTCAGAAGCTGATCGACGCTGGCATCGTCAAAGAGGTCGCTCTCGATGATGACGAACGCCGCCAGGGGTACCCGTGGAAGTTCTACGGCCTCACCGAGGAGGGTCGTGAGTTCCTCGACGATCACAACCTCCTCGCGGCCGAGGAGACACTGCAACAGATCTACGAGACCATCTCCGACAAGCCCGAAAAGATGGTCAAGTACGAGAACGCACCACGCCCCGCCGAGTCGTAGCTGTTCGGGCTATGAGATCAAACGGGAGCTTTCCTCAACCAAATGGTCAGCACCCGGAGTCGTCATAGTAGCGTTCCAGATGGAGTAACGGTGAAGCTGGCGAATCAAGGCAGATGATCCTCGGGCCGAGGCCGAGGATCATCGCCGCCTGCTGGCCAAAGAGATCGTTGACGACGGCTTCGAGTTCATCAGCTGAAGCGGTGTGCAGCTGCGCGAGGGTGTAGTCGTCGGAGTAGGTACCACGAGTGGAGTCGGTGACGGCCTTGATGATTTCTGATCGACAGCGGCTTGCAGAAGCGTCTGGCGAATGGTCTCGGAGTCGAAGCCGCAGCCTTCGACTCCGGGGATTGGAATCTCTGCGAGCAGATCAAGCGCTAAGGTTTCAAGGTCAGAGGCCGTAAGGACCGTGTCTGGGTGGTAGAGGAACTTCATACACCCATCCAGTCGCTTCCTGAGAACCTAACCTCGTCAGTTGTGGCTATCCGCTAACCTGATGGGAACTACCGACGTTGACGATGCTGAACAGGCTCTTGATGTCATCACTGAGCGTCTTGAGGACCTGGGTCTGATCAAGTAGTATCCGGCCTCTTTTGTTACTAATTCCGCTAGTGATATTGCTCCTTCGCGACGCTCGTCGCTTACGCCCACTAGCGACTCCAGTCGTTTTGCGGTAACGCTGGAAGAGAGATAGTGAAAAAGCGTCCTGAGCACGACCGTCCCCTCAAATTTTTGTTACGAGATGTATGGCGGAAATAACCACGAACCGCGAAAAAATTCAACAACGGTGGATTTCTTTTACTTGGGCAGTGCCTCTACCTTCAGTTCTTCGAGCTCCTCGAGGGCAGCATTCGCGTTGACAAGCCCTGCGCCTTCTGCGTCGGGGCCAAGTCCGATGTTTTCTGCGGACGCGGTGAGAAGTTCGCGGATTTCGACGTTGGAGAGCCCATGTGCGGCTAGCAATGCTGCTGCGCCAGTCACGTGCGGTGTCGCCATCGAAGTGCCTTCCATGACCCCATACTCGCTTCCAGGAATCGTCGATACCACGAGGGTACCCGGTGCGGACAGATTCACTTCGGGACCAGTGTTCGAAAACGATGCCAGCGAATCGTCTTGCGCGGTCGCACTCACACCGATCACTTCGTCGAGGGCCGCTGGGCAGTCCACCTGCGGGTGGCCGTCATTCCTCGACGCCGCAATGGGCAGGACCCCCACCTCGTAGGCGAACTTCACAGCCTCGATTTCCGTCTGCGTCATCTCCGGAGAGCCCACACTGAGATTGGCGACATCGTAGCCTTGGAGTGCCACACACTCGAGATCGCGGGCCTCTGTTGCCGGGTCTCCTGCTCCTTGGTCATCAAAGTTCTATAGCATTGTGTTATGATCCCGTGCTACTATAGAATTTGGAGGCCGTTGTTCAACAAGACTATACTGATGGCCGAATCTTGCTGGAGTATGAGCGAGACGACGATTCAAGTTTCGAAGGAGGCTTAGCGAAAGCTGAACGTGCGTAAATATCTGGTGAAGCCTTTGATGAAGTGGTTCAGCGGCTGCTCGAGGAGGCCGATGAATAAATCGACAGTGGCCCTCGAAGGTGACCGACAGAGCGTACTGATCGATCACTTGAACTAAATATCAATCAGAAATCCTAAATTTATGAGAGCATTATTCGACGATTGGCGCTACGCTGATGCCGATCTGCTTCGCACGGACATTCGCGGGACCGAATTTGAGCCAGTCGATGTATCGACGGCTGCAAAGCGTGCAAAAGAACTACTCGACATCGAAGCCCCGGATAGGGCCGCGTACGTCGTTCCCCTGTTCGCGGTCGACGAGCCGGTACCGACGAACGAGTACGTTCTCTATCGGCCGGAACATGACCATCTCGGATGGTTCGACAGCGGGTTCGGTGTCTCCGGAGCCGAACGATTCACTTCGTGCGAGAAATTGCGGACGAAAGAGATCGGTCACCGTCTCCGATTCTGGCTCCCCGAACATCGTGAGGAACCGGAACTGCCTATCGATGAATCCGAGTTACCTCCGGAACGGATCCAGCCGTCCGATCGATTGAGTACTGATGATCGAGCGGCGTTCTTCAAGGAACTGAAGGAATTCGTTCGGACCGAACGCGAAACGCAACGTGAGTCCAACTGGAAGACGTATTCTGAGATCGGCCTTGACACCGCGATGCGCCAGAATCGCGTCTCCGGACCGTTTCTCCCTCTTCGTGCAACAAGTGGTAAAACCCAAGACACGGCTTACGTCTTCCAGATAGTGGACGACGAGGAGGACGGTAGCGACGACGATGTCGATCTTCGCGACGACGAGGGACTCTTCCAAAAGAACTTCTGTATCGTGGATACCGATGCGAACGACGAGCAGTTCCCGCTCGAGGGCGAGATTCTCGACATCGACGGGCCGAATATCACTGTTCAGCCGGTTTGGGATTCGATCGGTGATCGCGCCGTCGTCGAAACGGTCTTGACTAGTGACCAGACTGAATTCTGGGTCCACGAACTGCTGAACCCGATCCCCTCCAACCGACGTCTCAAAGCGATAACCCAGGTCGAGAACGACGATTCGAAGCGAGATCTTCTCACCGGGAAACGGTCCGTCGCATTCGACGTTAACAAGTATGCGCTCCCGGAACCCGACATTGAACTGAACGAGTATCAGTATCAAGCGTTACTCTGGGCCGATGGAGCGGACGATGTCGTCTGTATCCACGGTCCGCCGGGAACGGGAAAAACGCGAACGCTGACTGCATACGTCCAACACGCTGTCGACAAAGGCCAATCGGTACTGGTAACAGCCCACTCGAACCAGGCCGTCGACAATGTACTTGTTGGCGATAGCATGCGAGACGCGCCCGAACCGGACACGCTGCACGCGATGGCGCAGGATACGGAGACGGACCTGTCGATCGCACGGGCTGGGAACAATACTCGAAATTCGGTCGTGGAGGAGAACTACATCGACCGATCACCAGGGGCCGCCGACGTCGTCGCCGCAACGACCAGTGGTGCATCGCAGTTTGACCAGAACACGTTCGACGTCGCAGTCGTCGACGAGGCGACACAGGTAAGCCGACCGGCAACTGCAATCGTCCTCAACTGCGCTCGAAAACTCGTTCTCGCGGGGGATCACAAGCAACTCCCACCGTACTGTGCGGACGAGTCGATGCAAGAGGAGGAGATGCATATCTCACTCTTCGAATACCTTCTCAACCGCTACGACGATGAGATTTCCGTTCTCCTGCGGAAACAGTATCGAATGAACGAGGAGATCGCGACTTTTCCGAACGAAGCGTTCTACGATGGCGAGTTGAAAACGGCCGATCAATGCCGTGATTGGACCGTTGATGAACTCAAGCCCATTATGGGGATCGACATTGCCGGAGAGGAGCAACGCCTGACACGCGGGAATTCCCTCTATAATCTCGAGGAGGCACGGGCGGTCGCGAAGCAAGTCAAACTTCTGACTCAGAACGGTGTGGACCCCGGTGATATCGGCGTTATCACTGCCTACAGTGGTCAAGTCGAGAAGGTAACCAACCGAATTAATCAACTTGAGATCGGCAACTCGGGGCGCGTTGATGTCGATACGGTCGATTCGTTCCAGGGCGGGGAACGCGAAGCGATAATCGTCTCGTTCGTCCGGAGCAACGATGAGGGACACAGCGGCTTCCTCGAGTTCCCGGACGAAGGCCCTCGCCGACTGAACGTCGCACTTACTCGAGCTCGAAAACGGCTGGTGCTCGTCGGCAACTGGGAGACGCTGGGAACAGTCGCTCCGCATCGATCACCCGACGAGAGCTGTGCGTCGTTCTATGCGAGCCTGGCAGACGACCTTCAAACGAAAGATCGAATGCTGTCTCTCAAGGGGTAATTGGGGAAAACACTGTCATCTTTAGTCGTCTGTTCTTGACGGGGTTACGTCCTCGCCTGCGGGCTTCGTACTCTCGAGTTGGCCGGTTTCGTAGCCAGCCCAGTCGAATTTCTGCTGGAAGTAGATGGCCACGTTGACCAGCGCCAGCAGGACTGGCACTTCGATCAGCGGGCCGACGACGGTGGCGAATGCGACGCCGGAACCGACGCCGAAGACGGCGACGGCGACCGCAATCGCGAGTTCGAAGTTGTTCGACGCCGCGGTGAAGCCGATGGCTGTCGTCGTCGAGTAGTCCGCGCCGATTCCCCGACCCATCGCGAAGCTTACGAGGAACATGATGACGAAGTAGATCGTCAGCGGAATCGCGATCCAGACGACGTCGGTCGGCTGAGCGAGGATGTTCTCACCCTGCGTCGCGAACATTACGACGACGGTAAACAGAAGCGCGATCAGCGTGGCGGGGCTGATCTTCGGGACGAACTCCTCTTCGTACCACTCCTCGCCTTTCGAACGGACGCCGCCGAGACGAGTCAGGATCCCGCCGGCGAAGGGAACCCCGAGGAAGATCGCAATCGCCCAGAACACCTGGGTAATGGTAATATCGAAGGTCCCGATGCCGGCAACCAGCGCGTCCATCCCTAGCAGCGGCGGCAGGAACAGCGCGAAGAACCAGATGTACACCCCGTAGGTGATGATCTGGAAGACGCTGTTGAACGCAACCAGTCCGGCAGCGTACTCCGAGGAGCCGTCGGCAAGGTCATTCCAGACGAGGACCATCGCGATACATCGGGCCATCCCGATGAAGATCAACCCGAGGAAGTACTCGGGGTGGGCTGGGAATGGTGGCACGAGTCCGCTGAAGAAAACGACCGCTAACAGGAACATCAGCGTCGGGCCGATGAGCCAGTTCTGGATGAGGCTCAAACTGAGCACGCGCCACGCGCTGAAAACCCGCGGCAACTGGCCGTAGTTGACCTTCGCCAGCGGCGGGTACATCATCGCAATCAGACCGATTTCGACGAGGTGGTACTCCTGAATGGGATCGACGATTCCTGGAGCGATGTACCCCAAGCCGACACCTAGCCCCATTGCGAGGAAAATCCAGACGGTCAGGTACTTATCGAGAAAATCCATCGACCGCGGATCACCACAATCCGGACAGCCGCAGTCCGGTCCGTGCTCGTGTTCGATCTCGCTCATCAGTGATCACCATCCCAGTAACAAGTCATCCAGGCGTCTTCTTGATCGTCCATCAGAGGTGGAGTGCTCGTGTTCATCTGTCTCATCATTATTCTGCAGCAGCAATGACATCGAACTGAACAGCTGCATCACCCGGAAGCGAACAGACACCAATCGTCGTTCGCGGTGGATAGGCTCCATCGAACCGGTCTTGATACACGTCGTCTACGACAGCTCGATCGGCTGGGTCGGTCAGTTGCATCTCCACTTTCATCACGTTCGTCAGATCTAGTCCTCTTACAGAGAGAACGGCCTCGAGTCTGTCGAAGCAAGTCGAGGCCTGCTCTTCGGTTGAAAGATCGTTCAATACGTCTCCCTCCGACTCTGGGAGGATCCCTTCGAGAAAGACGAGATCCGAATCACCGGTTCGCTTTCCAAACGCACCGATGTGACTCGTTCCCTCGCGCTGGCGCTTGCTTGTACTACTCAATCGCGCTGTTTGGGATGATTCCGTGTTAATCGAGTGACTCATGACTCATCTGAATATATGCTCAGATATAAATGTGGCTATCGACCTACCGTACAATTAAACGTCGTTCACGAGGAGGCGAGACGTGAGTAGATTCTCGACGAAGACGATGCTCAACGCGATCCGTCGAGAACAGTGAGAAGAGCGCTTGCTCGGTTTGTTGCTCGATACTTCCGCCATCGTCCTTCTTTGCGTTTCGTGACGAGACCTGCGTCAGCGAGCGTAGACAGTGCGTGGCTCACGGCACTATCGCTGACATCGACGAGCGGTGTGATTTCACACACGCAAAGTGCCTCATCGGCTTCGACAAGGAGCCGTACGAGTCGATATCGCGTTTCGTTACCAAGTGCGGATACCGTTTGAACATCTCTCGAAATAACGTTCTCATCGAGCACTGATTCCAGATTTTCGAGTTCGGCAAGACGATCCTGAAGGTCCTCATTTCGGCACTCTCCGAGATCGTCCTCGAGATAACGGCGGAGTCGATCGGCTGTTTCTGCCATGAGAAGATAGTTGTGGAGACACTCAAATAAGAGTTCTGTCGAGAGAACATCTTGGTGTGTTGATGGACGTTGATTTTCGAGTCAGAACCACAATGTCACATAAACTGACGCCCACAGTCGATGACGTGGGCAAGCAGGGTGGACGAAGTCACGCAGGCTCGAAGATAGAGGCGAGTTCCTCAGAGGTATACAAATGGAGATCCGCACGCTCGTTTGCGAACGTCTTCATCTCGTCGGTAAACCCAGAGCGCGAAAACAGCGCATACTCCACTGTGCGGTCGGTCCCGTTCCACCGTACTTCCGGCTCGAGCTCCTCGAGGTCGCGAATTAAGCTGGTTCCCACGGGAGTGTTAGTCCACTTGCATTCGCCGAGCAACAGCGTGTTCGTTTGTGGATCGAGGCCGACGACATCGATTTCCGCTTCCTTATACCACCACCGACCGACGCGCGAGCACTCGAGCGGGAAGGAAGGTGTCTGGACCGCCTGTTGGCAAACCCACTCAAACGTCTGGCTCGTGTGAGTCGGTAGGTCCTCCGTGATTGAGTCCCGGACTGCCTCCGCTCGCCCTTGCTCGAGTGTGCCTCGGTTTGGAGCGACAAACCTGAACCAAAACCGAAGAAAGTCGTCCGTAATTTGGTACACTCCACGCCCGTCCGGGTCAGTTACCGGCGTTTCTCGTTCGACGAGCGCTAGCTTCGAGAGGTTTTTGAGATATCGAGAGATTCCGCTCGCATCTTTCCCGATGGTGTTCGCGATGTCCGTTACGCGGGTTGCTCCCGCAGCAATCGCTTCGAGGATGGCCATGTATGTCGCCGGTTCCCGGAGTTCCTGTCGTAAGAGGAACTCTGGTTCTTCATACAGGAACTCACCCTTCGAAAGGACGTGTGTCTTGATATTCGTTATGAGCGACTGATTTGGGTCGAACTGTTCTAGGTACGCCGGAACTCCACCAAGAACACTGTACACTTGGATTTGGGTATCAACGTCTTTATCGGGGAAAAACGCCCGCATATCCGCGAACGAAAGTGGACTCAGTTCCCATTGTCCCGTCCGTCGACCGTAGAGAGGGCTTTCGTAACTTAGCACGCCTTCTTCCATCATTGAGATCGAGGACCCAAGCAGAACAAGCGAAATCTCTGTGTCTGCGAGCACGTCATCAACGATCGTTTGGAACACGGATGGAATCGTCTCATCAGCTTCAACGAGATACGAGAATTCATCCAACGCGACGACACATGGGCCATCGACCCGGTTTTTGAGATACCGGAACGCATCAACAAATCCATCGACGTTCGGTGAGACGTCGTCAAACGCCTCTGCACAGTGAGCGCCAAACTGCGTCGCGTTGTGTACTGGCCCACGCTGGTCGCAAAGATAGTACACAGACGTAATTGGCAGTGTTTCCAACGCCCCCGTCACCAGCGTGGTTTTCCCAACACGGCGTCGACCGTACACGACCAGCAACTGTCGCTCGTCACGAGCGAGATG
The DNA here is from genome assembly GCF_055379965.1 of Halostagnicola alkaliphila. Taxonomy (NCBI): domain Archaea; kingdom Methanobacteriati; phylum Methanobacteriota; class Halobacteria; order Halobacteriales; family Natrialbaceae; genus Halostagnicola; species Halostagnicola alkaliphila. The sequence goes on along the minus strand of NZ_AP043825.1, from coordinate 545,852 downwards.
GGAAGTCAACCACTCCAACTCTTCCTCCCGGTCAATCATTATGCAGGCGATAATATGATTGCGTGCATAATATAGATGCCGGATGCTTATGCGAGGGAGTTCACTCAGGTGCGGATCCGTGTACTTCCTCGGAATAGCTAGCCTCACGCTCGTCCGCGAACGTTGGTAACTCGCGTAATGCTTCGAGCGTGAGTGGCGATACGTCCACGAGCTCGTTATCGGCGGTGTAGAAGATACTGATCGAGATGGTGCGATCCGGGTACTGCTCGGCTGCGACGTGATAATAGACGCTGAGCTGTTTCCTGTATTCGGCCGCTGCGTGGCGGGTAAGATCCGTCTTGTAGTCGATAATCTGGATTCGGTCCGGCGTGATTACGAGTAGATCGATGATGCCGACGAGGGTAACCTGCGGATCCGAATCCAGCGGAAGAATCGCCGTAACTTCCGGTTCGAATGTTCCGTCGAGAGTATCGAGGAGCGTCGCAACGCGTTCCTGGTCGTCATCGCTCGGTGAAAGATCTTCTCCTCGTGCATACTCCTCGGCGAATTCGTGAAGCTTGTCCCCGAATTCCGTCCCTCGTCCCTCCGAGACCTCGTCGTACACGTTATCGTCCATAATGTCGTGAACGCTCATCCGACGGGGGCTCGTTCGTTCGGGGGGTGTGAGTGAAAACGGCACCTCGTCCTCGCTGTATTCGGTTTCAGTATCGACGGAGGGTTCGAGTTCGATCGGCTCGAGCGGAAGTTCGGTGAAGAAGGGGCTCGGCGAGTCGCCGGCTGTGAGGAACAGATGTCGCTTCGTTCGCGTCACCGCGACGTAGAAGAGCCGGCGCTCTTCGTCGTATTCCGACGGCAAACAGCCGGTGAGAAGATCGTACGGCCAGTGGCTGTGGACGTACGGACGACCGCTCGCTTCGCTGTAGACGGATCGTTGCCTGAGTCCGATCGGTTCACGGTACTGGATCGCACCTGACGATGGCCGCCCGTAATGCGGGAACGCTCGCCGATTCACGTTCGCACAGAAGACGATCGGATATTCCAATCCCTTCGCGCTGTGTATCGTTTGAAGCGTGACGGAATCCTCACCCGGGCTCGAATCGATTTCGATCGTGGACCCGGCCTCGAGGTGGTCCTCTATGTAGGTGATCGCCTCGCTCCTGGTTGCGAGCGTCGTCTCGTGCATCCCCGTGAGTTCACCGAGGAGGGCGTTTGCACGCGCTCCATCATACCCGTATTCGTCGAAGACGAGACGCCCGAATCCACCGATCGTTTCACGGTCTCGCAGGGAGTCTCGAAACGCAACCATTGGGTCGGGATACCGTTCGGCATCGAGTATTTCACGGGCGTTCGAAAGCGTGTATCCGGCTTCTTCCAGAACGGTCGCCCACCCTCGTCGATCGTCCGATTCGCAAATCCGAAGCCACGCTAACAGAAGCTTCGCCTGATCGGTATCGAATAACTCCACTCCGCCCTCATACGCGATCGGGATGCCGTACTCGTTCGCTTTTTCGAGGAGATCACGGGCAAACGATCGAGTTCGAGTAAAGACGGCGATATCGCTATACGACGGGGCGCCGAGCCGTTTCCGTTCGGCAGCCGCTTGCTCCTCCACGGACAGCGCTGCTGTCGAGACCGGTTCGTCCCGCACCTCGACGCTGTAGTCCTCGTTTCCGACGACGTGCTGTATTCGATCGAGGACTAGTTCGAGCTCATCTTCGTGCGTTACTGCCTGAATGTGGCTGTTATCAACTCGGTTCGTGGCCTCGAGTGGCGTTATCTCGCGTTCGATCGCTTCCGAATCTAGCGACTCACTGTTCGTCGCAGGGGTTGTCAACGTCTCCGTCGCTAGCGATAGAATCGACTCCGTGGACCGGTAGTTCTTTTTCAGCGGAATCGTCTCGATCTCGTCGACGGCATACTGGACACGAGCCTCGTCGCGATTCAACTCCGCCTTGTATCGCGAGATCCGGTCCTCGAAATTCTGGATGTTCTCGACCGCAGTGTACTGGAATCCGTAGATACTCTGTTTCCAATCTCCGACGACGCAGATGTTATTATCAGCGGCGAGGAGCAGCGTGAGCTTGAATTGCAACTCGTTGGTATCCTGGAACTCGTCGACCATGACGTACCGGTGGCGAACCTGTTCGCGAACGGCTGCGTTCTCACACAGCATCACGAACGCCATCACGAGCATGAGCCCTTGCGTGAGGTAGTTGCGCTGGAGTGCGTACTCGAGGTACTCGAAATACACGTCGTGGACGAAAGCGAGTAGATCCTCTCGGTCCTCGTCGAACGCCTGCTCGACAGGCTCAGTATGAAGCTGTGGATAGCCGACGATCTCGTCGGCTGTCGGCGCATCGGGGACGTATTCGGACGCGTCCCACCCGCTTACGGACGAGCGTGCATCGGATTGTGTGGGACCGTTCGCCCCTTCGTTCGGTCGGTTCTCCCGTTCGAAGCGGTCCATGAACGCCTCCCGGTCGCCCAAAAGCGGAGCGTCGGTATCTCGGTACCACCCGTCGCGTTCAGGGATGACGCCCTTCGCAGCGAGTTTGCCAATCAACGACCGGAGCGAACCGGGATCGCTCAGCGCTGCGAACATCTGTTCGTATTCGGGGTGACGGTCTTCGAAGCGAGTGATGAACGTGTTGAACAGCTCTCCCTCTCGAATCCCGTCCTCGATCAATTCGAGTGACTGTGGAACGTGGTCGTCAATCCCGATCTCGGTCGGGGTTTCGTGTCCATAGCGTCGAAGCAACTGATAACAGTACCCGTGAAACGTACTAATGGGTGCATCTTGTAACTGAACGGGATCGTATGAGGACTGGCGAGCGATTCGGTCGGCCATTTCCGTAGCCGCGTTCCGCGTGAACGTGGCCAAAAGGATGTCCTCCGGTTCGACATCCGGTTTCTCGAGGATGTTTGCATATCGGCGCGTTATAGTGAACGTTTTGCCCGTCCCTGCGCCGGCATCGACGAGATAGATCCCGTCGGGACGTTCGATCAGCGTTTCTTGCTCCCGGTTTGGTGATATTCCAGTCATCGATCTGTGAGTATGAGGTCTCGGTGGTCGACGCGGTCCCAACTCGGTCCCTCCGCTCGGTAGGCTACCGGGAACCGACTGGTTCGATACTCGTTCAGGTCCTCGAGTTGCTCGTCGACGAATGCCACGAAGGCATCGAGATCCGATTGCAGGACGTATCCGGCCGGGACGTCGTCGAGATCCTCGATCACCTTCTCGCAGCCCTGGCGAACGTACTTGTACTCTCCGACGCGCTCCTGGGCATACACGACGAACTCCTCGGTAATTTTCGCTCGTCGCTCGGGATCGACTCCAGCTCGGGGAAGCTCGTGACTCTCGAAAAACTCTCTGTAGGCCTCGTATCCCAGTGGGTCCAGTGCCCGACATCGCTCGTTCGAGTCGGCGTAATCGGTTACGCTCTCGAATACCTCTCGGCTCGCGACGAATTCGCTAAACGCCGCCGGGACGTAGGTGATCGTCGTGACGAGCTCTGCGGGGTCGGGCGGAGATTCCGCGAGGGCTTCATCGACCCCGTGGAGAAGATGGACGAAATGAAGTTCGAGACGGTCGTCAGGCCGTTCCTCTCGATGCCCGGCGAGGTAGACGAGCGCCTGAAAAGTCGGATACTCATCGACCGGATCGATCGATGCCGACTCGAGTACGTCCGAAGCGTCCTTCTTGCTGCCTGTCTTGTAATCGACGAGTGCGGTTTCGCGTTGGATCAGATCGACGTACCCGTGAACGCCGATCGACGACGACTCGAACCAGCGTTCGGTTAGCTCTGAATCACATTCGACACCGAGTTCGGTTGCGAGTTCGTTTTCGTGGTCCCAATCATCGTCGGTGGTGTACGTTCCTTCCGACGGCGGGTTTCCTTCTGACGGCGGGTTTTCGTCCAGATACGCCGTGATCGCGTCCACTCCAACCGCCAAATACGTTCGTTGAACGGCTTGTTTCGAGTCATCGAGATACGGGTTCAACCGATCACACATCGCATCGAGAACGCGATCGCGTCGCTCTTCGAGTACCGATGGATTGGAAACGTAGATTTCAGCGGCCTCGTGGAGAAGCGTTCCGCGAACCATGTGAAACGACGACGGCGATTGGACCAACCGATCGAAGTACGCATCTCGAGGCGAGTTTGCGAGGGCTTTCAATCGAGATTGACTGATCGTCTCTCTGCCTCGAGGCGGTGTCGAGGGATCGTCTGGCTCAGGAAACGGCGACGTGAGTGATGGGCTAGCGCTGCCGCCGTGTCGTGTGTGCGGAAGATCACCGAACGAGTCGAACGGATCCTCGCGGAGGCGCCGAAGGTACACGCACGGGGTCACGTCGCTCCCGGCCTGCGTCTCTTGGACGAAACAGTATCGCTGCGTACCGTTTTGGAGCAGTCGCTCGAATCGCTCGAGATCGCGTTCTAAGTACGCTTCTCGGTCGATCCAGGGGTAATCCGGTGGGCTCTGTGCCCACTCAGGACCGAGACCGACATAAAAGACGACAGGTCGGTCAACGTATGCCGTTGAGGTCGCATCCGCTAAGAGAACCCCGTCGGTCGCATCCGCGTTCGTCGGAACAGCGACCGCATCGAGGTAGTACCGGAAACGTGAAACGCGATCTTCCGTCACCTGCGCGTCCAGTATCCCGAGATTCTGAAGCTCGCGTCGAAGTTCGCCTAACCGTGTTTCGCTGATCGACTCGTACACCGACACGACGTCACGGAACGTTCCTTCTTCGACGGCGTGCTGGAATTCGACGTAGGATCCAAGTTGATCTGGTTCGAGCGAATCTACGCGCTGTTCTTCGCTGCCCCTGGAAACATCGATTCCAGCTGTCGTGAGCACCGGTCGGATTTCCGAGAGTCGTTGACCGGATCCCGAAAACGTCGCTTCCAGCAGTCGGAATAACGCCCGCACATCGTCATCGTCCTCGAACCCTGGTCCACCCCGATGAGGAATCGCCTGAGCTTCGAGGGCAGACTCGATCAGCGCGCTATACAGACTTCCCTCGGCAAGAACGATTCCGAATTGATCCGCCGTGTCAGGGTCGATCTGGTCGACGATCGTTGAGACGATTGCTGTCGCTGACGGGAAGATGTGTAGCTCGGGAAACGAGATGTGCGTACTGCCCAGGGACGAATAGGTTTCGTACTCATCAGGAGAGGGGAGGAGTTGCCGATCGAGCTCGGAAAGATGCGCTTCGTCGACCACCGCTATCTCTTGCTCTGGTGAAAGCGTCGTGCGCTCGACGGCCCGATAGCTGCTCTCGAGTTCCCCCAGCATCGACACGACCGACCGGATATCGGGAGTGTCGAACTCGGGATACTCGAGTATCTGTTTCCGGTTACCCGTCGCCGTCCAACAATCGATGCACAGCTCGAGTGCTCTCACTGCTTGCTTCCATGAGAGGTCCGTCTGCGCGATGACTTCGAAAAAGAGCGGTCGGATGCCGTCTGGAAACATCTCTTGGACGGCGTAGCTTCGCGGTGTAGCAGACAACCGACCGATTCGAGGACGCTGCACCCGGTTATCAAGTGCAAGTGCAAGGGGTGCTTCGCCAGTAAGAGCGATGTCGCAGTTAGCAACCCTCGAATAGAGCTGATCGATTGACCGCGCTTCTCGTAAGGGCACAGTCGAATAACTAAGTCAGTTTACTTGAACCTACTCAATTTGCGATATGATAGAGGGCACGCTTAGCGGTTATCGACGCCGCTTCGGGGTTGTTTGCCGGTGATTGAGGGATTTCTATCCGCCCTTTCTTTTAATTTGCTGAAATCCAAAATAGGGCTTTGTGGAATCGCCATAACGCGGGAGAATTCACTGTCTGTTTGCTAGTATAGATGACACACCGGTGCGATTTCTCGGAACGCACGGAGTAAGAAACGTGGATACACGTATAGGAACTCGAGCAGCTCGGCAACTGACCGCCGCGGCCGCTTTTCGTCCGGATCCGATCACCGTTGCAGGTCCAGCACTTACCCTGGATGCATCGGCCGGGCCTCGAGCAGCCCGTCTAACTGCTCGTGAACGAGATCGAGGCGACGACCAGCCGATCGGCCGTCTCGGACGCGGTGAACTGCGTTCGCAACCGCTCGCCGACTCTTCGAAAAACTCGGCACTGTCTAGGTTAGCACCTCCGCTGGCGTCTGTCCGTTGAGTGATTGATGTGGTCGTTGTGTGTTGTAGTAGTGTACAAACTGTTCAAGCCATTCTCTGACGCTCGCCCGACTGCCCACCCACGAGTTATGGAAGCGGTCGACTCTCATCTTCAAGGTGTGTAACCACTTTTCGATCAGGTTTCGGTCAACGTAGTCGAGCTGACCGCTCAATCCTAATCGTGAGAGGGCAGTCAGATAGCCATAGCCATCAGCGAGAAACACGGTATTGGATAGATTATGTTTCTCGGTCAACCGATGCAGAAACGCAGCAGCTGGATCGGTGCCTCGCCGTCCGAACACTGCGATATCGAGAATTAGTTTTGAGTCTAGGTCTATTGCAGAGTATACCCAAGACCAGTCGCCGTTAATCCTGACAGCGGTTTCATCAATGGCGACCCGTGACGGCTTCGCCGTTGGCGGGTCTGGAACGCTGTCAGCTAGCCGATGTACCCAGTGCCAGATCGCTTGATGAGAGCGTTCCACACCGATCAAGCGAAGAATTGCTTGTGTCTCTCGAAGAGAACAACCGGTCGCATGGAGACGGACGGCGAACACCCTAACGGGCGTCGCCGTCCGCTCACGCTCCCAACATTCATCAAATTCCGCCGCGTAGCCCTCGCTGAGCAGGTCTGCGAGCATTGTTCCAAACTAACTCTACGACCTGCTCACTGCTCAAACTGGCCTAACTAGACACTGCCGTTCGTAGCATTGTGACAGACTGCGAAGGCTTGGAGCCACGATTCTGCTGTCGACGGTTGTGCGTGGCTAAAAAAGTTTGGAAACGAATAGGTACGCCGTTTTATCTAGTAAAAAATACTTAGAACACTGTTTCGTTTTCGTGTTTTTCGTATCGAAATCGGAGCCCAGATCGTCGGAGTGCAGTCTGGATATGTTTCACTCATCAACGAGAGCCACAGCATCGTCGAGGTCATGTCTCTCAGTGAGTTCCCGAAGGAACCGTTCTGTCAGTTCGGTCGTAGTCGTCGAATACAACCGTATATGGTGTATATTGTCGGTTCTGGATCGACAGCAGTGCACAGCCAATAGCGATGTTCGTCAAGTTGAATCACCGTCTCGTCAAGCGCGACGTGATTCGGTTCCTCGTCAACCGCCGGCTGTAGATCGCATTTGTGAACCCAATCGTGGACTACCTTGTGACTGCGCCCGACACCGAAGTTCTATAATTTTCGAATTGTATTCGAAATCGATGGATAGGCAGGATGGGATCGAATACCGAATTCCATCAGCTGACGCGATGTCCGCTCTCGTTCCACAAAATTCAAATCAATCCAATCGCTGCACCCGCTGAGGCGGTCGATTTTTGGCACGAACTCCATAAAATCGTACCGCCTCACTTTTCACGCTTAGCGAAACAATCTTTCCCATTGACACTATTCGACAATTTTATCCTTCGAACCGACGATCCCTCGTCTATGGCAACAGCAGAGAACGAGGTCCACCTGTATTGGGCCACCGGTTGTACCAGTTGTCTCCGGGTCAAAGAGTTCCTCGAGCGAAACGATATTCCCTTCATTTCTCATAACATCGTCGAGCCAAACGGCGGGGGGTCGGACGCAGATCCGGGAATCGGCGTTCGCGGCGCAGATCAAGAGATGATCAAGGAGATGGCCGAACTGGGGCTTCCTGAGCACGTACCGGTCGTGAGATACGGGGGTGACTGGTCCGACGGAAAAGATCTTCAAAGCGTCGCCCAACTGTTGGACATCGAGTACGACACCAGCATCCTTCCGGTCGAAGAACTGTACCGGCGACTCGATATCATACTCACCGCAATTCTCGAGTTCGTTCCACATATCCCCGAAGAAGAATTCCAGACGGACATTCCGAATCGACCACGAAGCTACGCGGAACTCGTCCAACACACCTTCACGCTGCCGGACGTGTTCCTCATGCACGAAGCTGGTGTTCCGATGGATGGCGTTCCCCGAATGGAACACAGTTGGGACCCTAACTCACACGTCGCACTCGAGACGTACGGGAAATCAGTCCACGGGAAGCTGGATTCGTGGTTCGAGAACCGATCCGACCAGTGCGATTGGTCGGCGACTGCTGACGTGTTCTGGGGTCAACCGACGAAACACGAATTCTTCGAGCGAACGACCTGGCACACGGGACAACACGCCAGACAGTTGGAGTGGATCCTCCGCGAGGAACTCGACGTTATCCTGGCAGAACCGCTTTCGCCTGCGCTCTGGGAGGATCTCCCCATGCCCGAGAAAGTCTGGAACGACGGGTGACAATCCCTGCTCACACGGTTACGAAATTCCAACGTCACGAGTCGAAGGCCTGCTCTTTGCAGACGGGTCGGCGAAGAAACGATAATGCTTTTCCACCCCCGGCCGAACCCATCCTTATGGGAGAGACTATCGAGAAAGGTCTGGAGGGCGTGTTAGTCGCAGAGTCGGAACTCAGCTCCATCGACGGTGAGGAAGGGCGGTTGATGTATCGCGGGTACACCATCGAGGACCTCGCTCGAGAGGCGAGCTACGAAGAAGTCGCGTATCTGCTCTGGCACGGAGAGTTACCGACCGAATCGGAACTCGCGGCGTTCACGGAGAAGTTGGCTACAGAGCGCGACGTCGACGACCAGATCCTCGAGACGGTCGAGACGTTGGCGGCGATCGGCGAGCAACCGATGGCGGCGATGCGGACGGGCGTCTCGATGCTGTCGGCGACCGAGTCCGAGACGGACGCCGACTCGGAGGATCGCGAGGTGTCGCTTCGAAAGGGCCGTCGCATCACCGCGAAAATCCCGACGATCCTCGCCGCGTTCGAGCGGTATCGGCAAGGCGAAAACCCAGTTGATCCCGACCCCGAACTCGGTCTCGCGGCGAACTTCCTCTACATGCTAACCGGCGAGGAACCCGACGACGTCGCCGCCGAAACCTTCGATCAGGCGCTCATCCTGCACGCTGACCACGGTTACAACGCCTCCACGTTCGCCTCGATCGTCATCGGCGCAACGATGGCCGACATCTACTCGAGCGTCACGGGCGGGATTGGAGCGCTGTCGGGGCCGCTCCACGGTGCCGCCAACCGGGACGTCATGGAGATGCTCTTCGAAATCGACCGAAGCGATCTCGACCCCCTCGAGTGGATCGAACGAGCGACCGACGAGGGCCGGCGCATTCCCGGATTCGGTCACCGCGTCTACGGCGTCAAAGATCCGCGCGCGCACATCCTTCAGGAACGAAGCCGCGAACTCGCTGAAACCGGCGAGCCCAAGTGGTACGACATCACCACCACCATCGAAGCGTACCTCACCGACGAGCAGGGGCTCGTCGAGAAAGGCATTGCGCCGAACGTCGATTTTCACTCCGGCTCGGTCTACTACCAACTCGGTATCCCCATTGACATGTACACCCCCATCTTCGCCATGAGTCGCTCCAGCGGCTGGATTGCTACCGTCCTCGAGTACCAGGAGGACAACCGACTCATCCGACCGCTTGCGCGGTACACCGGTCCAACACGTCAGGAGTTCGTGCCTCTCGGTGAACGGTAGGAGTCTTTCGGTGAACGGTAAGAGTCGCCATCTCTTTTCGCGGTGAGTAGAGCGAATTCGTACCAGAGCTAATCCCATGAAAGCGGGGGTCTCCCTACCACGAAAGAAATGGGACGTTACACGGACGGATGATAGTTCGTCACGTCGGTCCCGACGGAACAGACGTATTCGCCGGACGCAGCTCGAGGGAGCCGCGCCGTGCGCCAGAAATACCCGGATTGTTCGGCGACGACGGTGTCGCGTTCGTCACCGAACGGGGTGAGGGTGGTAAACAACGGGTCGCCGATATCGACTCGGTCACCGAGTGACTTCTCGAGGCGAACCAGCCCGCCCCGCTGAGCGCTGTAGTGAACGAACTCCGAGACTTTTGTCTGCGGAGAGGGTGCGACATTCCCGTCGGAAAAGCCGTAGGTGTTGAGTACGTTGTGCATACCTCGAACTCCGATTTCGATGCTCCGCTCGTCCCATCCCACGGCACCGCCCAGTTCGGGATTGATAACGGGGATGCCGTTGTTCGCTCCGACTCGAGCTAACTGTCCTTTAGGGCCTTTAATATCGACGATATTCCCGGTATCGAAGACCGATGCGAGTTTTAGACAATCGCTGTGCATTCGGTGTCGGCGGCCACAGCGTACTCGAACCTCGTGGACCATCCGGTCCGTGGAGGCCTGGTGGAGATCGACCGCGAGGTCCGCTCGTTGGACCAGATCAAACGTTGCGCGTGCGATACGTTCGCTGGATGTCCCCTCGCGGTTGCCCGGATAGGTACGATTCATTTTCCTGTTATCGATCGGGTTTCTGTGTTCGCCGACCTGAAATCCGAGGACGTTCACGATGCCGACGAAAATGATGGTCCCCGATAGTGTAGTCGGGTCCAGCTCCTGAAAAAGCGTCCTGACGACGCCGAGCCCATTCAGTTCGTCACCGTCGCTGACGGATTGGACGTACAGTGTATTTCCGTCGCTGACCCCGTTGACGATTCCCACGGGGAGCCGTATGGGGGTGCCGTCTCTCATCTGGCCCACCACGAGGTGGCCGGTTGCGATTTCACATGAATCGGCTTCGGCGGTCCCGACGGAGATCATTACAATACCGACGAGTCCGGTAAGGCATAAGAACTTTCGTTTCGGCTCGCTCGAGGGCTACAACACAGCAGGGTTCGCCACGTACTCCTCGTCAACCGGTTCATCCTCCAGGATGCAAACGACGCTCTTCGCGGTTGTCTCGAGCATTTGCTCTCGCGTTTGTACCGTCGCACCCGCCAGGTGCGGCGTTACGATGAGGTTATCCCGCTCGAAGAGCGACTCGTCCAATTCGGGTGGCTCTTCGTGGAATACGTCGAGAAACGCACCGCCAATAGAATCTTCGCGGAGTGCAGTCTCGAGGGCTTGCGTCTCGATGACTTTTCCGCGAGAGGTATTGATGACGAGTGAATTCGACCTCAAGAGTTCGAACTCGTCGTGGCCCAGCAGACCTTCCGTCTCGTCGGTCAGCCGGACGTGTAACGTCACGATATCGGCGTTCGAGAGTAATTCTGGGAGTTGAACGCGCGTTGCATCGATCGCCTCGAGTTTGTCTTCGGACACGTACGGATCGGCAACGAGGAACTCGACATCGAACGGCTCGAGGCGTTTTGCGGTTTCGAAGCCAGCAGCACCGAGGCCGACGACGCCGACGGTTTTCCCCCGCAGTTCGGTTCCCCACCACGCCTCGGATCGCCAGCCACCGTCTCGAAGGTGGCGTTCCGCGTCGTGGAGGTTCCGCGCGAGACTCACGATCGAGCCGACCGTAAACTCCGCGACGGCGACGCCGTTCATTCCGGGGGTGTGGACCACGGCAACGTCGTGTGCCGTCGCCGCTTCGACATCGATGTTATCAATACCGGACCCTGCTTTGCCGATCGCCTGGATATCCGGAATCTGTTCGAATAACGATTCGGTGTAGGCGTTCTCAGAGTGGACGAACAGCGCGTCGGCGCCTTCGGAACGCTCGATGAGGTCGGGTTCCGTATAGCGTTGTTTGGGCTCTGTCCGCACGCTGTGATCGCCGAACGCATCGGGGATACGATCGACTGATCGGAAGCTAACTACGTTCACGTTCGAGTTATTCTGGGGAATTCGAAATTAAGGCTTCGGTCTGGTTCGAGAAAAAGCGACCGGGAGCTCGATCGATCGTCCTACTGAAGGTGTGCCTGAAGCGATTCGAGGTCGGCGTTCTCGAGGTCAGCGATCAGGGATTCGAGCGCTGCAGCGTCGCCCTCCGAGAGTCGGGACTCGGCGCATTCGAAGAACTTCTCCTGAAGTCGCTCCTCGTCGATCGGGTTGTTCGGGCTCCCCGGCGCGTACCGAATCTCCTCGCGAAGTTCCGTTCCGTCCGTTTTCGTCACCGTGACGATTGCGCCGTAGCCGGCGAAATCGTCCCCGAAGAGATCGTCTTCGAATGCTCGAGTGACTTTCTCGACGGTCTCCTGCGTTTTCGGTTGTTGAACGTATTCGTCCGTGAATTCGTGGATACCCGCCTGGTTCTCACGGAGGATCGCGGCGAGACAGAACTCGATAGAGAACTTGGCCTGGAGCGCATCGTCCGGCTGCTTGTGGTGGAGCATCTCGGAAGCAGCGTCCTCGAGGGTTACGATAACCTGCTCGACGGTGTCGGGAGTCAAGTCGTTTTCGCGGGTGAGGTTTCGCATGGCGTCCATTGCGGCGTGGGTGATAACGCCGGAGGGATACGGTTTGAATCCGATATCTTCGACGCCCCACGTGTCGCCGAGATCGTCCGTGATGGTCTCGGGATCGTACGCGTCGTCGATGGTCATCACGCGGTTGTAGCCGATATCGCCTTCGAAGATATCGGGGTCAGCGGAAAATCCGTCCCGCGCGAGCAAGGCGGCCCGGATACCCATCTCCGCGGCGTGGCCCGCGTGAAGCGGTTTCGTCATCGTTCCGAAGTTCTTTTTGAGGGACGAAGAGAGGGAAGCGACGATCCCGAACGCGCGCGAAGTCTCCGCAACATCGAGCCCGTAGACGGAGGCTGCGGCTCCGACCGCGCCGAACGATCCAGCCGTCCCAGTGCTGTGCCAGCCGTTCTGATAGTGTTCCGGGTAGGTGCTGTGTCCGACGCGGAACGCGACTTCACACCCGACGACGTAGCCAGTCAAAAGTTCCTCCGTCGACGCGTTGCTGGTCTCCGTCGCCGCGAGAGACGACGCGAACACTGGCGACGTTGGGTGAATAACGATGGACTCGAACGTGTCGTCGTAATCGATCGCGTGGCCGAACGCCCCGTTGGCTAGTGCCGCCGCCGGTGCGCTTTTTCCGTCGCGACAAAAGACCGTTGCATCCCCATCCCCATACTGGGAATCAACGTACTCGTATACTTTCTCACCGACCGTATGATGTGACCCATACAGCGCGACGCCAACGTAGTCACGAATCGCATCCTTTGCATGGTCAGCGGCACTCGCAGGGATATCGTCATATTCGACTGATACGACGTAGTCAGCCAACTCTTGGGTTTCGCCCATACCCCAATTGACCTATCGAGTCTACTTAATCATTGTGATTGGCGTGAAACCTGTTCTCACAGCGTAGCGCGTCCGGATTGGGAGTGGCACGAACCGGCTACGGACACGACGTCGAAGACCGATCCTGCCCAACTGACTCGGTGCGTCGTCGGCTGCGGACGCGGATCAACGCCTGTATGGTCCCGCAGTGGGTACAAGCCATGCGTCCACGTTCGAAGCGAAAACCGGGAGATCCGCGTCCGCACTGAGTCATAAGCAACGTCATCCGTCGAAATAATGTGTTCGTTCCCTACGAACAGAGGGCGAGATGTTCCGGCTCCGAGTAAAGAACGGGATATCATACAGTAATACGGGTGTAAATTCATACGGAGACGAGGGCCGTTCGACAAATTTCCGAGAGAAGGAGACCCAACGAATAGCGGGTGTCCCTCATCATTATTCAGCATATCTATGACGTGCGGGGGGGGGAAAGGATATATTACAATAGTACTATCGTAAATAATTGCCGAGTCGTACTGGAAGACACAAAACCGGCAGACGGTACCGGGACGAGAGTGGCAACAACTCGTTCGTTGCCTACGAACGCGGACAGTCAGCCGTCCGTTCTCGCGGTCACAACGGGTGCGTCAACGCTCAACAGCACAGATTGCGTGACGCTACCGAAAAGTGCCTTGCCGATCGGCGTCCGCTTGCGACCGCCAACTACCAGATACCGCGCGTCGATTTCATCGACGTAATCATCGATCTCCGTTGCGGGCGTTCCGACCCGACCAACTGGAGTGTACTCCTCAGCACCCGTCGCCGCGATTTCAGCTGCCGTCTCTCGAGCCTGGTTCGTTGACGACCGCTGATCTGGCTCCCGCGCTGAGATCGATTCTTCGAGGTCCTCGCGACCCAGTACGTGAAGGACGTGTAATTCGTCGTCGAATGCGTCCGCTAATTCGCTCCCCTTCTCGATGAGGTACTCATCTCCGTCCGTGTTATCGACCGCGACAACTATGGGCATCGGTTGAAAGTATCGCCTCTCGAGGATATAAAATTGGTGCTACGAAAACTCGATTTTGATCTCGAGTTCGTTGGCCGTCCCCAGAAGCAGGTTCGGCAACTCCTTGTGGAACCAGTCTCGTTCCATCCGGTGTCGCGGCCCGGAAACGCTGAAGGCACCGACGACCTCGTCGTTTACGACGACCGGAACACCGATCGCCCAGAGCCCGGAGATGGACTCTTCCTTGTTGATACTGTAGCCCCGTTCACGGCTCTCTTCGAGATCCTCGAACAGTTCCGCTCGGTCAGTTATCGTGTGATCAGTCTCCGGCGGGAGCCCCCATCGGTCGATGATCAACTCGACTTCCTCGCGGTCCATGTGCGAAAGGATCGCTTTGCCGCCGGCGCTCGAGTGAAGGTACCGGAGGACCCCGCTCTTTCGATCAGCTTTGACCGCTCGCTCTCCAGCAACCGTGTATAGATACAGTGCACGCCCGTGTTCCTCGACGAAGAACTGCGCTCGTTCATCGGTTTTCTCGGCCAATTGCCGCACTAGCGGTTTTACCAACTGACTCCATGGACGACGCTGCCGTGCGTACTCGCCGATTGTCAGAAACTTCAGCCCCACGTTGTACTCGTTTCCTTCTTTGATCACGTATCCCGCGTTGAAAAGCGTCGTCAACTGCTGGTGAACCGTACTTTTGGCCAGTTCGAGCTCGGTCGCGATTACCGTCACCGTCGCCCCGTCACTATCCATGATCACGTCGATGATATCGAACATGTTCTTGATCGTTTGGATTTCCCGAGTCCCGCTGTGTTCGTTCATGACGAAAAACAGTGGTCGAGACGCCTTCAAAGTTACTGCATCGGTTCCGGTCAATCGCCCTGAGCGCAGGTCGTCGGTAGAAGGCATATGGGAAAGGGCAGAAGTTCCAGTTCCAGACGGTCGGACAGCACACGCCGAACGACGTCGCCTTCTCAGTACAACAGTGCCAACAGCACGCCGCCGAGAACTAACACGCCGCCGATGACCGAAAACGCGGCGATAAAGCCCAGTACGTCGGAAATAAATCCCACGATAGCCGGGGCGAGCGCACCGACGCCGGTCATGAGCGTACGCACGATACCGAACGCTCCGCTTCCGACGTTCTGCGGGAGGAGATCCATAAGGTACGAATCACGAACCGGCCGGAAGCCGTGAAATCCGACGCCTGCGATGACGGTAGCGAACGCGACGACGATCAGTGAGTCGACCACGATGAACGCGATTATCGCGCCGACCATGCAGGCAAACAATGCAAGTGCGACGCCGATACTATCTCGCCGGTCGCTGATATCACCGGTCACGGTCTGGCTAATACTCGCGACGAATAACACGCTGTATAGCAAACTGGCCACGCTCCCCGAGAATCCTTTCTCGGACGTTAGATAGAGCGGGAAAAACGCAGAGATGGCGTTCCAGGCGAACGTGAATACCATCGCAACGAGAACGAAGATCAGTAACCGCCGATCGGAAAAAACCGTCCAGTACGTCTCGCCTTGTTTCGGCCCGTTATCGTCGGTTTCGAGGTCATCACTCGTCGATCCGTCAAGTCTGAGCTCCGAGTCCTGTTTCACCCGCACGTAAAACAACCAGCCGAGGCCGAACGAGATGATCGCTCCGAAGACGAACACGCTCTGCCAGACGAAAACGTTCAACGCGACGACCACGACGAGCGGGGCCGTCGTCCCGCCGAGTTGGCCGATCGTATCCATGAAGCCGAGGGTGAGCCCCGTCCGTTCCTGGTAGCGATTCGAGAGGAGCGGGATCGCCACGGTTTTGTGTGGCCCCGTCCCGACGCCGATCAGCACCGCACCGACGAATATGAACGCGAACGTCCGGCTGACGGAGACGACCAGCGCCGCACAGCCGAAGAGAAACGCGCCGGCGACGATGACGCGAGGTTCGCCGACGCGATCCGCGAAATAGCCGGCCGGAAACTGCATGCTCGAGTACGCCAGCATGAGCGCGGTAAACAACAATCCGGTTTCGGTGTTCGAAACGCCGTACGTCGCCTGAAAGGTACCGAAAAGGGGCGGCAAGACAAAGCGCAGGAACTGCACCATGAACCAGAGCAGAGACGCGAGAATGACGATGTCATAGATTCGGGCCGCACGAAGTGCCTTCGATACCCGTTGTTGCATTGGTGAGGAATTATGACCAATGTGAATGAGGGTTGTGATGCCGGCCATACCTTCCGAGAACGGCCCGAACTGAGAGTCACTTCGTCACATGTATACTCTATGAGTGTCTACCACTGCCACACATGGATCTCAGACTAGCTGACAAGACAGCTATCGTCGTGGCATCAAGCAGCGGAATCGGGTACGCCTGCGCCCGACAACTGCTTCAGGAGGGGGCCAACGTCACAATCTGTTCGCGCTCGAACGACCGAATCGAATCGGCTGCACGAGAACTTGTCGACGAAACGGGCGTCGAAGAAAACAAGGTTCTGCCGGTCACGTGCGATATTTCGGATCGAGACGCCATCGAACAGTTGGTAGACGAGACGGTCGAGACGTTCGGTGGACTCGATGTGCAGGTGAACAATCACGGCGGACCACCGGCGGTTACGTTTGCCGAAGCGACCGAAAAGCAGTGGGAAGACGCTCACCACGACGTTATTACGAGCAATCGGTGGCTGGCCGAAGCCGCACTTCCGCATTTGACCGAGAGCGATACCGGTGCGCTGTCCGTCATCACGAGCGCGTCCGCACGCGAGTCGCCGGAGAATCACGCGATTTCGAACGTCTACCGACTCGGACTCTACGGAATGGTGAAGACGATTTCTCGAGAGTACAGTTCGGCGGTCCGCGCGAACGCGGTAACGCCTCGCTTCATCATGACCGAACGAATCGAATACAAAGTCGAACGCCTCGCAGAACACCGAAATATCTCGAAAGAAGAGGCCTTAGAGAGCCGAGTCGACGAAGTTTCGCTCGACCGGCCCGGAGAACCGTCGGAGTTTGCAGACGCCGTCGCGTTCCTCTCGTCGCCTCGAGCGAGTTACGTGACGGGTGAGGTACTGAGCGTGGATGGCGGGTGGAGCCGGTACGTGTTGTAATCGCGTCGAACACGTTCCTGTCAACCGAGTTGTTCCAGCGGATTCGTCGGTACTGTGGACTCGTGAGCGACCGGAAATCGGTGTTTATATTACGCGTTGTGCAGACATCCCACATGCACTATGAAAGTAACTGATATCGAAACTGCCGTTCTCGGCAGTGCAGTCGATGCTGCGTCGCTTCCAGCGCAGGTCGGCGCTCGAGAGCTTGAGATTAGTTCCGTCGTGGTGAAAATCCACACCGACGAAGGAATTACAGGATTGGGTGAATCGTTCTACCGTTCCGAAGAAAACAACCACTTCCTCGCAGAGTCCATCGAGGCGATGGGTCGTCACGTCATCGACAAAGACCCGCGAAACGTCAAGGAAATTTGGCACGAACTCTATCTTCACGTCAAACGCGCGGGTGCCTACGGTGCATTGAGCGCTATCGACGAAGCCCTCTGGGACATCGTCGGTAAAAACGCCGGTCTCCCGGTGTACGAATTGCTCGGCGGCCAGACGGGAGACGTCCACGCGTACGCCACGTTCCCAGCTGACAAAACGGCCGAGGAACTCACCGAGTACGCCGACTGGCTCTCGGACAAAGGGTTCAAAGCGATGAAGATCGGCGCGGGCTTCGGCGTCGAAGAAGATCGCAACCGGATCAAGACGATCATGAACTCGATCCCGGACGACTTCGGGCTCGCCATCGACGCGAACACGTCCTACAACTACACGGACGCGAAAGCCGTCGCTAAAACTGGAAGCGAGTACGAAATCGAGTGGTTCGAGGAGCCGATCGCGCACACGGACATCGACGGACAAGCGGATCTGAACAACTCCGTCGACGTCCCGATCTCGGGCTATCAGACGCACACACCACACTACCCTGCGCTCGATCACTTGAAAGCGAACTCTCTTGATATCTATCAGCCGTCGGTCGACTACGTCGGCGGAATCACGGGTGCGATGCGCGTCGCAACGCTCGTCGAATCGTTCAACAAGGAGATGATCCCACACGCGCTGGGGCCGGCGATCAACTACGCTGCCAGTCTCCACGTCGCCGCGGCGGCCCGGCAGTGTGAACTGATCGAGTTCGCAGTGCTCGACGATGACATCGATGATCCGGGACGGTACATCGCCGGACAGTACGTCGAGAACCAGGACGCGATCTACGTCCAAGACGGCGGTCGAATCGATCCGCCAAGCGAGCCTGGACTCGGCGTGACCATCGACGAGGACGTCTTCGAAGAGTACCGAGTCGACTAGATCTGCGGCTATCTGCTCGCTGATTTTCCGTTTCCCGGCCACAACCCGTCTGCTCGAAGCGGTTCCGTACTCCGCCGTCACCCGGAACGTCTCGGTTTCGAACGCCGACCGGGGGAATTTTACGAACTCGCTTTCACTCGATCGGATTCGAGCGGAATCCGGATACGCGACCCGCGTTCGTCAACCAATACGCTTTCTAACCGGTCTATCCCGACGTTCCGAGGATGGGCTGATCGTGGAATAGTTAATTATAAATGCCGGGTGTCCCATTCATGAACTGAGTTATGACATCACACAGTCGTAGGAACTTCATGAAAGCAACTACGGGGAGTGCGATCGGGGTTTCACTGTTAGCGGGTTGTACGGGAGACGACGGACCGGGTGAATTCCCGCCGGATACGTTCACGTTCGTCAACGCGTACTCCGAGGGGGGCGGTGTCGACACGAACATGCGAGAGATTCAGCCGTACCTCGAGGATGCGCTCGACGCGAACTTCGACATCGAGTACCAAGACGGTGCGGGGACGCGAATCGCGGCAAACGTCGTTTCGGAAAGTCCGGAACTTACATCGATTGGAGGAACGCTTTCGCCGGCGACACCCGCCGCGGTCGCCATCGACGAAAACGATCCGGACACGGACTCCGACTTTACGCTGGATGACATCCAGCCAATCGGAACGATTACCCAGGAGGCGGCAGTAATTCGCGTCCGTGACGACGACGATCGGTTCCAATCGATCGAAGAACTCGTCGATTACGCGGAGGACAACCCGGGAGATCTGACGGTCGGTGCGTCCGGTCCGACGAACCGAAACGTGCTTTCGATCATCCAACTGATGGAGGAGACGGATGCGGAATTCACGATCGTTCCGTTCGATGGTGGAGGTCCAACGGAAACGGCGCTCCTCCAGGGAGAAATCGATGTCGCCGCGCGTTCGTTGTACAACAGCGCAGACCTTGAGGAAGATTCGACCTGCGTTTGTATTTACGCCGAGGAGAACCCAGAGCCGGACCTGACCGGAGATGCACCGCCGATTAACGACGCGCTCGGAACCGATATCGAATACGATCCGTCGAATGGGATCCAGTTTTACTTCGTCTCCCAGGAGGCGGCCGAAGAATCGCCGGAGGACTTCGAGTACCTGGTGGATGCGCTCGAGGAGGCCACAAACAACGATGAGTACGAATCAGATCTCGAGGAGATCGGCGAAGAAGGGAAAATTTTCCACAACGGTCCGGACGAGGCAGAGGCAATTCTCCAGGAGGCCTACGAAACGTATGAAGAATTCACCGACCTGTTCGAAGAGTACGTCGAATAAGAACCGACTTTCGCCGCCGTGGCACAGCCCCGGGCAAACAAATAGACACGATTAATATTTATGGACTCGACGGTAACCAATCGGTGACAAAGAATGGCAACGACACAATCTCAGGAAAATACGGCCGAGGAGGAAGAGGAGGAAACCTCACCGGCAAAGGGGTACGTTGCACTAGTTCGACTCGTGTTGCCCGTTGCAACACTCGTTCTTTCGATTCTGTACATCGAAAACACGTATGGGCGGATTTCGACGGGGAACTTGTACTACCCGTACTTCGTCATCGGCCTCCTCGTGCTTCTTACGTTATCGGTGCTCTACGACGAATTCCGCTACCTGTATAGATACTCCGGCGATCGATCGTTCACCACCTCGATCAAAAACAAATTCGGAGAATGGGACAGATCCATCGGACTGGTGCTAGCCGGCGTTGTCTACATCAATCTCATTCCAGTCGCCGGATTTTTCACCGCGTCGTTCTTCGCTGTGATACTGATCATGTTGATCGGCGGTATCCGTGATCCGAAACTGCTCATCGGCGTCAACGTAGCGCTTTTGGTCGGAGTCTATCTAATCTTCGTCATGCTCATGGGACTCAATCCACCGACGGGTGTTGCGATATGATGACCGGAATACGACAATGTGGCGATCCGGTGGCAGAAAACGTTCCAGCTCCGTCGGCGCCGGGTGAGTGCCAATGCCATTAGGACTCGTCCCCGAGGCCCTGGGTATACTGCTTACACCTGAAAACCTTGCGTTGATCGCTATCGGTGTCATCTTCGGCATAATGGCCGGATCGATTCCCGGGTTTACCGGGACGAATACGGTTGCGATCGCGTTGCCGTTTACGCTCCCGATGACGCCCGAAATCGCACTCGTGTTCCTCTCCGCGGTATACGTCGGTGCGAGTTACGGTGGCGCGATCCCTGCCGTGCTCATCAACACGCCAGGTACTGCGGGTGCGACCGCGACTGTCCTCGACGCGTACCCGATGTCTCAGAAGGGGCAGGCGTCGAAAGCGCTCGGGATCTCTATCCTGGCCAGTACGATCGGTGGATTTGCCGCAGCGTTCATTATCCTGTTGTTGCTCGGACCGATCGGGGATTTCTCGTTCCTCTTTACGAACCGTGAAATCTTCGTGCTCGGATTGTTCGGACTCGCGGCTGTCGCCGTCGCGATCGGAGACAACTTCCGAAAAGGGCTCATCTCGGGTTTCGCCGGGCTGTTAATCGCCGCGATGCCGGTCGATCCGACGACGGGCCAACGGCGACTCGACTTCGGATTCTTCGAGCTCTACGACGAAGTGCCGTTCGTGCCGATCGTCGTCGGGCTGTTCGCCATCTCCGAGCTGTTCTATCTGATCAACAAGAAAGCGATCAGCGAGGACCAGGATATCGATACCTCGTACGGCGATATTATTGACGGATTCAAGTATGTGATCTCGAAGCCCTTCGGCGTTGCTCGCGCGATGCTGATCGGTCTCGGGATCGGTTCAATGCCCGGAGCCGGGACCTCCGTCGCAAACTTCGTCAGTTGGGGCACGGCGAAATCGATGTCGAACAAGCCGGAGGAATTCGGTAAGGGGAACCCCGACGGCGTCATCGCCTCGGAAAGTTCGAACAGTGCGGTTACTGCCGGTTCGCTAGTGCCGACGCTCGCACTCGGTATCCCGGGCAGCGGGACGACTGCCGTCATGCTCGCAGCGTTGCTCCTTCACGGTGTCCGTCCAGGGCCGGAATTCATGCAAGACTTCGCGCTCGAGGCGAACGTCATTATTCTCTCCCTGTTCCTAGCGAACGTCGTCCTCTTGCTATTCGCGTTCGCCGTCTCGAAGTACATCGTTCGCGTTGTAACGATGCCGGCCAACATCATCGTACCGGGCATACTGGTGTTAACTGTAATCGGGGCCTTTGCGATGCGCAGTAGCGTGTTCGACGTTTGGCTCATGTTTATCTTCGGGATCATCGGGTTCGTCATGCGAGAGAACGATTATTCGCTGATACCGCTGATTCTGGGGGTAATTCTCGGGCCGATCATCGAAGGAGCCTTCCTGCGGAGCATGCTGATCAGCGGGAACGATCCGACGTACTTCTTCGGGAGTACGCTGGCGATCGCGCTCTGGATCGCGATCGTCCTCACGTTCGTCGCCCGACCGCTGATGAACGTCATCCGCGGCGTTATCGAAACTCGAACAAACCTATTGAATTAGATATTATTTCTACCTTGTGTTTTTATTTCCAGATAGCTCAGAACGGGCTAGACGACATCGAATTGTGGTTCCGGCGTTCGATTGTCGACGAATTTTGCGAAGAATTAAGAGCAGTCTCCCGGTAGATCCGATAGATGAGTGAAGAACGAACAAACAATGTCGCTGGCAACTCGTTTGCCGGCGTTTTTTTGGTAGTGACAGGTGCGTATTTGCTGATGACTGGCCAAAACACGTTCTCAGCTGGCGTGTTCGTCCTCGTCGGGATGTTTTTCCTGACCAGAGCGTTCGCACAACATCGAATAACTAACGAATGATGTATACGGAACGAGTTATATATCTCACGTACTCGGTACCCATTAGGGTCGTTGAGAAATAATCAAATGTTTGGATTGAGTCGCAAAGAGAGTGTTTTCGGGTTGTTGATTTCTTCGTTACACACAGTTCAACACGTATTCTATCGACTCGTTCCGCCGCTTATCCCGATCCTGGCGGTTGACCTTTCATATCCACTTTGGCAACTTGGACTATTGGTAAGTATCTATATGTTCTTCGGCGGGCTGTTCCAGGCACCGTTTGGGATTCTTGCGGACTCCATTGATCGGATCTACATCGCCGTACCATCAGTTCTTCTCATGGCACTTGGCTACTTATTGTTTGCATTATCAACTAATACCGGTCATTTCTTCCCTGCCATCTCTATTTTCTCATATTATGTGACTGGAACGTTCCAAATAATGGCCCTCGCAATGGCGATTGCTGGGATTGGATATAGTGGCATCCATCCGGTCGGTTACCCGCTAATAACCGAGAATATATCAGATATGAATAAAGGTTCCGTTCTTGGCATGTGGGGGAGTGCCTCGAAGATAGGTGATGCGATTGCACCGATCTTAGTTGGGGTATTTATTATCTTTATCTCGTGGGAGTGGATTCTCGTCGGTATCGCAATGGGAGGAATAGTCTATGCTGCGTGGCTGGCAACGGTGCTCAAACGAGATGATTACGAAACCAAACCACCAACCAGACGCGATGGCGAATCGGACGACCAATCGTTGCTCGAGGATCCGAGACGATTTCTGTTTCCGATCAGCGTGGCGTTCTTGTTGTTCCTCTCGATCCTGTTCGTGGGAAACGGCTTGCTCGCGTTCGCACCCGTCTTTGTCGCCGATGTTTACGCCTTTTCGATTACGATTGGAACGGTAACGTTTCGACCGGAATCCGTCGCCAATTTTTATTTTGCCGTATTGCTTTTGAGCGCAACAGTTTCGCAACTCATTGCGGGAATGTTGGCCGACACATATGACCATCGGGCGCTTATTGCTGGACTGCTTACGGTTTCGACCATGTGTCTAGTGGTACTCTCTGTAGTTACGCTAGGGCCTATTTCGCTCCTCATCGTTTTCGGGGCGCTCGGCGGATGCCTCTTCGGCATTAATCCAATACGCGACGCATTGATCAGTGACATTTCGCCCCCCGAATACGAGGGCAGAACATTCGGCTATATATACACTGTCGCACTGCTAATCAGTTCGGCCGTTCCCACGATAATCGGCTACACGAGCGACACGATCGGTATCCAGTATAGCTTCGGGGTTTTAGCAATCGTCGCGGTCGTCGGTATCGGCGTCATTGCACTGTTGTGGAGCCCGCGAATCTACCGGAATAAGTGAGCTAATCCGTCGATGATGACTTTGTTGACTACACAAACCACTCGCTGGGTACTGATGAATTGAGGCTGAAGGAGATGGGAACCTTTCTGTCAAGTGTCCATGATCGAAGAACTTTCACTTGATTCTGTGACATAATTGCTTGTGTCTCGAACCGAACGACCGGACGCATAGAGTTGGACGGCGAATACCCTGACGCAATGGCGTCCTTTCACAGACGTCATTGGAGGCAACCGTCCTCGAGGAAGGGAGTAACAACTGAATTTGCTCGACAGAGATGGTAGTCGATGATTCACGATTCCAAGGCCGTTTCATCACAGCAGAAACCGAGAAGGTCACGTGAAACCTAGCTTCAGGGGGATATCAACGGTTTCGAATGCCGAAAAGCGAGTTTCTTTATTTGTTGTTACATCCATATGTGTGTAATTGGGCCCGGTTTCGACTGTGCCGAACCGATTGGAGCAAACAGATCCGGATCTGGGAAAATGTTATGCGGTAGCAGTTCAACTACAGTGATAACAAATGCCACACAATGATGGAACGGGGGTACGAACGACTGAACGATCATTGGACATCATCGAAACGTTGCGTTCGATAAATGGCGGTCGATTAACCAAATTGTCCGATGAACTCGATTTACCTGTTAGTACGGTCCACAATCACCTTCAGACGCTAGTAAATCGAGGGTACGTTACGAAACAGGACGATCAATACCACGTCGGCCTCCGGTTCTTAGAGTTCGGTGAGTACGCGCGAAGATCTCGAAAAGGAATCGACCAAGTTACAGCAGAATTGGATAGCCTCGCAAACAATACCGGAGAAACAGTGAGTCTCCTAGCCGAAGAAAACGGGATGGGCATCGTTTTGCACACGCGGCAGGGTACGGATTCGATTCCACTCGAGATCCACGCTGGAAAGCGAATTCGGCTCCATTCATCGGCGATCGGACAATCGTTACTGGCGTTTCGTCCACCAAAGGCAATCGAGTCGATAATCGATCGACACGGACTCCCTGCGGCGACAAACAAAACGGTGACCGACCCCGTCGAACTGCGTCACCGACTCAAGGAGATTCGGGACAGCGGGATTGCCGTCGAAACAGAAGAACGGCTGACGGGAGTCAGTTGTATCGCCACACCGATTAAAGACAGCAACGGCAGAGTGCTGTACTCCGTCGGTATGACCGTACCCTCTAGCCGTTTAACGGACACCTCTCTCGACGACCTGAGCGAAAAGTTGCAAAAGACAGCGAATCTAATCGAACTCAAAATCACCCACTCGTAACGCTGTTTCGGCTGAGTCGAAGTTCACGCAGTTCGCGGCTGTTACTCGGAAAGCCGGATCACTAATCCTCGTGACCAATATTCAAATACCAGCATCTGCTTCATGGATATATGTCGATTGAAAGCATCGAGGCAATTCCAGTAGTGATGCCTGTCAAACCGCTCGAAAAGAAGTTCGGACTCGCCCCGTACGTGAGCAACCACGCATCAGTCGAGACGGTCGATCGAACGCTGATCAAGGTGGAGACAACGGACGGCGCAGTCGGATGGGGGGAAATGCTCACAGCCCTCAAATCGCCGACAGCAACGAAAGCGATCATCGAGGACGTCGTTGCTCCGGAACTCACCGGGTGTGAAGTCGGAGATATCTCGAGTTGTCTCGACGAGTTCTATCATCCGTACGTGAAAATCGACCCCTTCCTCGGCGGCGTCAGTATGGCGCTGTGGGATCTCCTCGGAAAGCGCCGGGGCGCCCCGGTCCACGAACTGCTCGGGGGAGTTGGGAACGCCGAAAAAATGCCGATCGCGTTTTGTCTTGGAATTCTCGATCCGGACGAATCGCGGCACCACGCGCGTCAGGCCGTCGATGCCGGCTTCGAAACGCTCAAAACGAAAGCTGGACCCGACTGGAAACAAGACGTGGACCGCCTCGTTGCGATGGATGACGAAACCGACGGCGAGCTCGAGTTTCGACTCGATCCGAACCAAGGGTGGACCCTCGAAGAGAGCATTCGTGCACTCTCCGCGCTCGAGGAAAACGGGGTGCGACTGCAGTACATCGAGCAGCCGGTTCGGATCAACGCGTTCGGATCGTACGAAAGCTTACGAAACCGAACTCGAACGCCGATTGCGGTGAACGAAGATACGTACTTCAATGGGAATCTCAGACAGCTCCTCGGACGCGATGCTATCGACGTCGCGGTAATCGACCTCGTTCCCGCGGGCGGATTGCTTCAAGCGCGCGACCAAATCTCTCAAGCAGAAGCAGCGAACGTCTCCGTCTCACACCACTGCGGATTCGACCTCGGAATCAAGAGTGCGGCAGTCTGTCACCTCTTTGGGAGTGCACCCGCGTTAAACCTCTCGCCGGATTCGGTGTACTATGCGTGGGAAACGGACGTTCTCCGCTCACCGCTCGAGGTCTCCGACGGATCGATCACTATTCCGGACGGCCCCGGACTCGGCATCGATGTCGACGAAACAATCGTCGAAAGTCATCGAGTGGATGAGTAAGGCGATGACTACCAGTTACCATATCGGGAGAGCGATGTTCGATACAAAAACGATGATGAAGAAAAATTCCAATACGTTATGACGACAGTGTTGGCTTACCCATGGTGTCTCGCGGACGAGGGACTGAACGACGCATGTGAGACGCTCGTCTCTTCGGGTGTTGATGCGGTGAGCGTGGCAACTCACTATCACTCGGTGCAGACGTTCTTTCCTCGAGCAAACGATCGGCCGTTCGAACGCTACACTGGTGGGTGTTATTTCACGCCCGACTCGACGGCGTTTCCGGATGGTGGGATCGACCCGAACGTAAATCAGGTGCCGGAGCTGGACGACCCGTTGGCGGCAGTGATCGATACCGCCGGGCAGTACGATATTTCTGTCAACGCGTGGACCGTCTGTCTTCACAACAGTGCGATCGGAAAAGAACACCCGGATTGTAGAATTCGCGGGCCGTACGGGACGTCGCACGCGCACGGATTATGTCCGTCGAACCCGACGGTAAAAGCGTATCTCGAAGGCGTGGTTCGATCGATTTCACGGTACGATGTTAACAGAATCGACCTCGAGTCGATCGGGTTCCCGACGGTTCCTCACGGTCACGGGGATCAGTTCGGTCACGAGAAATCCTTCGGTATCTCGGACGCTGTCGAACGGCTGTTACTGTCGCAGTGCTTTTGCCGAGCGTGCCGATCGAGCGCTGCGTCGCGTGGGTTAGATTTACTCGATGCACGAGCCGCCGTTAGAGAGGTTCTGGGAGAAACGCTGGCGAATGCGAAGCCGACGCTCGACTCGTTCGAGGACCTTCGCAACGACTATCCCGTCCTCGACTCGATGTTTTCGTTCAGACGCGCTGAGGTAGACCGATTACTCGAGCGTCTTGCAAACAGTAGCAGGGAGATCCCTCTCAACTATTACGTTGCCGACGGAGTCGGACGGGGACCGTCCGACGGGGTGCCAGCAGGCGTCGACATCACGACGGCGTCGGATCATCTGGATCGTGTCACTGCCATGTGTTATACCGGCGATCCGCGGATCGCTCGAGAACGAGTCAATCGTATTCAAGAGCGTGTCTCAGTGCCAGTCGACGCTGCCGTCACCCTCGATCCCGAGATTATCTCCTCTTTCGAGGAGGCCAATCGCGTCGTAGATGCGATTCACGCGGCGAATCCCGACGACGTGTACGTCTACAACTACAACTTATTGACGAGAGAGCATCTGAGGTGGGTAAACGACTTGTTCTGAATGTATCCTTCAATGTAGAGACAATTATACAGGGTTATTTATACGGTCTTGATCTACTGTAAGTCGAACGAATGGTATCACTAGGCATCGATCGGTATCTCGACCACCGGATGGACGCGTCTCGAACCGAGACGGCGGGACTCCTGACGAACCCCTCCGGTATCGACTCCGATCTCGAGACGACTATCGATCGACTCTATCACTGTGACTCGCTCGAGCTCGAGATATTGTTCGGGCCGCGCCACGGAATACGCGGCGCGGAACAAACCGGCCGGATCGTCGAAGAACGGACGGACGAGAAGACCGGTTTGCGTGTCGTCGACGTGGCTGAAAACGGGGAACCGTCGTTCGCGGAACGGATCGCTTCCCTCGACGTGTTGATATACGACATTCAGGACGTGGGCTGCCGTTTCTACACGTTTTCTCAAACGCTCGAGCGCGCACTATCGGCCGCCGCGGATACGAACACTCGAGTAGTCGTCCTCGATCGTCCGAACCCGATCGCCCCGATCGATCCCGCTGGAGTCGTCGCGAACGGTGCCGAGAATTTTCCGATCGTTCACGGAATGACCATCGGGGAACTCGCCCGATATTTCAACCAAGAACGGAACATCGGAGCCGATTTAGCGGTGTTCGAACTCGACGGATGGAGTCGAGACTCGTGGTTCGACGACGGGGAATTGCCGTGGGTACCACCATCGCCGAATATGCCACATCCAAAGACCGCGTTGGTGTATCCTGGTACCTGTCTCTTCGAGGGAACGACGTTGTCGGAAGGAAGGGGGACGACCAAACCGTTCGAACTCGTCGGTGCACCGTGGATAAATGGAAACGATTGGGCGGCGCTGCTGAACGAGATGGATCCGCCCGGCGTGAAGTTCCGACCAGCGTATTTCACCCCCCTGTTCTCGAAACACGAGCGATCCGATGTCGAGGGCGTACAAGTGCACGTTCTGGACAGACAAAACCTCAATCCAGTAGCCGTCGGTGTAAGTATGTTGATCACGGCGTTCTACGAGTATCCGGAGTGTGAATGGATCGAAACTAACGGCGGGTACGTCGTCGATCGACTTCTGGGATCCCCTCGATTGCGCGAAACTGTTAGCGAAGCCCGCAACGGCAGAAACATTCGCTTGCTCACCGACCGGATACTGGATCGGTGGAACGACGGAATATCGGAGTTCTTGCCGAAGCGCGAGAAGTATTTGATGTACGAGTGACGTTTGAACGGTTACCAATAGGGCGAAGAACGACGTCGATAAACACACGGGTCGACAGTTCTGGGCACTAGTGTCAATTGAAATATCTATTGGCAACGGTTGTTTTGAGGAGGAGAGGCCACCAGCCCGGTAGTTTTATATTGATTGGTAGACGATTCGGTAATCAAAGCATGCCCGTTACTAACAACTGCTATCCCATTACCCGCAGGGGTGCGTTGAAGGCCATCCCAACTGCCGCAATTGGGGCCTCGTTGGCTGGGTGTACTACCGACGATTCGACCGTCTCGGATGGGGTACTTCGCGTGACATTTCCGGACGACCCCGAGAACTTCGATCCCCATCTCACGACGATCAATATGGCCCAGCGAGTACTGGAAAACGTCGTCGAAGGACTGTTCAGACTCAACGAGGATCTGGAACCAGAACCGTTGCTGGCGACGGACTACGAGATCAGCGACGACGAGTTGGTTTACGAAATTTCGTTAAAAGAGGGAGTGCAGTTCCACGACCCGATCGGCGGAGAATGTACCGCGGACGACGTAGTGTATACGTTCGAACGGATCGTAGATCCCGATGTCGGCTCGCCGCGAGCCGAAAACTTCGAACGCGTCGAGCACATCGAAGCGCTCGACGACTACACGGTCAGATTCGAACTCGAAGAACCGTTCGCACCGTTGTTGACCGCCTTTACTGAATCGGTCGAAATCATTCCGGAAGGGGCATCGGAAGAGGTCGACCTCCAGGAGCACCCCGTCGGTACGGGTCCGTTCTCCTTCGAGGAGTGGTCCGTCAACGAACAAGTCGTCATCGACGCATTCGACGACTATCACGTCGACGATCAGCCGCTGTTAGAAGGCGTCGAATTCGATATCGTTCCCGAGCCGGCGGCTAGACAGACGGCACTCGAGGTCGGAGACACACACCTGCTCGAGAGCGTCCCGTTTCAGGATGTCGAGGACGTCGCAAGCGGTGCCGAGACGGACGTACAGAATATGACGGGGTTGTTTAACCAGGGATTCTGGTTCAATACGGATCGCGCCCCATTCGACGACGCTCGAGTCAGACGGGCGATCAGTCACGCGATAAACCGAGAGGAGATCATCCGAGGCGTTCTGTTCGATTACGGAGAGGCCGTTCACCATCCGATTCCACCCGTAAGCGAGTGGTACGATATGATCGAGCCGGGAGAACCACCGGAGCAAGATCTGGACCACGCGAGTGACCTTCTGGACGATGCCGGTGTGGATCCTTCCGACGTCGATGCGTCGATCAAAGTCTCCCGAACCCCTGGACCCGGCGCGGATGCAGCAACGCTCATCCAGAGCCACTTGTCGGACATCGATCTGGATATCGACGTCAACGAGATGGACTTTTCGACCTGGCTCGACGAGGTCTGGTCGGACAACGATTACGAGATGGCTATCGGTTCTTGGAGCGGGCGCGTCGATCCTGACGGCTGGTACTACCGCCAGTATCACTCGGACGGGCTGTGGAATCACTGGGCGTACTCAAACGAGGACGTCGACGAACTACTAGACGAAGCGAGAACCGAAACGGATGTCGACGAACGGGCAGCACTCTACAGCGACATCGAAGAGATTATTCAGGAAGAAGTGCCGATGACGTACCTCTACTTCGACGACGAAACGGTCGGATATCGCGACGAACTGGAAGGATACGAACTCGAGCCCGCAAATATCACGAGCTTCCACGGCGCTTCCCTGAACGAGTGAGTTGATGACAGATGAAACGTTACGTCGCTAAGCGTATCGCTCAGTACGTTCCCGTCCTCTTTGGAGTGACCGCCATCTCGTTTTTCCTGATCAACGTCGCAGGAGGGGATCCGGTTCGAAATATGCTCGGAACCGACGCCTCCGAAGAGCAGGTCCGGATGGTGCGCGAGGATCTCGGTCTCGACCAGCCGCTCTACGTGAGATATTTCGATTGGCTCGGCGACGTTCTCGTCGGCGATTTCGGGACCTCCATCATTTACGGACAACCGGTGAGCGAACTCATCGTCGATACGTTGCCGGTCACCCTCTGGCTCGCGGGCGGAGCACTGCTCATTTCAGTACTTATCGGGATCCCCGCGGGGATCGTTTCGGCTACGTACCGCCATTCTAGGATCGACTCCATCGCGACGGTCTTCGCATACTCCGGCATAGCCATCCCGAATTTCTTCCTCGGTATCCTGCTCATCCTCGTGTTCGGTGAGTACCTCCAGATACTTCCGACGTCGGGATTCGTGTTGCCGCTCGCGGATCCAGTGGAAGGCTTTCGACACCTGTTACTCCCGTGGATCGCTCTCGGAACGGCACAGGCCGCCATCGTAATGCGATACATGCGATCGAGTCTCCTCGAGGTGATGGACCAACAATACATCGAGGTAGCAACGGCGAAGGGCCTCGTTCCCGCGCTGGTCAAAAACAAACACTCGATCATGAACGCGCTCATTCCGACGGTGACGATCATCGGAATCAACCTCGGATATCTCCTCGGCGGTTCGATCGTGATCGAGGAAATTTTCGCGTTGCCGGGTCTGGGTCGTCTCGCACTGAACGCGGTGTTGAATCGTGATTTCATGATACTGCAAGGGGTGTTGATAGTCACGGCGTTCCTGTTTACGACCGTTAATTTCGTCGTCGACATCCTGTACACCTATCTAGATCCGAGGATCAGATATGAGTAAAACAGCTGCCGAGTCAGTGGATCAATCGGACGACCGCTCGTTCGACGCAGAGCAAACATCGTTCGTTTCGGTATTCGCTCGGACGATCCTCGCGGATCGGCTCGCGCTGGCTGGGGCGATCGGACTCGGTGTGACGGTCCTCCTCGCCATCATCGGCCCCTTCATCCTTCCCCACGATCCGACCGCGACAAATCTGGATCAGATGAACCAAGCACCGTCGTTGATCCATCCATTCGGAACGGACCGATACGGTCGGGACATACTAACTCGCGTCGTCGTCGGTGCGCGAACGTCTCTCGCCGTTGCTTTCGTCGGCGTGAGTATCGCGACGACAGTCGGGGTCCTTCTCGGCGCGGTAGCAGGTTACTACGAAGGATGGCTCGGGCAGGCGATCATGCGGTTTACGGATACGATATTTTCGTTCCCGGCCCTGCTCCTCGCGCTCGCGCTCGTTGCTATCCTCGGACAAAACTGGTACAACGTCATCCTCGCTATCGGCATCGTGTATTGGCCGATCTTCGCTCGAATCACCCGCGGAAGCGTCCTCTCGGTAAAAGAAGAGGAGTTCGTGCAAGCAGCTCGGTCGATAGGGGAATCGGACGCGCGGATCATCCTCTCGGAAATCCTTCCGAACATGACCGCGCCGATCATCGTTCAGGCGACGATCAGCCTCGCCGTCGCTATTTTGCTCGAGAGCGCGCTGTCGTTTCTCGGGCTCGGCGTTCCGCCACCGGAACCGTCTTGGGGGCGTATGTTGGCCGATAGTCGGCAGTTCATGACTCACGCACCGTGGTGGACGATCGCACCGGGTCTGGCCATCATGATCACGGTCCTGAACCTGAACTTCGTGGGTGATGCGCTGCGAGACGCGCTCGACCCACACCAACGAGAGGAACTGGGGACGAACAAATGACGAGAGAGGAAAACAACATGAACGCCAACTCAACGGACGACAGGGCGAACGCTCGAGGGGACAGCCGTTCCGACGAGCCGTTGCTTTCGATCGACGACCTAACCGTCGAGTTCGAGACACAGAAAGGGGTGGTCGAGGCCGTTACGGACGTGTCTCTTTCCATCGACGATGCAGAAACCGTCGGGATCGTCGGCGAATCCGGAAGCGGAAAATCGGTAACGGCCGCGAGCGTTCTCCAGTTGTTGGATCAGAACGCGACCGTCGAAGGGTCCATCAGATTCGACGACGAGGAGTTGCTCGAGAAACCCACGGAAGAGATGCGTAACGTGCGCGGAAACCGAATTTCGATGATCTTTCAGGAAACGGGATCCTCGCTCAATCCCGTCCTCACCGTCGGCGATCAGATCTCGGAAACCATCCGGACACACCAGGACATTCCCGGAGAGGAAATCGGTCGTCTCGAGAAAACGATCGCGGGGAACATCTTCCGATCGAAAGATCGGTTCACGAAATTCGAAGAGTCGTGGGAGCGAACGGTCGAGTTGTTCGACAAAGTCGGGATTCCGTTACCCGAACGCCGGGCACTCGAGTATCCGCACGAATACTCGGGCGGCATGAAACAGCGCGCGATGATCGCGATGGCGATCAGCTGCCAACCGGACCTGTTGATCGCCGACGAACCAACGACCGCACTCGACGTTACGATCGAAGCCCAAATTCTCGATCTCGTCGACGAACTACAGCGCGAGTTCGGAACTTCGGTGCTCTTCATCACGCACGATATGGGCGTCGTACACGAGGTTTGTGATCGGATCGCGGTGATGTACGCGGGTCGAATCGTCGAAACCGCCCCGACCGAGGATCTATTCGATCATCCGAAACACCCCTACACGGAGGCGCTGCTCAACAGCGTTCCAAGCCTCGAGGGAGGGGGCGCTATCGACACGCTGGAAGGGAAGGTGCCGGACCCGACGCGGAAACCGCCGGGGTGTCCGTTTCTTCCGCGCTGCTCGAAGGCGACCACGAGCTGTGAGTCACGATTCCCGCCGGCGTACCCGGTCACCGAGGATGACGAGCCGCTTCAGGTCAGGCCGGGAACAACGGAGACTTCGGGGAAGATTCCGGACGTGGGACGAGAAGCGGGCAGGAGCGACGACGGGAATGCGGGCTCGGCCAATCACGAGGTTCACTGCGTTTTGTACGGCGAAGACTCGTCCCTCGAGATGCATCCGACGGTCGAAGATTCGAACGACACGACGGGTGACGGGCGATGAGGAGCGACGAGCAAAGCGTCGTCACTGACGGACCCGAACGGGAATCTGGCGATGCCGATCCGCTACTGGACGTTACAAACGTGAAGAAACACTTCCGTCTCGGAGAGGGATTCGTCGAATCGTTGCTCGGAGAGAAAGAGTACGTCAAAGCTGTCGACGGCGTTTCGTTACGGTTGCAAGAACAGGAGACGTTCGGACTCGTGGGCGAGAGCGGCTGCGGGAAGTCCACGCTCGGGAGAACGCTACTCCGCTTAGAAAAACCGACGGCCGGGTCAATCTCGTTTCGGGGAACGGATCTGGCCGCACTGTCGACTCGGGAATTACGCCGATTCCGTTCCGAGATCCAGTTCATTCATCAAGATCCCTCCTCGTCACTGAACCCGCGAAAGCGAATCGAGCAGATCCTTCGACGCCCGCTCGAGCTTCACACGTCGTTAGATGACGCCGCTCGAGCGGAGGAAATCGGTTCGTTGCTGGAACGAGTCGGCCTCGACTCCGAAATGCGACAGCAGTATCCGCACGAATTATCCGGGGGGCAAAAACAGCGCGTCGAAATCGCACGAGCGATCAGCGTGAATCCGTCGTTCATCGTCGCCGACGAGCCGACGAGCGCGCTCGACGTGACCGTTCAGGCGCAAATATTGGAGTTGCTCAGCGATATTCAAGAACAGCTCAAATTGACGATGGTGTTTATTTCGCACGACCTTCGCACCGTTCGGTACGTCTCGGATCGCGTCGGCGTCATGTACCTGGGTGAACTGATCGAGGTCGGACCGACGAACCGAATCTTCGACCGACCGCGACATCCGTACACGCAGTCCCTCCTCTCTGCCGTCCCCGAAATCGGCTCGTCGAACGGCGAACGAGTGAGACTCGACGGACAGCCGCCGGATCCGATCAACCCGCCGAACGGATGCCGGTTTCACACGCGGTGTCCGCTCGCTCGAGACGTGTGCGAGGGGGTTCGGCCGGTAGAAGTAACGGCGGACGACGACCACACGCATCGGTGTCACTTTTCGAACGCGGATATCCGATCGGGGATCGCGGACGAACCGGTCGAACACGTCCGTAACCGAGTCGAGAGCGAGTCCCCGGAGGTCGATCCATGACTCCGGAGACCGACGAGATGGAGTCGGTAAATACCGGCCCGCTCTGTCAACTACTGGAAGAGGGAAAGCGTAGGGGATTGTACGGGGGGGCCGTCGCCGTCGTCGGTTCAGGAAACGACGTCTCCCTTCGGGTGGCTGTCGGCGATCGCGGCCCGTCCGGTGACCCGGTGACGCTCCGGACGAAATTCGACGTCGCCTCTCTCACGAAGGTTTTTGCGACGGCCACGATCACGTTGCGACTCGTCGAAGCGGGCCGATTAGCGCTCGGATCGACGCTCGACGATCACGTTCCCCAGCTCGAGGGAACGCCGCGGGGAGCTATTTCGCTCAGGTCGTTGTTGACGCACACGTCCGGGCTCCCGCCGTACAAATCCTTTCCGTTCGGGTGGGGTTCCAAAGACGAGGTGCTCGAATCGCTATACGAGAGTCCGCTGTCGTTGCTCTCGAAACCGGGTGAACGCTTCGTCTACGGGGATCTGAACTTCGTCTTCCTCGCCGACGTGCTCCGTCGACAAACTGGGGAGTCGCTTCGGTCTCTCTTCAAACGGTACGTAACCGAGCCGCTGGGATTGGACGATTCCGTTCTCGGGCCGATCGAGGACGAAAACGTGGCAGCGACGAGGGATCGTCGCTGGCGCGAGAGTACTCTCAACGGAGCCGTTCACGATTACATCGGCGCCGCGATGGACGGCGAATCGGGTAACGCCGGCGTCTTTACGACGGGTCCGGATCTCGCCACGTTCGCGCGGGTGCTGTTGAACGGCGGACGACACGGTGACGGATCGTTCCTTTCGCCGGAAACCGTAACCGAGATCCGAACGGACGCGATCGACCAGCTGGAGCCCTCGTACGGTCTCGGGTGGAAGCTTTCCGAGGGGGACCTGCCCGGAACTGCGTGGTCAGACGAATCGTTCGGGCACACCGGCTTCACCGGAACGTCGGTCTGGATCGATCCGAGACGCAACCAGTTCGTCGTCCTGCTGACGAACCACTCGCTCGCGATGGATCCGACCGGATCGCTGTCGCGATTCCGAGAGCGATTTCACACCGTCGCTGCGGTGCATTATCCGAACGCGGATCCACAGGGGAATCGCCCGAAAACGACCGAACCAACCGATCGATCATGACCGACACGAACGATTTCGCTGCGGACGATGATTCGATCAGACCGGTCCAACCGGACGACCTGGACGACATCAACGACTTGCTGCGAAACACGTTCCCGTGGACGGAATACGACACGACGACCCGAATCAGCCGTAATGCGCACGAAGAGTCGGGGAGTATCTACGTTTCGGTCGTGGACCGGAACGTAGCCGGCTTCGTGCGGATCCTTCCCAGAGGAGGATTCGGTCGATCGGCGTACATCAAAGGTATCGGTGTTCGAGACGGGTATCAGGGTCGCGGAATCGGATCTGCCCTGCTGAAGCGTGCTGAGTCACACGCCCGCCGGAAGACAGGACGAACGGACGTACTCTTACTCGTCTCCGATTTCAACGCCGAAGCGCAGCGGTTTTATCGCCGCCACGGCTACTCGCAAGTCGGCGAACTTTCCGAGTTCGTGGAATCGGGAATCGACGAGTACCTCTTCAGAAAACACGACAATGAAAGATAACTCACCACCTGCGACGACGAGAATCGAGAGCGAAGCAACCGATCCGTGTACAGGTACGTCGAAGCAACGACGGAGACGTCTCCCTCGAACCGAACGCGTCCGAACGGACGGTGGCACCGAACCGAGATACGCGGTCGGACTCATGTCGGGGACGTCCCTCGACGGAATCGACGCTGCATGCTGTGCGATCACGCGCACGGCCGAAGACGAAGCGTTTCCGTACGAGGTACGCGTCGAATCGTTCGTCACCGAACCGTACCCGACGGCGTTGCGGACGAGACTCGTCGAACTGTGTGATGACGAGACCGGCAGAGTCGACGAGGTCTGCCGCCTCGACTTCGCTCTCGGATCGCTCTTCGCACGGGCGGCCGAACGCGCTCGAGAAGCCGCCGGCGTCTCCGCCGACGATCTCGACGTCATCGGCAGCCACGGACAGACGATATGGCACATCGGACAGCCCGAAACGCTACCGGGCTCCGGCGATCGGCTTCGGTCGACGCTCCAGATCGGCAACTCGGACGTTATCGCGAGGCGCACGAGTACCAGAACCGTCTCCGATTTCCGAACCGCCGATGTCGCCGCTCACGGTCACGGAGCGCCGCTTGCACCGTACCTCGACGCGACTGAATTCGCCGACGAAAACCGGTCTCGAGTGTTACAGAACATCGGCGGCATCGGTAACTGCACGATCTTACCGCCGACGGCGGACCGAGACGAGATCCGCGCGTTCGACACGGGGCCGGGAAACATGGTCATCGATGCGATCGTCGAAATTCTCACCGACGGCGAACAGACCTACGACGTCGACGGAAAGATCGCTGCCGGGGGGACCGCAGATGCGGGGCTCGTCGACGAGTTCCTCGAGGACCCGTACTTTGAGGAGAGCCCACCAAAGACGACCGGGCGAGAGGACTTCGGACACGAGTTCGCACGCCGGTTCATTCGAGCCGGTCGGAAACGGGGACTCGACGAGGACGATTTAGTCGCCTCCGCAACGGCATTTACCGTCGAGTCCATCGGCGAATCCTACGACCGCTTCGCGGAGCAGTATCCCGACGAAGTGTACGTTTCCGGTGGGGGCGCGCAGAACCCGACGCTGATGGCGATGCTCGCGGAGCGAGTCGACTGCCCCGTCGATTCGCTGTCGGCGCTCGGGCTCGATCCCGACGAGAAGGAAGCGGCCCTCTTCGCACTGCTCGCCATCGCGAGAGTGGACGGCGCTCCGAACAACGTGCCGGGTGCGACGGGCGCAGACGAGCCGGTCGTCATGGGGAAGGTGACTCTTCCGTGACGCCGAACGAACCAGCGGGTCCGGATTTCGACTATCCGGATCGGTCGTCGTGGTCGGAGACGCAATCGCCCGAACTGGTCGTGTTCGACTTCGACGGAACGCTCGTCGATCAGCGAGGAGGGTGGTTAGTACTACAGGAGTTGTTCGGGACCCGCGATCGGGGAAAGATCCTCTCGGAGCGATATCACGCCGGCGAGATCTCGTTCGAGGAGTGGTGTGTACGAAACGTGGACCTGTGGATCGAACGCGGCGTCACGGCGGACCACGTCGAACGCGCGGCCGAAGCGGTGAAGTTCACGACGGGAACTCGTTCGCTCTTGCAGACAATCAGCGAACACGACGTGCCGTACGGGACGATTAGCGGAGGAGTGACCAATCTCCAGGACCGGCTACTGTCCCTCGAGCCGGCGTTCGTGTTGGGAAACGAGCTCCTCTTCGACGAGGACCGATATCTCTCCGGGGTCGATCCGGGCGTCGGTCCGAACGCCAAAGATGAGGTACTCTCCGCCGTCTGCGACGAACGCGGTATCGACCTCGAGAACGTATTCTACGTCGGCGATTCACACACCGATGTCGAAGCGTTCGAAGTCGCTGGGACGGCCGTGCTGTTCGATCCGGACGATAGACTCGATCGATCGGTGTACGAAGACGTAGACGTGATCGTCGAAACCAGGGATCAACGATGCGTACAACAGCTCTTCGAATCGCTATTCGCATAGCGTGAATCCCGGAAAGGTTCCTGAATCCCGCGAAGCGATAATACGCGGATCAACGGCCGCGAGAACGTGAAAACTCGTTCGGCGTCAGACCGGTATCCCGAACACAATCTACTTGATGGTCGGCTTCGTACGACCCTCTCAAGATGGATGCGCAGGTAGTAGACGGTAAAACGGCAATCGTTACTGGAGCGGCGAACGGGATCGGCTGTGCTATCGCTTCGAAGCTAGCGAAAGAAGGTGCATCGGTCGTCGTCGCAGATGTGGACGAAACGAGCGGTCGAGAGACGACCGAACGGATAACTGCCGAAGGCGGACGGGCGTCGTTCGTCCGAACCGACGTTACCGACACCGAGTCCGTCCGTTCACTCATCGACGACACCATCGAACGCGAGGGGTCGGTCGACATCCTCGTCAACAACGCGGGCGGTGCACTCGACGACGACGTCGTCCACGAAGTCGACGACGAAACCTGGCGACGAAACATCGAATTGAACTTGACCGGCCCGTTCATCTGTACGCGCGAAGTTCTCCCGGCGATGGCCGAATCTGGGGGCGGACGAATCGTCCACGTCTCGTCAGTCAACGGAAAGACCGGGATCGGTCTCAGCGCGTATTCTGCGGCAAAAAGCGGGATTCACTCGCTCTCGAGGCTCGTCGCGACGCAGTACGGACAGTACGGGATCAGATCCAACGTCGTCTGTCCCGGAACGATCGAAACCGATTCCCGACGCGAGCAACGCGCTGCGGACTGGTCTACCGAAACCCGAAACCAACTTCTCGACCAGTACCCGCTCGAGCAATTCGGTCACCCGGAGGACGTGGCCAACGCCGTCTTGTTCCTCTCATCGGATCTTTCGAAGTTCGTTACCGGTACCGAAATGCTCGTTGACGGCGGATTAACGGGTGGATTGGATCGGACGTTCGAGCGGACCGTGTACGACGTTGACCGGCTCTGGTAGTACTCGTCAAAACGGTCCCCCGAAGCTGTCCCGGAACGATCGAAGAACGTGGTCTGAGATCGGCATCCTCGGGAACCGAATCCGCCCGTCCGTGACCGTCAACGGATCGTGGCGGACGGAGTCGTCCCAGACGTAGTACACCGCTCGCCTCGGCGACTACGGATGGCATCGCTTCGTCGAATAATCACGCGGTCGCGTCGGTTACGAAGTTGCCTCAGTTGCCATTCCCGCGACCCCGCCAGCGATCGTCGTACAGGAGGAACGGTTCCCTAACACCCTGAAACTCGTCGATATCATCCTCCCAGTCGCTTCGAATCTGGTCCGCCAGCGCCACCGGATCCGTCTCGGAGTCCGCCGCGTCGATCGTCTCTCGGAGTTCGCTCCCGTTCGCTCGAGTATCGATCGCGTACGTATCGCCCCACGAGATCCACTCGCTCTCGGGGTACCAGAGGAACGCGGAGGCGAGCATCACCAAGCCGACGCGAACGGGCTGGACGCGGGATCGGTCGACGATATGCGTCTGGACACCGCCTACGTTTTCCCCTGCGTGGTCGTCGAACGTTGGTTCGAACCAGACCGGGCGGAACCGGACGCCGGGCAACCCGAGTTCGTTCAAGGCGTCGGCCCACTCCTGGCCGTCGATCCACGGGGCACCGATGTACTCGAAGGGCTTCGTCGTCCCGCGTCCCTCAGAGTGGTTCGTCGCCTCGAAGTACACCATCCCGGGATAGATGGTCGCGGTGTCCGTCGCCGGCATGTTCGGCGACGGCGGCACGAAGGGGAGCCCGGTCTCGTCGTACCACATCTCCCGTTGCCACCCCTGCATCTGGACGACCTCGAGGTCCGCACCCAAGTCGAACTCGTCGTTGAAGTAGTGCGCTATTTCGCCGACCGTCATCCCGTGGATTATCGGCAGTCGATAGTCGCCGATTCCCGAGGCGTTTTCGTCGTCGATCCGACTTCCCGTTATCGAAAGCGGTGCGATGGGATTCGGACGATCCAGCACGACGAATCGGGTTTCGGTTTGGCCGATAGTTTCCAACGAACGCGCGATATCGTAGATGTACGTGTAGAACCGGACGCCGACGTCCTGCATGTCGAAGAGCACGACATCCAGGTCCTCGATCATCTCCGGTTGCAACTGCCGGGTATCGCCGTAGAGACTGAGCACCGGCAGCCCCGTCTTCTCGTCGACCGTGTCGCCGACGCCTTCGCCGGCCTCCGCGTCACCCCGGATGCCG
Source organism: Halostagnicola alkaliphila (assembly GCF_055379965.1). Lineage (NCBI taxonomy): Archaea > Methanobacteriati > Methanobacteriota > Halobacteria > Halobacteriales > Natrialbaceae > Halostagnicola > Halostagnicola alkaliphila. Next base: position 505,314 of record NZ_AP043825.1, on the reverse strand, counting down.
TGTTCGGGACTGAAAAGCTTCTGAAGATCGAACGCCCCGTGTTCGTACAGGAGGTCGATCGTCGGCGTCAGCGAGCTGTCGACGCCGGAAGGGTTCGTGATCAACCCCAGCCGTTCGCCTTCGAGGAGGTCGACCCGCTCCTCGAGGAGCGTCTCGACGCCGAGCGTGGTCGACGGCGTAGCCCGATCGGGTGGACCTCGTCTCTCTCCGTCGGGCTCGGCCGCCGCCCCCTGGCCGCTCAGACCAAGCATGGCACCGAACGTCCCCGCCGCGGTCGTTCGCAGCCATCCCCGCCTCGTCGTGGGAACCGATACTCTACTGTTCGCACTGTCTTCGCCTGTAGTGTCATTTGACACCATACGACATAATCACGAGACATTAGTATAAATGTTTTCCAGATAGTAGTCGACGAACCGAAGTTCGGTCAGCGTCTACAAGAAATTAACACGGAGTCAGTCACCAACGTTCTCGAAGATTCGGGGGCTGGATGAGGGCTCAGTACGAGCGAGAAAGCCCCGACTGGGCCACACGCTCTTCGAGATCGTCGACGAGAAAGACGGAGACCGACACCCAACGGTCCGGCTTCCCGCTTTACTCTCGCGAACGCCCGCCCACGGCGGAGCCGGGGAGCGACAGGTCCGCGACCACCGGCCGGTGATCGGAAGCGAGCGTCTCGACGACGTTCGCTGAATCCGTCTCCACGCTCGAGGAGGACAACACGTAATCGATCCGCTTGATCGGGTCCGCCGCCGGGAACGTGTACCCCGGTTCCGCGCCCCGCGCGTCCCAGGCGTCGTCGAACTCGTCCCAAAGCGGGCTCAGTTCCGGTGCGTCAGGTGGAGCGTTTAGGTCGCCCGTAAGAAGCGTGGGTCCGCGGTCCGAATCCACGATCTCCAGCATGTCGTCGACCTGCATCTGACGAACGGTCGGATCCGCTCTGAAATCCAGGTGCGTCCCGTAGAAGGAGACGGTCACGCCTCGCACGTTTACCCTGACTTCGGGGAAGCCAGGTGCCGGTTGCGGCTCCGTACCAACCTGCGTCGACAGGCGAGTTATCTCGTGATTTTCCGAGTACTGGATCGGATACTCGCTCAGCACGGCCAACCCGTACTCGCGGCGCGGTCGGCCGCTCTCGGGAGGATCCTGGCTATAGATCGGGGCGAAGAAGTAATTCACGTCCAGCATCTCCGCCAGTATCTTCGCCTGGTCCTTAAACTTAGAGCGATCGCCCCAGTGGACATCCACTTCCTGCAGTCCGACGATCCCGGCATCGGACTCCCGAATTACCCGAGCCGTGCGCTCGAGATCTAGTCGGCCGTCCGAACCGGTGCCGTGATCGATGTTATAACTCATCACTGTCAGTTCCCGATCGGGGGCCTCCGGCTCGGCCGACGCGTTACCCACGAACTGTCCGGACAACAGGCCGACCCCGCTAGCGCCGAGAATTGACAGTGCACTCCGCCGCGTTCGAGTCTTCGTCGTCTCTTTCGTTAGCATATGTTCATGATTGACACAGTATGGTGTGAATTTTTCAGGATGCTGATAATATGCGATAAAATTCTATTTACTCCTCGTACCCCAACCCGTGACCGAGGGGATAGTAACCCTCGATATCTACGGGAAGCGTTCCCTTCGGTTCGGCGCCGAAGACGACTTCGGCAACTCCCTCCAGCGACGATACGTTCAGTTGCTTCCACCGGTCGAGCGCGTACGACGCGAGGTAGGCATCGACATCCGGATACGATGCGATATCGTAAGGAAGACCGACTGCTACCGCGACCGTGGGCGTCCCCGTCTCCTGAACCGATTCGACGAGTTCGGCCTGTCCATCGGGGAGCTCGGACGCCGAATACGTCGCGACGAGCGCCCGGTCCGCCTCCTCGGCGAGCGCCACCACCTCAGCGATCTCCTCGTCGGTTGGGTCGTCGTCCTCCCACTGACTCGACTGCCAGTCGACCACGTCGCCCGCGGAGCGCTCGCGGACGGCGTCCGCGAGGACGTCGACTTGCGCGACACCTGCGACGAGCGTCGTTCCGCCGTCGGTTGCGTCGAACGGGAGGACGCCGTCATTTTTCACCAGCGTCATCGACTCGCGAGCGATCTCCGCGGCGCGTCTGCGGTCCGGGCCCTTGGCGGTTCTGCGAATTGCCTGCTGGGGGTTGGCGTATATTCGGCCCTTCGGCCTCCCACCGCCCCGGGTCAACAAGCCGTACTTCCGCTTGGCCTTGAGCACTCGCGTCGCCGCCTCCTCGACGCGCTCCATCGACAGCTCGCCGGATTCGACGGCGTCGTATAGCGCATCGACGGTGGCGGCGTGGTCCTCGTAATCGCCCATCGACATGATGACGTCAGAACCCGCCTTCGCGGCGAGGACGGCGGCGCGCTGTCGCCCCCACATTTCCGTGATCGCATCCATCGACATCGAGTCGGTGACGAGCAGTCCGTCGAACCCGAGTTCGTCACGAAGAAGACCGGTCAGCACGGGCTCGGAGAGCGTCGCTGGGCGCTCAGAGTCGATCGCTTCGACGACGATGTGGGCGGTCATAATAGCGTCGATACCTGCATCGATGGCAGACTGAAATGGGGGCAGGTGAATTTCCTCGAGCGTCTCCCGGTCGTAGGAAACCGTGGGGAGACCCGTGTGCGAATCCGTGTAAGTGTCCCCGTGTCCTGGGAAGTGCTTGGCGGTGGCGACGATACCGTTTCCGTTGCTCTGGAAGGCCGGCACTTGTGCGGTGGTCAGCTCCGATACGAGATCAGTGTCTCCGCTGTACGCTCGGATACCGATCACCGGATTTTCCGGATTCGTGTTGACGTCGGTGACCGGGGCAAATCCCCAGTGGTACCCCATCGCACGCGCTTCCGTCGCAGTGATTCTCGCGGCGTCGGCGGCCGCCTGTTCGGAACCGAGCGCGCCGAGGTTCATGTTTCGTGGGAACTTCGTCGGCGAGTCGTCTCGGAGATCACCGACGCTATGGGCGGAGCCGAACTCGAAGTCCGCGCCGACGAGAAGCGGGAGTTCCGACTCCGTCTCCGACGCCCAGCACTGGAGTTGATTGTTGAACTCGGCGGTTTGCTCGGGCGTGCCGACGTGTTCAACCATCGCAGATCCGACCGCGAGATCCTTCACCACGTCCTCGGCCCTCGGCGACGGCTCCCCGTCGTCGGTCGGGTTCATCAGCGCCATCACCATCTGACCGATCTTCTCGCGATCGGAGAGCCCGGCTAGCAGGTCGTCAACGGACCCCCGAGATTTCGCGGACGCGGAGCCGATCCCCCCAAACGCCCCACCGGCACCGAGAGCGCCGGTCGTTCGGACGAAGCGACGACGCGTGGTTGACGGGTCGGATCGGGTCTCACTCTGGTCACTGTACTCACTATCCGTTTGCAAGGTGTTATCTAACACCATGCATATAACAGATAGTGTCCGTTTAAAAATCTTTTCCTATAGTGATTTGTAGAGGCTATTACTGAGACCTAGTATAAGATCGAGCGATCGTAAATCGGAACGGCGGAGCCGCCGTTCGGACGACCCACCGACTAGCGGATACAGGTGTCCGCGCAAAAAGTGGATGCTATCTCGAGCGTCAGCCGACGCTACTACGTCGCACGCGGACTACAGTGTCGTCTACCGGCATTAGCGCAGCTAGCCGACGCTACGACATCGCCGACTGGCTCCAGGTCGCCAGTGGGCCAAGCCGTCAGCTAACACTACAATGCGCTGTTGACGCGCGATTCCGCCTGATCGACCGCGTCCTGCGGGTCCGTTTCCCCGAGCGCACACGCGGAGAACTCCGAAGCGATGATGTCGGCGACTTCGGTGGCCTGCGGAATCACCGGCGGACGCCAGAGATCTTCGGAGACGACGTCGTACATTTCGTACAACTCCACGAGCAGGGGGTTGTTCGATTGGAACTCCTCGTCGTTCTGTAGTTCCTCCATCGCCTCGGTGTGCGGAACGAGCACGGTCGTGTTTCGGAGGAAGTCCTTCTGGAACTCCTTGTTGAGGATGACCGTCGTGAAATCGAACGCGGCCTGCTGTTCGGCCTCGGTCTTGTCGGGCGTCGTGATCCCGAGCCCGTGGAACGTGAACAGTCCGCCGTTTTCCGGAGCGTGAGCGATGTCCACCGTGTCTTCGCTCACCCAATCCTCGCCGAAGTTCTGGATCAAGCGTAGCGCCGATCCGGAGCCGAAGTACATTCCCGTGTTTCCGGAACCGAATTGCTCCGCCTGGGGATCCCACTCGCCGGTCCACGTGACTTCGGGTATCACGCCGTCGCTGGTCAACTCCTGGAACCGCTCAAGCAGTTCGACCGTCGTCGACGTGTTGAACGCCGCCTCGGTGTTGTCGTCGGTGAGGATGTCGACGCCCTCCGATTGGAACCACGGCCACAGCAGGAAGTCGAACCGGATAAACGTGAGCCCGAAGTCCGCGCCGGAGTTCTCCGCGATTTCCTCCGCCGCGTCGAGGTACTCGTGGGTCGACCACGGCTCCTCGTTCGTCGGCGGTTCGACGCCCGCCTCGTCGAACCAGTCTGAGTTGCAGATGGTCATGTTCGTCCCCATGTAAAACGGCATCTGGTACAGCGTGCCGTCGTACTGATTCAACTCGAGTGCCGTGTCGTCGTACTTGTCGAGAATCTCGTCGTCCGCTATCTCCTCAATGTCGACGAACACGCCGTCGTCTGCGTACCGGGCGTACGCCCCGAACTGCGTGTCGAAAATGCTCGGCGGATCGCCGCTCTGGAGCCGCGATTGGAAGAACGAGATGATGTCCTCCGTCGCGGGCCCGCGGTCGATCCAGCCCGCCTCGAGGTCGTCGTACTCGTCGCCGAACTCATCCTCGAAGGTCGGAATGATTTCCTCCTCGATCGTCTCCTCCCAGAAGGGGAGATTCCACGTGTACAGCTCGATCGTATCGTTGATTCCTTCTCCGTCACTACCGCCGAGACAACCGGCGAGGCCGGCCGCAGTGCCGGCCGCAATGCCTTTTAAGTAGGTTCGCCTGCTACCAGTAGGTATGCTTTCCCGTACCATCGTTTTCGATAAGTACCTTCTATTATATATATCTACTGTCTCTTTGGCGGCCTCGGGAGCAATTTCGACAATTCGATCGACACTTCCGGTTACACGCGCCATGCTCGTCGAACGTTTGGAGCACAAGCGCCCAGCATTCCAGCGGACGAGAACTCCGTAAAGCGACCCCTCCGCTTCTCGTGGTCAATTCTTGTCGTAAGAAACGCGATGACGGCAAACGTCTGCATGCGCTCGAGCGGCATCAGTTCCGAGTCCACCGCTGGTCGGTGGAAGCCGCACGCGTCGAGAACGTCGACGAGGGGCCACTGTCCAAGCGCTCGAGGTGGCCCCAAAGAGACCGATACGACGATCGATTGCGATGTCGGTCCGCGGGTGTTCGAATAGCGATGTACTGACTGAAAGCTATTACCCGATCACGAGATCCACCTCCGTGTTCTGTCCCTGGAAATACAGGTGATACCGGTCGGTCTCGCTCTCACCGAGTTCTTCGTGTTGGGCGTGGATGGTGAACTCCAGGAGGCTCTGATCTTGGAACTCGAACTCGCCGTTCTCGTCGGTCGTCGTAGACTGTGGGTTAGGGACGCCAGCGACCGTCTGGGGTGAGAGCGTGACGGTGGCATCGGCGACCGGATCCCCGTCGTCGTCGATGACCTGTCCGGTAACGTATCCGTCGTTGTTCACCGCGACGTACCCCTGCATGGCGACCGATGCGACCAGCACGACCGCAATCAAAACCGTGAATCGGTTGATCAGGAGACGTCGGATCGAGATCGTCTGGGCGACCAGTTTGAGGAGTGGTGGTAGCTTCATGGATGAATCACGTTTTGATACTGCTCATGACCGCACTGCGGATGAAGTATTTCTGTAGCAGGAAGAACAGAATCAGCACCGGCAGTAAGACCATAATCGTGAAGGCGTACTGTAGTGCGAAATCTCCCGACATCTGGGACTGGAACTCCGCTAGCCCGAGCGGCAGCGTGATCGTGCTGTCCTCCGTCGCGATTAGCAGCGGCCACAGGTAGCTGTTCCACGAGAAAACGAACGCGAGGATGACGGTCGTCGCCAGCGCCGCCTTCGAAAGCGGCCAGTAGACGCCGAAGATGATGTACAGTTCGGACGCGCCGTCGAGACGCGCGGCATCGACCATCGAGTCCGGCACCGCCTCGAACGCGCTTTTCAACACGAGGATGTTGACGACGCTCACCGCGACGACAATCGCGAGTCCCGTGTAGGTGTTGATCAGCCCCAGTTGGTCGGTGATCAGATAGTTTGTAAGGAAGATCGTCTGGAAGGGAACCATCATCGCCACGACGATAAACCCCATGACGTACTTCTTCCCATAGAAGTCCATCGAGAGCCCGTAGGCGGCTAGCGAACAGAAGATCAACTGGCTGACGATCGCTATTGCGGACACGATTACGCTGTTGATCGCGTACTGGGCGAACGGGATAGCATAGTAGACCTGGACGAAGTTGTACAAGCTCAGGTCGTCGATGATCAGCGACGGCGGCGAGCCGTATAGTGATCCGCTCGGCCACACCCCGGCGATCCGAACCAGCCAGTAAAACGGGAACGCAAACAGTACTGCCGCGACCAATGCGATGGTGAACAATCCGACCTTGCGGAGCAGCACCGATTTACGTTGCGAGGTTATGTGCCGGACGACCCGTCGGGGATCGTCCATCGATACGAATTCGTTGATTCCACTCATGAGTAGCTCACCTGCTGGAGTTTGAGGCCAAGGTATGCCACGATGATCGTGGCGACGACCATGATCGTACTGAGGACTGCGCCGTATCCAAAGTCACCGTACGCGAACATTTGTTGGTAGATCCACGTTAGCAAAATCTCCGTGGAATTCCCCGGTCCGCCGCCCGTCATCACGTTGATGAGGTCGAACAACCGGAACGAGATGACGACGCCGACCAGTACGCAGACGCCGAGCGTCGGCTTCAGGAGCGGTAGGGTGAGGTAGCGGAACTGCTGCCAGCGGCTAGCCCCGTCGATGCGTGACACCTCGTACACCTGCTGGGGAATCGTCTGGAGGCCGGCCAGAATAATGATGACGTAAAACCCGGTCGTCTTCCAGACCTGAACCATAAACACCGAGAAGAGAGCCCAGCCGCTGTCTCCCAGCCAACTGATGTGACTGTCGATCAGCCCGATGTTCAACAACACGTGGTTGACCACCCCCTGCTCGGTGTGGAGCATGTACTGCCAGATGACCGCGATCGCGACCATCATCGTGATGTACGGGAGGAAAAACACCGAGCGAAACACCTTCGATCCCGGGAACTTCTGGTTGAGCAAGACTGCGATAAACAGTGCCAACACGATTCCGACGGGGATCGTCCCGAACAGGATGATGGTGTTGCGTAACGCCGTCGGGAACACCGGATCGTGCATCAACGTCGCCCAATTATCCAGCCCGACGAACGACATTTCACCGGTATAGCTCCGGTCGAAGAATGCGAGAACGATGTTCCAGCCCAGCGCGATGTACTTGAACACCAGTAGCCACACCAGAACCGGAGCAAGCGCGATCCACGCGATCACGGTGTGGCGCTGCTTCTTCGAGAGGTTGGCGTCACTGGTTAGGAGACGCCGCCACGTCGCCGGAGACTTCAACGACTCCTCGTTCATGGTACGGACGCCTCCGCCGCGTACAGGTTCCGTTCGCTCATAGTACGTTCCACGTCAATCATGTCTGTATGTCACGTGTGACCCAGTTACTCGTAGGTGCTCATAATTCTTTGCCCGGTCACACATCACTGGTGTGAGGCGATCGCAGACCCGATCCAGTCGAGGTTACGCTCGGGCAAGAGCCCGTAGTTGTAGAACGACACGCGATCCGCGTTTTCGACAAGCCCGTCCACGAGATCTACGACCGTTGATTCGTCGTGGATGTAGGGGTGGGCGGGGAGGACGCCGGCGTGTACCGGAACGTCGGCCATCTCCTCGGTCGTCCGCACGCAGTCGACCGTCTCCTCGCGAGTCTCCCGATAGGCCATAACCGTGACGGAGTCGAGCGATCGCGACAGCTCCTGGAGATCCATTCCGTGCATCCAAGAGTTCTCTACGCCCTTCATGCCGACGTACGCGGCCAGCTTCGCGTCCTCGACGACATCCGAAAATCGGCGGTACAGGTCGGTCAGCACCTCGGTCCGGACATCGACGTAGGCATCGACCTCGGGGTGCGCCCGAAGCCAAGCGCCCACAGCGGTATTGTGGCTGAGTTCGTCAGCCGAGATCGCGTCCACGGTCGACCTGATCGTTTTCGCGACCGCGTCGGTATCGATGCCCGCTCGCCGCGCGTTCGCGCGGCAGTGATCGCAAAAACACACGCCGAATAAGAACTCCCCGAGATCGCCGAGGCGCGCGTGGAACTTGTCGTGGTGCCACCCGTAACCGGTGCCGTAGAAGTAGTTGAACGTCTCGAGTTCGATCCGCTCGAAGGACGCCCGGTCGTCGAGGTCGGCCAGCAGCGCGAGGAGGTACTCCTGTACGGCCGGCTGGGACGGACAGAGGCCGAACACGAGCGGGTCGCCGAACGCGTTCTGTAGCGTATATTCGGGGTGGGACATCCCCAGTCGCGAGTTGTGACAACCGACGGTCCAGGAGTTAAGGGACACTCCGGTATCAGCGAGTTCGCGGTCGATCGTCGCGAGCCAATCGGCGTCGTCCATCCGCTCGTTCGGGACGGGTTCGAGGTCGCCGTATCCGTCGCCGGGCTGAAAGTAGGAACTCGGGCGGGCGAAGAACGTCCGTCGTTCGGGGTTGTGCGGCAGGTACGTCTGTACGGAGTGATAGTTTGTGGCGAGGTTTATCTCGGTGATCCCGAGGTCGAGCAACCGTTGAGCGACCGACTCGATACCCTCGTCGATCAGATCCCACGGATACGCCCACGTAGCGAACTTGACATCCTCCCGCCCTGAAGGGCGAGGCTTCCGCTTGCTATCCGTCATACTCTCCACGTCAAAGCCGAACAATAAAAACCTAGGTAAGAGATAAATGGTGAGCGTTACACAGTACACATGGCATGCAAAAGCAACTGTTAGCGGGAGATACTGCTATTGTTACCGGTGCGGCGTCCGGGATCGGACGCGCGATCGCGACCCGATTCGCCGAGGAGGGTGCAAACGTCGTGATCGCAGACGTCGACGAGGGAAACGGCACCGACGTCGAGGCGCAATTGACGGATGAAGGCGGCGACGTGACGTTCGTTCCGACGGACGTAAGCGACGCCGCTCAGGTCGAGGCGCTCGTCGAGACGACCGTCGATGAGTTCGGAGGGCTGGACGTCCTCGTCAACAACGCTGGCGGATCGTTCGAGGACGGCAAGCTCCACGAAATCGACGAGGACACCTGGGAGCGCAACCTCGCGGTCAACCTCAAGGGCCCGTTCCTCTGCTCGAGGGCGGCGCTGCCGGCGATGATCGAGAGCGGCGGCGGTCGGATGGTCCACACGTCGTCGGTCAACGCGCTGACCGGGATCGGTCTGACATCGTACTCGTCGGCCAAAAGCGGGATGTTCGCGCTCTCGAGGCTGATCGCGACGCAGTACGGCTGTCACGGTATCCGATCGAACGTCGTCTGCCCGGGGACGATCCAGACGGAGACTCGGCGCGAGGAGATGGAACGAAAGGACGCCACGGAAATCGAGGACAAATGGCTCGAGCAGTACCCCGTGGGTCGACTGGGTCGGTTAGACGATGTTTCCAACGCCGTTCTGTACCTGTCCTCTCCGATGTCCTCGTTCGTTACCGGGACCGAACTCGTCGTAGACGGCGGGCTGACGGCGGGTCTCGATCACAGCTTCGAACAAACGGTGTACGATATCGAATCGTCAACAGGATCGAAGTAAGCGGCAGCAAAATAGTCCGAGTCCGTCGTCGTTTACGAGTTATTGTTCCTTGACCGTGATCTGTTCGTCTAGTCGAGCGTCATCGCTCGATGCTGGTTCGCGGTTCTTGATCGTCTGATGCGATTCGGCGTCGAACACGTGAACCCGCTGTTCGGGAATGTCGAGGTGGATCTTATCCTCGCCCTCGATCTGATAGTATCCCGGAACGCTCGCGATGTAGGTCTCACGACCGATGTCGAAGTAGAGGAGGTGTTTCTCTCCGAGCGGTTCGATGACGTCAACTTCGACGGTGACCGACGTGTCCGTCGGCGACTGCGCGAGATCGAAATCTTCGGGACGGATTCCGATGAGCACTTCTCGCCCGTCGGCGGTCAGTTCGTCGGCGAGCACGCTCGACGCGCCGTACGAGAAGGCGTCGTGTTCGAGCGTTAATCCGTCATCGGCCCAGTCGGTCGTCGCTGAGATGAAGTTCATACTCGGCGATCCGATGAAGCCAGCGACGAAAACGTTGACCGGCTCGTAGTAGGCCTCCAGCGGCGTCGCGACCTGCTGAAGTTCGCCCTGATCCATGATCGCGATCCGATCTCCCATCGTCATCGCTTCGGTCTGGTCGTGAGTAACGTAGATCGTCGTGACGTCGAGTTCGCTCTGCAGACGTTGGATCTCGGTACGCATCTGCGAGCGGAGTTTGGCGTCGAGATTCGAGAGTGGTTCGTCCATAAGGAACACCTCAGGATTGCGGACAATCGCTCGCCCCAGCGCGACGCGCTGTTGTTGGCCGCCCGAAAGTTCGCTCGGCATCTTCTCGAGTAACTTGCCGATATCCATGATATCGGCGGCCTCGTCGACGCGGTCGTCGATCTCCCCTTCGTCGAGCGCCCCTTGCATCTTCAGCCCGAACGACATGTTACCGCGGGCCGTCAGATGCGGATAGAGCGCGTAGTTCTGGAACACCATCGCGAGGTCCCGATTTTTCGGCTTAGTCTGACCGATCTCCTCGTCACCGAGATAAAGGTCCCCGCCCGTGAGCGTCTCGAGTCCGGAGATCAAACGGAGTAACGTCGACTTCCCGCTCCCGGACGGGCCGACGAGAACCATGAACTCTCCGTCCTCGATCTCCATGGATACCTCGTTTACTGCGACGATCTCTCCCTCGTTCGGGTCGTTGAAGACCTTCCGTATGCTATCTAACCTCAGGGAACTCATCTTGTACTAACGTCACCAGCTAGCATTCTTATAGGTTTCGGTGATCGTGATCGTCCATTGAGAGCCACGTTCGCGGACATCCGATCCCGTCTAGCAAGTGAGCTGCGAGGAACCCGCCGAAGACGCCGGAGGGCGACATCCGATCGCGGCCTCGTCCTTGCCGCACGGTAGCTCGCCAGTTATATTAGGGCGTGCGACAAGCGTTGGGATATGGTGTTAGAGATACACTACAACGTCTACGGCTGTTTCCGTGACCCGCGGTCGGATATCGATATCGCGAAGACTGCCGTCGACGCCGGATTCGAGGGGATCTGGATCGGCGATCACTTCCTGCCGTGGATCGACTCGCGACCGTACACTCACCACGTCTTTCCCTGGTTCGGATCGCTGATGAGCGAAGTTCCCGACGTCCCCGTCGGGACCTCCGTGACCTGTCCGATCTTCCGGTACCGGCCGCCGCAGGTCGCTCAGGCGTTCGCGACGCTCGACAACATGTATCCGGGCCGGATGAACCTCGGCGTCGGCGTCGGAGAGGCGCTCAACGAGGCTCATTTCGTGGATGGGGACTGGCCCGAATGGGGTGCCCGCGCCCAGATGCTGATCGAGGCGATCGACGTCATGAAGCGCCTCTGGAGCGAGGACGGCTACGTCGACTACGACGGAGACCACTTCCAGTACGAGGGGATCAAACTCTACACCGAGGCGAAGTCCGATATCCCGGTCCACTGGGCCGGCTGGGGACCGAAGTCGGTCGAACTCGCCGGGCGATTCGCGGACCACCTCCTGACGGTCGCGCCGGCCGCCCAGATCGAATCCCGAATCGTCCCAAATTTCAAGGAGGGACTGGAGAAGGCGAACCGCGACTTCGGATCGGTCGACGTGACCACGGAGTTCACCGCGAACATCGGCGATCCCGACGAACTCGCCGCGGAGCTCCGCGACATGGGGGAGTACACACCTGACGACACCGAACTCGACAATCCGGATCCGCGTTCGATCCAACGTGTCGCGGACCAGCGCCTCGAAGAACTCTCCGATGCGGAGTTAATCGAGGAGAACAATATCACCGACGACCCGGACGACATCGTCTCGGAGCTCGAAGCCCTCGAAGACGCCGGCGTCTCCCGAGTGCTCGTCGGGTCGAAGTGTGGCGACCCCTACGAAACGATCGAAGCGTTCGAGGAGCACGTTATCCCACATTTCGAATGACGACCCCATCGGCAACGAATCCCCGTTCTCAGCGAAGCTTGACGCGATAAAGGGCGGTTCCACCCGCGCCAGCGAGCGTTCGACTCGATTGCACACATGCGAGGTTTTAATAGATCAGTCACGCTCCCATCGTGTATGGAAATCACTGGCGTAGAAGCGTATGCTGTGAACGCGAACGTCGTCGACCTGAAAGACGGCGGGATCTCTCCCTACGTAACGAACCACGGCGCCGTCGAGGACGTCGATCGGATACTGGTCCGTGTAGACACCGACGAAGGGATCTCCGGGTGGGGTGAGATGCGGGTGTTCCTCTCGCCGAAGACGACAGTCACGACGCTGGAAGACGGCGTCGCACCGATCATCGAGGGGCACTCGCCGTTCGAGGTCGAGAGTCTGCGTCGGCTGTTGTTCATCGAGTACACGAACGTCGATATGTTCTTCTCAGCTGTCGAGATGGCCTGTTGGGATATCGTCGGGAAGAGCCTGGAAAAGCCGATTTACGAACTGCTCGGCGGATGGACCGCGCCGGGGACGACGACGCGTCGGATGGATACCGAGTACGACCAGAAAAACACCGTCGACACGGCCTACTGTCTCGGTATCCTCTCGCTCGAGGAGTCCCGGGCCCACGCCGCGAAAGCGCTCGATGAAGGGTTCGACGTACTGAAGACCAAAGCGGGTCGCGACTGGAAGCGGGACGTCGAGCGGATCGTTGCGATGGATGACGAGGTCGACGGACGGCTCGAGTTCCGGCTCGACCCGAACCAGGGGTGGCGTCTCGACGAGGCGGTCCGCGTCGGCGCGGCGCTGGCCGACGCCGGCGTCTACCTTCAGTACCTCGAACAGCCGATCCAAGTCGACAGCCACCGGTCGCTGGCGCGCCTGCGCCAACGTACCCCGCAACCGATCGCCCCGAACGAAGACACGTATATCGCCCACAACCTGCGCGAACTTATCGAACACGGCGCGCTCGATGTCGCCGTCGTCGACATGACGCCTGCCGGCGGCATTTCCGGACTGCGCCAGCTCGCAGCGATCGCCGAGGACGCCGGGGTCCCGATGGCACACCACTGTGCGTTCGACCTTGGGATCCGGACCGCCGCGATCATGCACGCCGTCAGCGGCATTCCCGGGTTCACGCTCCCGCCGGACACCGTCTACTACGCCTGGGAAGACGACGTGATCGAGGAGCCCTTCGAGATCGAAGACGGGGCAATCGCAGTCCCCGACGAGCCCGGTCTCGGAATCACGGTCGACGAGGACAAGATTTCGGAGCACCGGATCGACGGCTGATTACGGTCGACACCCCGTTGTCTCGCATCGACGTAACCACTCGATCCGCATCAAAAATATCTCCTTTTCGACCGTCGGCGCACGGAATTCGGTCGATCCCGCGTTACTTCCCTTTGCCGCGGGCTTGCACGTTCCACACTTCCTCGACGCGGCCGTCGCGCGTACCGATCAGCGTGTCGTGTAGGTTGACGGTCGTGCAGACGTGCGGGACGATAATCTCCAGTCGATCCCCGACCTCGATCGGCTCGTCGGCCTCGCTCGCGTCGATCCACCCGTGCTCTTCGGAGGCGTTAACGTACGCGATATCGTCGCGTCCCTTCGGAATCGGGCGGCTATCGACATCGAACGACATCGTCTTACTGCCGGCGTTGACGACCGCCCTGTCGTCAGTCGGTTTCGAGATTACGGTCGTCAGGACCGTCAGCGCACAGTCCTCCGGACCAATCGGGCCGGCCCAGGAGACGACGTTGGCGTCGTTGAACGGGTACATTCCGGGGTTGATCTCCGTAACGACGGAGTGCTTACCGCTGTGTCGTGACGTGCCGGTCGAGCCGACCTTCACCTCGTCGACCTGAATACCCTCCGCCTCCAGCAGTTCGACCGTCTCCTGGAGTTCGTCCATGGCCGCTTCACAAAGCTGCTCGTAATCAGCCTCGGACTCGGCTTCGCCGTTGACGTGGCCCTCGAATCCCATGAGTCCGGCGAACGACAGGTTGTCGGCGTCGACGATCCGCTCTGCCATCTCCAGGGCCGGCTCGCCGGACGCGACGCCCGTTCGGTCGAGGCCGACATCGACCTCGAGGACCGCGTCGAGGGTCGTGTCGTGTCTGGCGGCCGCCGCCTGCAGCGGATTGGCGTTACCCGGGCAGTCGACGGTGGTCGCGAACGAGTCGAGGCGCTCGGAGAGCCACACGAGGCGGTCCAGTTTCGACTCTTCGACGACCATGTACGAGAGGTAGATATCGGAGACGCCGTTCTGAGCCATCACTTCGGCTTCGCTCAGTGTCTGGCAGAGGATACCGTCGCCGCCCGACAGCTCCTCCTGTCGGTGGGCGATGTCCGGAATCTTGTGGGTCTTAACGTGCGACCGCAACGCTACGTCGTGGTATTGCGCAAACTCGGCGAACTCCCGCATGTTGGCCTCCATCGTGTCGAGGTCGACGACGACCGCGGGCGTCTCCAGTTCGTCTCGGGGCTGGTACAGGCTCGGTGCGCCATCCGCTGGTGTCGGTGTCGGCATGTCTACCTATCGAGTCCCACCTCAGCACAATAAAACTGGCTTCTCAGGCGTTCGCCAGCAGTCGTTCGACGACGTACTCCGCCTCGTCGTCGGTGAGGCACATCGGATTGAGCGAGAAGCCGCCAGTAGGAACGTCGGCCGCGCCGACGAACACACGGGGTTCTTCTCGTCGGAGCCCCCGAACGATTTCGGCCGCGTCCCAATCCTCGCCGACGGTGACCGCCACCGACGAGACGACCTCCTCGTCGCTGTGTAACACCACCGAGTCATATGCATCGCTGTCGGACACCCCCTCAGCCATCGTGACAGCGCGCTCGTGCCACTCATTGCGGACCTCTGCCTCGTCCTCCTCGAGGAACAACTCCAACGCGCGAATCAGACCGACGATTTCCTCCTTACCGACCTTCATCGGCCGGCCGATTCCGTGTCGTGGGACGCCGGGAAGTTCCTCGGTATCGATCAACGATGCAGGCGGATCCCACACATCTTCGACCGCATCCGTGTCGAGGTGCTGGAGCGCGACCGATCGGATCAGGTCCTCGCTACCCGCGAGAATACCGGTGGACTGGGGACCGCGAATCGCCTTGCCGCCGCTGAACGCGACGAGATCCGCCCCCGCTTCGACGGACCGGCGGAGATTCGACCGCGGCGGGAGTTCGGCAGCCGCGTCGACGATCACCGGCACGTCGTGCTCGCGAGCGACCTTGACGACCGCCGAAAGCGGCGTTTCGGTCGCCGGGGTTGCGACGTATGCGATGGCCGCGGTGTCCTCGGTGATCGCGTCGGCGTACTCCCACGGTTCGACACTCACCGATCCCGATCCGAGCGCCCTGTCGTTCGTTCCGATATCGACGACGGTCGCGCCAGCCACCCGGAACGCCCTTGAGTACTCAGTGTTCTGATCCCGCGGCAGAACGATCTCGTCCGCCAGATCGCCCGTCTCAGGAAGACGGGACATCGCACCGAGATCGTTTCCGGCGATACAGGCCGCCGCGGCGAGCGTCAGAGCCCCAGCCGCCCCGCTGGTGACATAGCCTGCGTCCGCACCCGTCGCTTCGGCGATATGATCGGACGCCACCGCTTGGAGATCCGAAATACGAACGTGCGCGTTCGCGGCCTCGCGCATCGAGTCGGCTGCCTCCGAACGCATGATTGAACCGCTGAGCCGTGTTTTTGTCCCCGCTGCGTTGACGACGGTCGAGACGCCAAGTTCGTCGTAGATCGAACTCTCCTCGTGCATACCAATCGTGGTATAGCACATCAGCTAAAAAACATTGCTACCGTTCGGCGGGGACGGAGGCACCGAACAATAGATATTTGAAACGTGCCAACGACTGACTATGCGTTCACTCTATGACGGAGCCGTTACGGGCCGATCTCCACCCGGAGATCGAAGAGATGTTCGAAGAAGCACAGACGACGGGCAAACCGACGACGCACCACGTGTCCCCGACGGGTGCTCGACAGCTAGTCGGGCGGGCGATCGAGGAGGCAGAACTGCTCTCCGATCCGGAGCCGATCAGCGGCGACGTGATCGACTACCTCATCGACGGCCCGGCTGGCGATCTTCCCGTCCGGGTGTACACGCCGGACGATCGGGGCAGGCACCCCGTTCTCGTCTGGTTCCACGGCGGCGGCTGGGTTCGCGGGAGCATCGACGCCGCCGACGGTGTCTGCAGGGCGCTGGTCAACCGAGCCGGATGTAGTGTCGTCTCCGTCGGGTACCGACTCGCTCCCGAGCATCCGTTCCCGGCGGGACTCGAGGATTGTTACGCCGCGACCGAGTGGGTAGCCGAGCACCCGGAAGTCCCGCTCGCCGATCCCGATCGGATCGCCGTCGGCGGGGCGAGCGCGGGCGGAAACCTCGCGACAGCGGTGTCGCTATTAGCGCGCGACCGCGGCGGCCCCGATATCGCCTACCAGCTACTCGGCGTGCCGGTAACTGACACCGCCATCGACACCGAATCCTACCGCGAGAACGCCGAGGGGTACGGGTTGTACCGCGAGGACATGCGGTTCTACTGGGACCACTACCTGGAGAACGACGTCGACGGAGCGAACCCTTACGCCGCCCCGCTCCACGCGAGAGATCTGTCCGGCCTGCCGCCAGGAACGGTCGTCACGGCCGGCTGGGATCCGCTTCGCGACGAGGGGATCGCGTACTATGAGCGACTCGACGCCGCGGGCGTCGACGTGACACTCGATCACTACCCGGACATGCCACACAACGTCATAAGCGCGACGTATCTACGCGAGGAACTCGGCCGGACGCCGGAAGCGTACGAGGACGTGGCCGGTCGACTGCGCGACGCCTTCGATCTCGAGTGAGGAAAACCTCGTTACTCCGGCAACCCGAGACACACCGGGTCGAACCGTCAAATAAGGAAATATTGGTTCGGATCCGTTCGACAACGTACCCGCTGACAGCAGTTTTAAGACGGTTCTGTGTGAAGCCGAAACTGCAATGGAAGAGATCACCACAGACGAGGCTCCGGCGAGCATCGGCCCGTTCTCACAAGCGATTCGCGACGGCGACCGCATCTTCGTCTCGGGCCAAGGACCGATCGACGCTGAGAGCGGCGACATCGTCGGCAACGACATCGGAGAGGAGACCGCACAGACGCTCAAGAACGTCCGCGCGGTCCTCGAGGCCGCGGGGGCGTCGCTAGACGACGTCGTGAAAGCGACCGTATTCGTCCAAGATATGGATAATTACGACGAGATCAACGAGGTATACGGCGAGTACATGAGCGAGCCGTACCCCGCGCGCAGCGCCGTACAGGTCGAAGACCTACCGGTCGATATCGGCGTCGAAATTGAAGTGATCGCGACCGCATAGTCGACCGCTTCCGCCGTTCTATCGGTTTCGTTCGTGGACGTCGCACAGCAGCGACTCCAGTTCGTCGCCGAGCAGCTCGTAGATTCGCTCGCCTTTCTCGACCGAGGCCAGACTTGGATCGCCGATAGCGCCGTTCGCGGAGTACTCCTCGAACCCGCGGTAGACCGCGAGCGGGCCGCCTTCTACCAGATCTTTCGTTCCGAGGTCGTACGGCTCGTCCATGTACGTGCCCTCGAGCTGGTCGACATCGACGAGCTCCTCGCGCAGGTACAGCATGAGGGAGGTTTCGAACTCGCCGCCGTGGGCCATCCCGCCGATGTCGCTCTCGCGGATCTCGTCGATGAAGCCGCTCGCGAGCTGAAAGTACGTGAGACCGAGTACTTCGACATCGTCGTGGTCTGCACCGATCGTGCTGACGGCGCCATCGATCAGCGACATATTTCCGCCGTGTCCGTTCAGCAGTACCAGTGCGTCAAAGTCGTTCTCGAGTGCGGTAGCTGCGATATCCTCGATCGCAGCCAACATGTGATCGAACTCCAGCGACACCGTTCCGCCGAAGCTGAGGTGATGGGGTGAAAAACCGCTCCAGAACGCCGGAAGCATGAGGATCGGGACGTCGTCGGTCACTCGCTCTGCGCCGAGCGTCGCAACGCCTTCGACGAGGATGCTGTCAGTGGCCACCGGGAGGTGATTACCGTGTTGCTCGACGCTCCCGATCGGGACAACGAGCACTGAACCGTCCAGTTCGCCGATCTCGCCGATCTCGTCGTACGTGTGACTACCCCAAGAGACGCTATCCGCTACCGAGTCTTCGAATGGCATATGTGTCAAGTGCTTGTTCGACGGTAAAAAGGTTCCCCTCGAATCGGACCCGGAACGCTCAGGCGTCCCGTTCGGTCGGTAGAACAGGGGCGATGGACCACTAAAGTGAACACACGGCACTCGAGGAGCCGCTGGGCGGTGATATCGCGTTCGTGACGGACTATCGATTCTGCAGCCAGATCAGCGCTGGCGAGCTGACGTGACGCTTCCGACAGCGCGGACAGAGAGAAACCGCGCCCGGATTCCAACGATGTTGGAAATACGATTAGTAGTTGTAGCGGATCGAAATGACGTTCGCCTTCCGCTTCAGTTGAGCGACGTACTCATCGCACAGTTGGGGAGTCATCTTGTTCTTCGGAGCGTTGATACCGAGGGCAGCGACCGTGTTCCCGTCAACGTCGGTTAGTGGTACCGACACGCTTCGGATGCCGACTTTCCGCTCTTCGTCCTCGATCGTGAACCCCTGCCGATTGATCTGGTCGACCTCTTCGAAGAGTTCCGCTCGGTCGGTGATCGTGTTCTCGGTCGCCTTCGGGAGACCCTGGCAATCGACGATGCGAGTGATTTCCTCGTCCGGGAGGCTCGCAAGCAGCGTCTTCCCGAGTGACGTCCAGTGAAGATACGTGTGTTCGCCGACGTGAATCCTGTCATTGATGGCGTCCTCGCCCTCGATCTGCCACAGTTCGACTCGCTTATCGTTCTCGATGACGCCGATACCGACCGTCTCACCGGTTTCTTGAGAGAGGTCAATCATCTCGTGGCGCGCCGCCGAAAAAACGTCCAGTCGACTTCGGACGCGACTGCCGATATCTAGGAACCGTAAACTCAGGCGGTACTCGCTCCCGTCGACGATTACGTAATCCAGGCTCTCCAGCGTCTGCAGGTAGACGTACACCGTGCTCGTCGGCATATCGAGCGCCGTGGCGAGTTCGGAGACGCCGGCGCTCCCGCGCTCTTTCAGCTCTTCAACGATAGTGAATCCTTTTACCAGTGCGTTGATTCGTTGCCCCGACGATCCCGTGTTGTTGGTTGCCATACGCCAATATATCCATAATCACTGAAAAAACTATCTAAATTAGCTATGATTTCCAACATACCTGAGCAGGTCTGCGTTATCATATAGCACATATAGTAAACTGTATTCCGATGGGTCCCATTGCCGCCGCAGTGCCCGGCTTCCAGAATGAATCGCCGATATACGCCCCCGCGTTCAGGAACGCATCCGAATAGTCGGTATTCCACGACCGGACCTTATCGATTGCCAGAAAGACCACTTGACAGCATGTGGTCCCTGTTTCGGTACTGCGACTTGAATGGATACTGTTGCAGACCATCCCTCAAAGTTCCTTCTTTCACTATACTGCAGTCGTCATCGACGCGGACCCGTCTCGATGGCCAACACTCGCCGCAGGTAATTATACAAAAATACCGTTGTAAAGAGTGGCGGATCAAGCGCCTGCTTGTGCCCGATTCGAGACAGCTATCGAGATCCGCGCCCCTATTACAATAGTATGTGTGTAACTCTAAAAGAGAACGCACTGGGATCTCGGACGATGAGCCACCTTGTTCCCCCGCCGCTTCGAGAGCGACGCGGTGGGAAAGCGGGTATTCTATACCGTAGAACAGTCCAGTGGGACAGTTTTTCACGTGTTCTCCGTACCGTGATACCTCCCGGAATCGGCAGGTACGGTGCACGTTCGCTGGTTGAACGTTCCACAATCGCCGTTTACCGGATTGTAGTGCAGTCGTGCTGTTGACTGTTTTTAATCGTGGTCTCTCGAGTCGTCCCGTCTGGAAGCGTTCGCTCAATCGCGGATCGAACGCCTTGCTCGACGATCAATACTGCACGATGTCGAATCGGGGCTGAATGCGGCTTAACACCGATCAATTGCGCACACAAGAGCCAACGAGGATCCCTCCGCCATCGTCGATAATAGCTCACCGCGTTACCTATAGTCAGGGGTTTGTTCTATGTACACGTGTCTCGTTCTTTTTTATAGAATCGAGGAACACTGAAGTCCGAAATTCGGAGATTGATTTCAGTGGAGCCGTCTCCCGTCGCTTCGTTCGAGGAGAGCGTCGATACCCGAAATTCACATGGGCCCGGCGGGACGTTCGTCGTCCCGTCCGGTACCACGCCGACGATCCGTTTCGACAGGTAGGCGATCGCTTTCGAGCGGTTCGTCTGCGATCGGGGAGGTGAGGACTCCGATGTCCGTACGTAATCGTCGCGCAACACTGCGAAAATTCTTGGGGGAGATCTGCGAATTCGTCGGGAAAGACTCCCGTGGCGGACTACTCCTTGAGCGCGCCCTGCGTGAGTCCGCTCACGATCCGCTCCTGGGCGAGCATGACGAGCACCGCCATCGGGATGACGCCGATGATGCTCGCCGCGGCCATCAGGTTATACGACACCTGCTGAGTGCCCTGGAAGGCGAAGACGCCGTGTAGCACCGGCGACCAGTCATCGGGCGCCCCGCTCACCATGAGGTACGAGAAGAAGAACTCGTTGTAGACGATGATGAACGTGAGGATCCCCGCCGTCGCCACGCCTGGTGCCGACAGCGGGACGATGATCCGGAAGAGGGCTCCGATCCGGGTCGATCCCTCGACGCGGGCGGCGTCCTCCAATCCGTCCGGGATCTGTCGGTAGAACGTCGTCAAGAGGAAGATGATGAGCGGCATGGTGATGGCGCTCAGCGGCATGACGATGCTCCACGGCGTGTTGTACAACTCGGGAGCGCTGATCCCGAAGAGGGTAACCTGGCCCGTAAAGAGTCGAAAGAGGGGGATCAGGAAGGCGACTGGTGGGAAGTACGAGATCACGAGGATCAGTAGCAATAGCGGCGTTCGACCCCGGAATTCGTACCTCCCGAAGACGTAGCCCGCAATGCTCCCGACGGTCAACACGATAACCGTCGAGAGCGTGGCGATGGCGATGCTGTTCAGCATGTAAATGTGAAAGGGGACGACCTCGAATACCTCGAGGAACGCACCGGGATTGAATCCCTTCGGTAAAAACCCCATGTCGGAGATGCGTGCGTTCGGCGTCAGCGCGAGGACGAACAGCCAGTAGAAGGGGAAGAGAAAAATGGTTACGAAGAACCCGATGCCGACGTACGTCAACCACCGGTACACCGTCTCCGGGTTGTTGATTGCTTGCTGTACGGTTCGTTCGATCCTGTTTTTCGTGTCGGTTTCGGCCGATGATTCTGCCATATTACGTCCCTCCGGTCTCCTGTTTTCTGAGCTGTACGAGATAGCCGACGAGGAGGATGCCGATGACGGCCGCGATGATGAACGCGACGGCTGCTGCTGAGCCGTACCGGTTCGCGCTCCAGAGGTCGATGACGAGACAACTGAGGGTCGGAACGGTGTTACAGCCCGCAGTCGACTCGACCAGGCCGTACACTTTGAGCGCGCCGATCGTTCGAAACAGAAGCGCGACGAGCAACGCGGGGAGTACGAGGGGGAACGTGATCGTTTTGAACTGCTGGATTTTCGAGGCGCCCGCGACCTTGGAGACGTTGTAGAGGCTGCGATCGATGCTCTGTAGCCCCGCGAGAATAAGCAGCGCCATGAACGCCGACTGCTTCCAGACGTCGGCGAAGATCGCGATCAGCAGCCCGTCCCGACTGGTCGCGAGCGGCGTCGAAGAGATCAGCCCGAGGTCGTTGAGCGGTCCGACGGCGAATCCGATCGACGGCTGGAACATCAGGTAGAAGATCATCCCCTGGATTACGATCGGGACGGTCCAGGGAAGGATCATCGCGACGCGAACCCACCGGCGGCCTCGAAACTCCTTGTTCAGGATGAGCGCCATCGCGAAGCCGAGCACCGTTTCGATGAAGACCGCACTGACCGTGTAGATCAGCGTCACTGGCACGGCGCTCGTGAACGGATCCGAGAGGCTGAAGAACGGCCGTTGCAGGCTCGCCTCGCCGGTGAGGATATCGACGTAGTTCTGCAGGCCGACGAACTCGCCGGTCGGATCCGCCGTGGCGACGCTGTCGGCGTGCATGGAGATGTTTGCCGTGTGAACCAGCGGCCAGATGGCCATCGTTCCCAACAGCGCGAACACCGGCAGCAACATCATGTAGACGAACTGCGTGTCGCTACGTCGTTCGAGCCAGTTGAGGAGCGTAATGTCCACGCGGTAGCGCGGCGTCGCCGTCCGCGTCTGAGTCACCGCCGACGAACGGTCTTCGGTGCTCATGAATCGCTGTGAGATTCCTCGAGTTCGGTCAGTCTCGAGTCGAGGTTCGACATCGCTTCCTCGACCCCGCTATTGCCCATCAGCGCGTCGTTGACCTCCTGTGCGACGGGGTCGGACTGCTGGCTCCAGACGACCGTCGCCGGGCGGGCCATCGTGTGCTCGCCGACGTACGACAAGGTGTCGAGATATCGACCCATGATCGGAACGTCATCAGCGCTCTCCAAGACGTCCGGGTTCGGCGGGATGTGTCCGACGAGTTCGAAATTTGCCCGCTGGAACTCCTCCGTCGTCAGGGCTTCCAGGAACTCGAGACACTCGTCGAGTTGATCCGTGTTGGGGTTCACGCAGTAGTTCCAGCCGCCGAGGGCGCCGACCGAGCCGCCGGTTCCGGGGTACTCGCCCTCGCCTTCCGGGACCCCGTACGGTAACGGCATCACGCCCATGTCTTCCCCAAGCGCGTCGTCGTCGCCGTTGATGTTGATCGAGTACGGCCAGTTTCGAAGCGCGACGGCGTCGCCGTCGGTAAACGGCTGCATCGAAGGCGAGAGACCCCACTGGAACGCCTCGTCGGCGGTGATCCGGCCTGCGAACTCGTCGAGCGTGTCCGGCTCGTCCGTTCCGTGAATGAAGGTTCGTGCCATCCGTAAGGCCTCGAACACTGGCTCCTCGGCGACCGTCACGGGACGGTCGCCGATCGGACCGTACAAGTTCTCGGTTGGATCGCCGAAGTACGCCCCGCCCCACGAGCTGACGAACTCGTTGAAGACGCAGCAGGCCAACTGGATCTCAGAGGAGGCCTGCCAGTTGTAGCCGTGGGTGACGTCCGACTGCTCGTAGACGTCCGCGAGTTCGTGAGAGAACTGCTCCCACGACAGGGGATCGGTTCGGTGTTGCTCCCAATCGTAACCCGCGTCTTCGACCAGGTCCTTCCGGTACTGGATCGTCGGAAAGTCGGGGTACAGCGGTACGCCGTAGAGCTCCGAGTCCTGACCGACCGTCGAGTTGACGCTCTGTTCGAAGTAATCGTTGTGGACGGTATCGAGGGTCTCTTCGGGGAGTTCCCCCTCGAGGTTGAGAACCTGTCCCCGGACGATAAACGGCAGTGTCCAGCCGCTGTCGAACGTGAGCAGGTCCGGTTTCGCCTGATTGGACGAGAGCCACTGCGAGTACTGGTTTTGCATCTCGTCGGTGTCCGAGCCGCCGCTGATGAACTCGAGATCTACGTCTTCGGACAGCCCCGCGTCGTACAGCGCCTGCTGGATTTCATCGCTGTTGTTTTGCCACTCGTTCGTGGCGGTCAACTGCAGCGGGGAGTCCCCGTCGCTACCGAAGCACCCGGCCAAACCCGCCGTGATACCCGTTGCACCCGTGAGTTCGATAAACCGCCGGCGTCGAATTGTCCGTCGGTCGATGTCGGCGGTCTCATTACTACTGATAGCTGGCATACACGTCGTATAGCTTATCAGACGTGCATATATATGTTTCCATTACCCATGGGAACTAATTACAACCATAAGATGCAGTCTCCCGACACCGTCGAGCACATTCGCCGTCGCGACTCGTTTCTTAGGACATCGGCGTCGACTCCCGCTTTAACCCGTGGACTATGGCGTCCCCCGTCGGCGTCTCAAACAGGTGGATATTCGACTGGTCAAAGGTGATCTCGACCACCTCGTTTTCGGCTATCTCCGTATCTGGATCGACGCTCATCAATAGGTGGTCCCGCTCGAGGTCCGCGGCGTTCTCCTCAGTCCGTGCATCGGGATCGGGAATCAGGTAGACGAACATCTTCTCGCCGATCGGCTCGATCACGTCGACCGACGCGTGGACGGAGCCGGCCGTCTCGGAAAGGCGATGATCGTCCGCGGGGTAGATATCTTCGGGACGGATCCCCAGCGTTACGGCGTTCAGATCGTCCAGTCCAACCGCGTCGACGGTGACGGCCTCGGATTCGAAGCGGTGATCGACGACGGCACCCTCCATGAAGTTCATCGATGGCGAGCCAATAAAGCCGGCGACGAACCGGTTCGCCGGCTCTTCGTAGCACGTCAGCGGCGGGTCGATCTGCTGGAGTTCGCCGTCGTTAATGATCGCGACCCGATCCGACATCGTCATCGCTTCCTCCTGATCGTGGGTGACGTAGACCGCCGTCACGTCCAGTTTGCGCTGAATGCGCTGGAGCTCCGTTCGCATGTGCACGCGGAGTTTCGCGTCGAGGTTCGCGAGCGGTTCGTCCATCAGGAACACCTCAGGATCGCGAACGATCGCGCGTCCGATCGCCACGCGCTGTCGCTGACCGCCCGAGAGTTCGCTCGGCATCCGATCGAGCATCCCGTCCAGTTGAAGGATTTCGACGGCTTCGTTGACCCGTCGTTCGATTATCTCGTCTTCCGCGCCGCGGATGCGAAGCCCGTAACTCATGTTATCGAAGACGTCCATGTGCGGGAACAGCGCGATATTCTGAAACACCATCGCGATGTTCCGATCTTTCGGCGGGAGGTCGGAGACGTCCTCGCCGTCGATAGCGACCGCCCCGTCCGACTGCTTCGTCAACCCGCTGATCATCTCGAGCGTCGTCGACTTCCCACAGCCGGAGGGGCCGACGAGGGAGAGGAACTCGCCGTCTTCGATCTCGATGTCTATGCCGTCGACGGCGACAATAGTACCATACTGTTTGCTCACTTGGTCCAGATGAACAGAACCCATATCTGCAATTTCATAGTTGATCTACATAAAGATTCGTGCTGGGAAGCGTCGTTCGAACGACGCGAACCAAAAATGTCGACACAGGAAACGGTAGTGGTAACATACATATTTTTAGTACCGCCCGAATATGGTGTTAGTGGAGTGACCGAAATGGTTAGTCAAATTCGCAGAGATTTACTCACGAGCATCGGAGCGGGAACGAGCCTGACGCTGTTAGGCGGCGTCGGGCGTGCCGACACCGGCGATGAGAGCGACGGCGCGGAGGATAGCAGCGAGCCATTCGACGAGCACGTTGCCGACTTGCTCGAGCGGCTTACCGTCGAAGAAAAGGTATCGCTGCTCCACCAGTACCAGCCGCCGATTGAGCGGGCCGGCCTCGAGTCGTTCCGGACAGGGACAGAGGCGCTTCATGGCGTCGCCTGGCTGGGCGAGGCGACCGTCTTTCCGCAGGTGATCGGACTCGGAAGCACGTGGGATCCCGACCTCGTCTCTCGCGTTAGCGATGCTATCGGCGACGAGGTCCGCGGAAAACACGACGCGACCGACGGGGGCGTCGGACTCAACGTCTGGTCCCCGACCGTCGATCCGCTCCGCGATCCGCGGTGGGGACGCAACGAGGAGGGGTTCGCCGAAGATCCGCTGTTGAGCGGCGAGCTCTCGAGGGCGTACGTGAGCGGGTTGGCCGGCGATCATCCGGACTACCACAAAACCGCGCCGGTACTCAAACACTTCATCGGATACAACAACGAGACCGAGCGAACGACGACCAACGCCGAGATTCCGCCGCAACTCTTACACGACTATTACCTGCCGTTCTTCCGACCGCCGATCGAGGATGGGAGCGCGGTCGGCGTGATGGCCTCGTACAACCTCCTCAACGGGCGGCCGGTGACCGTCTCGCCGCTCATGGACACCGCGGTCCGGGAGTGGGCGCCGGACGAGAATGCGGTGTTGAACGTCAGCGACGCTTGGGCGCCGGCGAACCTAACCGACGCTCAGGAGTACTTCGACACGGAGGAACGGGCGCGCGCCGCCGCCGTGCTCGCTGGACTCGATAGCTTCACCGAGTACGGCGCCGACAGCTCGACGACGGTCGACGCGGTACTCGGCGCACTCGAGGAGGGCTATCTGTTCGAAGACGACCTCGATGAGGCGGCCGGCCACGTCTTGACGGTTCGATCGCTGCTCGGCGAGTTTCTGGATCCGGAGGACGATCCCTACGCGGACCTCACCGACGACGTAATCGGCCACCCCGCGCATCGAGAACTCGCCCGCGAAGCCGCACGCGACGGGACCGTCCTCATCAAAAACGACGGCGACGACCGTACGCTCCCCCTCTCGGAGAACGAGAGCGTCGCCGTCGTCGGGCCGCTCTCGGATAGGGTGTTCGACGACTGGTACAGCGGGATACCGCCGTACCGTATCACTCTCCGGGACGGGATGCGCGATCGACTCGGCCCCGACTGGATCCGCTCCGACACCGGCGTGGATCGGATCGCACTCCGGGAGCGATCGTCCGGGGAGTACGTGACGGCCGACGTCGGAAAGGGCGGCGGCGTTCTGGGGCTCCAGGCGACCGACGCGCCGAGCGTCCAGCTGTTCGAGTCCGTCCAGTGGACGGACGATACCTGGACGCTACGGGCGACGGCGAACGAGCGGTACGTGACTGTCGAGGATGGCCAACTCGTGAATTCCGCGGACCAGCCGGGCGGTTGGGAGGTCGTCGAGGAAGCGTTCGAGTTCGTCGACGCCGACGGTGGAGGGGTGGCGCTTCGTCACCCGAGCAGCGGTCAGTTCGTCCTGATCGAAGACGGGGCGCTTCGGGCCAGTGCCGACGATCGGGCCGAGGCGGCCGCGTTCGATCTCGAGGTTCGAACCGACGGGATCGAAGCCGCGGTCGAGGCCGCGAGCGACGCCGACGCCGCCGTCGTGATGGTCGGGACGCACCCGCTGATCGGCGGGCGGGAGACCCAGGACCGCGAGGAACTCGCCTTGCCGCCGTCTCAGCGGGAACTCGTCGAGCGCGTTAGCGACGCCCAGTCCCGGACCGCGGTCGTCTTTCAGAGCAGTTACCCGGTGCACCTCGACGGCGTCGAAGATCGCGTTTCCTCGATCCTGTGGACCAGCCACGCCGGTCAAGAGACCGGTCACGCCCTGACGGATATCCTCGTCGGTGACGTTTCCCCCGGCGGCCGGTTGACCCAGACCTGGCCTCGTTCGGCCGACCAGCTGCCGGATATCACGGAGTACAACATCGCCGAGACGGGGATGACGTACCGCTATGGTCAGGAGGACCCGCTGTACGCGTTCGGCCACGGGCTCTCCTACAGCAACTTCGAGTACGACGGTCTTCGGATCTCGCCGAGCGGTCCGCTCGAGTCCGGCGAGACGGCGACCGTCAGCGTTCGCGTAACCAATACAGGCTCGATGGCCGCCGACGAAGTCGTCCAGCTTTACACCGAGCAGCGTCAGTCGCGGACCACGCAGCCCGAGCGGGTGTTGCGCGGGTTCGAGCGGGTCCACCTCGAGCCGGAGGAGACCGTGACCGTCGAAATCGATCTCGAGTTTGACGCGTTTTCGTTTTGGGACGTCACGCGCGGCGAACGTACCGTCGAACGCGCCACGCACGCGGTTTGTCTCGGTTCCGCGTCGGACGACATCCGGGAGCGCGGATCGATCCGCGTAGACGGCGAGGAGATCCCGCCGCGCGACCTCTCCGAGGAGACGCGAGCCGTCGACGCCGACGACTGGACATGGTCCGAGATCGAACTGTTAGACCAGTCGCAGTCGGCGGGAACCGTCGTCGGCATGACTGATGGCTCGTGGCTCTCGTTCGCCGACGTGGACCTACGAGACGGGCCGACGGAGGCGACCGTCTCGGTCGCCAGAGCGGATTCCGGGTCGGCCGCGCTGGAACTCCGGCGCGGATCGCCGTCCGGTCCGGTGCTGGGCCGGACGGACGTCCCGTCGACGGGCGACGTCTACGAGTACGAGGAACACACGATGTTGCTCGAGGGCGCAAGCGGGAACAGTCAGGACCTCATCGTCGTGGCTCGCGACGGCGATGTTCGTATCCACACGATTCGTCTCGAGTGAGCCGCTCATCGCGTCGGTACTTTCAAGGAACGTGCCGTGAGAGTACGCATCGTGGCTTGCCAACTGATACAAATCGGAACCGGCAACCAGGGTGAGGCCTGGTGTCGGGAGTTCCTCCCGCCGAACGTCGAGGATGGCACCGTCGAGGTCGTCGCGGCCGTCGACGTGAACGAGGACGCGCTGGCGAACGCCACCGGTGCGCTATCGCTTTCCGAGGACCGATGCTACACCGACGCTGAAACGGCGATGCGCGAACGGGACGCGGACGCCGTGGCGCTCGTCGTCCCGCCACACGTCCGCACGGATCTCGTCTCCCTCGCGGTCGAGTACGACCTCGACGTGCTCGTGGAGAAGCCGATCGCGGATTCGTTGGACGCCGCCCTCGAGATCGTCGAACTGGTCGAGGAGAGCGGAACGAAGATGGGCGTCACGATGAGCCACCGATTCCGTCGGGACATCACGACGCTCCGGCGACGACTTCGATCGGGCGAGTACGGACCCGTCGACCACCTGTACGCACGGTACGCCGTCAACGCTCGGTCGCGCGGTAGCTGGGCCGGCGAACGGCTCTACGACCTCGAGGAGCATCCGCTGCTGGTCGACGGCGCGATCCACCACCTCGACCTGCTGGCGGACATGGCGGGCGGTCGCGCAGAGACGGTGTTCTGTCAGTCGTGGAACCCGCCGTACTCCGACTTCGCGGGCGATCCGAACGCGGTCGTCCAGCTCAGCATGGAAAACGGCGCGACGATCGTCTACGAGGGGCTGAACACCTCCGCCGCCAGTTTCAACGGTTGGTGGTCGGAACACGTTCGCGCGAACTGCGAGGAGGCTACGCTCGTCCTCGACGGCGGCGACCTCCAACGGTTTCCCTACGAGCGCGCCGCGGAGGGCTGTCTCGGCCACACGTCCCTCGAGTCGGGCGAGTCGGTCCCCCTCGAGACCCGGGAGAAGTGGGGGAACGCGTGGCTCATCGAGCGGTTCGCCGAGTGGTGTGAAGGCGGCGAGCCGATGGAGACGAACGCGCGCGAGAATCTCCGGGCGATGGCGATCGTCTTCGCCGCCATCGAGAGCGCCGAAACCGGCGAGGCGGTTCGGATACGGGCGTTTCTGGACGAACGGATCGATCCCAATTCACCGCTCTCGACAGACGCTACTCGCGATCCGTTGTGAGGGGAACACAGCGGTATCGTAACGCACTCATCCGCGTATGCAACGTCGAGAAATACCGAACGGAACCCGCCGTCCGCGTATCCGAACCGACGAGAGACGAGAAGCCGTAGGGTATCGTCGATGCCGTTGTCAGGATCGGCCCGACGGAACGCGCTTTCCGTCTTCGCCTCTTTCAATCACGTACTCATCGATCCGCTGGCGACGTCCTTCGCCTGGATATCGGAATACGACCCAGTGTCGTCTCGATAAACGTGTGTTGGAGTTCCGACTGTGGTATCGTAGCCGTTAGAATATTTCACTCGAATTAGAGTAGTATATAGTGATTCGTTTTGGTAATATCATTATAGAAGAATTACATATATTCCGATAAGATAAAAAAGCATTGTATAGATAAGGAAAACCGCAAGAAGGGGTAACGGTGAAGGTGTGACGAAACCGACGAAGCTACGATAGCGTCTCTAATACAAGTGGAACTCGATCGACGAGCAGCAAAATTCGACTCCTTCAGTATACTTCTTACGATGAGTGAGTATTGTAGCAGTCAATAAGCGCGTCGCAACAGCTGCTGAAACGCCGGTCTATACCAGAAGCGCTTAACTAGACCGTGCGATCATACGATAGCTATCGGTCTAAGCAGATAAAGGAACTCCGAAGGTATGCTAAATACACGTTCTGTACTGATCGTCATAGGGTTCGGTCGAAATTATAGGAGTATCGAGCCACAGACGGTGCGCTAACTGAAATACCTCTTGAACGAATCGGGGCAACCGTGACTTCGGCAGAGTCTGCATTCAATTACACTACTGGCCAAATCTGTAACTCTTCAAGTATTTCAACAGAGCCGAAGAACCGTACTTCCAGACGTCGGACGTCATAGCGGCCCATGACGACTTCGTCTTTGTCACGTTACTAGCGAACTCACCTGAACTAAATCCGGTCAAAGAGTGCTGTATCGTGTGTTATTACTTCTAAAGTATAATACAGAACCCATCCGTCTCGCTTTTCAAATCGGATTATCGCTGATGATAATAAACGGAACCTACAGGAGGATAGACGTCGAAGGGACGGATCCGTGACCGAAGAGACCCGCGTACCCATCCCTCGAGAACCGAACGGTTCGCTGCCAGACTCCGCAAGCGTTCGGTCACAACGGAACTATGATGGAGTCAGCCGATGGCGACTGCTCCGACCGCGAGTGGCCGTCGATGCTTGCTCCACTTGAGAGCGATCGATACTGGGTTCTCGCGGAGTACTGGCAAGAGTTTTCGGACCCATAGGCAGATACCTAGCGGTATTTCACCGGCGATCGTGCCGTCGTCGACGACGATGGACACATAACGATCATCGGTCGTGACGACGATGTAATCACGATTGGAAACCGCCGCCTCAGAACGGCCGAACTCGAGGCTGCAATCACAACTGTTGATGGCGTTACCGAAGCCGCCATCCGTTCTAGTTTAGCAGATCGGGGTATCCAGAGACGCCAAGCTAGAATCGTCAGTAACTAGGAATGTGAGAATCCGGTGGGAAGTGTGTACAAACCACCGGATTCAGTAGTTGTGAATCGGATTCAAAGAGCGTTTCCATCTGATGAGTTGCGCGAGCGTGCTCGCGCAACGAATCTCATCCAGCGAGAGCGGAAACTCGACGTCGTCGCCCTGTTTTACACGCTTTCACTCGGCTTCGCTGCCGGATCTGATCGATCCATTCAGGCGTTTCTCGAACGCTACGTCGAGATGGCTGACTGTGACGAACTCTCGTATGCAACGTTTCACGGCTGGTTCAAACCGGGATTCGTTGCACTCCTTCGAGAGATTCTCGATGACGCCATCGAGAATCTCGATACGGGCCAAACCGAGCTTACCGGACGTCTCGAACGATTTCGAGACGTCCTCATCGTCGATGCTACGGTCATCTCGCTCTACCAAGACGCCAGAGACGTCTATGCACTCGATGACGACCGAGCCGGGGCGAAACTTCACCTCACCGAATCGCTCTCGGCGGGGCTTCCGACACGATTCCAGACAACCGATGCAACCACCCACGAACGGAGCCAGCTACCCACCGGTGAGTGGGTAGCTGGCGCCCTCATCCTGTTCGATCTCGGCTACTACGATTTTTGGCTGTTCGACCGCATTGACGCCAATGACGGCTGGTTCGTCTCCCGTGTCAAAGACAACGCTGACTTCGAGATCGTCGAAGAACTCCGGACGTGTCGCGGGAACAGCATTCCGCTGGAGGGGCAGTCGCTGCAGGCCGTCTTGGACGACCTGCAGCGACAGGAAATCGACGTACAGATCACGCTCTCGTTCGACCGCAAACGAGGGTCGGGCGCCAGCGCGACCCGAACCTTCCGATTAGTCGGCGTTCGCAACGACGACAGCGGCGAGTATCATCTGTACCTGACAAATCTGGACAGAGACGACTACCGCGCGCCCGATATCGCACAGCTCTATCGGGCGCGCTGGGAGATCGAACTGCTGTTCAAAGAACTGAAATCGCGGTTCGGTTTGGACGAGATCAACACGACGGACGCCTACATCATCGAGGCGCTGATCATCATGGCAGCACTCTCGTTGCTGATGAGCCGAGTTATTGTCGACGAACTCCAGAAACTGGACGCAAAACAGCGAGACTGCGCCGACGACGCCGAGGCGTCGTCGACGCGCCTCCCTCGACGACGCTGTTCACACGCCGTCGAACGGCACGCGCACCTGATCCAGTTGTACCTGATGCTGGATCTGGGGTACGAACTACCGGATCTTGATTCGTTGTTGCTGTGGTCGTCACGAGATCCAAATCCACATCGTCCGAGGTTACGTGAACAAGTAGAGTCAGGCGAGTTCTGGTAGAGAACTCGCCTGACGAGACGGTCTGGATCGCCCGGCCTGATCAGCGACGGCTTTGGAACGGCGGCGCACTCACGACCGCGAGTGCGCCGCCTTCGACGGGAGAGAAGGTCGAACAGTAGCTGGTCTGCCGGAACAGCAGTGATCTCGGTGTGATTGTGGTCAGACTCGACGTAATTTCGGCGTGATCTTCGTCTCAGTCGGTCACTAAGCTAGAACGGATGCCGAAGCCGCTGCCGTCACCGACCGTTCCATCAGCGAAATCGCACTCTGCGTCTTTGCAACCCTCGAACAAGGACAGTGGGATTAGAACGCCATCCGAGATGCCATTGCGGATGCAATCGCTGAGAACGTCGGCGAGTTCGCACGGCCAGCGAGCGTCGTATTCACGCCTGAACTACCCGAAACTCACTCCGAAAAGACAAAATGTACCGACTTCTCGAGCGCGTCGTCAACGACCGGCCGCTTACGGACAGCGACACTCTTCGGAACCCGGAAATCCTCGGTGAACTCGAAACGATTTAAAATCGGAAGTGAGCAGTCAAGAATCCTCTTGACCACCGATTCCTTGTCCGCTGCCTGACGGGATATTTCTACGTTCTCGAGTCTCTACTGAATGGGTTCGATCCTGTCGATACCGATGCAGGTGATCGGCTCACCTTCCTCACCGGTGGCTAGCCGCGGTCGACGCCTCGTCCTATTCAGTATGAGTATCAGCATCGTCCGAGCGGGGGCGGACTTCGAGCGGACGCATCATATCGTGGTCCTCATGTTCGATCATGTGACAGTGCCACATATACGTGCCCGTCTGATCGTTAAATAGCCCTTCATACTCCCCGAAGTGGACGATCACGTGGACGACTTCGCCGGGGTCGACGGTGATAACGTCGTTCCATCCTCGTTCGTACGGTTCGGGTGCCGCAAGCGCGTCCAGATCGATCTCGTCTTCCGGATCGTGGTCCCCGATCGACTGTCGTCCCAGCATTTGGAAGTGCACGAGATGGAGATGTATCGGATGAGACATCGCACTTCGGTTAGCGAAACTCCAAATCTCGGTATCTCCGAGTGAGGGGTCCTCGGTAACGGGTGCACCCATCTCGAGGCCGTCCTGGTCTTGGGCTGTTCCGAGCAAGTGTAGCTGTCGTCCGTAGTCATCGGTTGCTCCGCCGTTGAGTGTGAGATACCGCTCATTGTCGACCGACTCCACGGGAATTTCCGGGACCTGCGTCAGCTTGTCGGGAAGTTGATCGGCGGCTCGTGTATCCCCCACGTCGCTCACGTCTATGAGCATAATCTCGGGAAGCGGTACGATGTCGTCGTCGGCTGAACGTATCTCACCGCGATACTGAGCAGGTACATCGTTGTGTAGCAGCAGCGTCTCTCCGGCGTACTCGGTGAAGTCAACGACAACGTCGGCACGCTGGCTTGAGCCGAGTTCGAGGCGGTCGTCGATCTCTACCGGCGTCGAAAGGAGACCACCATCGTTCCCAATCTGGACAAATGGCGGCCCGCTACGGCCAGTCTCGCCTGATGATTCGTCGTACTGAAGGAGTTTGAGGTTATAAAATCGGCTGTTAGAACCGTTGAGGAGCCGAAAGCGATACGAGCTGGATTCGACGGAGAGCCGAGGCCAGGCCTTCCCGTTGACAACCGATGTGTCGCCGTAGAACTGCGGCACGATACTCGGGTCAGGATGCGACTCGTCGCTGCCGCCTTGCTCGTCCGAGACGACCGTCGGATAGAATAACGACCCGTCCTCGTCGAAACTCCGATCCTGGAGTACAAGCGGAACCTCGTACTCGCCGTCGGGCAGGTCGAGGTTTCGTTCGTGATCGTTCCGCAGGAGATAGAATCCTGCGAGCCCGGCGTACACGTTGAGTCGCGTGATACCGAGCGCGTGGTCGTGATACCACAGCGTCGCCGGCGGTTGGTCGTTCACGTAGTAGTAGTCTTTCTTCTCGAACTCGGGGCCCGTTTCCTGGAAGTCACGCGTGAACCACGCCTGCGCCTGTCCGTCGCTCTCTGATTCGATGTTTCCGCCGTGAAGGTGTGTCACCGTCCGGACGCCCGGCATATCGTACGGAATGATGTCATCGTGAATCGTCGTGTCGACGGGCAAAAGGTGTTCGTCCGGGAGGTCGTTCGTCCACTGGACATAGATCGGTTCGCCCTGCTCGGCTTCGATCGTTGGTCCCGGAAACTGTCCGTCATACCCCCAAACGGTCGTCGGTGGGAGGTCGCGGTGTAGCTCTTGCTCGACCTCGCCCATTGTCACCTTGTAGTAGGGCTGACCGTCCTTCGTCCCGGACGGTTCCGCGATGTCTGGCCGAGGGACCTCGTCAAGCCACTTCTCGAGATCGGGCGACGAGTGGTCCGTTATCGTCTCCACACTTTCGGTCGTCGGTGGATTCGTCTCTCCTGACGAACAGCCCGCGAGCGCCGAGATTCCCGCGGCACCAGCAACCATGCACAGCTCACGGCGCGATATCACTTGTCGAGGTCCTCCAGCGCGATTATTCATAGTACACATAAGCGTATGATGTCCCAGTATATGTGGAGTCAACCGATTCCTACTGAGTCGGAATCCGAAGAAGGGACATCACCTGAAGCGGCCTATCGCAGCCGTCCTCGTTCCCGAAACGTGGAACAAGATGTGAATCGATCCAGAGCCAATGTGGTCACACCAACATCATTATGGTTCATCCGGAATAAGCTGTCTAGACATACCCCGGTAGCTGCTAGAGATACCTTGATTACCATGAGCGAACTCCCTCCCCAGTTACAGACGTTCGATATCGTGGAAACCGATGTCGTAGTGCAAGAATATCTACAAACGGAGTGTCTGGATCATCCGACGAGAGGACCGTACATAAAATCACGAGTGCTATACGAGGGTGTCGAAGACAAGATTGACGACCGGTTTTCCCTGGAACTATTCGGATTATTCTGTGAAAGCCGATCGTATTTGGAGAAGTGGTCGAGAGGATACAACGGATCGTATCGGTATCGGATCTTGCAAGAGCATCTCCGCTAACGGTCTCTGTATTGAACATCTAAGTAGAATCATGCTAAGAACACTTAATAGTCCGACTTAAGCGAATCATTATAGTGCTTCAGCCGTTACAGACAACCATGACCAAGCAGACGGCGAAAACCACGGAACGATCGCTGGGCATAATCGACACGATTCAGAAAATGGGCGGTGCAACACTCGATGAACTGGATGGTGAATTGGAGATCTCGAGAAGTACGATTCACCTTCACCTCCAGACCCTTCTCGAAGGAGGGTATCTCACAAAGGAGGGTGCGGTATATCACATCGGATTGCGGTTTCTCAATCACGGCGAGTATGCACGCTCACGCAAAAAGGCGTACACGCTGGCGAAGCAGACTGTAACAGAACTTTCCGACCGGATCGACGAAGAGGTCGAATTCGTCGTCGAGAACGATAATCGCGGCATCCTTGTCCACGAATCTTTCCATCCGGACAGCCACTTTCCGTCCAAGGAACGACATATCTCTACCGCGCTTAGCTCCGCCGGGATCTACTATTACCTCCACAGCGTTGCAACCGGCAAAGCGATTCTTGCCGAATTACCCGACGAGCGCGTCAAAGCGGTATTGGACGACTGGGGACTCCCTAGACAAACACCATACACAATCACAGACCGGGACGACTTCTTACAGGAACTCGAGCAGATTCGCGATCGAGGTGTTGCATTCGCCGACGAAGAGTACGTCGACGGTCTTAGAGAAGTCGGGCGACGCGTGACAGGTCCCGGTGGGAGCGTTCTCGGTGCGATTGCCATCATCGGCCCGAAGTATCGATTCACGGACGAGCGGTACACTACCGAGCTGCCGGAGATACTGACGGAATACGTCGATGACCTCGAGACCGAAATCAGAGATTCGTACTTGGACGATTATCGCTAAGTAATCGGGTCGCTCACGAGTTTCGGCGAATGATTCGAATTTACTGTACCATTATATACGCTCCCTGTTGCGGAACGGGATTGCGACTTGAATTACAGAAGTATGTATGTAATTACGAAACCGCACGACGCGTCGTCGACATTGTTCGGAAAATTTGGACTATTATATACTATCAAACGTGGACGCTGCGTTCTCGGAGAACCGCCGACCGTCGTCAACCGTGCTGACGGCAGCTAGGTCGTCGAGGGATAGACTAGAACGGGCATTTCACCTCACATTGGATAAGCGATACTTAGTCGGGGGTGCACAATGCGATACCTAACGAACGAGCGGTTACGATCCGTCTCTGTTGACTTCAGCTACCGTCCCGACTATCGTCCACTCCGATTCGTCTACGATCTTTCGTCCGACCAGAATCGATTCGTAATCCGCGCTCGAGACGAATCGATAGGTCGCGTTATCGTCCTCGCGAATACCCTCCGCCTGAAACTCCTGCTGAAAGAACTCAGCCCCGGAAATATGGAATACGACCGTCGTTCCGTCGTTGAGTGTGAGCTCGACGGGTTTGGGACTGATCTGGTGAATTCGCTTTGCGATCGGGTTGAGGTCTGCCATACCTACATCCTGGCGGTTGCAGCCTATAAGTCGTGCTGATCTTGCGTTAGATCACTTCGGTGATTTCGTCGAGTGCGTCCGTATCCGAGAACAGAATGACGTGATCCCCCGGTCTGATTACGGTCGCTCATGGACGGTTCAGTCTTCGGTCAGTCACAAAACACAGAGCAACAACGACTGAATCGGTCACTATCGGTCCAGCATCGTTGGTGAAAAATAAGGTCATAATGGAGACAGGCTCTCATCCGGAGTATGATGCCATCCGACGGGTTACTTACCAGTCATCCGTGTGGTGTGAGTGAATCGATTCCCCCAATTGAGTGGAGGCCTTTGTTCGACAGTACGACAGAATAGTCCAAGAGATCTGGATTATTATGTACTAGGAACAGTCTCGGGTTGCCTCCTCAAATGACAGCTGGGTCCACCACTAATATAGTACTGGGCCGCAGGCTCTGAAACAAACTATGTGGTTAGAATATTCCGCCCGTGTGTATGTAATGGAATAGAGATAGAATCGAACGAGAAGCGACAGAGGTCCTATCATGATGAACTATTAAATGAAAAGCTAGTAGAACCTCGATACAGCATCTATACCGCTATCCTGTGGGTAACCGATATCTTGATTACGACTCCATGCGAACGTTTTGATGCACATGAGTATGGGTCACTATGACCAACGTGAGTACGAGCGTCGCGAACGAACGACCCCTGAGATCGAATCGGAGTTGGACGACCAGCCGAACGAGTATCAGGGGAAGATAACGTTCGACGAGGGCAGTTCGACCGGCGAACTTCTCGAGAACCTCCAGAAAATCAAGTCGGACGAATCGTAATAGAATTAGAAATCAAACGATTTATCTTGATCTGATGGGTACTACTGCTTATGGCGCTCGATGAATTCCTTAACGGTAACCAGCTTACAGGCCGGCAAGCCACGACAATCTTCTTCGCATGGATAACACTGGTGTTAGCAGCTGGAATTACTCTCCTACTGATCACGAGTGTTACCGTTGGGTGAACCGCCTCGGGGTCAAGCCCCGAGGCACTCGGCCTGTCTTTTCTGTAGATGATCGCATCCGATTGAGTGATTTGGGACGCCGCGCATTTCACTCTCTCTGATACGGACTGCTGTAAGCCATTTCCGGTGCAACCGAATAACGGGTCGCGGTTACACTGGTAAATAGTTACAGCAGTCCGTATGAACCGTGACGTTCGACGAGAATCGTCTCGAGGTGCCCGGCCCTATCAGTAGGTGAACCGATATTCTGGTCGGTAATCCGCTCTCCAAATGCCAATGAGATGTGAACAACTACACGGACACCCTAAGTAGCTGAACCAGCTCGATCATGCTAATCGGAGGCTTTGTTGAAATCCTTTGTGACTGATATTGAGCAGGAGGGCTCTCTTATTGGTTTCCGGCCGATCAGCTCGAAAAGCAACTCAAGACAAAACCGCCAGACGTGAAGAGGGTTTCAACAGGGCCTAATCGGAGTAATGAGTAGTGCCCGTCGACGTGGTGATCTCGATCACTCCGTCGAAAATCACAAGAGATAATCGTGCGACAAGACGCGCATTGCTGAGGTCGAGAACGCTACGATGCCAGATATGGGTTCGATCCGTTCACAATTGACGCGATCGGATCGAGTAGCGAGCGATCCATCCCGAGGCATTCAAATCAGTCGTCGTGCTACGGAATCGTATGGAGGAAGACGACTCTCACGAGCATGTTGTTCCAGATAGTGACGACGAACTAACCACGGCAGACGTTCGTGGATATGATTTCCGGGGGGAGTTCGACTTTCACGACCTTATCGCGTCCTATGAAACGACGGGATTTCAAGCGACGCAACTCGCCGAAGCAGTCGATATTGCCGAGCGAATGCAAGAAAAAGACGCGACTATCTACCTCACGTTCACCTCGAACATTATCTCCTCGGGATTGCGTGAGGTCGTTGCGTATCTGGTCCGCGAAGGGTACGTCGACGTGCTCATCACTACGTCCGGGTCTTTGACGGAGGACGTAATTAAGACCACAAAGCCGTTCAAGATGGGTGAATGGGACGCTGACGAGGGAACACTCCGTGACCGCGGCATTAACCGACTCGGGAATATTTTCGTCCCATCTGATCGGTACGTGTGGCTGGAGGAATACCTCTACGACTTCTTTGGCGACTTTTTCGCGGACGAAAAAGTGCGCACGCCAACAGCATTCGCACGAGAATTGGGGGAGACGCTTGACGACGAAGATTCCGTCTTGAAACAGGCCGCGGACAACGACGTCCCCGTCTACTGCCCGGCGCTGACGGACGCCGAAGTCGGTAACTTCCTCTATTATTACCGGCAAGGATACGATTCGGAGGTCGGGATCGAGATTCTGGACGACTACGACTCGCTCATCGAAGATGGATTGCTCGCAGATACGACAGGATTGATAGCCGTCGGTGGCGGTGTGCCAAAACATCACGCGATCATGACGAATCTGTTCCGCGGCGGTGCGGATTACGTCGTCTACATTTCTACGGGGATGGAAGGAGACGGGTCTCTCTCGGGAGCACCGCCGAACGAGGCGGTATCGTGGGGGAAGATCAAAGACGAGCGAACGAACTACACGCAAGTTGAGGCCGAAGCAACACTCGTGTTTCCGCTGTTAGTCGCGAGTGCGTTCACGTAGCGATAGCCTCGCAGTCTGCGTTCGATTCAAGCTCATCGCTTCGATTGGTATCTCCGCTCGATTCAGCGTCTCGATCCGATTGTTTTAAAAATAGTGGATACGGATACGACCTCACGATAAAATCATTAGAACTTTCTTCTCGAAAGGTTTCTGAATTCAGTGGAATCTCTCGACGAGGTAATTGTCGAGGAATTGTAAGATGTCCTCGACAATGTGGCGAAAGAAGCCGACACAACGACTGTTGGAGGAAATTGCGTACAAAACGGCCTCACTCAAACTGGGGTAGGCGAGTGGTACGACCTTCAATGATGGACAATTTATGCCAATTCAGGCGACTCATCGGGAGTGATTAGCGTAACCTGTGAACGTCCCAGGTTTCCAAACTACGTCTCCTGATCCCGTCGAGCCCGGTCTCGGCAACGATGTATTCAAGCGTTGCGCTGACCACTCATGTCGAGTCGCTTGAACACGCTGTCACTGGTATCTATCGAGCTAGCAGAAAGGTAAAATTCCCTAGAACGGAACAAAAAGAGCTCGAAGAAGTAACCTACGAATATTCCGAAGAAGTTGAGTTCGACGCGCCTGTGCTAACGCGGCGCTCGACTTGCAGTTCTCGACGAACCTCCGATGCCGAATACTCGACCCCCCATTTGCCGGCGGTTGCTCAACGAAGTGAAATTGACCTCTCAAAACCTATGCTGTACAGCCACTGACGGCCATCTGTCGAATTATCCGAACGATGCAACTAGACGTACCCTTGGATGCAATCACCATCCTCAGTGATCGTTTTTCGCTTGATTCGAAGAGTACGCTACCGCCGATTACTCGGCCCATTTCATTCTCGAATTGTGCACCGAATTCGAAGATGACTTGATCGCGATTCTGGACGGCGAGCCGCGTACTTTCAGGGGTCGGCTGTCACGGATCCAGCGGCCAGTGACGATCTCGAGTCCGTCGCGTTATCGGTAACTTCTCCAGAACCGAATCCGGTCAAAGAGTTGTGGCGACAGTTGCAAGCAGCTCTCGCAACCGGTTCTCCGACTACTTGCCGAGTCATCAACAGAAATCGATATCGCGCTTAATCAACCTTTCAGACCAGCGGTGAGTAATCATTTCTAATACCGTGTAGTCAAGACAACTCGAGGGCGGTGACACCGAGTTTGATCTCGGTGTCGTCCTCACGGTGGAACTCGAGAACGTCGGTTTCATTTGCCTGTGATGGATCGTGGAGACAACCGGCAGTGATCCCGACGTTTGACGTTCCGTCAAATACAATCATCGTTTTGGCATCGGGTCGTCGGCACGCTGTTTCGTCGACAACGACGGCTGTTGCGACCGCAAATTGAGAGTTACTGCGAGGGCTTGCTCAATTCGCCTGAAGCCCTCGGATGTGGTGGTACTCTATGAATCTGCCGCCGTTTGTATAGGTTGGCTATTTGACCGGCACATATATGGGTATCGTTGGTCATTGTCATACCATGCCCATGGAACTAGACATTACTCTGAATGGGACTGAACGAACGTTCGAAGCTGAACGCTCGGATTCGCTTCTCGATGTTCTTCGACGCAACGGCTACACCGGGGCAAAACGCGGCTGTGACACGGGAAACTGCGGGTTCTGTACTGTGACTGTTGATGGCGAACCCGAACGCTCCTGTATCAAACCAGTCGCGACAATAGACGGGACGGAGATCGAGACGATCGAGGGACTCGGTACCCAGGATGACCTCCATCCCATTCAAGCGGCTTTCGTCGACAACGCCGCACTCCAGTGTGGCTTCTGTATCCCGGGGATGATCATGCAGTCACGAAGCCTGCTCGCGAACAACCCCGATCCGACCGAAGCCGAGATCCGCGAGGGGCTCGCAGGCAACCTTTGTCGGTGCACCGGCTATGAGAAGATCATCGATGCTGTGCAGGACGCCGCTGTACGAATGAGTGGCGAGCAGACCGTCGTTACCGACGGTGGCGACTTGACTCACGAGACAACAACGTGTTCAAGCCGAGAATGTAGCAGGGGTGAGAACGATGAGTAAGCCCGATGACCCACAAGACGACGACACTCGTCAGCAGCTATCCTCCACCGAAGCCGAACATCCGCTCGAATGGGACGAGAGCCCAAACAATCGCAAATCGAAGGGCGAGCGGCAAGCAATCTCCAAGCGCGAAGAGAAGACCGACGCCCGAAAGATCGTCACAGGCGAGGCGAAATACACCGCCGATTACGCGCTAAATTTCCCGGATCTGGCTGAGGCATCGATCCTCCGTTCAGATATTGCACACGGGTACGTAACCGAGATCGATACGAGTAACGCCGACACAATGGACGGGGTCTACGCAGTCATCACGCCGGATTCCGACGAGGTTCCTGACGCGATGTATACGTCTGCGGGACAATCGTATCCCGAACCGAGCCCGTGGGACCTGCGCGTTCTCCGGCGAAAGGTGCGCTACGTCGGCGACCCAATCGCTGCTGTGGCGGCCACGGATGCCCAGACGGCCAACAAAGCTATCAGAGCGATCGATGTCACGTACGAGGAGCTAGACGCCGTTCTCGATCCAGAAGCGGCGATGGAGCCTGATGCACCACAGATCCACGATCCCGATCAGGTGGAAAACATCCAGCCGGGTGCGGACTACGAACGGAACATCGAAGCCCACACCGAAGGCGAGATCGGCGACGTGGACGCGGCGTTCGAGGAGGCAGCGACCAGGGACGACTGGATCGTTACCGAAACCGAGTGGAAAACACCGTATCAATCCCACTGCGTTCCCGAACCGCACACGACCATTGCACGTCGCGACGAGGATAACCGCTTTCACCTCGTCACCAGTACGCAGGTCCCCTACCACACGCGTCGACAACTCGCACATCTGTTCGACGTCCCGATCCGAGATGTACGGGTAACGAAACCGAGAATCGGTGCCGGGTTCGGAGCCAAACAGTCGATGCTGATCGAACCCATTACGGTAGCGCTGATGCTAGCCGCGGGTCGTCCCGTGAAACTGGAGACGACGCGTCGCGAGCAGTTCTACGCCATGCGCTTCCGACGCTCTGCTCGCGTCCAAATGCGAAGCGTCGTGACCCGGGACGGAGAGATCAAGGCGTTCGATCTGTCGGCAGTTACGAACGCAGGTGCGTACGGTCCACACGGGCTAACTGTAACCAGTTCTATCGCGACGAAACCGCTGCCACTGTACACGCGTACGCCGAATATCCGGTTTGAGATGAAAGCCGTCCATACCAATCTCCCAATTGGCGGTGCGATCCGCGGCTATGGGGCACCCCAAGGCCACTTCGCACTCGAGGGCCACATGGACGAAGTAGCCGACGAACTAGGGCTTGATCCTATCGTCCTTCGCTCGCGGAACCTCATCGGGAACGGCGACCTCGATACTGCGTCGGGTGTCACCACGGACGGTGAGCATGTTCGTCGAATCCGTTCGTGTGGTATCGACGATTGTATCGAACGCGGGAAGGCCGCAATCGGCTGGGAGGACGTCGAACAGCCCGAAGAGGACCACCTCCACCGAGCCTGCGGTGTTGCTCTCACCGCTCAAAAAAGCGGCGTTGCAGGCGACGAGCTCGGCGCTGCGCATATCAAGATGAACGAGGACGGCTCGTTCATCCTTCAAACGGGCGCCGTCGATATCGGTCCCGGTGCGGATACCGCAATGGCACAGATCGCTGCGGAAGTGCTCGGTGTCCCGCCCGAAGACGTTCTCGTTCAGGCGTCGGATACGGATATCTCGCCGTTCGATTACGGAGCGTACGCGTCCTCGACGACGTATGTGACCGGAAGCGCGGTGAAAAAAGCCGCCGAGGATGCGCGAGCGCAACTACTCGAGTTCGCCTCACAGATGCTCGATGAGCCAGCAGCGAATCTCGAAGCCCGCGATGGAGCAGTCCGCTCCAAACGGACGGGAGATTCGGTCACGATAGAGGATATCGGCTACGAGTCGATCTACGGCGACAAAATGCGTGCGCAGGTAATGGGCCAGGCGAGCCACTGCACGGACGAATCACCGCCGCCGTTCGGCGCACAGTTCGCCGACGTGACCGTCGACGAGCACACCGGTGAATTCGAGATCAATCGGCTCGTGTTCGCGGTCGACTGTGGCGTCGCGATCAATCCGGACCTCGCGGAGGGACAGGTCGAGGGTGCGATGCATATGAGTTACGAGCTCGCGGTGTCTGCAGGGCTCTCGTTCGAGAACGATGGGACACCGGAAACCCTCGGGTTCCGCGACTACGGGATG
Source organism: Halostagnicola alkaliphila (assembly GCF_055379965.1). Taxonomy (NCBI): domain Archaea; kingdom Methanobacteriati; phylum Methanobacteriota; class Halobacteria; order Halobacteriales; family Natrialbaceae; genus Halostagnicola; species Halostagnicola alkaliphila. The sequence goes on along the minus strand of NZ_AP043825.1, from coordinate 461,285 downwards.
CCGACGACAGCGGACCAGCCTCCTCTCGAGTCGATCCTCGTCGAGACACACGAGCCAACGGGGCCATTCGGCGCAAAGTCTGTCGCCGAGATCCCAGTTAACGGTGTCCCGCCGGCGCTGAGCAATGCGATTCACAGCGCCGTCGACGTTAGGATAACCGACCTTCCAATCACCGCTGAGAAGATCCGAGCGGAGCTTGATACCGACTAGCTGACGCGGTATTCGTCCCGATGGCGGATGCTACACGCACTCTTGTTACCTCGCAGATCCGACTCCCCTCAGACCATCGGGTTCGGTGGTAGCCAAATCGCCCTCGAGCCAGATTAATCATCGTCGACTGGCTCGGAGACTGGCGGAACGGTGTCGGGTGCGTCGAAGATGGGACTGGAGTCGCCCGGAACGAACGTATTCAAGAGGAGTGCTATGAGGCCAGTGACGATGACTGCCTCTCCGAAGAACGTTTGTGCGCCGGGGGGAAGTCCGGCGAGTGCTTCAGGAACGGTTTCGACTCCTAGTCCGAGTCCCAGCGCAGTAGCGATGATCACCATGTTTCGGCGGTTCATCTCGATATTCAAGAAGAGCAACCGCATACCGCTCGCAGCCACCATTCCCACCATGACCAATACCGCGCCGCCGAAGACAGCATCAGGGATCGTCGTTACGATTGCTCCGATTTTCGGGACGAGACCAAGAACGACGAGAACGATGCCTCCAATACCGACAATGTGTCGGCTCATGATACCGGTAAAATTGATGATACCGACGTTTTGGGAGAACGAAGTCTGCGGGAATGACCCGAAGACGGCTCCGATCGCGCTAATAAATCCGTCGGCGAAAATGCCACCGCGGAACTCATCACTTGTTGGATTTCGCCCTTCTGCAGCGGTAATACCGGACATGTCGCCGATTGTCTCCATTCCTGACACGAGGAATAGAAACGCGAACGTGAGGAGTGGAACGGCTTCGAAGCTGAATCCGAACTCGCCGGGCGTGGGTACTGCGAACCACGCTGCGTCCGCGACTGGGCTGAAGTCAACGACACCGAGTCCGATCGCGATAACGTAACCAGCGCTAATGCCGATGAGGATACTCATCATTCGCCAAACGCCTTTCAGAAGCAGGTTAAACAAGACAGCGATGAGCAAAACGGTTAAAGCGAGCGATAAGTTCTCAACTGAGCCGAAATTGTCTGCTCCAGCTCCGCCTGCGGAGTATTCCATTCCGACTGGGATGAGGTACAGCCCGATGATAATCACGATGAGGCCCGTAACGAGCGGTGGAAAAAACGACTTGAGTCGCTTAAACTGCCAACCAAGCAAAAAGGGGACCACAACTGCTGCAATGACAATCGACCCAAAGACAGTATCAAGACCAGAACTTGCTCCGATAGAACTCATCGCCCCGACAAAGGCAAAACTGGTACCCATGACGATGGGGAGTTTTGCACCAACCGGACCGATAGTGTACGCCTGAACGATGGTCGCTATCCCGGCAAATAGAATCACCATTTGAACCAAATACGTTGTATCGGCAGCGCCCAATCCTACGGCTCCCGCAACGATGAACGCAACTGCCGTCGAGGGGACGATCATGACGGACACATGTTGCAGTGCAAGGAGAATTGATGTTGGTAACGGCGGTTTTTCGTCGAGGCTGTACGCTAACTCTATTTCACCTTCATTTTCGTTGGACATTCTTCAACAAATAATCCCCATGCAATGTGTTAAACCTTTTCATTGGTTGCTAATCGAACACTACTGGTGGGAATCGGCGGACTAACGTCGAATTTTACCCCTCATCTCACCCGGGTGTTCAACATATACAAACTAGGTGTTTACGTTGTATTAATATAAAACAACTAATCAGTTCTTGGGGCTAACGAGGCCAATTTTTACATATGTATGTTCGTAATCTAAATGGGGGAAAAGAACAGTTGTCCAGTTCGGAGAGACTGCTCGTAATGTACGAGAGCATTGCTACCACTGGAAAATTACTTGTGGGAACTACGTATTCCGTGGGTGGGAAGATAACGGTAACTGACTAGCAAGTGTCTTCGTTGATTATTTCGGAACTCCGTCTATGCATATTGACGTTCACTTCGATAACGTTCGCTGTCTTCGTTACGAGGTCCACGATTTTCTGGTACGCCGAGTCCTCCTCAAACATGCTTTTGGGACCGGAGACGCTCAACGATCCGAGTACGGCTCCATCACGAGATCTAATCGGCGCGCCGATAGCTCGAAATCCCTCTATCTCTTCTTCGTTATTGTGTGAATACCCTTGCTCACGGATGTCCGCTATCTCTTCGAATAACCGATCCGTGCAGGTTATCGTTTGTTCGGTGCGAGCGGGGAGGCCATGGTGGTCGGTGATTGCTTCGACCCGCTCTCGTGGAAGATATGCGAGGATCGCTTTTCCTGAAGCGGTGATATGCAGATAGTCTCGTTGCTGAAATTTGGCCATCTGATAGTCGTCCCCAACTGCCTGTTCTCCTTTCGATTTATACAAATTGTGTCCACGACCGTTCTCTTCGACCACCAAATGTGCGTACTGCCCCGTTTTCGCAGCCAAGCTATCTATCTCGCTTTTGCCTATCGTGTAGAGAAGGCTTTGACTTCGAACATACTCCCCGAAGATCAGCATATCGTACGATAACCGATAGTCCTTCCCGTCCTTTCTAACGAGACCTCCCTTTTCGAGTGATTTGAGGTAGGTATACGTCGTACTCTTTGACTCATCGAGATGGTCGGCGAGTTCTGTGACACCTGCTCCGTCTAACTGCATCAGGCCCCGTACGATATCGATCGCGTTGAGCACAGTGGTCAGTGTGCGTGGATCGGATGTCGTGTCGTCAGTTGGCATACCACAGTATGTGCGAGAAGCCCTCTTCAATATTCTGCTGCCGTTCAACATATACGAACGTGCTATTCGGTGCTTGCTTTTCGATGCTTGCTTACAACACTGCCGTTGATCCGGACGGAACTGTTCAAACAGTGCAATCAATTATATACTCGTGTACAGAAAGGCAGGTTATGACCATTGACACGGTAATTCAGGGAGGGACACTGGTCACCAGTCAGAATACCTTTACCAGCGATTTGGCGATAGATGATGGAACTATCGTGGCAATCGGCGATCAACACTGCCTGCCAGAACCCGACGAAACTATCGACGCTGCGGGACTTTTGGTGATGCCCGGTGTGGTCGACCCGCACGTGCATATCGATGATCACGTTTCGCTCGACACGTACGAGACTGCTACGAGTGCCGCCGCGTTGGGCGGCGTCACGACGGTCATAGATTTCGCGTGGCAGTCGTACGTCAGCGAAGAGAGTCCCTGGGAAGAAGAAAAAACGTTACAGGAAGGTGTCACGCGCAAGCGCGAAAAGGGCGGAAAAGCGCTTGTCGACTTCGGGTTACACGGTGGAATCCTCCGCGAGGATCCGGCTGTCTTCGACGAATTGGCGGGTCTCGTCGATTCAGGCATAACTTCTTTCAAAATGTATACCACGTACGAATTCGGCCTTTCGAACGGATTCATTCACGACGTTCTCGAAGAACTCGGAGAAGTTGATGCAGTCGGTGTCGCACACACAGAGGACCACAGCGTCTGTGAATCGTTGACCGCCGAACTCCGAGCCACAAACCGAGACGAGCCAACGTGGCTTCCCGTCGCTCGACCGGATTATGCGGAAGCTATGGCAGCGGACGATATCGCCAGACTCGCACGGGAGACCGGAACCAAATACTACGGAATCCACACTTCGTGCCGGAAGGCAGCACAAGCGCTCGAGCGACATCAACGCGATGGGAGCCTCATTCGCGCTGAAACCTGCACGCACTATACGACCCTCACAAAGGATAGGTACGAGGAGTTAGGACCCCTTCCGAAGATTGCACCGCCGCTTCGGAGCAGCGACGACAACGACGCGATGTTTGAATACCTTCGCGATGGGACATTGAGCGTTGTTTCGACTGATCACGTGGCGCAAACTCGCGAACGGAAAGAAGCGAGCGAGTGGTGGGAAGATCCGTTCGGTGCAAATGGCCTCCAAACGAGTCTACCGGTGTTTCACGACGAAGCAGTGAACAAGCGGGGGTTCTCGTATCCGTTCCTCGTTCGTCTGCTGTGTACGAATCCGGCCCAGACGTTCGGACTTCCGAAAAAAGGGACGCTCGAACCAGGAACCGACGCGGATATCGTGTTATTCGATCCTGATGAGAAATACACGATCTCGGCTCGAGACAACGCTTCAGTCGCCGACTACACGATCTACGAAGGTCGTGAAGTGACTGGGAACGTAAAGCGCACGTATCTCAGGGGAGAGCTCGTCGCGAGTGAAGGCGAAATCGTCGGCAAGCCAGGCTGCGGGGAGTTCGTTCGCCGGAAGCGACCCACTTGGAACACTAGTTAGACGACCCCGATCAGCAGCTACATCTAGATTGGGGTCGCACCGTTCTTTCGATGCTGCATTTAGGGACCATCTAGCGATGTCACACCCGTTGACCGTTGCGGTTCGCGGTCGTGGATTCGAAAGAAATAATTGCGATGGTGTGACAGTATGAGACGGACACACAATCAACAACTATGAGTTCACTAGAATTTGAAATTGAAGAGCGAACGTTTACGGCGGAACTGCACGAGGACGAAGCACCTGAATCAGTTGCTGCGATGCGGGAATTCCTTCCCCTCGAGTCAGAGTTGATGCACGTCCGATGGAGCGGGCATGCGACGTGGATCAATATTGACGAGATCGAACTTCCGGAGATTCCACGAGAGAACCATACGGTGTATCCCTCCTACGGAGACATCCTACTGTACCCGGGATACAGGAACGAACAGGAAATCCTCGTCCCGTGCGGTTCGACTTGCTTCAAGAGTCCAGCAGGCGAACTCGCCGGCAACCATGTTGCGACGCTGGATGCAGAGCGCGAAGAACTCCGTGAAATGGAACGAGAAACACTCCGAACCGGGATGAAGGATGTCACAGTTCGTCTGGAGAAGTAGACCAACGAAGAGATCTCCACCGGTATTCGTGCGGCTTTGCCCTCTCAGTCTCATTCTGTAGCCAGCTCGTAGAGCGCTCCAGTAAGCAACCGCGTCGAAGTGGCACAGTCACTCCAGTCGGTCCATTCCGCTGCGCTGTGGGAATATCCGCCTTCCGAGGGGGCAAAAACGAGTCCTGCATCTGTTGCTTTCGCGATGTGCATCGTATCGTGGCCTGCACCGGAGTGCAGTTCTATGGTACTGATTCCTGCTCGTGTGGCTGCGCTGTGAAGTGTTGCAATACAGCGTTCGCTCATCGAGATGGGCTCGATATCGTACGGGCGGCTGAACGTCGTCTCGACGGCGCGTTCGTCCTCTAACCGGGCTAAGCAGTGACGAATGCTCGAGACGATCCGCTCCATCGATTCGTATTCGATATCACGAATGTCAACCCCGAGATGTACGGAACCGGGGATAACGTTGATCGAGCCTGGTTCAACGTCGAACTGACCGACAGTCCCAACAGCAGTCTCGCTGTGTGTCTCGACGATTTCGTTCGTTACCGACTCGATCTCGAGCGCCAGTTCGCTTGCTGCAGTCAACGCATCGACACGAGATTCCATCGAAGTAGCTCCGGCGTGATCCGCTTCGCCGAGAATATCGATATGACAGCGGATGGTACCGGTGATATGCGTTACTATGCCAGCAGAAACGGAAGCCTCCTCCAGTCGAGTGCCTTGTTCGACGTGGAGCTCGAGCCACGAATTCCACGCGGTTGCGTCCAGGCGCTCTTCGCCTTTAAAGTCAATTTCCTCTAGCGCTTCGCCCAACGTCACACCAGTCTCATCGGTCGTTGCGAGTGCGTCTGCGACGCTGGAGGCGCCAATTGCCACTGAAGAGCCGAGTACGCCATCAGAAAATCGACCACCCTCTTCTTCGGTGAACGCGACGACTTCGAGAGGGAGATCAGGAGAACGTGGAGCGTCCTGCATGGCACGAATCGCTTCGAGACCAGCGTACACACCTAGTACGCCGTCAAATTGCCCTCCGTCAATGACCGAATCGAGATGGCTGCCGGTTGCAACTGAACGAGCGGTTGGGTCGGCGTTCCCAGGGACCCACCGACCAGCGATGTTGCCAACGGCGTCAATGGAAACGTCGAGCCCTCGTTCATCGAGTTTCTTTACGAAATATTCTCGAGCCCGTTTGTTAGCTTCTGTTCCGGTTAAAACCGTTCGGCAGTTACCTTCTTCGACGGGAACGGACCCGAATTCGGCGGTCTGCATGATGTCTTCCCGAAGTCTGTCCTCGTCGACGTATTGGTAGAGGTGCTGATCCATCTGTCTCGCTATGGTATGGTAAAACACGACCTCTTTTGAAGGTATCGGGAGAACGGATCCTCCATGCTTTCAAAACCTTGGCTAATCGCTGTGTGGGGAGCAATCCGTATGTTCGAATCGAGTAGGATATGTCGGCACAGGGTGCCGGGACTGATACTGTTTTGAGGGTCGCTCGTAGAACGGAGAGCTACCTCCGTCGCTTTCGACGGATATTGTTCGAAGAAAGTTTTAAGTGAAGAGTAGTATATAATTGAGATGGGATGACGAGACTCACGGTTGAGGATCTCAACCAAGCTGACAAAGAGCGGTTCGTTGATATTCTCGGTGGCATATACGAGGAATCACCATGGGTAGCTGAGCGAACGTGGTCGGAACGACCGTTTTCTTCTCCCGAAGACGTACGCCAGACCATGGCGGATGCCGTCCGGAACGCGTCACAGAAGAAACAACTAGACCTCTTACGAGCCCATCCCGACCTCGGTAAAAATATTGAAATGACCGATGAGTCGGAGGAAGAACAAGCGTCTGCCGGACTCGATCAATTAAGCGCTGAACAGTACAAAACGTTCCAGCAACTGAATACGACGTACCGGGATACGTTTGGCTTCCCGTTTCTCATGTCGGTGCGAGAGGAGTCAGTTGAGACGATCCAAAACGCCATGGAAGAACGGATTGATCGTACTAAGTCCGAGGAATTCCAGACCGCCTTAGACGAAGTCGACGACATCGCGAAACTTCGACTCGAAGAGCTAGTAGCGACAGATGAGGACCAACGCACTCGAGAATAACTAACTCCCCGAACATGCTGACGAACGTCGAGATACTGAGATACCCAACTTACCACACATGAGCCACAGCAACGAAATCGATACCGACGTGCGGAGTACTGATCGACGAATAATGAACTACGGGAAAGAAAAGATCGCAGTCTACCGGACCTACGCCAATCCACTCGAAGGCGTTCGTACTATTCCGGAATCGTCTTTCGACGGGCGAGATAACATCCTCTTTGGACTGGAAGTCCGCGTACAGTTCGAGGGTGAGGAATTTTTACCGTCCTTTAGCGAGGGGGACAACACCAAGGTAGTGGCGACGGACTCGATGAAGAACTTCGTTCTTCATCAGGCGGGGGAGTACGAGGGGGCGACAGCGGAGGGATTTCTCCACTTCGTCGGGAACGAATTTCTGGAGACGTACTCGCACGTGGAGGCGGTGAAAATGTCGGCGACTGAGTATCCGTTCGACGAGCGGCCCGTTCCCGGAGATGATGGGTTTGAGCCAAGTGACCTCGTTTTCCGGGTCTCCGATGACGAATCGGCGTTCGGAGAAGTATACCTTGAACGGGACGATGGCTCCATTGAGTTCAAAGAGCAGACAAGCGGCGTTACGGGGATCGAACTCATCAAAGTGAAAGAAAACTCGTTCACGGGCTACGTCCAAGATGAGTATACGACGCTCCCAGAGCGGGAGGACCGCGCACTCTATATCTCTCTCGATATCTTCTGGACCTACGGCGAGTCAGCGGATGCACTGGGAGAAGAACCGCGACGATATGTTCCGGCTGAACAGGTCCGTGATATCGCCCAAGTAGTGTTCCACGAGGTCGATTCGAACTCAATCCAAGATCTACTCTATCAGATTGGTCTCCGAGTCTTGGAACGATATCCGGAGCTCAAGGACGTCAGCTTCGAAGCGAACAATCGAACGTGGATTGAGGTGCGTGATGACCTCGAAGGAGACGCGAAGGTATTCAGAGAACCGCCCCGGCCAACCGGCTATCAACAGTTTTCTATGGACCGCAGTGACTTGGAGGAACAATGACCTCAGAACTGACTACACACGTTCTTGATACCAGCCGTGAAGGTCCCGCATCCGGTGTCGACGTGGTGCTCCAGCGAATCGATGATTCGGGCGCTGCAGAAACGATTATCCAGGGAACAACAAACCACGATGGGCGGCTCGATGAGCCACTGTTGACTGAAGACGAGATGGAAACCGGTACGTACCAACTCCTGTTCGACGTCGGGGCCTACTATCGAAAAGCGCAGTCGGAATCGTCGTTCTTAGAGACGGTTCCTGTTCGGTTCGTCATTGATGACGTTGACGAACAGTACCACGTCCCCCTTCTCCTGTCGCCGGGGGGATACACAACCTATCGAGGAAGTTGATCGTCGGGCATCAGATAGCGTACGGAGCTGGTTTTACTAACCAACGAGGGTATTATACAATTCATCTCATACCACGACCTTCGTTCGGCCTGGATTTTCGCCCTGTTTGTAGTTCGTACTGCGACACCACTAGGAGACTCAAATCAAGAGCGATGTCTGCATTCCATCATTATCTACTGGTTTGGTGTCTACTGAGTGGCTTGTCGCCCCTGCCTATCGGATTCCACCCTGGGACGTTCTCCTATACCGCTCGGAAAATCGATATGTGCGAGCTGGGTGTGTTTTCATCGTGGAGCCGACAAGTAAAGTTCTCGAGCGAGACCATCTTTCTCACCCTTCAAATTCATCACAGGAAGGCTCGAGACGGGTCGCGTTGTTAGAAGACGTCGAACACCTCCGGATACACGTCGGGCATCACGTAGACGAAGAGCATCACCCAGAAGCCGACGAATACAGCGTAATAGACGAGCGGAATCAAGTTCAGACGCATGATACGCCCTTCTTCACCGACGAGGCCGACGGTTGCGAGTGCTGCGATGATGTTGTGGATTGCAACCAAGTTGCCGATCGCACCACCGACCGCCTGTGCACCGACGATGATCTGCGTCGGCAGCCCGAGTTCCGATGCTGCCTCGAATTGGAACGCGCCGAAGGTAATGTTCGACGTGGTGTTCGATCCCGTCATCGCCGCTGCGAGCGCACCGATCAATGGCGCGATCGCCGGATAGACCGGACCGAACAGGTTCGCGGTCGCAACGGCGAGCACTTCGATCATACTACCGACATCCGGAGCGTTAGGCGCTTCGCCCGAAAGGAGCATCACTTGAACCATCGCGATAACGAACACGAGTGCTATCAGTGGTGAAATGATCTTTTCTCCAGCTTCGTACCACGCGTCTTTCACTTCGCCACCGTTCATACTAAATAACGGTATGGCGATGATCGCACTCACGAGCAACCACATTCCCGGAGCAAAGCCCCATTCGATACCGGCCCCGTGTGGCGTCCCCAGGATGTTCGACCACTCGAGAACGAACAACGAACTGGTGAGGAACTCCGAAATCGGCTCGATAACGCGGGTGACCACGAGCAACAAGACGAGGAAAAGGTACGGTGACCACGCCTTGAACAGCGACATCGACTGTTCACCGTCGGTCGCTCCTGGGCCGTTGCCGCCGTTGGTCCCTGGCTCGATCGTTCCGACCCAGTGGTCGGGCCACTCTTCGCGCGGCGGGAAATCCCACGTGTCGTCGGGAAGGAAGTACCCTGCTTTGAGCGCCGGAACGACGATAGCGGAACCGACCATCGCGCCGATCAACGATGGGAACTCCGCGGTGAGAAACCACGCCGAAAGCCAGTACGGAATCGCAAACGAAATGCCGGCAAACAGACATAGCGGCCAGACCGCCAGGGCCGGCTTGATCGACCGCTCCCCCTTCGGGCTGAAGAAGTAGGCGACCATTGCCACCGCGAACAGCGGCATGACGAAACCGACCAACGCGTGGTAGGTTGCGGCCCAGGCAGCAACTTCAACGGAGTACTCGGAAACGCTCATTCCCTCGGATTGTATGGCCTCTTCCGTGAACGTGACGCTCGCGAGCGGATCCTGAATACCGACGATTATCGGCGTCCCGACCGCACCGTAGGTCACGGCGATGATGTGACCGATCAGTGCGGCGAGCACGGCTGCAAGCGCCGGGAATCCGAGGGCGAGCAACAGCGGAGCAACGACTGCTGCTGGTGTACCGAACCCTGCTGCACCTTCGATAAACGTCGCGAGCAGAAAGCCGAGGAGGACGATCTGTACGCGCCTATCGTCCGAAATGGTGGTAAACCCCCTGTTGATCCGATCGAAGGCACCCACTTGCATCAACGTATAGAGCAGGACGAGCGCCCCGAAGACGATCCAGAGGATCTCGAGAGCAGTCATCACTCCCACGATCGACGCCGCGGCGAGATACTCCGGCGGATTGTTCCACATGATGTACCCGATGATCAGTGCAGCTATCCAGGCGATCGGCATCGCTCGCGTCGCCGGCCACAAAAACCCGATAATCAGTACTGCAACGATTACGAGCGGTAAGGACGCGGCGATAACATCTACCACCATCCGCGATTCACCCGGTCACGATCTCTCGTTAATTCGGTTATGACAGCTACAGTACGCGAATCCGGCAAATTCGTTCTTTTCTTGGGTAGTGCGACCATCCCGCACCATCATACATTATAATACATAATAAAATCACGGTATTGTGATAATGCATTATATAATCATTCCGGTTACTGGATAGCTCCCGGAACGGATCAGTATAAATAGCCGAATCATTCGTCAGTACAACTCAAAATGTGACCCGTTTCCGAAGAATGTACTTCTCACGACATTGTCTCTATTATTGCCGTTCCGATCCCCGAATGTGTCGCTCGTCCGGGCCTCTGTGGCCTCCTCGAACGAGGGTGTTGGGTTAGAGTGTAACTCGGTCGTTCCAACCGAAAAGAGCGAGTCGAGTCGGCCAGGACTCGACCGTGATCGGCAGACGAAGCTAGCAAAAACACGAATTCGTCTCGATACCGTCTATTATCGCTGGCAGACCGGTTCACGGCGAGCGTGTTACCGATCTCCGTGAGAAAATAATTAACACACGATCGCAGTTGCTAAGTACTAGCTATATTACCGTAGCAGTCAAATCTCCGCTCAATGAAAACGGTTGAACTCTCTACCGAACTCGATGTTCCCCCCGAACGGGTCGAACGAGAGCTCTCGCCAAGGTCGATCGTCGAATACGCCAACACGTACACCATCCAATCGGTAGACGAATCGGATTCGAAGACAGTACTAACCCTCGCTGGGGACACCATTGAACTGACCCTAGCATTCACGAAACTCGAGGACGGCTATCGGTACACGCAGGTCGGAGAGAGTGGACCGTTCGAGGAAATGCGTACGGAAATCACGTTTCAGGGTCGAGACCGGACTCGAGTTACGGTTAGGTCGACGTTCACGTTTGGAGGCACGTTCTCGTTCGTAAAGAACTGGCTCGGCACTAGCAATCGTCGAAGTGAACTGGAACGGCTTCTCACGAATCTGACCGCCGATGTAGAACAACCGAATCCGGAGTCGAAGTAACCCGATCGTGCAAAAATGATTCGGAAAACAAAGACCACGCAGAGTTATCTATCTTGGTTTAAGGCTCTCCCAATATTGTTTATTAAATTATGTGTTCTCACTATTCGATATTGTATTGAATTATTGCACCAATACTCCATTCCCGATTGAAGGGTTTTGGACCGACGAATTACGGAACAGCTATCCCGAATCTCGCGTATAAACTATTCTGTCCGGATTGACCGCGCTGCCGAACTAATTTATTCATCAGGTTTGAAAACTTGGGGAATCAAATAGCGAAACCACAAAGAAATCTCTCAGAAGGGTCTTTTTTCACCAATATACCTGTGATAGTAGTAGTATCTAGTCACATATACTGTTTAAAACTGTTGATAGCAAAAATATACTTGACCCATTCGTATAGCAATATAGTTACAATATCACAATACGAAGGTGGTGGTAGTGGCATGATCGAGGGCGTCATAGAACAGTTCGCATGCCTTCTTCACGACTACGCGACGAACGACAAGTACAGGACAAGCAGTGTGCACTCACCGCGAGCGAACACAGTGAGCGAGCGGGCCGACGACCGACCCGTAGGGGAGGGAGGAGTGCTTTTCATCGAAGTTTTGCCGAGGGCGCGACGGAGTCGCGCCCGCAGAGCAAAAGTTCGGTCTGCATCCGTAGTGAACAGATAGTTCAGCTCAAATAGCTTGAAAGGAACGGCATGTGAATCGTTCTATGACACCCTCGTATGATCTGCTATGATCTCAACGGGGGATAAATAGACTGTGGTGAGCGGTATTCGAAGCAACGCGGGAAAACGTAGTAGAGGAAAAGAGCCGTCCAGAGGGAAACTGCGTCGATCCGTAGTGAATGTCTCACACTGGCGTCGGAGACGCTCCGACAGAGTTGACTCAGTTTCAAACGCGGTTCGGTTCGACTGCCAGCCGAATGGATCGATCGATTTCGCTGAAGAGAAACCGATCATACTCCCCCTCGTACGTCCCCATAAGCGGTTCTCCGCTGGTCGTATCGACCCCAATCGCGTGTGGATCGTCCAGTTCGGCGTGCTCGTCAGCGTCGTCGTTCGGATCGTACGCGGTGAACATTACGCTGTTCTCGCTCGCTTCGTAGTCGTAGAGGAGAACGTAATGACCGTCGAGGACCTCGCTTCCGCTCACCGTCACCCCCGCGGAACCGAACGCGTCGATCGCCGCGCGAATCTCGCGTGCCTGTGACCGGTAGTCGATTAACGCCGGTCGAAGGAGCACCCACCGTTCGCTCCAGGCTTCGGGGTGCAGAAACTGGCTTCGGTGGAAACGCTCGATGTCCGCTCTCACGGGCGAACTGGACTCGCCGAGTGGCTCGTTCACGTCGGTGATCTCGCTTATCGAGTCGTGCTCGACGGGGACGGCCGATGGCTCTTCGAAGTACCACTGCGACGCCATCGCAATCCCGAAGCAGTATCCTCGTGTTCCGAACAACCGGTTAGCGTTCGCGTAGAGTTCGTCGGCGATCGCTCGAGCCGGTTGCTCGAACCCGCGACCCGGCTCTACCGCCATGCGGTTTTGCACGACGGATCCCCCCAACGCGGTCAGGTATTCCTGAATGTCGCGCGCAGAGAGGAGTGTAGTCGGCTCTGGCGGCGCGGGCGGCGTCGAGTAATTGTCGAAGCCGAAGCCGTCGCCTGACGGATCGAACTCGCCCCCTCGAGCCGTAGAACTCGAGTTCGAGTCCGGGTCCGACGTCGAGAGGAGTCCCTCTCTCGCTGCGAAAGAAAGGGACCCTACTCCTGCCGAAAGCGAAAGTCCACAGAGGAACTTGCGACGAGTTATCTTCCTCATCAGTGATTTTTGGGTGCGGGTGATTCAGCGTAGGCGGCACCGAACACAATTATCCCACGGATCGTTCACCGTTCGGCCGACGGTCGCGATCGTTACGACCATCGAAACGAGGGGAACGGGATGGGCACATTTGGTCGAGATTGTCGGAACGGCTCGTCCGATTCGGCGGCTGCACAGTTCGATTACGACCGTTCTCTCACCAGTTAGCGATAAGTACTCGAACCCTGCAGTTGCTGGTCCGAACGGCGCGCGATTGAACTGTTCTACGGACCCAAATTTTCTTCTCCGTTGTAATCAACGTTGAAGAACCGGAGGCCGCTGTAACCCGTTGTCACGAGCAGGTGAACGCAGAGTTCCTCGAACGATCTCGGGCGACAGATTCGAGCGGTCAGTTTGCCGACGACGCAGTTGTGCTCGGTATCGAACTCGAGGTTTTCGAGTCGTCCAAGGAACTCTGCGAGGACATCACTGACAGTGTCGCCACTGACCAGACGACGCACCGCTAGGGTATATCGCTTGTTCCGAACGGTAGACGTGATCACAAGAGGGACGATGAACGCCAAAACAAGGACGGGAGTGCAGGATTGACCAGTGCAAGAGGATTACACAATCACATATGCAATTTGACAAATCACAACTGTCGATTATCGGTCGTACAAAGATGGTCCCTCCTTCTCGAGCCGGCAAACTCAGTCTTCCTAACTCCTCTCAAGCGGGTCTGGGAAAAGTCACGCCCACTCCGGGTCACGGTCTTCCCGAATAGCGGCCATCGCTTCCTCGAAATCGTCGTCATCCATCGCCTCCGCTTGGAGTTCCAAATAGCGATCGAGAAACCCCTCGAAGTTTCTATCGAACGACTCGACAGTCGCTTGTTTGGTTAATCTGGCACCCTTTGAATTAACCATCATGTAGTCTTCGATAATTTCTTCGAAGGCCTGCTGTTTCTCCTCTTCAGTAACCAAGTGATCGACGAGTCCGATCCGTTTCGCTTCTTCTCCGTCAACGTAATTTCCGAGGATGTTCATCTTCTTTGCACGCCCCATCCCCACATACTGTGGCAGTCGCCACGTTCCGAGACCGGGCAGAATGCTTTCTTCGATGGCTGTCAGGCCTAATTCTGCCGAACGGGTACAGACACGAATATCGGAGACTAAGGCAATCTGTAATCCGCCTCCGATGGCGTAGCCGTCGATGAGACAAATCACCAGTTTGTCCATCGTCTCGAACCGGCGGAGCGCTCTCTCCCAGGTTGGGAAGAACCGTTCGTCTATCTCACCCTTCGCAAGCTCCTTGAGATCGATGCCGGAACAAAATGCCCGTCCAGCACCCTGGATTGTAATTAATCGAACATCCCGGTCATCCTCGAGTAGCTGTGACACCGCATCTAAATCACGAGTGATTGGATGATGGACCGCGTTGAGTCGCTCCGGTCGATCAAGCATGATTCTGGCAATCTTTCCTTCTTTTTCGACGGAGAGGTGCTCGAATTCCACGTGCATAGCAATTTTACTGCCACCACAGGTATTTATAACCTTTTGGGTGGGAAAGGTACTGGATTGTATGACCTGTCTCTTCAGGACAGGCCTACTGTCGAAGTGAATTACCATCGATGTTGTTTACTCGCTAAATGGGTTTTCGCTCTTCAAGTTGCGGTAAGGGCTCTTTCGAAGGAAGTACTCGTTCGTCGCATAGGCTTCGGCGTCGAATAATTGGCTTAAAAAATGGTGGATATATTCCGGCACTGATGGGATGAAAGCCTGCTAAGTCCCCACGCATGGATGAACGAATGGGGGGCAACGGCTGACAACTAGACAGCGCATTCAGAAGCGCGTGGCACTGAGTAGGCAAGATGCCAAGGAAGCCATCATGAGGCCAAGCCCAACTGCCCGTAATGAGTATGAATACTTTTGCAAGTAGAGCTTGACTTGGGTAATGGGATCACGCCGAACGGAGATCAAGCGTCACCTACCTGAGGAAGAGATTGTTGAAATACTGCGAGAAGCCGAAGACAAGCACCATATTCGACGAATCGGGTTTGTCAAGAATCTCTATCAGGGTGATACGATTCCAGAGGCTGCCGATCGAGAGGGCCGATCGCCAGCCACCGGGACACGCTGGGCAGAAGACTGGAATGAGGGTGGCTTCGAAGAACTCATGCCGAGTTTCGGGGGCGGTAGATCCCCGAACTCGACGAAGACCAACAAGAAAAACTCGTTGAGATGCTTCGTGAAGACCAGCCCTGGGAGTCACAGGAGATTCAGCATCTCCTTCAGGAAGAATTCGGCGTCGAGTACAGTCCGAATTATCTCGGTACCTTCCTTCGGAATCTCGGGCTCTCGTACGCAAAACCACGGCCAAAGCGTCCACATCAGCCGGAAACCCAGACGAAATCCTTGAAGAGCGCGTCGACGACGCGCTCGACGAGGACGACCAGACACACAACAAACGCGAGGGTGAAACTGATGACGGCTGGGTCGTTGACGATGATGTCTGCACCGATGGCGGCACCGTCCTCGGCTTCTTTGATGCGTCGAAACCACAACCATACGATAATTCGCGTCGGGTTTGGTACGTTGACGATCCTCATGTCGAACGACCGCTAGTCAAGACAGAAGATTCCACTGTCGGGTTCTACGCACTCAGAGGTGAGAGTCTGGTCACGTTCAAAGAAACCGAGGAGAAAGAACGGATTCTGCTCGTCTTGGACAAGCATGGCTCTCGTGTTTGTAAGTACACGCGCAAGCGTACCCATCAACTCGGGATTGACCTGATCTTTCTTCCATCAAGCTCACCGCATCTCAATCCAATCGAGAAGGTTTGGGGCGATCTCAAGTGGACGATGTGTCCGATCATTGTTGACAATGAAGACGGATTTAAAGACCTCGTTCAGGATACGTTCGAACAAATCACAGAACGCATCACCTTCGCAAAGAAGTGGTGCCGGAAGTTCCTTGACTTTCAAAAGTTTTCTTAGTTATTATGGTCCCGCTCGCGGCCTTTTAGCCCTGCGGTGACGTAGACTTCGTCGATTTCGACCGGGGCAACGAGATCGAGAGAAGGCGCATCGAGCGTTCTGGCGAACTGCTCGACGCGCCGGTGAAGTGACCGGTAAGAGACGTCAAGTTCAGCGTCTAACTGGTGGATACTCGTGTTGAACCGGAGCAACGAGTAAAACGCGAACACCAGCTTATCGAGGCCGATCTTCGCGTGCGCGAAGGTCGTGCCGGTCGTGGCGTTGGACGTGCGTCCATAATCCTTACAGCGATACCGCTGATACTCTCGGTAGCTGCCGTACTTGATCACCGATTCAGACCGGTAGCGCGGACACTGGAGGCCATTGCGACACTCGCCTCCGAGCAAAACAGTTTGAATGGGAACATAGTCGGGTGACGCTCACGCGTCACCCTTTCCCGCTCCGCTTCTCAGTATCAGCTCTCTCCGACCAACAATTTGCTTCTGAAGAGCATAGTTCGTCAGTATGTGTAGTGTCGATATTTTGAATACTAACTTACGCTTTCCATTCGTAAAGTGAATAGAATCACTATCATGAGGAGCACCGCTAACATTCCGTATCCCTCGACCAAATATCCATTATCAGCAATTATGCCGAAAAGGACAGGCCCGCCGGCGGCGAAAGTTACCGTAAACGATTTTACTCCACCGAGTCCGGTCCCCTGTACTTCGTCCGCAAAGGAGTCGGTCAAGTACGTTTGCGTGATAACGCCCGACCCAAGCATTACGCTTATTAGAGCAGTGATTACGAATAGAATCCACACGGTATTGACTATTGGGAGGAAAAAGAATCCGACCGTCGGAGGGAGAAGAATGCAGATAAGCGAAATACGCACCCCGATGCGGTCGTACGCCATCCCTGCAATCGGCTTTACAAGCACACCGACGGCGAAAAAGAATCCGAATAAGACACTCGCGACCGATGGTGAAATTCCTTTTATCGATATTAAATACGTCGGGTAGAAAGCCGTGAACGATTGCCAGACGAAAAAATAAAGAAACATAACTAAAATCACGTTCCTCATCGCAGGGGAACGTAACTCCGTAAACACCTCCAGCGTATCACGTAACGATTGGGTGTCTAAGGAACCTCTCTTCTTTCCATTTGTAGGAACAGTAACGAGAATGATTATTCCCGATAAAATTAGAAGTGGTATCATGAAACCTATACCCGCTTGCCAGACGATTCCAACAGCAAGGATGGTTGCAACCGGTGGGATTATCGTTTGTCCGAGGTCTGCTGAAGCCATTGTCACACCGAGAGCACTTCCGAGTCGGTCAGGGTAGAGGTTCGAGAGATACGTTACCCTGGCGATAGAGTACAGCGACGTAGCCAACCCCCATATCGCCGTTCCGACGAACAAGATCAACGCGTTCGGTGCGCTAACGACGAGCGCTAGCGCCGCCGCGACGATTAGTATACTTACGGCCATGAGCGCCCGCTCGTCAAAGGTATCCGCAAGCAACCCACCCGGTAGCTGACCGAACGAATAAAAGAGCCAAAGAGTAGTCACTAGGAGACCGGCGATCGTGAGGCTCAGTCCGTGTGCGGTCTGTAGATACGGGATGATAACTGGATAAATCATCCGAGCTCCGATCAACAGCCCGTATCCGATAGTTACCGTAGTTAGGGGCGTGCCTTTCCCACCTCCCCACAGTGCCTTCACTTCCTGTCCGACGATTGTACGAACGTTCATCAAACACCAGATATTAAACGTCTCAGTATTGACATGGATATCTATGCTCGTTACTAGTATTTTTCTATCCAACCCAAGAATCCATCGATTATCAGAAATAGGACAACGCCTTCCCCGATGTTACCGTCGATTAGCCACCGCCGACATCGAACCGAGTTACAACATCAGTCGGATTGTCTGATCTCCTACCCTAGTTTCTCTGACAGTGTTTGCGAAGAGTAGTGACAATAGCGAATAATGGATTTCGATTATTGGCGATTGTCATCGCTATCAGCGGGAATAGTTTCCCGCTCTACAATTGCACGTCTATCAATGTCACCGATTTCAGGATACCCACTGAGACCCATGATACTCTCAACTTCTGCGAGGCAGTTGAGAACCGACTCCCTGACACCATCCTGGCCGGCAATAGCCAGTCCGAAAATATAGGGGCGTCCGAACAGCACCGCATCCGCACCGAGCGCGAGAGCTTTAAATACGTCCGAGCCACTTCGAACTCCACTATCTAGCAACACCGTCATCCGATCACCAATCGTATCAACGATGCCAGGGAGTTGGTCCAGCGCTCCCACTTCCCCATCGATCTGTCGACCCCCGTGATTCGAAACTACGATTCCCTCGGCCCCCCACTCGCAGGCTCTTTTTGCGTCATCCTGCGAAAGAATTCCCTTCAGAACTATCGGCAGGTCCGTCCATGTTCGAAGCCTGTCCAAATCGTCCCAAGTAATCGAGGGATCGTCATCAACCGCCGGATTCTCGCGAACGAATTCCCGCACCGACTGACCGGCCGCCTCTGCACGAGATTGAACCACCGGATCGCTTTCGTAGATGATATTCGGACAGTTACTGATCCCAGCGTAAGCATTCTGAAGATTTCGTGGTCTCCACTTCGATATTTTCGAATCAACGGTAAGAAATATCGCATCATAGCCTGCGGCTTCGGCCCGACGGATCAAGTTAGCCGCGATGTCCCAATCGTTCGGCCAATAGAGTTGGAAAAACCGTAGCCCGTCGCCGTTAGCCGCCGCTATGTCTTCGATCGAATGTGAGCAGAGATTGCTTACCGTCATGGGAACTCCCAGTTCTCGGGTCGCGCGGGCCGTCGCGAGTTCTCCCTCCTCGTGGTATGTTTTCTGTCCACCGATCGGCGCTAAGGCGATCGGAGCGGCGCTGTCGTGGCCGAATAAACTTGTCTCGAGAGAGCGATCAGACACGTCACGCAGTACGCGACTGACGATCTGATAGCGTCGAAACATGGCTCGGTTCTCTTGCATTGTCCCTTCAGAACCGGCACCACCCGCTAAATAGTCGTACGGACCCTTCGGGAGACATTCTTGAGCTTGCTCCTTCAACTCGTGGTGAGATGCCGGAACAGTATGCTCGTTAGTTAACAGTTCAGTCCGCCGACGTTCCAAAAACGAATTGGATACACCGGTCATACTGATTACCGTTTTCGATAGCATATAAAACTACGTTAGTGGATTCGGATTTTGGCATATAGTATATTCCAGATAGTATGGCGACATTTTCGAGATCAGACCCGCGACTGCTAGCTTAGACAGGGCCCTAACTATTCTATTTCGAGTGATATTCCTCCGATGGGGTTTTGATATAAAGCCGGTCGCTATAAAGGAGACCGATTGAAGAGAGTGCTAAAAAGCTGAAAAAGGCCAGAATGCCGAAACTATGACGGAGTCCAACTGTATCCGCGATATATCCAATGATCGTCGGAATGACCGCTCCCGTAAGGTGAGAGGCAGTCCAGAGGTAACCAAAACTCCGGCCCTCGCGCGCTGCTGGGGTTATTTCGCTAATGAGTAAGTCGCGTGCCGGGTTCAGACCCCATTGGCCAATTCCGATAAGAAGCAGGACGATCAGTAATGCATTCGGCGATAGTCCGAGATATGCCAGACAAAGTATTCCGATCGATGTTAATCCAGTAAACGTGATTATTACCGTACGTGGATCCACTCGCCCTAAGAAATAGCCGACCGCTATTTGCGTGAATCCTGCGATAATCAGCAACGTTGAAAAGTAAAAGTTTGCCACGGATTCGGCTTCGAAGCTCGTTCCGAATAGCTCCAATGAATAGCCGTATACACCAACAATGAACGCGGGAATGAACGTCCGCAGTCCTCTACCGGAGAACCCTCTCGTGATAAAAAATGCCAGAATAATACCCATTGGGTAGAGGTATTTCCGTCGGTCGCCGTCCCATATCGAACCATCCCCATTGTCATCACCGCTCGGATTGCTCTGACTTTCAGCAGGACTGGTGTCAAAGTCCCGTAATAGGAAGAATAACAGGATGGCGAAAAGTACCCCGAAAACACCAAGTAACGTAACGATCGATTCCCAGACGAAAACGAGGATAAGTAAGCCGATTACGATAGGGGCGAGCGAGTCTCCAAACTTTGCCGCGCTACCGAAGATACCCATGACCTTCCCCTTATTTTTCTCTCGGACGTTTGCGGTGATCATTGGATAAATCGTCGGGTGGACAACGCTATTTCCCAGTCCGCACATCAGCATCGAAAAACACATAATAATAAATGTACCGTCGAAGGGAATAACCGAGAGATTTGGAAGGATATATCCGATTTGAGGAGCGAGGGCAAAAAACAAATACGATGCGCCTGCGACAAATACGCCGGTCGGAAGAATATACTTCCGGTCGTACCTATCCGCAAGATGACCGACCGGCGCCTGACCCATTCCCGATCCAAGCGAGAACAGGGAAACCAACAGTCCCAATTGCCATAGTGGATACTCTAGTGCGACGGATAAAATCGGAATGAGGGGCGGAATAAGCGAAGAGAGGGCGTTTCGAGCAATGCGTGTCGTCCATATCAGGGCAGTAAACTTAATTTCGGACGTATTCATTAGTGATCGGTATTCGGGTGTTGGTTCGGCGGTGCCTTAACACTCAAGTCGAGACCACTTATGGATACTGAAGAAAGAAATAGAAACATCAATTCCAAAGAATTTCAAAGTATATTACTGTCGGGTCGCAGTGTCTTCTTTCCCCACCGGCTACGGGAAAACGGCGTCAATTATTGCTTCCGGAATTCGATTACCGAGCGTCGAATGGGGAAATGTGGTTACGAACGCTAATATTCGGTAAAGTATTCTTGTATTTCAGCTTCGTCACTCGTGTGCATCAAGCTAACACTGAGTAAGATTCGAGCTTTCTGCGGCGTCAGCGTATCTCCCCAAATATAAGACTCCTCCTTGTAGGGCCACCCGTCGAAACCCCTGTGGGACAAGGCTACGGGGATGGCCTGAGCTAAGGCATCCTCGAGGGCCCCCTCCTGCGTGCTTGAATCGACCGGTTTAGCCGGTGTCCCAGTTGGGAGTGCGCTGACGACCAATCCATCTGGATCGGTATCAATCGCGGCGTGAAGTAACGATCCATCCATCCCCGCCGCCGACGGGATTATTTGAACTCGAGGAAACTCTTTCGAAGATTTCCCCACTAAATCAAATCTCGTACTCGTCGTGTGCTGGCGGTCGGTCGAACGGTAGTATTCCAGGCCGCCTCTTTTATCTAACAGCCCCAAAACGCCGAGATTTCCAGAACTCCAGGCATCGGGTCTACTGCTAACCACTTTCGTTACGGCTCTTGCGCTGTGAATCTCATCGTTTACAACGACAAGCACGCCCCGACCTCGAGACTGAGGGGCGCCGGCGACCCGAACCGCATCCAACAAGTTTCGGTCACCATCGTTCCCGATAAGACGATGATTACGTTGGGCCGCCGTGAGCACGATAGGGATATCGACGTTCACTGTTAACTGTAAGAAATAGGCAGTTTCCTCAAGCGTATTCGATCCGTGCGTGATGACGATTCCGTCCGGTTTCGAAGCACCCTCAGCGAGTTCGGTGATCGATTCGTGAAGAGCCCACCATATCTTCGGTGAAATACCGCTACTGCCTGTGCTCGCGACATCCGTGACGGATACATTCGCGACTTCTCCCACTTCGGGCACTTCGTTCAGGAGTTCTTCGCCAGTTAGGTACCCCTCGATATCTCTCGGGTTTGCGATGGTTCCGCCGGTCGCGAGCACATGTATCTTAGGATGTCGTTCTGACATAGGTGTGTGATTGTGTTTTGTACGGCATAAACCCATCTATAAGAATCATTCTAATCGAGATAGTGTAAACCCGGCCTCGAAAACGAGAATCAGGGGTGCGGAATTCGCTCGCGGCACGCCGTAGCTGATTCGGCCCAACTCAAGCGGGAAATATTGGAGTTGGGAGAATTGAAAGACGACACTATTCCGAGTCTCGCTTGTTTGGAAAGTCGGTTGCGAATTGGAAACCGAAACATAGGCGTCCGTGACGTAACTCGCCCCATTTCTACGGCCACGAGGAGTTCCGATGCATCGCGAGGCCACGACGGTTACGCTCCACTTTGCTGGAACCAGTCCAACGGGAGTTTCATCCCCAAATTAGCATCAACCGCCTTCTCGTAGATCACATTACAGACCGCTGGGAATTGGATACTGACGGCTCTATTCTCGAAGAAAATTGCCTGGTCATCGTTCTCTCTTCCCACCTGCGATCCCGCGATAACCTCCGCCAGCGTCTCATACTCGGTTTCGGTTAAAGCGGTCATCCCGATCGTATTGTCAGTATCACCAACGAAATCTTCCCGGTACGGGTCGTTCGTGCTCGTTATAACGGTATCAGCAGATCGTCTAGCGCTGTCGGGAATTTCCTTTGCTTCGACGTTGGAGACGAACTGGCCTGGTTCCATCCACTCTGCTTTGTAGACCGGATTTTCCGAGTTAGTGCACGTGGAAACGATATCCGCTCCGGAAACCGCAGTTTCTGGGTTCGATACCGCATCGACGGCAATTCCGAGCGAAGAACTCATCTCTTCGGCGTACCGTTCTCGGTTCTCCATCGTCGGACTGTACACCTTCGCAGTTTCAATGTCGCGCACAGCCGCGTACGATTGCAAGTGTGTACGTGCGAGGTTTCCCGAACCAATTATTCCAATAGTGTTCGCGTTTTCTTTCGAGAGATAATCGCACGCCAAACCGGCGGTTGCGCCGACGCGTAATCGCTGTAACTCTCGATCGTTCATAATTGAGAGGAGTTCACCATCTTTTCCGTCGAAAAGCAACACGAATCTCATGTTCTTTCCTTGTTCCACATTGTACCTAATTTCTCTCTCTTCTAGTCGTTTTCGTAGATCGGATTTTATGCGAAGAGCGAGGCGCGGCGGCTCAAGGATCGCTCCCAGTTGGTCGCCGAACCGATACGACTCTGTGGCATCGTCGGACTCGAACCAAACGTTCGACATTTGACGGGAGGTCGCGTTACCTTCGCTGAGCTGGATAAACGCGTCTTCCAACGAATCTAACGTCTCTTCGACGGACAGAAGTCGGTCCGAAACGTCATTAGTAATGAATAGCACCATTGGGTCTGAATCCCCTTCTACTACAATAAGAATTTCTATGTTATTTTATTTAGTTATTATATTTATATAATTTATATTCTAAAAAAATCTTCACTAATATTATTGTATCACTTCCATCACTGATTCTCAGATATGGTTACTCAAGGTCAACTAAAATTGTAGTACAACGGGCTATTCTTTATTGCCTTTCACACAAACAGCCTACCGTTCAAGAACCGGGAACTGAACGACGGCACTGTCTAAATGAAAGTTTGAGGAATGAGCAGATGATGGCGAGAAGTGTCCATGCAACTTGCCAACCTGCTCAGAGAGACCTTAAATGTGGATTGTGATAAGGTTTGGGAGAATGAGCGCACCCCGACATCCGTCAGGGTATTCGGAGTGGGCTACATTTGATGGGTTTGTCGGTTCGGGAGGTCGTTGCAGTCCTCGAATTACTCGGCTTTGACAGTTCTCACGGCGCAATTTGGAACTGGACGAACAAACTTTCAGAGGCACAGAGCGGTCCGCAGACGTCCACGAGTACGGAGTTCTTGTACGGCCCATCAGAACGCAAAGCGTCCTGAGGACGGCGACGCCGTCGCGCGTCGAGGTCGACGGTGAAAAAAGTGGTTGTACGCTGCGATCCACACGAAATCGAAGTTGTTGCTCGAAATCGACGTATTCAGCTACCGTGGGACTGAACCCGCAGCGGCGTTCTTACACCGTATTACTGAGAAACACAATATCGACGATACGAAGTTTTTCGTGGATGCTGAGGGCTATCTGACTGCCCTCGTTCGCTACGAATTGAGCGGTCAGCTCAACCATAGCGACCGAAACCACGTCGCAAAGTTGTTTCAGACCGTCTCAATGTGGATCGACCGCTTTCACTCGTTCTGGCGGGGCAGTCCAGCCAGCGCACGCCGCTGGCTCAGACGCTTCAGACACCACTACAACCACGATCGACCGAGTCCAGCGCTCGATGGCCGATCACCAGTCGAGGAGGTGCTGAACTAGACTGTGGCCTTTCAGTGGAAATATGCTATTGGCTAGAAATGTACGAATGAATAAGACGTAATGCTTCATCTTTATCGATTGGTCCATTTTTTTCGAGTAACGTTAATAGCTGTTGACAGTGGTTGTCGGACACTGTCACGCTCGCCTCTTCTAGGAGCATTTTCGCGGCACCGTGCCCGGTTTGAACACCAAACACGAGTTGTCGTTCTCCACCAAAACGGGTAGGGTCAAATGGTTCAAACGAAGCAGGATCTGAAAGCATAGCCGCAGTGTGGAGTCCCGATTCATGTTCGAATACGCGTGAACCGAGGACTGGCTTGTTATCCGAGACAGATTCCCCTAACAGATCCAGAACAGATTGGCAGACGGGTATAAGTTTTGGAAGGTCCACATCAAACGTAATCTCCTGGTCGGTGGTACCCGCGACGATTATCTCCTCTAGTGCTGCGTTCCCTGCGCGTTCACCGACCGATGCGATGCTGGCGTCAATCTTCTCGACACCCGCAGCTATCGCTGCCAACGTATTCGATGTGCCAACACCGAGGTCATCGTGAAAATGAACTCCGATACGAGACGGGTCTACAGAATCGGTAACCGTTTCGAGAACTTGCGTAATAGAGGGTGGCACTCTTGCCCCAGCTGAATCTGCAAGCGTAATATAAGCAACGTTAGAATATCTATCAAAACCTTCAACCAACACATCCGGTTCTGTGCGGAACGCATCGGTGAGACTTAGATGGACCTCCAACCCGTGGCTGCGAGCAAGCGATATCGCCTCCTCAGTCATCTTGTGAATATTTTCGCGTGGTTTCCCGATCATGTGGTCGACGTGAGCGTCAGACGCCGGAACGATAATGTCGACCGCGTCTGCTTCTGCTACCGCCACAGCCTCGATATCAGCGGGTTTCGCCCGGGCAAGCCCCACCACATTCGCTGATACTTCCTCTGAAAGGGTCGAGATTACCTGTTGATCCTTGCTCCCTGTTGCCGGAAATCCCGGCTGTATATAGTCGAGTCCAAGCTGGTCAATCTGTTTTCCCGCTTTGATTTTTTGTGTCGCTGTGTACGATGTCCCAGACTGTTGTTCACCTTCTCGTAATGTGACATCACTCAATATCACGCTAGATCACCTCCTCTTCCACAAGTCGGTCGAACTCCTCTTTGTTGACCTGCAGCTCACCCATATACACGTCCTCGTTGTGGTGTCCAGCTGGTACACCCATGTGATTGATAGACCCAGGTGTTCGAGAGAACTTCGGGATCGGAGCCGCCGTTTTCAGTGAACCAAAGACGTCGTCGTCGACCTCGACGATATCGTTTCGGGCTTTGTAATGCTCATCGTCGTATATATCAGATATATCGTACACCGGACCGACGATTGCACCGTTCTCCTCCATCGTTGTGATCGCGTCTTCTGTCGAGTGCTGCGAGGTCCACTCCTCAATAATCTGGTCGAGTTCGTTAGCGTTCTCGACACGCAGTTCGTTGGTTTTGAAACGATCGTCATCGATGAGCTCTGGCCGGCCTATCGCCTGGGCGACGTTCTCAAATATTCGCTGTGACGACGCCGACAAGGTCATATATCCATCCTTCGTCTCGTATGTGCCACGAGGAGAAGTGTTCTCGTGTCGGTTTCCGGTTCGCTCGGGAACTCTGCCGAGTTGGTCATATGACTCTACCATACTTACAAACAGGCGGAACAACGGTTCGTACAGGCTTACATCGATGACCTGTCCCATCCCATCGCCAGATCCCAGATCACGTTCGTAGAGTGCGAACATCGCACCGTGAACGGCAAATTGGGCAGCAGTCAGATCTGCGAGGCTAATCGGCGGAAGAAGTGGCTCTCGATCTGAGAAACCGTTCATCTGTGCCCATCCGGAGATTCCCTCTGCAACTGTACCGAATCCAGGTTTATCCGACTGAGGGCCCGTTTGTCCGTATCCTGACAACCGGACAAGGATAAGAGAGGGGTTGTGTTCGTGTAACTCCTCGGGTCCAAGACCCCACCGCTCCATCGTCCCCGGTCTAAAATTCTCGAACGCGATATCCGCATCCTTGATCAAATCCAGAGCAAGCGTCTGTCCCTTATCCGTACTCAGATCAAGTGTGATACACCGTTTGTTCCTGGCAATGGACTTCCACCACAGTGATTTACCTTCATCGAAGGGGGGCCACTCACGTAATGGGTCCGTCTTGCGAGGGTGTTCAATAGTGACAACATCGGCACCAAAATCAGCTAGTTGCGCCGTTGCGAACCCACCACTTATAATTCCTGAGAAGTCTATAACCCGTAGGCCTGCTAATGGCTCCTTTTCCGTATCCATGTCCAGTACATATATAATTCTCCGATATTAGCCTTGTCTTTTCAGCAATGCTTACGAGAACCCTTGGCCTTGAAATACTCGTCGTAAGAGGATGTCATACAATAGTTCTCACGCAAAACATTCGGAGACTCAGGTAAAAAACCCTCGCGATGGCGTTTGCAGGTAGTGAGGTCCAGAACAAGACCCACATAATCACTAGATAGGGGGTGTGAGACGTATTCTATGACACCCTGAACTCCTAGTAATGATCGAGAGAAGTATTGGGAACAGCTGTACAAGTAGTACCACTACAGCCACCAGCTGTCGGCAGGTGGAGTAGGACTATTCCCAGAACTAATTTATTAGAGCAGGTTCGCGGCGCTCGCCTCTGAACGAAACACATCAACTGGGAACATAGTCGGGTGGTGCTCACGCGTCACCCTTGCCCGCTCCGCTTCTCAGCGTCAGCTCTCCCCGACCAACAATCTGCTTCTGAAGAGCGGTATTCGAAATGTTCGCTCCGTTAGCGTGAAAAAGACAGCTTTTTCGTTCGGTGTAACCGAATCGATTCTATATTTATTATCTACTCACCTACATTTTTAATTGAGTAAAACATTGGAATTTACTTCTTGTGCCGTATAAAGCTTCAAAACACGGCTTATTGGCAGTACAGACGGAACGGAGATTTTTACATATGTACTATAGTAAACATCCATTCGGGCGTTTTGTGATACCGAATGACATTGATAACACTACATCGAAAATAGACGCGAATTCGCTCCGACAGACTAAGCGAATCAAGTACTCACTCGGTTGAGTGCGCCCCGAGTCGGCCGAGACGAGCGGAACGAGAAACACCAGGCGGGAGGCCGAATATTTCAAAGAAACTCCGAACCTTCTCGGACAGAACAAGATTTGCACATATACCGACGAAATCGACCGTATTCAGCGACCGATCGAGCCGCCCGCGTCCTGAAGTACCATCCCCGCTTCGCTACGGAGGTTGCTGCATCGGTGACGAGCACGCCAATCATAGGAGGCGTTTTAGATAGATTATTACTTCTAGAATGAATTTGATAACTCGATGGTTATCGAATCCGCCCATTTATTAGCATCATTTCTCGCTATCGGTGCTGCAATTTCAAATGCGCTTTCCCAGCTATTCCTCCGAATCGGGACCGAGAACGGAAAAACGTCCGACGCGATATTTATCGTTATGGTTATAAATTTGATTGTTTTGGCACCGCCGATTTTACTACTATACTATCCCACGTACAACCTTACCAGCGTATCTCTAGTCTCATTTATCGCGGCGGGCGTGCTCGGAACGCTACTCGGACGAGCGTTTATGTATACTAGTATAAGCAAAATAGGTGCGAGTCGGACGTCTCCGATCGTCGCGACGCAAGCGATGGTCGCAACCGTACTGGGCGTGTTGCTCCTAAGCGAAACGCTGTCGGTCGCCCATTTTCTGGGAATTACATTAACCGTAATAGGCGTCGCGGCTATCGCTTGGGAAACTAGTCACGATAATCCGGGCAACCTTTCGCCTCGAGAGTTGGCGATTGGACTGCTCATACCGTTTGGGGCCGCAGTCGCCTACGGTGCGGAACCGATCTACGCGTCTTTCGGCTTCGAAGAAGGAACGGCTGCCCCAGTCGGACTCGTGATAAAGACGGTAGCCGCGACGCTAGGCTTTGGGCTATACCTTCGGTTTCGAAACATCCTCCCGCGACCGTCGACGATACGTACGAATAACGTACAGTTGTTCGTTCTCGCCGGCATATTCAACACGCTGTTTCTGTTAGGATATTATGTAGCACTCGAGATCGCACCGGTGAGCGTGGTAGTCCCGCTCCACATCACCAGTTCGTTGTTCGTAATCGTGTTCTCGTATCTATTCATGCCAGAGCGGCTCGAACATATCACGTGGAAACTCGCAGCGTCTGCAGTAGTCGTCGTCGGCGGCGTCGCGTTAATTATCGTCTTCGGAAACGGCACCGTATAATTGAGCGGCTAGCGGCTTTATGATGAGTGCGCGACGCGCTGGACGTACGAACGAGACCATCATAGCCAAGTGATGAGCGGAGTATCACTCTCATAATCCGGGCCACCAATTGACTAAAACGTTCCACGAGACTGGTCGGGAAACGGCATAGCTTTTGTTCCGACGAGTACGATCTCAGTTACGGGACCGCCTAAAAGTGGCTGGTCATCACAAACACTAGTCGACAGCAAGAGCGGGACAGAAGAAACGGTGCGACGGGAGCGGATTTCCTTGGATAGGGTCGTCAAATGGAAGTGACTGCGAAGCGTGAATACAGCGGATAGTGAGTACTCACAGCCCGTTCACTTCCCAGACCGTTTGCAGAGACAGTTACGAGTTCTGTAACATATCAATTTGGTCATGGAAATGTTTATTAAATGGCACTCCCCATATGGGATCATATGCCAAACACAAATGTTAGCAGGCGACAACTACTACAGGCAACTGGGGGTGCCGCTGCAGTTGGACTTGCAGGGTGTGTAGGGGATGATGGGGGAGATGACGATTTCCCATCCGGTGAGATGACTCATATCGTCACGTACGGTCCCGGTGGTGGGTACGACACGTACGCTCGTTTGGTGAATCCGTACCTCGAAGATGAGTTAGACACCACAATTACGGTACAGAACATTGATGGTGGAGGTGGCCAAGTTGGGACGGTCGAAGCATACACTGCTGATCCGGATGGATACACGTTTAGTATCATAAACGTTGAACAAATGGCGACTCAGCAAACAGTTGAAGACGAAAACTACGATTTGGGTGAAATGACGTGGTACGGTACAGTTGCAGAGGACATTACCGCAATAAGCGTCGCCCCTGATCGTGGCGTCGAAAACTGGGAAGATTACGTCGACCTCGTTCAGGATGACGAACTCAATTTCGGTCATCAAGGGTTGACCTCGAGTTCAGCACTTGGCCCCATCTTAGCTGGTGAACTCGGTGGGGACTACGAAGCTGATCGGGTCGTTGATAACAGCGTCGTTTACGACGGACGAGGGGACATGATCCCTGGACTGGAACGTGGTGATATCGACATCATGGCAGGAACCTACGAATCGATCCTACCGTACCACGAATCCGGAGATGTCGAAATTTTCATGGTGCTGATCACAGACGACGAGCCGCCGGAGCAGACGCCCGACGCTCAAACGCTCGCTGACGTTGACGTTGATGATCCAGAAGGGATCCAGAACACCGTTTCCTCTATTCGGTCGTTCGGTGGTCCGCCAGACGTGCCAGACGAAGAAGCCGAAATAATCGCGGATGCGTTCGAAGGAGCGCTCAATAACGACGAATTCCTGGACGAAGCTGAAGAGTCAGATCGACCCGTAAACTATGCGGGTGCATCTGAAACGACGGAAATCGTTCAGGGCTCGCTCGATTCGTGGGACGAAAACCGAGACCTGCTCGAAGAGCTAGTACAAGATTAATAGCCGATTGTATATTTCCAGAATCAATAGCTTTGAGGATCACCGAACACCAGTTCAATCACCGCACCACTTGAATTCAGGCTATGCCACTATATAGTGCATTTTCGTTCTATGATCAGTTATTGAGATTGATATCGGGTTAAGCCGTCCTATAGACACTTCTATTCAATTGGAAATAGTATAACAATAATCAGAAATTCCTTCAACCTCTACTCTCTGCTCTACAAGCATACAATATGAGTATCAACAAGGCTATCAGCAAATACGCTCATTCCTCGGTAACGGCAGGGCAAAACTTAAGATGGATACATGGGAATTTTGCAGTGATGCAAGAAAGAGAGCTCCGTACACTTTCAGGTCGTACCCGTACACTTCCAATCGAGGATCGAATGTATATCGATGGGTCGTTCGTCGAGGGGGCCGATACGTTTCAAACAGAACACCCAGTAACACACGAAGTTCTCGCAGATATTCCGATTGCTTCGGCTGAACAGGTAAACGAGGCAGTGCAAGCGACTATGCGTGCAAGCGAATCATGGAAGGAACTGAGTGTCTTTGAACGACGGAAGAGAGTCGAACAAATCGCAGATGCCATCGAAAACGCTAGCGAAGAGATTACTGCTCTTGACGTCGCCGATAACGGGAGTTGTATTTCCAAAATGCAAGATGATGCAAGAAAAGGAGCCAAGACACTTCGATACTTTGCCGGATTAGCTCCTGAGCTAAAGGGCCAGACAATCCCCACGGACGATCAAACCATTGACTTCACCGTACGCGAACCGTACGGCGCAATTGCCGGCATTATCCCGTTCAACCACCCGGCATCATTCATCGCGAAAAAAATCGCGCCCGCTCTCGTCGCAGGTAACGGAATCGTCCTCAAACCGTCAGAATTCACCCCGTTATCCGCATTGTACATCGCACACATAATCGACGATATCGATTCGATTCCAGACGGGTTGGTAAACGTCGTCACCGGAGCTGGCGAGGTCGGAGCGAATTTGGTGCAAAACCCAGATGTCGGTCTCGTAACAATGGTCGGGAGCGCTGAAACGGGGAAGGCCGTTATGCGGGGCGCGGCAGATCATCTTTCCCCCGTATTGCTTGAGTTAGGTGGAAAGAATCCGAACATCGTGTTTCCCGACGCGGATATCGAAGAAGCAGCAGCCGGTGCAGTCGGCGGGATGAGTCTACAATGGCAAGGGCAGTCCTGTGGAAGTGGCTCTCGGCTCTTGGTACACGAGAACGTATTTGATGACGTCGTCGACCGCGTCATCAGCGGGTTCGAAGCCATCGAACCCGGAGATCCGTTCGATCCAAACTCGACGATGGGATCGATAGTTTCTGAACCGCAATACGAAAAGGTACTCGGGTATATCGAAACCGCCAAAGAGGAAGGGGCAGAACTCCTCACCGGCGGAGAAGTTATCGATGAGTACGAAACGGGGTACTTCGTCGAACCCACGATATTTGAAGTCGAACCCGATATGACCATAGCGAACGAAGAAATATTCGGTCCGGTTCTGTCCATCATGCGATGGGACGACTACAGCGAGATGATCGACATAGCCAATGGGTTGGACTTTGGACTCACAGCGAGCGTGTGGACTGAAGACTTAAAGACCGCACATCAGACTGTCAAAAAGCTTGAGGCCGGATACGTGTGGGTGAACCAACACGGACCGCACTATCTCGGTGCACCATTCGGCGGATACAAGCAAAGTGGCATCGGAGATAACGAAGGGATTTCCGAATTGCTCGAGCACACTAGAGTGAAGAACGTTAATATAAATGCAAGTGGAGAATTGGATATCTGAGGAACGGAAAGGCTCCCAACTGCATCCAAATTGGGCGACGAATTCGGGTACGTAGCGATTTAGGCCATAATACCGAAACCGGTACAATTCGTTTCTGCTTAAACTCGGGATTCTGAAAGAGCATCGCGGTTTGAATCCAGTTCGAAGCAGCCACGAACGCTTGCTTATTCACTCTCCCGGAACCAAACTTGTCTCCGAAACGGGTGACCGGCATATAACGATGGTGCCCTTGAGCTGAATCGGTGGCCCTAGCTCGCGACTGCTCTTAACCGGTAGAGGGCCACCAGAATTTTCCGAAGGTTGAACTCACGATTGAATTACTCGAAAGAACACATCAGCCATCACAAAATTGAGAAAGGTAGCGTTCGTCTCGGGTAGTCAAATCACTCGGGACGAGACCCAAATACGAGCGATTTAACGATAACGGGTACGGCGTTTGATTCCTGTAACGGTTCACCGATATCAATGTACTCGAGTTGGCCAGCACTCACATTATCGATAGTGATTACTCCCTCGTCCCGTTCGTCCGAAAGTGATTGCTGTATCTGGTAACCGACGTTCTGTGCGATGTCTTTATCGAAGATTGCGATTATCGGATCGGTCTGATCGTATTCTTCGTGAGTCGTGAGTATCGCTTTCGCAATTCTCTCGTAGTTCTTGTACGTCGGAACAGTCCCAGAAACGGTAAACGCCAGTGCGATATCTTTCTGCAACGCCCGAATATCGAAGCTATCCAGTGATGTTTGAATAGCTTGGTAAATTTCCTCAAAATTATCGGTGAGCCCAATTTCGACTGGAACAATCTGGTAATTGCGAATCGGAAGCAGATTCTGTTCAGAAAGGTGGATCGTGTTCCCGCTAACCTGAACGCTGTACTGTGTTGACCCGAGAACGGTCGCTCGTATTCCGCTCTTTGGTTGCTCGATCCTCTCAGCGGTCGCCTCAGCCTGTTCTCTGACGTTCTCTCCAAGAGTGGGGCCGAGATCGCCAAAATCGGACGTTTCATCCTTGTAGATATACTCCGAACAACCGCCCGAAAACGTGAGGATATCCGCATCGAAAATCGTGAAATCCGGTTGCTGGATCGTTATTTCATCGGTCAGTTCGGAATGTCCCGGCGGTTCGTGTGTGAGGAATTCGAATAGCGTATCCGCTAATGCCTCTCCAATTTCGTTTTTCTCTTCCCGAGTGAAATGGTCTCCCAACTCGGGGTTACAATTCGAGTCGGCCAACCTAGCGACAGTCTTTGCTGTGGGTTCGACGCGTTCGAGAATTCCATCTTCATCGGTCGCAAGCAGTCTTGCGCCGACATTGATACACGAAATATCGGATATTTCTCCGCTCTCAATCATCGTGATTTTCGTCGTTCCACCGCCGATATCGACGTTCATTACTCGGGAATCGGTCCGTTCCGAAAGTTCCACTGCACCAGAGCCGTGGGCGGCCATAATGGATTCGAGCGTCGGTCCAGCGCTCGCCGTAACGAACTTGCCCGCCCATTCTGAAAATATGTTGGCGATCCGTTCTGCATTTTTTTTCTTTGCTGCTTCCCCCGTCACAATGACAGCACCCGTATCTATATCTTCCACTGTCAGCCCAGCATCATCGTACGCAGTATCGAACATATCCTGCAGGGAGTCGACATCGATCGTTGTACCCTTCTCATAAGGTGTTAATTGAATATCACTTTGGTGGACGATTTCCTTGTTGCTAATTTCGTAGTTCGACGAGTATTTCGTTCCGTATCGACGAGCCGTTAATTCTGAGAAGGTCAGATGAGATGTTGACGAACCAATATCAATGCCGACACTGGTTAATATTAATTTCTCTACACCTTCGATTTCCGTGGGATTCTCTGGGAGTGTTTCAAACATGGTGAGTAATAATAACGGTATGAGTGAGTCAGTAACTAGTCGTCAGACTCGGTGCCAGTCATGTTTTCGTAATTCTGCGAGAACGTGAAGTCCGGATCCTCGTACGCCTCCTCAGGCATCTGGAACTCGACCTCCTTATCCTCGAGCGCTTCTTCGAACGTCGCTCGAATTTCGGATTCTTCTTCCGGATACTGTATGTTGTTGTACTCTTTAACCGGATCGAAGACACTGTCACGACCCGAGAAAACGAGACTCGAGGGATGCAATGCGAGATATCGTGATGGGGTCGTTGCAGTGTTGAAGTGCTGGTGATACCATAAGGCGGGAGGAACGAACAGCGTACCCGGTTGCCAATCGATCCGCATTTTGTCGTTGAAGTCATCCTGTGGCCACATCAGACTGTGTCCCTCGCCCTCGAGAATAATGACGTTCGCCCCAGGGTGATGGCGGTGTGCCTTCTTGTACGTGCCCACAGGGAACTGGCTGATATGGGACCACAGTGACGTATCCGGATGATTGAATTGGATACTGGCTCCACCTGCACCTCTCTCGCGCCAGTGCTGAATCTTCTCGAACGTGTGGATATCCGGTATGAAGTTCGATTGCCACACGACGGGGAACTTCGTCCCCTCGTACATCGTTCCATCGGTGCTGTAGTAGTCCGACTCGCTTGCGCGTGCGAAGCTGTGGTCGGTCTCGAAGATGAACGATTCGTCCTCAAATTGTTCGAAGAGAGATGGAAGATCCGTTTCAACGATGATCCGTACGGGTTCGTCACCACTCGCGTTGATGTGTTGATACCGTGTATTTCTCGGAATCGCAAAAAGGGCGTTTTGGTCCCATTCGAACGTCGTTTCTTCGCCCTCCGGACCAACAGCAGTAGCGCCTTGCCCGCTAACTACGTAACCGATTTGTTCGTGAAGGTGTTTCTGCGGCTTCATCGTCTCGCCGGGGGGAATCTCGTGAACGTGAACGTCACACATCCCCTCATGACCGACGAGATTGATTAGCGCCCCTTCGACACCTGTTTGTTCCCAATGACCTACTTCACAGTTTCGGACATCCTGCACGTAGTAACCTGTGTGTTGAGGAATTCCTTGCTCTTCGGCGTATTCTTCGTATGCTTGGCCGACTTTCCAGTACTCTGGGCTATCATTTTTTGACCCCATATTTATACAAATACCATTGTTACTATTATACTCTTCGTTCCTTGGTAGCAGATACACAGCTAGTGTAGAGGGATCAGTTCTAGTAACCACGAACCAAATAATGGCGATTACCCACGTGAGGAAGCGCGATTCCGCCAAGTATCCAAAGGCAATAAGTGGATTGACGTGGAATAGGATAATCCGTTTACATAATATGCATTCGGTCGCCACTAGTAACGTTGTGTCCAACGAAGCACGGTCAAATTCCTCTCTTTTGAGGGGATGATCGACGCGATTCTCGCGGAAATAGAACCAAAAAGTTGATGATTGTAGTTAACATTCGGAAATGGCGAACGCTGTTCGCGTTAAATACAGACGTATTATATTCAAATTCGACTCAGACTGGCTTTCCGGAGTTATACAGACAATGAGGGCATTTTTATACAACCATACGAGCGTAAATGATCTATAGCCACTGATTCGGTAACTCCGAATCCCCTAATTCATTATCCGATAGAAACATTGACTATCTCGCGTCTTATGTGGTGGATCGAAGGAAGCCACCAAATTCTGTTCCTTGTTGACTTGGAATCCTATCCAATAAAATACTATTTAGGTGACTTTTTAGACTGGCCGGTTAATATCTCTCCAATACTGTATGATATAATCCAAATGTTATAATACCAAGCGGACCAATTCTTTTACTGCTATGTCGGTTCGTAAATTCCAACCGAACGAAAATACAGGGATCCCAGATGCGGTTCACGATGAATTTATCATCGATACAGATGTCCATTTGGACCTCTCGATGCTGGAAGACCTGTATCCGTATATGGACGATCGCATCGTCGACAAACTAGACCGGCCCCTCGGTCACTACCAATTCGAAGCGATCGATTGGCTACCTACGTGGGGGAACGAAGGAGGCGGCGTCGGTGTCGACTCGAACGGAGCGGCAAAAGACGGCGACGACATCCTCGAGATGATGGAAGACATGGGGACAGACGTGCCGCTAGTAACGCCAGGTATGGGAAGCATCCCTCAAGTGAACTATCCGCGGATGAAAGAGGAGGTTTGCCGAGCCTATAATGACTATCTTCTCGACAACGTAACTAACGTCCACGAAAACATCCGTGGGCAGGCGATGATGCCGCTTTGGGACCCCGAAGCGACTGTCGAGGAACTCGAGCGGATCGGTCACGAACAAGATATTGCGGGTGCTTACTCGTGGTTCGGAAAATTTTGGCGACTCGGTAACCCAGAGTACGATCAGGTATTCGAGAAACTGGTCGAGCTAGATCTACCCCTAACCATGCATCTAGACGTCGCGTCCTACCCAGATCCGTCGACTCCGATGGGCGGATCGATTCGGACGTGGATCGAAGCGATCGGCTTCGCTCCGTGCATGCACACGATCATGAACACGGTAAACATGATCGTGACCGGCGTCTTTGATAAATATCCTGACCTCAACGTCGTCTATCAGGAGGGCGGGTACCATTGGCTCCCGTTTGTCGCGTACCGCCTCGACGAGTTCTATCAGCACACCCCCGAAGACATTCAGCTAGCAGAGCGGATGTACGACGCGGGCGAAAAGTACCTTGATCGGATGCCGAGCGAATACCTATTCGATAACTTTTACTTCTCGACTCAGCCAGTTTGCATCCCCGAAAATTCGAAACACTACGAGTGGCTGCTCGAAATCGAACAGGCAGAAAAGACGATGATGTTCGCAACAGATTGGCCGCACAGCACGAACGATCCACCGACGTGGATAATCGATAATCCGGCTATCGACGAGGATCTGAAAGAGAGCATGTTCCGAGGAAACGCGGAGGAAGTCTACCGGCTATAAAACTCATCTGAGAGTACCTACACGAATCTAATTATGACAACTCACACAATCGCATCCGTTGACGAAATACCCGAAGGAGATGTACTCGGTGTCGAAATCGATGGAATAGAAATCGCCGTCGTGAATATTGACGGTGATTTCTACGCAATTCAGAACGTCTGCATCCACCGCCGACAGCGCCTTCACACAGCTACCCAGGAGCGTATCAATGAGGATCACTGTGTCACTGATGGACCAGGCGTTATCAACCAAGAAGAATGCTGGATGACGTGCCCGGGCCACGACTGGAAATTCGACCTCAAAACTGGAGAAAATCCGGCGACCGGAAAGAAGATGCGGACGTTCGATGTAAGCGTCGACGGTGACGAAGTAAAGGTAGACATTTAGTCTTCTTTGAAGGCGGCTTCCGATTTCTTTTCTCGTGCTAATTCCCATCGGATAGTGTGGATTAACACTCAATAAGAAATGAGTTCTGGTACTCCGAGCGAGTTACATTGAGACGCCATTTTAGCATGTTGTTTTCCACTAGTACAAGCGACTCTTTAGGGTGTAAATCGAATGTCCTCTCCGCGCCGAAAAGCAAGGAGATCTGTGTATATATGAGTTGTTTGACAGTCTAAATCGAGTGTAGAGCGGTACCCGTCTCACGAAGGCGAACGATGTATAGGCACGTGAAGGCTGGAAAACTGCTGCGAAGTCGGTATTATCGATACGATCGGGCACGGAAGTCAACTTCTCACGAGTATCGACAGCCTTCACACCTAAACCGTCACCGGGGCACCCGAGTTACGCGTCGATGTTGAGAACGCTGGCGCTAACTACACTGCAGACCTTGTCACGGTCGATGTAGCGCTTGCCACGGCTTGAGACTCTTGTTATCCCCCCTTCTTCGTCCCATCACGTTGAACAACTCGTTGATCCCGCAGGATCTCCACCAGCGAAGCCAAGGAACGACCGGACTGGGAGTCGACGTAAGTACACAAGGAGTGGGGCGCCATTCGACGAGTTTGAACCCGAAGTAGCAGGGAAAACATGGGGCAACTTCCTAATGTCTCGGAACCCGAAAAGATCTGCTCACCTGTGGTGGTCCATCCCTGTTAACAACTTTGAAGGTAGTGAGTTCTGATCGCGTCGCGGTTTTCACGGAACGAACTGACCGCTTTCCGCTGGGTTTTTTCGTCGGTACAGTGTTCGGTAATGATCGTCACACCGGTATTGATGTGAAACTCTTCTTCGGGGACGATACCGTTTCGATAGATTTCGGCCGTCTGCTCGTCGAAATACTCGAGTTCCGCCGTAGCCCGTCGGCGAGCGAGCCGTTCACAACAGCAGTGGAGCACTACCGCCATCTCGATGACATCCAATCCTTCGAACTGTTGGCACCGTTCTTTTGACGAGTCAGATACGGTTTCGAAAACGCGTTGGGGAGCACCACCTATCCTCCAGAGACGCTGAGAAAGCATTCTAGCGTGTCTAGCTTCGTCCTCGACCTGTTTTAACAACCGCGTGAATAACTGCTGATCTCCCGTGCGTTCGACATCGGGGAGCATCGACCGAGTGAGGTCGAGGGTAACGATTTCGTCGTAGATTCGCGGAATCAGCACCTCGCGCATTTGCTCCTCGGTCCGCTCCGTCGTAAATCGTGGCGCGTCCAGTTCGTGTTCATCGATGTACGCGTCAATTTCACTGACCAAGCGATCGGCGAATTCCTCGGGAGCAAGCGGAAGATGATCTTCTGAAAGTCCTCTAATGTGCATGTGTACAAATTCAGGTATAGGCTAATAAATGGACTGCTATAGGGATCAGGAGTCTAATTCATAGCCTCAGGGCGCATATAGACTGATATGACGAAGTACGGCGAAAAGTTGATCGATGTCGATGAGGCGCAGTTGCGCGAGCAACTGCGCACGGTGCGTGATCCGAAAGCGATCAAGCGCCTCATTGTGGCGATAGAATACAAATCGGGCCTTTCACCCGCTAAGATCCAACAGAAATACGGCTGACACGAGCAGACTGTGTACGATTGGCTCGACATCGTCGCCGAGCGCGACGCCTTCGCACTCGGCGATCTCCCCCGTGGCGGAAGTCCTTCTCGCCTCACTGACGACCAGTGGGATGAACTGACGGCGACGCCGCGAGCGTCGCCGTCGGAAGCGGGAGTCGACGCACCAGCCTGGAGACCGCCACTCGTCCGCGAATATATCGCTGAGCACTTCGACGTTGAGTACTCCCTCGCGCACATGTATCGCGTGATGAAGAAGGCCGGGCTGTCGGTCCAGACAGCCCGGCTGATCCACTACGAGGTCGACCCAAAAGAACAGCAACGCTGGCGTGCGGAGTTCAAAAAAAGTGGCCGGCGCTGAAGGCTGAGGACTACCGGATCGTCACGATCGATCAACATACGCAGAAAGTCTCGACCGAGCAAAAGCCCGACTGGTTCCCGGTGAACTCACGCCCGAGACTGCCGGTCTCGGGCGTTCGTGAGAAGATGAACATGCTGGGTGCAGTCACCGACGATGGCGAGCGGTTCGTCGCTCTCACACCTGACCGATTCAACGCAACGGTAGCGAAGTACTTCCTTCAAGCGGTTCAGCACAAGTCCGGGGAGAAGCTTGCAATTGTGCTGGATAACGCGAGCTACTTCATCGCAAAAACGCTGAAGAAGCAGGCCGCCGCCGACGGCCTGCTTCTGGAGACCTGCCGTCGCATTCGCCGGAAATGAACCCGCTCGAAAACTGCTAGCGGCAACTCAGAGACGGTCGAGCCAACCGGCTGTTTCGAACGCTCAACGAGGTCAACGAGTACCTCTCGACAGCGCTGCCAACGCTCAACTCACCACGAATCTATGAGTATCTCTGCTAATCCCTATAGCAGTGCCGAATTTGCTGATGTTCGCTACCGACTACCCCACTGGGACTTCGACAACCCGGAGGCGGTCGACAAGTACCTCCGACGGACGTTCTCCAAGGAAGGGCGCAATAAAGTGCTGCACGGCAACGCAGAGGAAATCTTCGATGTGTAATTACCATGGGTGAAATAACCGTCGCCGACGAGACTGAATTTGAGGACACCGATCGAAAAGTTGTAGACGTGGATGGGAAAGCGATCGCTGTATTCAACGTCGAAGGCGACTATTACGCGTACCTGAGCTATTGTCCGCATCAGGGGGCGGACATCTGCAACGGAAAGTTGACCGGGACGGTCGAAGATGAGTGGGAGAAGAATGATCTTGAGCTCAAACGGGAGTGGGCGAAGGAGGGGAAGATTCTCACCTGCCCGCGTCACGCATGGGAGTTCGATATCACGACTGGCGAGTCCTGATCCCGCCAAAACGCGGATCTCATCTCCTATCCCATACACGTCGACGACGGGGAGATGAAGATTTCCCTCGGATAGCGTTCGAGCCAATATTCTCCCGGCGTAATCGTTTTGCGACGCAGAGCAGGTTCGTTCGCGCGACGCGCCGCGGTCGCCTAGTGACGACGAATGGACTAGAACTCGTCGAGAATCCCCCTCCCCGCGGACTATCGATGTTCCCGAACGGTGTTTGAGAGAGACCCGACGCCCTCAATCGTGATGTCGATCCGGTCGCCGTCCTTGAGCGCAATATCGTTGAACGCGCCGACCCCTTCCGGAGTTCCGGTCGCGATCACGTCGCCGGGTCGGAGTGTAACCCGACTCGACAGGAACGAAATCTGCTCATCGACGCCTCGAATCATGGATGCCGTGCTTCCATTCTGCATCAATTGTCCGTTCACTTCCGACCTGATGGATAGGTCGTGCGGATTGCCGACCTCATCCGCAGGAGCGACGTACGGACCGAGGGGAGTCGTGTCCTCCATTGACTTCGCAGACAGCCAGTCGATCCACGTCACGTCTCCAACCGACACGTTCTGAACGTCGTAGGCTGCCGTATCGTTCAGGATAGTGTATCCGGCGACATACTCAAGCGCCTCGTCGGCCGATACGTTTTGAGCTGGACGTCCGATAACGGCCGCGAGTTCCGCTGCATAGTCGAGTTGTTGGGTAAAGCGGCTGTTGTACCGTATCGGCTGCTCGTGGCCGATGAGTGCCCGTTGTAGCTTCATGAAGAAGTACGGGGTTTCCGGGATGTCGCGATCCTCCGTGTCAATGGCATCGCTTTCGGACTTTTCGGTGATATGAGAGCCGTAGTTCAGCGCAATCGCGAAGGTTGTATTCTTCTGGATTGTTGGTGGCAGGAGTTGTACCTCGGTAAGGCGGTGCTCGCGACCGCTGTCCAGAAGGCCCTCCCCGGTTGTCACCCGTTCGAGCGCCGCATCGAACGACGATACTTCGGACGAAACGTCAACAATCGAGTCTCCCGTCACTCTTCCTACACGGACCTCGTCAGTCGCATCGATGGTAAACAACCCGAGATGCATGTATGGTAGTCTCCTCTCCTAGAAAATAAAGGGCACTGCTAGATTGAGGTTGAACTGAACGGAATTCTTCGAGGAAAGTGGGATGATCTTCGAAGAATTTCAAGTTGATGTAACGAGCTCTTCTGCCGTAGAGTTTTTGGATAGTGACCGGACGTGCACGCCAGCCTGGCTGATCAGGCTGGCGTGCGCTTCCCGTGCCGGAGCTGCCTCGTTAGCGGAGTGTCGAGACCTCTGTGGTTGGTTCGGCGTCGAAAGACGCCGAGCCACGATCCACCACTGGTACCAATCCTACGCTGCTCACTACGAGCAAGACTTCACCGCTGAACCAGAACGTGTTGCCGTCGATGAGAAACAGATTCAACTCTAGAACGAACAGAAAGTGTGGCTCTATGCGGCGATTGACGTAGACTTGAAAGTCGTGCTCCACGCACGACTTTCGAAGCATAGAGGCCGAAATCCCGCTGAACAGTTCTTAGAGGAGCTCAAAGAGAGACACCGTGTCGGAGACGCGAAGTTTCTCGTCGATGGCATGGGGTATCTCACTTCCCTTACACGGGTCGATCTCGGTGGTGACCTCAACTACACTGACCGTAACATCGTTGAGAAGGTCTTTTAGACCTATACAATGCGAATTAACCGCTTCCACGAAACCTGGAACGGCAGTCAGGCCAGCGCCGAGCGCTGGCTGACTGCCTATACCGTAGTATAATCACCATCGCAGCCACCAAGCACTTGACAACCAACCGCCAGTCGAGGCACTCAACCAGCAGGGTTCAATCTAGCAGTGCCAAATTTGGCTATACATGGCTCTGGTGAATCGCTATATAGCGCCGACTTGATCCGTCAGAACTAGGGAGTTGAAGCGGGAAACGGCGAATACTCTATGTCCAAATTTCCCGCTTCACTGGGAAAGTGGTGACGTTGGCTAAAAGTGCTGTTGGTGGTCGAGGCGAATCCGCCGCCACCCTCCGGGGCGGCGGATTCGCCGACTACACCGTCGTTTCGCTGCATTGTCTGCGGGTATACTTGGAGAAACCCTACCGCGAAGCGCTCGATCTTTTGAGCGAGATGCCACAAATACTGGCGGAGATCGGCCTTGAGAGGGTCGATCTCCCTGATCACTCGACGCTAGTAAAGGCATTTGACAGGATCAAGATGGCAGTCTGGCGAGTGGTGCTGCGTCTATCGGCGTAGCTCCACGAGCCATCTGGTCATGCTGCGATGGATGCGACGTTTTTCGATTGTGAAAACGCGAGCAAACACTACTGCCGTCGCACGAATTATCGCGTGCAGACGCTCAAAACAACCGCTCTCGTCGATACAGCGTCACAAGCTATTCTAGACGTTCACTGCACGACAGAGAAACGCCACGACACGCAGATCGGCTGGCAACTCGCCCGCCGACAAAGGCTATGACTGGCAACGGTTACGCGGGAAACTCAGGGAAGAGAGCGTGAGACCGTTGATTAAACATCGTGAGTTCCACCCCATCGATCACGCGCATAACGCGCGGATCGATGGGACTCTCTATGGCCAGAGAGCGCTGTCTGAAACCGTCTTCTCGGTGATCAAGCGCACGCGCGGCGACGCCGTGCGTGCGGGAAGCTGGTATCGAGAGTTCCGTGAAATTGTCCTGATGTGTGTCGTCTACAACATCAAACGTGCCGTGAGCTAGGCGAATCCAACGTCGTATGGCGATTTACACGGCCCTGTACATCAGTGAAGGTACGATTTTTTATGTCGGAGGGGGCCTCCTCCGACCGCTTTTAGCAGACATCAAAATACGGCTGTTATTGCGTGGTATAATCTGCTGCGTTACCCTCGTTGTGAGATGCCAACACGCTTAGAACGGCCCGAACCTGATCAAGCGCAGTCCGTTGGGCGTCTTTCGTGTTACAATTTCGAAGAATATTTGCCCCGATCTTCGCGTGAAATTGTTCTTCGGGAACAATCACGTTTTCGTAAACCTCTGCGGTTTCCTCGTCGTAGTATTTGAGTTCGTTTGGATGACGAGCTTTCGCCATGCGTTCTCCCGCCGCCTGGAGTGTTGCCGCCTGTTCCACGATATTCTTTTCTCGATATCCGTCCCACAGTGATGAAACACTCGCCTCAGTAAAGCAGTGCGACGGATCGCCGTCGAGATCGGAAAGGCGCTGTGAAAGGAGTCGTGCGTGCTTCGACTCGTCCTCGATTTGCTTCAATAAATGAACGAATATTTGCGGATCGTCGAATTGATCGGCTCCGTTAAGC
The DNA here is from genome assembly GCF_055379965.1 of Halostagnicola alkaliphila. Classification (NCBI taxonomy): domain Archaea; kingdom Methanobacteriati; phylum Methanobacteriota; class Halobacteria; order Halobacteriales; family Natrialbaceae; genus Halostagnicola; species Halostagnicola alkaliphila. The sequence goes on along the minus strand of NZ_AP043825.1, from coordinate 417,571 downwards.
ATATCGCGAGGCACGTCCATGGCCATAATTTCGTTAAATACTCGGGTGTACAGTCCGTCTCGCATTTTCGATTTCGATAGCTGCTTGTCGAAACGCGACTCTCCAAGATTGTGGTCTTCGATAAAGTCGTCAACCGCACGTATTACATTATCCGAAAATTTATCTGATTTAATTGGTAGGTCTTCCTCGAGGAATTCATCAGCCTCGGTCATAGGGAAATACAGGTTCGGAACCATGATAAATCTACGGGCAACTATCCGGGCGGTGTTCAGATCAGGATCAGTACCTCACAAGGCATCCGCAGTTAACTAACGTTGTGCTTCGCCATATCTGCCTATACGTGCCCTGAAACTATAAAATAGACTCCAGATCCCTATAGTTCTAACATCACGCTATGAGATTCATCTGCACCCCGTCTCACCAATGTACATCCTATGAGCATATAGTTACGAATTGAAGGCATTTTGTAGGGTGTCTTTGAGAGGATCAGACTCCCACGTATCGAACTGTTGGTCGATCTGTTCTTCGATCTGTTCAGCCGAACCAGGATTGACCACTGGGCGTCCGCTTTCTTCCGCATCGTCGAGGAAGTTTTCATCAGCAACGATTTGATCGAGGGTTTCACGTTGAATCTCCAGAATAGATTGATCGACATCTGGGGGGGCGGCGAAAAAGCGCCTGAAGACGGTTAGATCAGCATATTCGTCGAGGCCTGGTTCATCTACATCAGATGATACGTGGGTGGCTTCATCAATGAACAACGATCTTGTTTCATCCATCGCTTCTGGAGGAACAAATGTCATGAATAGTTCTGCGTCGTCAAGGGATTCAACAGTGCGCATCGCCGACGTGACGTCTCCGACGAGAAATGCGTCTGCTTCCCCCTGCTCCAAGCCTGTAAGTGCCTCACCAGTACCTTCATAATGGACGAACTGAACGTCGTTCTCCGAAAAGCGCCCAGTAAGCTCCCCGAGCAAGGGCACACCAGTGTGACCGATCTGACCGATACCATTCGTCGCAAAATTGAATTCATCGATTCGTTCGATAAAATCTGACCAACCCGAGACATCGGCTGGCTCCATTATGACCAGGGCGTTTGGGGCTTGAGTTAAAGCCCCAGTATGGTTCATCTCTGCAATGTTGAAATCGACATCAGTTGCGATTTGGCGGGTTACCGTGCCGTAAACGTTTGTTAGCATCAGATGATGTCCATTTCCCGCATCATTATACACGTTAGTTATACCAGTTGCGCCTCCGCCTCCAGTGACGTTTTCGACCAATAGATCCGGATCGTCTGGCAGGTGATTTCGCCAGTATTCCTCTGATATGCGCGCGTAGGCGTCATGCCCTCCCCCTGACGCGTGCGGTACCGTGATCTGTATATCGTCGCTCGGATATTCTTCCCCCCCATTGCTTCCTACGATGTCCCCAAGACACCCACTGAGAACACCCATTCCCGCGACTCCAACTCCAGTTTTTATTAGCGTTCGTCGATCTATCTGTTTCGTTGTAACTGGGTCCTCCATATTTCTACTAAACACATTAGACATAATCACATATAAGTTTGGTATAGACACACATGCACACACGCTGCTCTTAGTACTCCGAATGATTTACCATGGATCGTCACTCCACCAAGTTGATTTTTCGCTAATATGAACGGCTCTTTACAGTGTACTAAGTATAAGTCGAATATCTCCTCACACCCAAAAGCAAGGACAAATGAGGATAATGCGTACTTTGATAGGATAACCAAGTGTTAAATGGTGTCCCTATGACGGGGAATAGCATTCGACGAAAACGTGGAAGGTTTTTGATCTCGGAGCAGGATTGTTCATTATGGCTCGAGGTCTAGTACTAGCTTCGGACGGGGTTGACGCTTCGCAGTTGGAGTATATCTCTCACAGATTGCGAGAAGATGCCGTTCTCGTAACGGTCGCCACCCCCGGCGGATCTCCCGTCGAAGCGGCAGGTGGTCGTACATGGTCCAATACTGAACCGATCGCCGAACTTTCAAACGACTACGATTTGGGTTTCGTTCCCGGTGGCTCCGTTGCCGAACGACTCCGGTTGAACGACGAGGCGCTCAAGTGGCTGCGAGAACACTATCGCAAAGACGGTATTATCGGAACAATTGGACACGGCATTCAACTTCTCACGAGTATCGACGGCCTCCACAACCGAACAGTCACCGGACCACCCGAGTTACAAATCGATATCGAGAATTCTGGCGCTAAATACACTGCAGACCTCGTCACGGTAGATGGAACGCTTGTCACGGCTCGAGACTCTTGCTCTCTCCCCTTCTTTGTCCCGGCAACGTTGAACAACTCGTTGATCCCACAGGATCCAGCCAGCGAAGCCCAAGAACGACCGCACTGGGAGTCCACGTAAGTACACAAAGAGTAAGTTGCCATTCGATGAATCCGAACTCGAACTAGTCGGGCCGGGGGAACACGGAACAACCTCTCGATATCTCGGAACCCGAAGACACCTGTTCACCTACAGTGGTTACTTCCGATCAATAACTTTGAAGATAATGGGACCTGATTCGCGTCACGGTTTTCACGGAACGACCTAATCGTCTTCCGCTGGGTTTTTCGTAGGTACAGTGTTCGGTAATGATCGTCACACCGGCGTTGATGTGAAACCCTTCATCGGGGACGATACCGTTTCGATAAACGCTCGTCGAAACGCGACTCTCCGAGATTGTAGTCTTCGATAAAGTTGTCAATCGCCCGTATTATGTTATCCACAAATCCACCCAGCTTATTAGCGATCTAATAAAAATTAATTAGTTTTAGTTATAGAAGAATATAGGTACAGGACCATGATGAACCTACGGGCAACTACCCGCCACTCATATGTGATCTAATCAGAACACATATCACCCAATGTATCCATGTTTGTTTATATGGGTCACGTACCGTGGCATCCGGAAGAAGCGACGAAAGAGATACAGAAAGGCGATTCCGTCCGCGAGATGCACGGGATCGAATCTATCAAGTTGATATCAGTAGGTATCGATATTGGAACGACAACCTCGCATCTGATGTTCTCTCGGTTAATTGCTCGACGAAAGGGCGAACAAGATACAAGCTCCTTTCAAATTGACGAACGGGAACTCATCTACCAGAGTTCAATCTCACTCACACCTTACGAAAATTCAACTTCCATAGATACGCAAAATCTCAACGAATTCATCGAACAAGCCTTTGCAGAGGCGGGCTACACGAAAGAAGAGGTCGACACGGGCGCAGTAATCATTACCGGCGAGGCGTCTCGGAAGGAGAATGCCGAGAAAATCGTAGAACTGTTTGCTGAGCAGGCGGGACAATTTGTCTGTGCAACCGCCGGGGCGAGTCTCGAGACCTTAATGTCCGCCCACGGCTCCGGAGCTGTAGACTACTCGGTTGACGAAAAAAAGAATGTCATCCATATCGATATCGGTGGCGGTACGACGAAAATTGCGTCCATTTCCGAAGGATTTGTCGAGGAAACCGCTTCGATAAACGTCGGGGCCCGGCTCGTTGCCGTCGATGGTACCGACCGCATCACGCGCCTAGAAGACAGCGCAGTTCGCGTCGCCGAGGATCTCGGAATCACTCTCTCAAAGGGAGAGAAACTCGATCAATCTTACCGACGATTACTTGGTGAACGGTTCTCGGAGCTCATTTTCGAGCTTATCACGGGAGAACTCTCTCCGCTCGCTCGAGAGCTTATGGTTACGGAGGAGCCCTCCTTCGAAGATTTCGATTGTGACGTTCTCACGTTCGCTGGTGGCGGTTCAGAGTACGTGTACGAGCGCAATGCTGGATACTATAACGATCTGGGCCCCGAACTCGGTAGCGGCGTTCGGGAGGAGATTGAGCGGTCCGGAATCGACGTATTCGAATTAGAAACGGGAATCCGCGCTACTGCTATCGGATCGACACAACACAGTATGCAAGTTAGCGGTAATACGATCACCGTAACCGATACTGACTATCTACCGATTCAGAACGTTCCGATGGTTCCGTTTGTCGCCAACCACCACGAGGCCACTGCGTCGCTCGTCCAAACCATTCACAAGAAGCTCGACCTCTATAACATATCTGATGTGTATGGGCCGTTCGCTTTCGGGTTCCACACTCACGGAAAACCCACCGCAGATTTTATCGAGATGATCGGGGATGCCGTCATCGAAGGATGGAAAGAAGTCCATACCACTGACGACGAACCGTTGATCCTCATGTTCGAATCCGATATTGCGATGAATACTGGCAAACACGTCGCATCCCGCATTGAACAGCCGGTCATCGCCGTCGATGGAGTAGAGCTTGACCAATTCGGATATGTTGATATCGGCGAACAACTAGACGACACGAATGCGGTACCACTTACCGTAAAATCGCTCATCTTCGAGGGATAAAGGTTCACTGAGACAGTCTTCGTTTGAGGTTTGCGGACAGTATCAGCGCCGGTACCGGAGTAAAGTGCACGTATCACGGTTGCTACTGACGGGTACCAGAAGTGAACGTCAGTGTGCGATATTCGCGTTACAGTAAATAGGCTATCACCTAGGAGATGATCGATTCCCTCGATTGGTAGATGGGAATCGCAATCATGATGACCGTGATCAGAATGAGGACGATAGACAGCGGTTGAGTGAACAAAATACTGTAATCGCCCCCCGAAATTTGAATCGAACGGTGGAAGTTTTGCTCGGCGAGTGGGCCGAGGACAAGCGCGATTATCACCGCAACTCGAGACATTCCGTATTTCATCATCAGGAACCCGATTATACCGAATCCAACAGCAAGGAACACGTCGCCGATATTATTCCGAATTCCGAATGCACCGAGTAAAGAGACAGCAATAACCAACGGGGCCACCGTCGTAATTTGTACCTTGGTAATTCTCGTCAGCGAGTTCGCAGTGAGCACACCAACTGCGGAGGTGAGTAGGTTTGCGATGAGCAACGAGAAGATAACGATGAAGACGAGCTGAAGGTTCTCTTGGAACAAGAGCGGTCCCGGCGTTACTCCGTGCACGATGAACGCACCGAGCAGTACGGCCGTCGAAGCGGAACCCGGAATACCCAACCCCAGAGTCGGAATCATGGATCCCCCATCTTTCGAATCGTTCGCCGCTTCGCTTGCGATTACTCCCCTGATATCACCTTTTCCGAAACTGCTCGAATCGGCGGATCGCTGTTGAGCTGTGATATACGAGATGAAGTTCGCGACCGTCCCCCCGGCGCCCGGGATAAGCCCGATAATCCAGCCGATAGACGAACTTTGAATCACGAGCTTCCAGTTATGTACAACGGATCGCGCGCCTTCTACTATGCCGCCACTGACCTTCGCGTCACCGGCGATAGATTGCTTTTGACCCATCAGTTTAATCATTTCAGCGATCGCGAATAAACCGATAATAAGCGGGATAAGCTGTATTCCATCGAAAAGGTAGGTCGTTCCGTACGTAAACCGCGGTGTCCCGGTAACGGGATTTAATCCATGGAACGCGAGCATCAAACCGAACGCTCCGGCGATCAAATCCGTGAGGACTGACCCGCGCGTCGCTAAAGCAACCGTCGTGAGTCCGGCAATCGCCAACCAGAACATTTCGGGCGAGCCGAATGCTAGCGTGAGCGAGCGCACGAAGGGGATGGATATCAACAGCAACAGGAGACCGAGAATCGCCCCACTCGCAGAGGAAACCGCACTCGCAGCGAGCGCCTCGCCACCTCGGCCCTGCCGAGTCATGGGGTAGCCGTCTAACAACGTCGCCGCGTTCGGAGCGTCTCCCGGCGTATTGAGAAGAATCGCCGTGATTGAGCCGCCGAAGGCGGTTGCACCGAGCGTCGAGGCGAGAATCATCACTGCGACGTTTCCGTCGAATTGAAACGTGACGGGGATGAGCAACGCGAGCGCGATGGGTCCGCCGAGACCCGGAAGGACCCCGACTGTGAGACCCAAACCCACGGCGAGGATCAGCAAGAGGAGGTTGTAGGGATCGGACACAACGTCGAGTGCGATCAGAATCGCCTCTGTCGTATCGCCCGTCTGATCCAGGAGTATCGGTTCGATGGCCGCCTCGATCATTCGTCACACCCCGTTTGCACCGGCCGCAAAAGTGCGACGCTACTGAAAACGACTCCCTCCCAGAGCGAAAGAGAAAGGATATTGATGAAAAATATTTCTATGAATACTATTGAGAGAACCGTTATTACCGCCGCTCGAAGCAGTTCTTGTTCGTTAATATATAAGAATGAAAATATAAACAGAGCCAATGCATTGAGGAATCCGATAGTATAGACAAGTATCAAAACCGCCACCGTCCAGAGCGCCATTTTCACTTCCCGCTGCAACTTTGCTATCGGATCGACTATTCCGGTGCTGTCCTCGTCCGATTGGGCGTCCTGCATTGTTTCGTCCGAAATACTATCGAACAGTCCACCCGACCCCCCCGAAAATCTCGAAGAGAACATGGTACCGATATAGAGTACGCTCATCGCGACGAGAGGTACGCCGATTAATACCGGGAAGAGCTGCGCATCGTGCGAATAAGACCACGCTTGAACTAACAAGATACCCGTGTACAGTAACAGCAAGCTGTAAAATATTGCCTCCCAATATTTCGTTGAAATCGTTCCCATTCGTGCCACGACCACGTCGACTGGCTTCACAATAGCATTTGCCGTTTCGAATAAATAATTCTCCGCGATAGACTTTTTGTATAACAGCACTTCCCATAGTTCTCTCAGATACTGCACACTGATAGTCAATACCATATTTATGCTTTTTTTCACTCCGTGTTAAGTCTTATCATGTTGTACAGGTTCGCCCGCAACCGGCACTTCGGGATAACCGATTTATGGGGTACCACGGGCGGCAATCGGAACGTAAAAACGTTAATCGTTACTCGACTCTTGCGATCCGCTCGAGCGTATCCCAGACCGGCTGTGATTGACTAGAACGGCATCGGGAGTGGTTTACTAGTCCACTTCGGATACGATTGCGAAGAATGGGCCGTCTAGCGGTGAGTTCGATTACGCTAATTTGTGGACTAGAGTCCCCACTCCGAATAAAACGGCGAGATCTGGTCAATCGGGAAAATCGGTCGAATCGGGTCTAGGGCACTAGGTACGAAGAAACGAATACACGCTAGAGTCACTCGGGTTGAGAAACGGTCTAAGTTGTCTCTAGCGTGGGAAACTCCACTAATAAATGGCACCGAGCACCGAAGGTTCGTTTGAAGAATCGTTTACGACATGTAATCTTCGAGGATCTCTTGGTGATCGTCCTGACTCATAACGTCGTCGGCGTTGGAGATGTACTCTTCGACTTCAGCTGCTCCGCCGGGATTGATAATCGGTCGTCCCGCATTCCCTAATTCCTCGACGAATTCGTCGTCGTCGATGAACGAGTCGAACGCGTCTCGCTGGATTTCCAAAATTTCCTCCGGAACGTCCGGTGGGCCGAGGAAGAACCGGCGATCGTAGGCAAAATCGTTGAAGTTTTCGACATCGTTGATCTCCACTTCAGTGGAGTAGTAATCCGTCTCAACCCCTTGTTCATCCAAGAACCAACCGATTTCATCTTCGTCGTCGAACACTGTGAAAAGCGATGCCTCCTCGATCGACTGAACGGTGTCTACGCCGGAGGTGATGGTCGAAATGTAGAAGATGTTCGCTTCTCCTCGCTCTAGACCGGCCATGACTTCGCCAGTTCCATCGAAGTGGACAAAATTGAAATCGTCCTGATCGATCCCGTCGATGTAAAGGCTGAGGAGCCCCACTGCCGTGTGTCCGTACGATCCCTGCCCCTGCGTAGCAAAGTTAAATTCGTCAATTCTATTTATGAAATCGTCCCAATCATCGATATCTGCGTCCTCGGTGACGACGAAAGCGCCGGGTGTATTGGTTATTGCGCCGATGTAACTCATCTCTGTGATATCGTACTGTACGTCCTGTCCGTACATCTGAGACACGCCTTGATAGCTGTCGTAAATGCCGAACGTGTGCCCGTCAGGGTCGGAATTGTACACTTGGGTCGTTCCAGTGATCCCGCCACCGCCCTCAATGTTATCGACGACGACGCTCCCATCTAGGGCATCTTCCCAATACGATTCACTGAGACGTGTATATTCGTCGAATCCTCCCCCACTCGAGAAGGGAACGATGATCTGAACATCCCCAGTTGGGTAATCTTCTGGATCATCTCCCCCTCCGTTTCCCCCCAAACAACCGGCTAGTCCGATGACGGAGCCAGCAGTAGCTACCGAAGCCGATGTTCGAAGGATAGATCGCCGGTCAACCAAGTTACGGTCCTCCATACGATTTCTATTTAAGTGCCTCCATAAATAGTTTTCTCTAAATATTGGAATGGATTAGAAATACAACCATATCCTATCATATTCCACACCCTATTGCACGTTCAATCTTAGTTCGCCAGAGGGGGAGCGACTGCCCTCAGACCCAGTTTCCCCACCTGAACTGGCTCACTGAAGGGCGGATTCTTGACATATCACGAGTACACAGCCGGTTGATTCCCCCGATTGATCAGGTCTCAGTCAAGAAATACAGCCGCCTGAGAGCGACCTCTCAGGCGGTGAACCTTGATTTTCGGACAGCTGGGTTGCCGGTCAAATGAGCCGTCCTGGTGAGCGTATCACTCCCGTTTTTCCTTGCTGCTTTGCGGTGAGAGACGCCGCGACGAGTGCGACTGCTGAAAGAACGACGTGCGTCTCAACGTTGTCTTCCTTGCGTGCCCGCACGCGATCAAGACCGGTGAACGACTTCAGCCGCGAGAATACTCGCTCGACACCTGCCCGCAGGTGTCGATGCATCCGCTCTTTGATCGCCTGGAAAATATAGGTCTCCTCGACGCTACCGGCCTCAACGCCGTACTCCGAGAGTTTCTCTTGCGAAGTCGCTTCAGAGCGTCGTAAGGACTGTCGATCTCTTCGCCGTGTTTCTCGAAGAGCTTTTTGATTTCTTCCTTGATCGTCGCTAACGGCGACGATCTGCGGGAATTAATCGACGTCAGGAACAGACAGTCAAGATGATCTTGACAGAACTCACGGTTGTCCTGACTGTCGAAGCCGGCATTAGCCAGTGCAGCCTGGAGTTTGTCAGTGCCGTACCGCTCATCGAACTCCTCGATGAGCGGTTCAAACGCTGTAGTATCGTTTCGCTTGCCGGTCTCCATCGTGATGGCGACCGGCAACTCGGTTGCGGCGTCGACGACAAGAAACACCTTGTACCCGTAGAACGAGCCTTCGTGTTTGCCCCAGCTCGCTCCTTCAACGTCACCGTTTTCGATCTCTTCGCGTGTGTTTGCCCAGGCGGCAATGTGGGTGCCGTCGATGATAATGAACTCTCCAGCGTGGTCGTGATCATCGAGCAACTCGCCACACATCGACTGGAGGCAGTCACGGGGTTCGTCCGGTTGGAGATCGTCGAAGGCTCGCCAGAGGGATGTCCCGTCGGGGACATCCTCTGGCTCGACATAGTCCAGTGCCTCCCTGAAGGAGTGATTACGATGAATACGGCGTTCGAGGGCGTCGAAGGAGTCGCCCTCGAACTGCCGAAGAACGAGTGCAGCCGCTCGTTCGGGAGGAATGGACTGGATCTGTGAGACAGCGACCGAGAGGAAAGTAGCGACGAGTTCGTCACGGTAGAGGTAGCCGTCTTCGGTTGGTTCTTCGGGCGTGACATCGGTCGGTTGGTCGGTCTGACGTTGTGACAGCTGGTCGTCCCGTCGGGACGGCCAGCTGTGGAGGTAGAGAGTCGTGTTTTGCCAGTCAACGGCGTGGATCTCTTGTTGTTCAGCGAGCTTTCGGAGCGGACGATAGCAGCGACGACCGAGGAGATCGTTTGCTTCAGGTGGAGTAAGTCCAGAGGAGCGATTGAATATGAGGTGTTTGAGCGTCGATTTGATGTCTTCTTTCTGGTGGAAGACGGCGACGCCGTCATCCACCTCGGGTCGCCAGAAGCCGTCGTGGGTTGACCGGTGGCCGACAACGTGTTTGCTGGCGATATATCTGCCGTGAGAGTTCAGCGAGGTGTAGAAGGAATCTTCGGAAGCAATCTGATTGATATACCACGCTGGCACCTCGGTGCCAGCGCGGAGTTGATCCTTCGAGGCGACCTCACCATGGGTGCGAAGGAACTCACGAACAGCAGTCTTATGAGAAGTGGTTGTGTTTTCACTCGTGTCGGATCTAGTAGTGAACATACTATCGATCCGACTTCTAGTCTAGTTAAACTGACTATTTTAGATGGCAGTGATTGGCTTGTGAGATACCGAAGCTAATTTTGAAACCGTACAACGGGCTAATATTCCACGAAAGCGAACCGGAGTGTCTCACTTACCACGCATCCTTAAAGCATCTACTAATTAGGTCGGATAACCTGGCGAATCCCAGATCCGGTCTCGAGTTCATGCATCGCCTCGTTCAGTCCTGACAGCGGCTTCGTATCCGAGATCATCGGGTTCAGACGAAGGTCGCCCGCCGCCGCTTTGTTTGCGAGTTTCGGAATCGCCAACGGTAACGTATACGAACCGTTGAACGAACCGATGATGTCTTTCTCACTGGTTACCATGTCGTAGAGATTCAAATCCAGTTCTTGCTCTCCCGCGGGAGGTGTGCCGACGAGAACCGCCTGACCGGTTGGAGCGAGCGACCGAACCGCTTGTTCAACGACGCCCGGATGTCCGACGACGTCAAAGCTGTAGTCGACACCGCCGGTTAGTTCCTGGATTTGTTCGACGGGGTCCTTCCGAGAGGAATTAACCATGTGAGTTGCACCGACTTCCTCGGCGATATCGAGTTTTTCGGGAACGATATCGACTGCGATTATAGTATCCGCATTTGCTAACCGCGCACCCTGAATAGTACTAAGTCCCACGCCACCGACACCGAAGACTGCAACCGACGAAGCGATGTCCATGTCGACGGTATTGAGCGCAGCACCAACTCCAGTAAAGACACCACAACCGAGCAAGGTCGCTTCTTCTGGCGGTAACTCGTCGGTCACTGGAATGGCTACCTCCTCGCTGACAACCGTATGACTACTAAAAGCCGAAACCCCGTGACAGTGGTGAATGGTTTCTCCCTCCGGACTCGAAAATTTGGTTGCACCCGTTCTGAGCGTCCCCTCTCGGTGGATTCTACTTCGGTGAGCACAATGTTGTCCGTGACCGCTGCGACATAATTCACACCGGCCACAGGTCGTCCGTCCGAGAACGACGGTGTCCCCGGGTCGCACCGATTCGACATCGGGGCCGATGTCCTTAACCACACCAGTTCCTTCGTGGCCCATTACCATCGGTGTCGGCCGATCAACTTCCCCGTGAGTTATCGAAATGTCGGTGTGACAAAGACTTGCCGCGGTAATTTCTATGAGAACTTCCTCAGGGCCAGGATCCGCTATTTTGATCGATTCAATGGATGCAGGAGCTTCTTCGCGGAGGTTTTCACTATCCGTGTGACTGCGCAATACAGCCGCGGTTGCTTTCATGACAACTCGATTGTGACACGGTAACAAAATCTTAACTCATCAATTCTCCCCATCCTGCCTTATAATAAGTGTATTACGTGGCAGTTCATTGTACGGCGATAGAATTCTGTAGAGGAATATGGCCAGAGTAAGCCCCGAACTGTTGGTGTTTGCTCCTGCAGTGCGACCGTGTTGGTTCAACACCACGAGGGATACCACTCGACAACCACCAGAAGGTTGTTTTTCGATTAGCGAAGCCGGGTGGGAAAACGTGTTCTCAAGTATCCTCTTTGCAATCCGCTGGATATTACTTGCCGGTATTGAACTTGTCAGTTATAATAACTGTTCACCTCAACAAAAGTTTTAATACCCCGTACAGAGATTTCGAGTTGGAATCAATGCTATGGAGTACGTACCACTAGGACAAACGGGAGTCAAGGTATCTCAGCTTTGTTTCGGAACGTGGCGATTCGGGAGAGAAAGCAGTGGTGTCGTAGAGACAGACCGAACGGAAGCCCACAAACTGCTCGATGCCGCCTGGGACGCTGGCATCAACTTTATCGATACTGCAAATCTCTACGGAGAAGTCGCTGGAACGAGCGAAACGTACATCGGGGACTGGCTAGAGTCGTACGACAGGGAAGATTTCGTCATTGCCTCGAAAGTGTACTATCCGTTCAACGGACGAGGAGAACCCGGACCGAACGACAGCGGTCTCGGCCGCAAGCACATCCGTTCTCAAATCAACGGGACTCTCGAACGGCTTGGTACTGATTACATCGATATCTACTATATCCATCGGTGGGACCAATCAACACCAATTACCGAGACGCTGCGCACGCTCGACAATCTGGTCCGAGAGGGGAAGGTCAATTATCTCGGTGCATCAACGATGGCCGCTTGGAAGCTGATGAAAGCGTTGGGAACAAGCGAGGCTCGCGGATTAGAACGGTTCAAAGTCACCCAACCCCCCTTTGACGCCACGTACAATAACATGAAACGATACGAAGGGTTTAATTTGCAATCATATCTAGATCTATGTGCGGATCAAGAACTTGCTGTCTGCCCCTACTCACCACTGGCTGGCGGGTTCTTGACGGGAAAATACTCTCGGGACGGTAACTGGCCAGAGGATTCTAGAGGAGTACTCGCATCGGACGATTTCAATACGAAATACGTCTCCGAAACGGTATGGGCCGTCTACGACGCCATCTGTGATATTAGCGAAGAAATAGACGCTACACCCGCGCAAGTGGCGATCAGATGGCTAATCGAACAGAACCAATTTTCGACCGTCGTTCCAATTATCGGAGCGCGAACCGTCGAACAATTAACGGAGAACGTACGGGCGTGTAAAATATCGCTCACTGCTGATCATCTCGATCGAGTCGAACAGGCAAGAGTTGATGCTGACCGTGAGTGACAATTCCCCTGATTGAACCTCCTTCCCGAACGCGTCGGTTTCCGAGCCAATCGAATCCTGTGGACGAACGTTCGTACTCGCACCATCGGAACAACGAACGTTCTCGAGAATCTACGAGTCGATTACGAGTAGACGGCACCCTTACAGACACTCAAAACGTCCGTCACGGCGATAAGATTCAGATCCGACAAACGTTCGTGAACAATTCGCCGACGGCTACCCGCTTGGCACTTACTTTCTCCGGGTAATGAAAGCAACTGGAATCCAACCTAGATAACTTTCCACATCCATTAGAAGGGTGTTGAGATCGCACCCACAGAAAGCGATCCTCAATCCGTCTCGGAACCGGTTTCGCCCAAATTGTCCGCAAGGTTGAGCAGTAGTAGTTCAAGTTCTTGGCGCCTAGGTGCGACCGCGAACCAATCCTTGATAAACGCAAATATTCCGCCGAACGTGAAACGGGATCGAACGGTCACCCGTGTCTGCTCATTTTCAGTGATCAATATCTCAGTGTGCATGACTTCAAACAGTCCTTTATCTATCTGCCGGTATTCGTATCCAAATTGAGTTTCGGAAAATTCTAGCGTCATTTTCGGGTTCTGTTCGATTTGGTCGTTTACTACCGTGAGAAGGCGCCCACCCGCTGTCTCCTCGGAAGATTCAACACGAAATGTCCCTTCATATTCGATGATGGATTTCGGAGAGAGTATTTGTCGTATCCGATCCGGTTCGGATTCGAACGTTCCAGACACTTCGATCTCTTTCATTTGTCCATAATTACTCTTGAGATCCTAAATACCCAACTATACATCATCACAGTTATCAGAATCCTGTGTGTGGATGAAAGGGAATACATATGTGTCACAATGTGGTACGTTCTCAACATGGGTGAACAAATTCTACCCGATGTGTACGATATTACGGTAAAGGAAGCTGATGGGAGGCGTAACCGTGCCTACGCGCTGGATGGCGACGTCCCGACACTCATCGATACTGGATACGAAGATACAACTGAAAGATTGTTCGACAAACTTGAGACCATCGGAATCACTCCTGAGAGATTGATAATAACTCACGGTGACCCAGATCACATAGGTGGCTTCGATGCAGTGGTCGAACGATTTGACATCGAAACGTGGGTGCCGGAACAGACGATTGTCGAAGACCTACCAACCCCCGATAATCGGTTCAATCACGAGGAAACAATAGGGCCGCTCGAAGCTATTCATACACCAGGTCACGAACCCGACAACTACTCACTTGTCGACGAGTATGCAGGTATACTGATCGCTGGCGATGCACTGTTCGGCGCAGACCTTCGAGGATTTCCGAGAGAATATCTCATACCGCCGCCAGCATTATACTCCGAAAACATAAACCAAGCGGAAAAAAGCATGGAGAAATTGCTTGAATACGATTTCGATAGCGTGTTGGTTTTTCACGGTTCATCGGTCACGAGCGGCGCATACGACAAAATCGAGGAATTTGTTAATTTTCCCGGGAAGCCCGGGTGGGCGACATACGTGTAAGTAACCTCGAGAATAGGTAATTAGCACTGCTTCTGCCGAGGTGAATGGATCGGCTGTCGATCCTTTCCCTACAAGCGGTTTTCGAAGTAGTCCCACACACGATCAACAGTACGGGGACGTAAGATAACCTCCTCTACGGTCCGTTTAGCTTCCTCGCCATCGTGAAGATATTCCGGGGACCCCAACAGTTCGGTCCACAGTTGATGTTGTGCGTTATTTACGAAATGCATCGTGACAACCACCGCTTCCCGTATTGACCGCCCGACAACGTTGGCACCGTGGTTCGCGAGAAACATCGCTCGCTTATCCCCCAGTGTTGCCGCCATTCGTTCGCCCTCCTTTTCTCCGACCACCATTCTTCCGCGTTCGTTGCTATAACTACGAAAGGTCGGTGTCTCACCATGAAATAGAGCACCGACGTGAGTTACCGATCGAAATTTCACTCCTGAGGACGTAAATGGGATAATTGACGGGGCATGATGGTGAACGACCGCGTTCACGTCCCCGCGGGCGCGGTAAATAGCACTATGAATTACGGTTTCGCTATATGTATCTCGGTCGTCTAGAATTTCTCCATCAAATGTCATCTCGAGAATGTCGTTGGGTTCGACAAGTGCTGGACTCTGATAGGAGGATACCAGCATACTGTCGTTTTCGGGATGACGAACGGAGACGTGTCCGAGGGCATCCAAAACACCTTCGTTTGCCAGTATTTGATTGGCTGTGACGAGATCTTCGCAAAGATTCTGGATTTCGACCATACGCAGGTGAGGAAGGACCCTGCAACTATAACATTCACGGCTGGCTCCGTTCACACAGCCATAGAAGCGCTATTTTGCGATTTGATACGATGACGGAGCATGAATTGCAGGAATGGAGAAAGCGACGAGTGGCCCCCGCGAAACTTTAGGAACCAAAATCGGTTTAGTACAACTCGAATAGTTATAGGGTAATGCTAAATCTACGCGTTCGGGTTATTGGCTCGGGTGGAATACATTAAAATGGCTGTATGATAAGTACTGTATATGGTAATCATAGCAGCAGTAGACAGGACAAAACGAGCTGAGGAGGTCGTAAATCAAGCGGAGCCTCTGGCCCAGACGTTCGATGATACTGTTCACGTTGTCCACGTGTTAACTAATTCGGAGTTCGTCGACTTGGAACGAACAAGTGTAGAGGAGACAGGTACTGCACTCGATATGGATCGGGTTCGTGAGGTAGCATCTGACATCGCAGACAATGCAGCCGCCGGTCTCGATTGCCCGTACGAAGCGATTGGTTTGGTGGGTGACCCAGCGGAACGTATCGTCGAGTACGGAAACGAACAGGATGCACGGTATATCGTAGTGGCTGGACGGAAACGGTCTCCGACGGGGAAGATTATCTTCGGAAGCGTCGCTCAGTCCATCCTCCTCAACAGTAACCGGCCCGTTTTGACAACCATGGAGCAATAACTAGGTAAATTCGTTCAAAACGCCCAACTAAGCACAGAGAGCGTGATCTCCGGGTTACTTCGTCCAGCAGAGCGTCGCAACTGAACAGAGAACCAGCGGTATCGGATACAAGATAGACTCTATATTCATTCCGCATCCAAATCGTCAACCCAGTTCTCTCTTTCAACTGTTTGGAATCTAAAAGACATTGTAATTACGGTATGTACCCTGCAAAATTGATTGGTCGTACCCCTGATGCTCACGGGATGTCGTTTTCAGTTATAATGAATTACAACTGGAGGCATGCTTGTGTGTAGAAAGCTAGGGCAAGCGGCGCCCAGGAATTTAATACGGAAGTTTTTCTAATAGACTGAATTGGACATGGTACGATGACTAAAGAAGACTCAGTTGATTACGTTGCTCTCTTTACAGACGTGCGCCTTATTACAATTACTCTGATTAGCTTTACCGCCACGTTGGGCACTTATCTCGTTTCTCCGACGTTCCCCGTGATGGTTTCAGAATTGGATGGCGTGACATCAGGGAACGTCGGGCTGGTCATCACGGCGTATGCCATTCCCGGAATTATATTGATGCCAGTTTTCGCCGTCGGAACAGACCTGATCGGGCGACGAGCCGTTCTGTTGCCTGCGTTGACTTTGTTTGGAATCGGGGGTACGGCTATCGCATTTGTGGATACCTTTAGTGCCATTCTCGTCCTGCGCGTTATCCAGGGCATGGGAGGCGGTGCACTAATCGGTACAGCGATCACGTTAATTGGAGATCTGTACTCCGGACAAACCTCTTCCAGTGCACAAGGGTTACGTCTTAGTGCAAACGGATTAAGTGCCGCACTTACTCCTGCCCTCGCCGGATTGCTTGCTGGGCTTGCATGGCACTTCCCGTTTCTCGTCTTCGCGATCGCCTTCGTTCCACTTCTGTTAGCAATCGTGTTCATTCCCGAACCCGTAGAGCGTGCAGAAGACACTTCGATATGGGATAAAACACGAGCTGCAAAAGGGGAAGTTCGTTCCTACGCTAGAGGTCTGAAAGCGGAGATAATTGATACGAAACTTGCGCTGATCCTCTTAGGGGGGTTTATTCAGGGATTTAGTTATTATGCAATTCTAACGTTTGCTCCGCTATTTGCCGTCGAAAGCCTCCAGACAACCGCATTCGTGGGAGGAGCAGTGCTGTCAGCACGCGGGCTTGCTCGTATCGTGATCGGACCATTCGCGGGCTCATTCCTCACGTATTTATCCAGAAAACGGATGCTCGTCGTAACCTCGGCAGTGATGGCAGTGAGTACGGGCATAATTGGAGTTGCTCCGAGTGTATTCTGGCTCGTATTCGCCATCGGGATCTTCGGCATCGGAGACGCACTGTTTACACCGGTACACAGGGATTCTCTCACTCAATTATCGAACCAGAAAAATCGCGCCGGCGTAGTCAACGGAAACTCATTACTACGCAACATAGCTACGATGACGTCACCAGCGTTCTTCGGCTTCGTTCTCGTTTTCGGCGGGTACAGCACCCTTTTTCTCGTAGCAGCCACTATCTTTGTCATATACTCGGTTATACTACATTTTCTTTACAAATAGGAGATCCGTGAATTCTGCTTATCGGAGCTCACTTGCTCGGTTCTACAACGTAGTCATACGACCGTGCCATGAGAAGAACGACGCAGTAAGAGTTTAAAAGAGCGGCACGGAATCATTTTCTCACATATACAATCCCGTCCATTTCATAGGCGATATACGTCTGAACGGTGATCTCGTCATCACCACAATGGTTTCCGGTTCGCAAATCAAATTCCCAACCGTGCCAGGGACAGGTAACTGATGGGGCACCTTTGTATTCTTCGTGAATGCGTTCACCGGGTCCGGGCCATTCCCCGACGAGAGTGTCGATTGCATCACCCTCACAGATTGGGCCGCCGCGGTGCGGACAGCGATTCACTATTGCGAAGTACTCACCATCGACGTTGAACACACCCACTTCCTTCCCATCGATTTCCACGATACGTCGTTCTCCCGGATTTAAGTCCTCGGCCGCCCCGACGGCAACCCCGTCCTCAGTCGATTCGGCCGTCATAGATCGAACACCTTCTGTGCATTTTCACCAAGAATCTTTGATTGTTCGGATTCGGATAAAAAGGGGATTTCAGTGACGGAGTTCGGCGGATCATAGTCCCAATGAGGGTAATCCGAGGCGTACAGTAACTGATCCGCACCGCCCATTGCTTCGATCGATTCTTCGAAATACGACATCGAATGGGGCCTATCTAGCGGTTGAATCCCGTAATAAAACTCTCCCGCGTATTTGCTGGGTCGCTTGTTCAAGAGCGGACTTTCTTCGTTACGCTTGAGATACTCCGCATCAAGCCTCGAGAGATATGCTGGGACCCACGTGATGCCGGATTCCTGAAAAACGATATCCAGATCAGGATACTTCTCGGGAATTCCCTGAATGAGTAAACTCGTCAACTGAGCCATATTGCTCCAGAGAAACCCGAGTGAATGAGATTCGATGAAGCGGCCGAATCCATCGATATAGAAATCATCGAGGCTAGAGCCCCCGGCGTGGAAAATGACCGGGAGCCCCTTCTTCTCAGCGGCCTCGTAAATGATATCGTATCGGCGGTTCCCTAACGGGGGCTCGGGTCCCTTTGTAATGAGACAGACTCCAACGACCCCATCTTCATCTCCGTAGTCGTCGATCAATTCGACTGACTCTTCGGGATCGTGATGTGGAATCGGAATTGCCGTATATACGCCCTGATCGGGATCAACAACTTGGTCGAGCATGAACTCCATATACGCACGAGCCAAAACGATCGGACGGCGATCGTCTGCTCCAATTTCTGAAAAAGAAATCTGGGTGTGTGATAACATCAAAATTTTATCGACATTCAGCTTTTGCATGACGTTTTGAACATCTGAGGGGGACATCTCTTTCTGTTTTTCTTCACGTTTGATACGGCCGTAGAGATAATGGTCGGGTGTGTTTGACGGCGTGATTTTATCAGGTTTTGCTTTTAACCGGCGTTTCCATGGATCGGACGAATCGACGTAATCTGCTAAATTATCGATTTCTTCCAAATAATGCGCATCAGTATCGACCACGAGAGCGTTTTCAGCCATGATACGGACAATAATCTACTACGATATATAAGTTTCCGCACCCGGAAGGGAAGTCGTCAATCGATCTGTAAAGCAAATCACCCCCTCAATCTCGAACCACACACTCCAGACTCGGTCGCGAGACGAATTCACATGAGAACAAATTAATCAGCACAGTCGTTAACCTACTCTCTCCGAAAAACCGTATAAACGGCCGCACTAGTGTGGGTTTTCCCTTAGCTTGACACGAAAGACCGGATGAAACGCGTATAATTCGGTTTCGGACCGGACCAGCGCACGAAACTACGACCGTACGATCCGGTTTCACACCGTTACAGTCCGATACAGTGTTGCAAGCGAAACACGGCTTGGTGAAGCGGGGTTATATAAAACCATAGGGATTTTTAACCGTGCAATCAAAACAATCAGTATGGTTTCAGAACGCTTTAATGATGCGTACGTCCCTAATGTCGTACCGGAATCGGATTTGGCGTATTTTGACCGAGGCGGACACGGAGTCCGAATCGGATGGGGAGAGTCCCCAGCAATGCTCGTCGTCGACATGACAGAGAAATTTACTGGTGAACGCTCCGAAGAGGGAGATCGAGCGGTCGATGCGACGTCAAAGGTGCTTACGATCGCTCGCAGCGAGGACGTACCCATAATTTACACTCGCCCCGATTCGAATTTACCCTCGGATTACCGAGGTACGACGAAACCGAAGTCGGATAATGTCTCTGGAAGAGTGGGGCGGAATGTTATCGATCCACGACTCGACCGCCAATCCGATGAATTGGTAATCGATAAACCTCGAGCGAGTGCTTTTTTTGACACTCACCTAGCGACAATGCTTCATGATCGGGGTATTGATACTCTGATAGTAGCGGGAATAACGACCAGCGGCTGCGTTCGTGCTTCCGTTGTAGACGCTCACTCAAACAATTTCAATACTATCGTTCCCCAAGAATGCACAGCCGACCGTTCACGACTCTCTCATGAGGTGTCGTTGTTTGACCTAGATATGAAATATGCCGACGTAACTCCGACAGAGAAAGTGATACAGAAATTTAAAAAATAATGTTAATTTTATATTATATATCTTCGTTCCACGTTTGATCCGATTATTCGCTGCTGCGAATACGGTCTCACATTACTCTTCGCCAAGCACGTCTAATAATTCTTCTCGGTCCGCCCATTCGGTAACGGTAGTTTCTACCACATTTCCAGCTTCTTTTCCATCCTGGTACGCAATTGGAATATCCATTTCATCGGCTTCTTCACGAAACTCTTCGTCGTTGATAACAGCATATAGAGCGTCCACTAAAATTTCAGTTTCCTCTTGGGGAATATCCGGCGGTCCTGCAAATGCGCGAATCGGAGAGTTGATTTCGGCAATCTCCGTGGAGTTGTCAACGTTCGCCGAAGCTAAGGTCTCAGCGTCAGGAACCTCTTTCGGAGGCTCTTCTTCAGCAATTAGAGTGATGAAAATTTCTAAGTCGTCGGATTCGTGATAGGGGCGAATTGACGAGTAACTCCCGGCGATTATATCAATATCTCCTCGTTCAAGTGAAGGGATCATATCACCCCGACCATCGTGGATAACAAGGTTGTTCAATACTTGATCGGGGTCGTATTCACCGCCGATCTCTCCTGCTAACGCGGGACCGAGTGATCCAGTAGCTAACCTGGATTCGGTCCCGAAATTGAAGTTGCCATTCTGGACTTCTTGGACGTATTCTTCCCAATTAAGGTCGTATTCCAGATTCGTGCCGATAGCCGTGATATTTTCTGCAACTGTTGCCAACCAGGTCATCTCCGTCAGGTCGAACGGTGCGTCCGCGACTATCTGATCGCGAGAAAATTGCTCTACATTCATTAATCCGAGCGTGTATCCATCCGGTTCGGCATCGTACACTTCTCGAGCTCCGATCTGACCCTCGCCTCCCGCGACATTTCGAACATTGACAGGTGTGTCGAGCTCTTCTGTTAAGTACGATGCAGTCAAACGAGCGTACGTATCGTATCCTCCTTCGGGACCGTATGGAACGATAATCTCTATTTCAGCGGAAGGAAAATCGCCCGTCTCTTCGGATCCCACACATCCCGCAAGCCCAGCGACTGATAGCCCCCCAGTTACTCGCAGCACGTCTCGACGTTGAATGCCACTATATGCCATGCATCAAGAAAGAACAATCATGGAGTAATAAAACATAGGGATAAAATGGCGAGGCGATTATAGTAGACTCTTTCTGAATCGATAACGACAACCTGTCAAAGGCGGTAATCGAGACAAAGGACGGCCGCTCTAAGCGGAATCATCTGTTCATCGGGCGGCGAGACCTCGCCCTCCCTTTCCCGTTGATTTCAAGTACCGCCATTAGATGGCATATTGTTTACTATAAGCAATACACTAAATAACACAGTTACCTAACCCTACTACGTTGACCAAACTTTACGACCATCTCAACGAGGCCCCGCAAACGGGAATCGACCGAAGCAATCTGTCGTTCCCCGAACGCGCTCATCTCCGCCAACTCCGCATTCGTCGTAGTCATCTCCCTGCGTCGAACAGTCCTGGTGCCTTCACGACGGTATACTACATCGAAGGCGACGAACGCGCTGCCGCGCGCAAGTTCGTCGAAAAAAATCGTCCGTTGCTGGAAGCGATCGACTTTTCAAACCCTGACCCAATCCAGATGTCAGTTAGTCGTGAGGTATACGATTGGATTCTCCACGAACTTCGCGAACGGAAACTCCGAAAATATCACACCGTCGTTTACGAACGACGGCCCGACGGACTCGAGTGGGTAATCGACCGCAACCACTTTCACGACCACCCGGAACGTCGATATTCAGCCAGTTCTTATACGGCTCGGATCGCATCAACAACAACTGCCAACGAAATCTATCACGACCTCGAATCGCCCATTACGGAAGGCGGTCTCGCCAATTATAGCGCGGTAGAAGGAAGTAACCGGTGCCTTTGGGAATACTATCGGGTTGCAGGTCCATTCGACTGCAAGGCAATCACCGTCGATGATCAACCGATGCTTGTAAAGTTCGACTAATCCATTGATTTACTCGTCTTGACTTCGGTGAATCGCAATACTGCGTCAGGTTCTAGTGCCTTGCTGTCTTTGGAACGCCGTCTAATCGGTTCGTCACCGCCGGACTCCTCAAGATTGCACTCAAAATCGTTCTAGAGTGACGCCTCGATCGACGTTGGTTTCCACCAAAAGTCGCTGTCATCTAGTGATTCACCAGAGTCCTCGTCTTCAAATTTCTGTATCGTTCGTAGATAGTGCTAGTAACACGCTGTAACAACAGTCTTTAGATGTCATGAAGTTAGATAGCAATATTCATGAATCCAGAATGATAGTTGGTGTTTCACCAACTGAAGCCTTCTCATGTCCAAGTCAACGTCGTTTCTCTACTTGCACCCAGATACCGAGAAGGTCTCCACGGGCCGGAAGTTGTACCGAGTAGTGGATTTAGTCCGATATCTCTGCCTTTTTACTTAGATTCGATTTCGGCAAGTAGACCCGTTCAGAGTACAGAAGTGCAATACAAACATTTGCGAGGAAAGTCCCGGCTGCGAGAATGAGAATACCGTACCGCATACCGATCACTTCGAAAATAAACCCAATAACTGTCGGGAGAGCCGCCCCGGTCAACGTAGCGGCAGTCCAGATATATCCGAAGGTTCTCCCTTCTCGATCAGGTGGAGTGATATCACTGATCAACGCATCTCTTGCGGGGTTCACTCCGAACAGTCCTGTGCCAAGGAAGAGAATAAGAATCAATAATAGCAGAGGGTGAAGATCCAACAGTGCCAAAAGAACAAGCCCAACCGTAGCAACGCTCATGCAACACAAAATAATGAATCGAGTATCATATTTATCTGTAAGACCGCCGAGGACCAATTGCGTCACAGCACCCGCTCCTAACAACAACGCAAAATAAATATTCGCTACCGACTCTGCACCGACTTGGACGTCAAAAATGTCGAACGAGTACGCATAGACGGTGACCAAAAATGCAGGTAAGAACGTGTCGATCCCTCTGGTCGTTAGCATCTTGGAAACAAAGAAAAAGTAAATCGAGACCATGGGGTACAGGAACGTACGTCGATCATCGCTCTGATCTTCACGCGTTGATGTGTCTTGATCGGTAGTTTCCTCCCGTTGACTGGATGGAACGGTCTCAAATTCGTCACCCTGAAGAACGATGAACAGAAGGGTCCCATAAATGATCCCCACGACACCGAAGATTAGAATGATTTGATGCCATACCAAGACGAGTATCAAGGCGGCCACGACAGCGGGTGCGGTCGCGTCGCCAAACTTCGAAGAAGCGCCGAACACGCCAAGAACCTTCCCTTTATTCGCATCCGAGATGTTATCCGAGATCATTGGATATCCAACCGGGTGTATTACGGCCGAACCGATGCCAACTACGAGCATCGATAAACTCATGATGAGAAAACCTCCCTCGAAAAGGTAGCCGAAAACGGTAATGGAAGGAATATTGCCCGCCAGAGTTGGTGTGAATGCGAACAGTACGTATCCTGCTCCAGCAATTGTGATTCCCGTTGGGAGAATGTACAAACGATCGTACATATCCGAGATGACTCCGAGCGGTGCCTGAGCAATACCGGATCCCAACGAATAAAGGCTAATCAATAATCCCAATTGCCACAGTGGATAATCCATCGCAACTGCTAAAATAGGTATTAACGGGGGAATTAGCCGCATCAAAAGATGCTGCGTAAAGTGAGACGAGCTAACGACGAAAGCAAACTTAGCTTCTTGACGCGACATTCCGAACATATCGTAGGATTCATTCTGAAAGCTAATAGTTTACTTGGTATGGCACTGATGGGATGAAAGCCTGCTAAGTCCCCACGCATGGATGAACGCAAGCGGTACACACTGGCGGTGCGCCATCTTGAGGACGGCGACACCGCCAGTAGCGTCCTCGCAGAGTTTCTCGGTACTCCCGACGGCCTTGACCTTGTCCCGCGGCGGCATTTCTGCACCGGTTCACCGAGAAACACAATCTCGACGAAACAGAGTTTCTCGTCGATGCTGGCGGCTATCCGACTGCCCTCCCTCGCCACGAATTGATCGGTCAGCTTAACTACAGCGACCGAACTACGTCGAAAAGTGGAGAGATCTAACTGTTTTTGTTGATTCGCTACCGCATCAAGTGCTTACGGATCAACGAACCCCGACGATCAAACTGGTAACACTACTATTGAACGAGACGAGGGAAGTAGATAGCCGCCGAATTTTCAGCACAGTGAATCCGCGTTCCGAACTACGTACGGAGTCACCGAATGGTCGCTCTCGGCACTCTCTATGGTATTTATTCCCAAGTTGTACGGGAGATATCCGTTAAAAGACGCTATGAATTACATACATACATTCGTAATAAATAGGTAGTGAATCATTCGGTATAAGGGAACGATATTGTACTCCATTGTTCCACGTTGCTTCGCAGATAAAACGGAAATATGTGTGAGATTGTCAATAGCAGATTGTTGCGGACACCAGAGATGACCTCTTTCCAACTCACTCGAATCTACCGGCGATTACAGTAATAGGCTGAACCAATAACTCACCGACGCATTGGTTCCGATTAACATTGCAACCGTGAAATTGGATTAATACATCCGACATATTTCGGCTATTGGCACTGCTAGATTGAGGTTGAACTGAACGGAGTTCTTCGAGGAAAGTGGAAACATGCTGTTCGAAGAACTCCAAGTTGATGTAACGAGTTCTTCTGATGTGGAGTTTTTGGATAGTAATCGGACGCGCACGCCAACCTGGCTGATCAGGCTGGCGTGCGCTGCCCATACTGGAGCAGCCTCGTTAGCGGAGTGTCGAGACCTCTGCGAGTGGTTCGGCGTCGAACGACGCCGAGCCACGATTCAGCACTGGTACCAAGCCTACGCTGATTATTATGAGCAAGACTTCACAGCAGAACCGGACCGTGTTGCGGTCGATGAGAAACAGATTCAACTCGGTAACGAAGAGAAAGCATGGCTCTACGCCGCGATTGATGTCGGTTCGAAAGTCGTGCTCTATGCACGACTTTCGAAGCACAGGGGCCGAGATCCCGCTGAACAGTTCTTAGAGGACCTGAAAGAGAAACACCGCGTCGCACAGACGCGGAGTTTCTCGTCGATGGTATGGGTTACCTGACTGCCCTTGCTCGAACTGATCTCAGCGGCGATCTCAACTACACTGACCGCAATATCGTTGAAAAGTTCTTTCAAACCTACACGATGCGAATCGAGCGGTTCCACGAAACATGGAACGGCAGTCAGGCCAGCGCTCGGCGCTGGCCGACTGCCTACACCGCCTACTACAACCATCACCGCAGTCACCAAGCACTTGAGAATCAACCGCCAGTTGAAGCACTCAACCAATGAGGTTCAATCTAGCAGTGCCCGGCTATTCGAGGAGTCAAATGGTGATAACTACGATGCAATAAAGTAATCATTCGGTACCACCGAACTCTAATACTAATTGCGTCCATACGCACGGACCATCGCTTGAATCGGAGAAGGGTGAAGTTTTAATATGGCTATCTCTAACTAACTAGTATGGCAGGCCAAAGTGCCAAGGTTGATCAAATCGTGGTTGATGCGGATGTCCACACGGCATATCGCACACAAAAAATCCGCGACAAGATCGCAAAGCGTCTCGACGAGCCGTATAAAACATTTCTGACCACCGAGACACTCAACTACGGAGCGTATCCACGCGACTCCTTCCCGAAAGAAGGGCTCATGTCCACAGGAGGGACAACCGATGACGCCGTTGCAGACACCCCCGAAAGCATCCGAGAGGAGTTGTGTGATGGATTCGGCGTGGATGCGGCTATCCTGAACTCTCTTCAAAAATTCGATCTAATACCGCAACGAGAACGCGCCATCCGTGAAATGCGTGCTGTCAATGACATGTTCCTCGAGCACTTCCTCGATGGACACGACGAGTTTCATGGCCTGGCAATGCTGACAACCCAAGATCCTGATAAAGCAGCTGAGGAAATCGATCGGATGGGAGAGGAAGATAGCATCGTCGGCGTGTTAATTCTTAACGGGGCATCGGACAAACCGCTCGGTGATCCAATTTACGACGTTATCTATCAGGCGGCGGAGGACAACGGGCTCCCGGTCTGCTTCCACAGTTCGGCAGTTGGCTACGCGGCCGCGAGTAAATTTCCGTTCCTCTACAACGATCTTCAACACTACGGTTCGTTGCATATGTTGTCCCACCCGTTCGCAAACATGG
This sequence comes from Halostagnicola alkaliphila, assembly GCF_055379965.1. Taxonomy (NCBI): domain Archaea; kingdom Methanobacteriati; phylum Methanobacteriota; class Halobacteria; order Halobacteriales; family Natrialbaceae; genus Halostagnicola; species Halostagnicola alkaliphila. Next base: position 391,269 of record NZ_AP043825.1, on the reverse strand, counting down.
TAACGGCCACGACGCTCATCATGAACGGCGTCGTCGAGAAGTTCCCCGATCTTGATTTCGTCTTCCTCGAGCAGGATCTTGGAATCGTCCCGCTGTTGATGTACCGGCTCAATCGGGAGACAGTCCAACAACCATATGAGGTTCCGCTCCTCGAGAAGGCACCTGAGGAGTACATTCGCGATCGGTTTTACTGGGGGACCCAACCGCTCCCAGAACCGGTGAACAAGCAGGACTTGCAACATCTAATAAGTATGATTGGAGCAGACAACATTCTGTTCTCGACCGATCACCCACACAGTGACTTCGATGATCCTTCCTCGGTGATCAACAGTTACTTCGGTCACCTCTCAGACAAGGAGATTGATAAAATCATGTACAAAAATTCCAGCGAGGTCTTCGGGCTCGGAATATAAAACTAAGAAATATCATCAAATATATGTCAGAGCATGTTGTCGGCACGGTAGACGAACTCAGTGAAGGCGACCGGATATTGGCCGAGATCAAAGGTAGAGAAATTGGTGTCTTCGTCGTTGACGGCGAGTACTACGCGTACGTCAATTGGTGCGTTCACCAAGGTGGTCCAATCTGCGAAGGGAAACTTACTGGCCGCCAGACGGCGGAATTCGACAAAGATTCCCTTGAGACGGAACTTGAGTGGACGGACGAAGACGGGGTTGTTGCCTGTCCGTGGCACGGTTGGGAATTCGATCTCGAATCCGGAAAAAACATCTCTCGCGAAGATGTGGAACTACCATCGTATCCTGTTCGAGTGGAAAACGACGAAATAATCGTCTCCGTTTGAGCGCTCGAACAACATCATTTCTTGCGGAGCGAGCACTACAAATCGGATGATTCGATGGCGGAAAACTCTGTTGAACCGCATCGATCCAAACCTATCGTCTGAATTCGCTGAAACGGGATCCCTATCTATACTTTATACTCGTCGAAGGTCGTCGGGGCAAAGAGGTCTTCAACTTCGAGGGGCTCCTGAATAAGACCCTGCTCGTGGGACATTTGAGTCATAAACTCGAGAGTCTCTCTGTTGTTTTCGACGCCGTATTCCCAGAAGTCCCATCCCATCAGTTCACGAGTTTCTTCGACTTCGTTGATGAGCCACGGGAGTGTCCGCTGTAGTTCACCGGTATCACCCAACTCTTCCAGGCAGATCTCTTTGGCCTTGTCGAACGTTTTGTACAGTTCCTGGGCGACCCAGGGGTTCTCGTCGTAGACATCCTGGCGAAGCACGATCGTGTGCATAATCGGGAAATGACCAGTCCGGTCGTAGTAATCCATCTCTACGTCTCGATAGTTCGGAAACAGTCGCTCGACGGCATCAGTCTGGAACGAAGACGGCGCCCGAGCAGTTATGAGCGCATCTAGATCGCCAGTCTCGAGCATTCCGCTTAGTGTACGATTCTGTGGGATATACTCGAGGGAAACCGAACCAGGTAAACTAAGTTCTAACTTTTCTTCCCGGCCAGCGTCTTCCTCGCCACCGTGGAACCAATCCATCTCCTCGGGGCTGACACCGTACTCGTGTTCTAATACACCACGACACCAAAGTGCGGCAGTCATCTGGTATTCTGGAACGCCGACGTTGCAGTCGGCGAGATCTTCCGGTTTGTCGATCCCTGCATCGGCATTGATGAAAATACAGGAATGTCGGAAAAACCGAGACGGAAAAACCGGGATCGCGATCAGTTTGGGATGACCACGGTCCCGAGTCATCATGTACGAAGACATCGACATCTCAGCGGCAGAGAACTCCTGATGCTTGAGCATTCGCCAGAACGTCTCCTCGATCTGTAGCGGCAGGAACGTGAGGTCGATGCCGTCCGGACGGACTGTTCCATTGTATACGGGTTGCGTTCGGTCGTTGAGATCACACGCGAGATCGAGCGATAAATTATCACTCATTACTACACACCTCGACGTCGCAATCGTTTTCATTCCGAAGCGATCCGCCGGGACGCGGAAAATTCATGTCTCGTGCAGTTCGGTTGTTGACAAGTGTTGTCATGGGCATGACGTGGAAGAGTCTTCCCGAGCAAATCCGATAAATATTTCGATCAGTCCGAAGCGAGTGACGATCCAGTCGTAGTGTCTGTAGTCAGAAGCTGTCCCGGGATACAACCGGTTCTCGCGATATTCGTACAACGTATTAGATGAAATCGATTGCCGAACAATCGGAGCCAGATTCAATTTAGCTACATTTCTCGAGTAACGCTTACAGCCGATCGATCAATGCAGTATCCAGTTCCAGTTCCACAAAGGTTTTTCCTCGTGAAAATGATTACAAAGTATGGACAATAAGGAATCACGCATCGACTCACTCGAAAATTCTGAGCGAGTGACCAACCCATCAGCAATATATGAAGATATAGAGGATCTCCCTGAATGGTGGCAATCGGCTGTTATCGAGTTTCAATCGTACGAGTTACGGACGTATCAACCCTCACAGTTCACCGATGGTGAAATTGTATACAAATTCATTAGTCAACTCGAGGATGAATACGACGTGAATATCGAACTCAAGGCGAAAAATCCGCCGTACGATGGGGACTGGAAGTTTGTTGTCGACGGAACCACTGCGATTATCGCCCCCCACAGCAGAAAACCTGAAGGCTATACAGAATACGGAATAAGCAGCGAAGACTTGGACCAGGCTGTTTCAGTTGTTGTTAGTAGTGAGTAAAACAGAGAACTGGCCAGTCGATACGATGCCATTATCTTTTCGCTCAGCATTTTCTCATTATCACTGTGAAAAGTATAACGAGCGCCAGTGATTGGAAGGTTTCTCGGACCGATCCCCGTGTATTGTAGTAGGATTTAAATAGAAAGAGTGCTGTGTATCTAGATATGGTGAAGAAAAAGATGACTCCAGAGGATGAGATACCTCCGGAGGCCTACGATGATCGCATCATCGATATGGACTTCCATCTCACCCCTGCGGTTGACGATCTTTTGACCTATGTCGACGATGATCGAGTCCACGACAAACTCACAACTGAGTTCGGAATTGCGCCTGTCAAAGGAAAGTGGGACGCGGCCTACGCGATAAAAGACGGGAACGAAGGGCTTTACACCCAAGGGAGAGCCGAAACGGCCTCCGACGTAAGAGAAGCTGCTGAGCGGTTCGCTATTGACGAACCGATAGTTAACGCGGGGATTAACAGTATGCCCGCACAACATCATGACCTACTCAAAACGGCAGTCGCTCGAGCTGCCAACGATTACCTCCTTGATCGGGTCGTTCCGGAGGATATGTACTGTCTCATGATGTTGCCACAATGGGACACAGCCGCCGCCGTCGAAGAAATTGAACGGGTTGGAGACGAGAAAGGAATTGTCGGCGCCTACGGTTGGTTCGGACCGTTTGGATTGTTCGGAGAGAAAGACTTCGATCCGGTTTTCGACGCGCTCGTCGAAAATGACCTGCCACTGGTTCTCCACGGGTCGCTCGCGTTCTGGCCACAGCAAGACCCTGTTGGGGACCAGATGATCACATGGACGGAAATACTCGGCTTCGATTGGCCAGTACACGCCATGCTGACAACCGTCAATATGATTATGACAGGCGTCTTCGATAAGTACCCGGACCTCGATGTCGTGATCCAAGAAGGTGGCCACTGGTGGCTTCCATTTGCTCGGTATCGAATGGATGAATTCTACGAAATGCATCCAGAAGACGTACAGATCACTCCTCGAAAATTTGATGCTGGTGAAACCTACCTCAACCGACGTCCGAGTGAATACCTTCGCGACAATATCTACGTCTGTACGCAACCGATGGCGCTGCCACAACGCGCGAATCAAACGAAGGATCTGTTGGATCTTTCGATGGCCGAAGACACGTTCCTCTACTCGAGCGATTGGCCACACCAGACGCTTGATCCAGCGACCTGGGCGTACACGAACAACGCCTTCGACGAGGAACTGAAAAATAAGATCCTTCACGAAAACGCCGAGGACCTCCTCGGAATATGATGTAAATGACAAAAAATGAATTCAAAAAAGTAGCTGAAACGGACGATCTCAATCCTGGCGAAGGACTGGGAATCGAATTGAACGGTATCGAAATCGCCCTGTTCAACGTCGGTGGGGAATTTTATGCTATCAGCAACCGGTGTTCTCACCAACGAGCGCCCCTCTGCAAAGTCGGTGAAAAGAAAATAAACGGAGAACTCTGTTGGACCGAAACTCGCGGCAATATCGACAAAGACAGTATTACAGTTTCATGCCCATGGCACCTCTGGGAGTGGGATCTGGAGTGTGGGGTTCATGAAGTATCGGAACAACAGATCGGAACCTTCGACGTGAAGGTTGAAAACGACGACGTGTTGGTTCGTATATAACTCTCGCTGATTATCCGTTTCCGTTATTTCATCCGTAGAACCGATTTCAAGTTGCTCACAGCTATAATTTGATTGGGGCCGTTTGGACAGGAGTTGCTCAACCGTTTCCGAGTTTCAGTTGCTGGTGTACGGAGATGAAATCGGAATATGATTTCGATGCGCACGAAGGAAGCAAATCGATGATACTAGTTACTCGATTCTACCGCGGTTGACTAATAACATCGACAAGAGCCGGTTGCCCGTTCTTTACGTCTTCCCATGCGGCTGTGAGTGCCGGTGCCAGATCTTCCGGGTCCTCGATCGGCCCGTACCCGTTCACCCCCATCGATTCTGCGATCTGAGCGTAGTCCGGAACCGGGTCATGAAGCCCCGTCCCAACGAGTGCACGTTCGTAACTCGAGTCGCGATCACGGTACTCCGCCAATCGCATTCGATGTTCGGTCGAGTTGTACAGTGCCTTGTTGTTGTGGACCACCGACAGCATCGGGAGATCGTAATGGCCGATCGTCCAGAGGCCACAGAGGTAAAACATGAGATCGCCGTCGGGTTGGAGATTGATTGGGACTCGATCAGTGTCCGAATATGCGAGTGCGCCGCCGATCGCGCCACCTATACCGTACCCGATTCCGCCGCCGCCCGAGGAGCCGCCAATGTATTTGTCGTACTCGTCCACATCCCACAGCTTGTGTGACCAGCCGCGCAACGTCCCGTTTACGAGCACCCACTCTTCGTCTTGAATAACGTCCCAGATTTCACCTGCAAGACGAGGGATCGAGATTGGTGTCTCGTCCCACGAAGACTCTGCTTCCTGCTCCCACTCGGCTCGTTGCTTCTCGTGTTTTTCCTCCATTTTGGCAAACCTGTTATCTGCCTTCCGTTGAAGACCGGTATCGTCAGCGAGACGGTCACGGACGGCACTAACTAACGCCGGAAGTGCCAGTTCGAGATCCGCTAAAACGGGAACTTCCGTCTCGCGAAGACCGCTATAGTCCGCAGTCAAGCTCGAGGCGCCGAGGTCGTGAGGGCCGACGTTGATAACATCGAAGTCATCCTCGATCGCTTCGGTAAGTTCGTTGCGAACGCGGTCGACGTCTTTCAGCGTATCATTCAAACTCCACGAGTCGAGCCCGATTACAACATCCGCTTGTCTGTAAACCTCTGTGCCGGTCAACTCCATTGGATGCGTATTTGGGAAATTGTACCGACGTTTCCGAGTGTCGATAACCGGCAACCCGAGTAACTCTGTAAGTTCAACTAACGCCTCAACAGCTTCGCGTGAATCACCAATTTGGTCGGTGAGAACGACAGGTAGCTCCGCTTCGACGAGTAGATCGGCAGCATCTTCAATTGCGGACGGGTCCGGCGCCATCTTTGCCGGTGCTTCAAATTTGGATAGGTCCGGAATTTTCATCGGCTCGTCGAGTTCACACTCCTGGAGACTGTGATCAAGCGTAACGTACACCGGTCCTTTGGGCGTCGTATTCGAAATCTTGTTTGCCCGGATTATAGATTCTGCAGCACCGTCAATATGCATCGGCTGATCGTCCCACTTGATATACTCTCGGACAATATCCCCTTGGACAAGGGCAGTATGAATCCACTCTATCCATGGGCGCCGAACGCTCTTTCGCATCGGCCCCGTTCCAGATAGTGCAATAATAGGAACCTGGTCACAGTACGCATTGTAGAGACTCATCGCACCGTGCATTGTCCCGACGACGTTGTGCAAAATACACAACGCAGGTTCACCAGTCGCCTTTGCATATCCGTGGGCGATAGAAACTGAGAGACCCTCGTGTCCGGCTTGAACGACCTCGGGGTCGTTTTGATTATAGTTGATAATTGATTCTTCCAGTCCGCGGAACGAGGCGCCCGGATTGAACGATACGTATTCGAACCCGTATGCTTTGAGCAAATCTGCTACGAAATCGGAACCCCATTCCTGACCAGAAATGTCGACATCTTTCGTCTCGCAGCTTCGTGGCTGACCATTCGACATAAATTGGTGTTAGGGAGTGTCAACTAATAAGTGCCGGTTTAAACTTTGAGCGACCGCTCTTGTGAAGCACGTTGTTGATTTTCAGAGCGCAGCATCGATAGCATGTTTGAGCGCTTCATCACCTGGTTTTCTATAGAGTTCACGCCGAAGCTGAAACGCCCTGAGATACGGTGTTAGCTTGTCTTTCGAAACTCCTCGATGTGGCGAGAGCCACGGTCGCACGAGTGATCAGCGTAAGTTCTGAACCTTTAGCTGAGTAGGGAACTGCTCCCGTTCGTTTCCAGTGTCGTCTAGCGGTTTGTCAGAGCTTTCCACACTTATTCTGGAGGGGTTCAATTCGGTCGCAGACCACTCCAGCGACCCGTGGCTCTCGCAGGTTGACGTGCACATCTCCATCAGCGTACTTACCATTGCCGTGGACGACGCATTCGCCCGCGAATACGTCGTCCTTCTCAAGCGGGTCGTACGCGCGAAATCCGTCGGTATACACCGTTAGCGGCTCTCTTCGTGATCCGCGAGCAGGAGCCGAACCGTCGATTCGTCGGCGGATTTCGCTGGCACGACGTACCGCTGGTCGTTGCCGCGATCAACGAGCGTGAACACCGGGGTTTGTCTCCCTCGTACGAGCCACGACCGCGCGTGGACAGGCCACGCGAGCGCGACTTTAGTACTTGAGCTAAGTTTTGCAAGTTTAGAGATCAGTGAAACCTCCCTGAACAGACTTCATGGTCACATGGCGGCATGGCCTACCTGATACTACTTGCAAAACTTCTCTTGATCACTATGGTCGCGCTCGCGGCCTTTCAGCCTCGCTGAGACGTATACTTCGCCGATTTCGACCGGACCAGATAACGTGAGCGAAGGCGCGTCGAGCGCTCTGGTAAAGCGCTCGACGCGCTGTCTTACCGTTCTGTACGAGAGATTGAGTTCAGCCTCGATCTGTCAAATGCTCGTATTGAAGCGTAAGAAACACGTAAATCGTGAAGTACCATTCTTTGAGTGTGAGCTTCGAATGAGCGAAAATTGTGTCAGTCTTGTCGTTGAATGTGCGACCACAATTCTCACACAGATACCGCTGATATACCCGATAGCTGCCGTTTCTGACCGTCAAGTCAGAACGGCAGCGGGGGCATTCGACACCGTCACGCCAGCGGACCTGTTGGAGCAGGTCCGTGGCAGCCGATTCCGACACGAATCGGTTCACAGGGAACATATCGGGCACCGCGCCAGCGGTGCCCTTGCCCTCTTCGACTTTGAGCCGCTGCTCTCGCCATCAACAATCTACTTCGCAAGAGCGTATACGTGAATTGAACTGATACACAAACTTTCTATATGGTGGTATCCATGTACATCCTGTACCATGACTAATAATTTTCGAGTTGGGCTGATCGTCCCGAGTTCGAACGTCACGATGGAAACAGAGATCCCCGCAATGTTGAACGCACGACCGGACCACTACGAAGAGGCATTTACGTTCCACTCCAGTCGGATGCGGATGCAAAGCGTCACCCGAGAGGAACTCGAGCGGATGGACGAACAGTCCGAAGAGTGTGCAACTATGTTGTCAGATGCGCGCTGTGATGTCCTCGCGTACGCGTGTCTCATTGGCATTATGGCCCAAGAACCAGGCTACCACGAACAAAGTGAGTCTAAACTCCACCAGCAGACTGTCAAGAACGATGGCGGTGCACCCGTCGTGACGAGTGCAGGTGCGCTCGTTCGCGCACTCGAGCGACTCGAGGCTGAGCAGGTCGCACTGATCGCCCCATATATGGAGGAACTCACTCAGACGATGATTGAATACTTTGAGAGTACTGGCGTTGATGTAATCGATTATGAGACACTCAAATGTCCGGACAACCTCGAGGTCGCACAACTCGACCAACGAAACCTGATCGACATCGGTCAACGTCTCGATACCGACGCAGCCGACGCACTCATCCTCTCGTCATGCGTTCAAATGCCATCGCTGGCATCAATTCAGGCAACCGAAGATACACTCGGCCTTCCAGTATTCTCAGCAGCGACCGCAACAACGTTCGAGATTCTTGACCATCTCAACCTCAGTACCCAGGTCCCCGGATCGGGACGCTTACTTGCCGGTGAGGTTAACTAGCTCCTTCCTTTCTAGCACCAAGATCACATCGTTGGATGACAGTCGGTACAGACCCAGTCATATTGCTCATTACCTGCGAGTTTCCATGTTCGGTCAACCTCTTCACCGCAGGCCTCACATCGTGGCATAGTACATCATGACTGAGAATGGTAATGAGGGTACCGATAGAAGGATGAAAATAGACTGACGCTCTTGTGAAGGACATTGTTGGTGAGTCAGAGAACAGTTCGAACGATTTCTTTCAAGGCTTCTCGTCTTGGTTTGCGTAGGATTCTCCGACGAAGTTGGAAGAGTCTGAGATACGCTGTGAGTTTGTCCTTTGAGATTCCTCGATGCGGCGAGAGCCACGCGTCGCTGGAGTGGTCTGCGAAAGGGTTGACCTTTGGAAGCGTATAGACTGCAATGAAGAGCAGTCCACGGGGCCTTTTGGTGAAGCATCTGACGAAAACAGAACTAGACCACGCAATCGAGGAGGCACAGAAGGCGGACGAGGCCCGTCTCGTCCGGCGGTTGTGTTTCGTGAAGAACCTCTATCAGGGTGATACGCGCATGGAAGCGGGCGACCGCGTCGGGATCTCCCGATCCACGACGCGTCGGTGGGCCAGTGCATGGAATGACGGCGCTGTCGATGGGCTCCGCCCCCGCTTCGGCGGCGGTCGGCCGCCGAAGCTTACCCAAGTACAGTTGACGAACTCTGTACGATTCTCGAAGACGGCCAGCCCTGGACGCCACAACAGATTCACGCACTCATCGAAGACCGCTACGACGTCACGTATCACCCGGCACATCTGAGCCGAAACTTCGTGCTACAGGGATGAACTACGCGAAACCACGGCCGATGGATCCACGTCGCCCGGCCAACGCAGAAGAGATTCTCTCCGAGCGCCTCGGCCAGGGTAACCACGAGGCTGGTGGTGATGAGTCCGCCGTCTTCGGGTTTTTTCGATGAAGCGTGGCCACAGCCGTTCGAGAATTCTCAGCGGATGTGGTCATTCGACCGGACGGTCCAGATCGAAAAGCCGTTAGTTACCTTCCCATGGCGGTCGATCGGCTTCTACGCGCTAACTGGCCAGAGCGTAATCACCTTCAAAGAGCGGTTGGTCAAGGGGACAATTGTGGAGGCACTCGAAGAGATCCGCGAGCAGAATTCGGTTGAGCGGATTCTGCTCGTGGCCGACAACTACGGTTCCCACCATGCGAAACTCACCCAGAAACGGGCCGACGAACTCGGCATCGAGTTCGTCTTCATCCCGCCATATTCACCCACACTCAACGCCATCGAACCGCTCTGGAAGAGTACCAAACGAGAAATCTCGCCAGAGATTTTCGAGGACAAAGATCACTTTAGAGCGTTCCTCACCGAGACATTTCTTCGGTTGAGCCGTCGAGTGACCTTCGCTAGCGACTGGATTGAGGCATTTCTTCCAGATGTTCAGAAGTTACGCTGACCACTCGCGAGACGCGTGGCTCTCGCACGTATTCACGTGTGCGCTTCCATCGACGTACTCTCCTTCGCCGTGAATAACGGCTTCTCGTTGGTACTTTTCGTACTCGCTCATCCCGATAAGCCGTAACATCCATTTCCCTGACGATCTAAGCGTCTGTCAACGATGGACGAGAAGTCTGCGCAAGTGTTCCTTCCATCACGTGAGCGTTGCTTTGAACGTCTCCGTCTTGCCCGTTTCGTCGAGACGATGACATGTGTCCATTGCGAGAGCGACGACGTTGTGAAGCGCGGGACGTCCGGTAAAGACGCCCAGCAGTACTGGTGCAAGGAATGTGAGACCTATTTCAACGACCTCACGAACACGATCTTCAGTCAGCATCGCTTCGAACTGGAAGAGATGTTCCACATCGTCAAGGAGATGCGATCTGAGCCGGAGTGATCAGCGAAACCTTTGGATGTTCGGGAGGAATGTCTCTATCCAGTCGACGGCAAAGCTCACGCGGTGGCTCAACCGAAGAAACGTCTCGGTGAGGAATTCTCTGAAGTGGTCTTCGTTCTCGTAAATCTCTGGCGAGATATCTCGTTTGAGGCTCTTCCAGAGCGGTTCGATCGCGTTCAACGTCGGCGAATACGGCGGAATGAAGACGAACTCGATGCCGAGTTCGTCAGCCCGTTGTGTGGTGAGCTTCGCGTGATGAGAGCCGTAGTTGTCCGCCACGAGCAGAATCCGATCGGGCGGATTCTGCTCGCGGATCGCCCCTAATGCATCACAGACGGTTTCCTTGTTGACTCGCTCACCGAACGAGATCGTGCTCTTCCCGGTCAGCGCATAGAAGCCGAACGAGCGCCATGGGGCTGTTACCAGCGGTTTCTCGATTGTTACCGTTCGGTCGTACGACCACATCCGCTGAGAATTGTCGAAGGGTTGTGACCACGCTTCATCGAAAGAATCCCAGGACGACTGGATCATCCTCCTGTTCATCCGCCTCCTCCTTATCCTCGCCGAGCGCCTTGGCGAGGCGCTCGGCGAGTATTTCATCTGCGTTCTCGGGACTTCGGGGGTCCATTGGACGTGGTTTGGCGTAATGCATCCCGCTCTCGTGCAACTTCTGGCTCAAGTGAACCGAGTCGTAGGTGACGCCGTAGCGGTCTTCGATGAGTGTGTGGATCGCCCGTGGCGTCCACGGTTGGCCTTCTTCGAGGATCTCACACAGCTCAGCAAACTGCTTGTCTGAGAGTTTCGGGGGCCGACCGCCCCCGAAACTCGGTCGCAATCCATCGACACCGGCATCGTTCCACGCGTGTGCCCAGCGGCTACTGTTGGCTTGTGATACTGTCGGACAGAAGTCAATACGAAGTCGGTCGCGAATTCACGGCCGTCTCCACCGGTGACGGCCGCAACGGAGCGACCGATCTTCACGTCGTTCTGTCTGATAGTATGAAACCCCGATGCGTCTGGCGGCATCTTCCAGTACATCGCCCGTGTAGAGGTTCTTCACGAAACACAGACGGCGGACGAGGCTCGGCTCGTCCGCCTTCTGGGCTTCATTGATCGCTATATCGAGTTCCTCCTCAGAGAGGTGCTCCGTCACGTCAAACCGGCGAGTTCCCATCATACACCATATATGTTCTGTGAGTATCCATACTTTGCGCAGACCACTCGCCGAGTTCGTCTGCCCGTTGCTGGGTGAGCTTCGCGTGATGACCGCCATCGTTGTCAGCGATGAGCAGAATCCGCCCGACCGGATTCTGCTCGCAAATTGCCTCTAAAGCCGCGCAGATACTCTCTTTCGTGGTTCGTTTCCGAAAGATGAGCGTACTCTTACCGAGTAATGCGTAGAAGCCAAGCATTTTCCAGGGGACTGTGACCAGTGGTTTATCTATTTCCACGGTTCGATCGTACGACCACATTCGCTGGGAGTTCTCGAACGGTTGTGGCCACGAAGCGTCGAAGAAGCCGAGAACAAGTGGTTCATCACCATTTTCTTTCGTGAGCGCCTGGGAGAGGCGCTCACGAAAATCCTCCTCTCCATCCGGTGATTGCCGCGGGTCCATCGATCGTGGTTTTGCGTACTGCATGCCATCAGCACGGAGAATTCGAGCAAGGTGGGCTCGATCGTACGTAACGCCGTAGCGGTCCCAGAGAAGATTGTCGATCTCCTGGGGTGTCCACGGTTGGCCGCCTTCGAGGAGAGCAAAGAACTCCTCAAATTGTTCAGGAGTGAGCTTCGCGGGCGGCCGGCCCGCGAAGCGCGGGTGCAGTCAAGCGACTCCATCCTCGTTCCACGCTTTGAGCCAGCGGCTGTCCGTTGGTTGTTACGCACCGACACGTCGTGCAGCCATTTTGTCGGTGTCCCCGAGAGAGACGTTTTTGATGAAGCAGAGTCGCCGGACGAAACGGGTCTCGTCCGCCTTCTGGGCGTCATTAATCGCTTCATCAAGCTGTTGTTACGACAGATGCTCCACCATCTCAGTCCGACGAACTTCCTTCATCAGAGCCAATACGTGCGCTGTAGATACGAACATAGCGTTGACCACTCGCGGCGAAGCCGAACACGAGCGCCCACACGAGGACGGGAATTTAAAGATCACGGTCACGTTCGACCACGCCGAGTTCCTCGGCGTGCTCTTCGAGGAACTCAGAGGGAAACAGTTAGTGAGCCGACGCATAATACGAGATGAAGAAGTCTGGTTGTGCACAGACTCGACTTCCTCATTCCTTCCGAAAAGATGCCTCGATAAGCTGCCACTATCACGCGGTTCCTCGACTAACTAAAGATGGATACTGTGCTGGGTTCTAGTATCTTGTTGTTTTTGGAAGGCCCGATTAGTCGGTTCGTCACCGCTGGATTCCTCGAGATTTTATTCAAAATCGTTCCAGAGTGACGCCTCGAGCGACGTTATTTTTCACCGAGAGTTGATGCCGCCTAGTGATTCAGCAGAGCCCCTTGTAGGTGATAGCTGCCGTCAGCCGCTGTGTCGCGTCAGTATTGTCAGCCTCCGCCAAGATCTGGCGGAGTCTTCCGTAGAGACGTTCTCCAAAGTCGCCATACTCTCACCATTAGCTCGAACGCCATGAATTTTTAGCTGACGTATGAGTACCTAGTTTGCTTACTCTGTCGGAGCGAATTCGGCGTCTATTTTCGATTAAGTGTCATCTATACCATTCGGTATTACAAAACGCCCGAGGAAGGATTTACTATAGTACATGTGTAAAAGCTCGTTCCGTCTGCACTGTCGATAATCCGCATCTTGAGGCTTTATACGCCACAGAGGTAAAATACAAGATTGTTTTCAATTAGTAAAGCACCTTGCTAAATAATTAGTACAGATGGATTCGGCTATGTCGAACGAAAATTGCCTTTTTCACGCTAATGGAGAAAACATTTCGAGTACACGTCTTAGTATAGTGACTAGCAGAGATACTCATATATTTGCGGCGAGTTGAGTGCTAGCAGAGCCACTGGGAAATATTCGTTGGTGTCATCGAGCATTCGAAACAGGTGGTTGGCTCAGCCCTCTCGGAGCTGTCGCCAACAGTTTTCGAGCGGGTTCATTTCTGTCAAATACGACAACAAGAATTCCAGAAGTAGGCCGTCTAGTACCGTCCCAAACGTGGACAGTCTCAGTACCTCACAAAGCGTCATCTCCTAACTCAGGCTGAAGCCGCAATTCTGTCCTAATCGGTAGCGATCGACGGTGGTTCTGATTGAAGATTGAGTAGAGCCGTCGCTGTCGGCGGCGATCAGCCGCCGACGCGACAGCGTTGCCACTCGCAGGGGTGCTGGCTCGGTCGGGCGTTAGCGGTGGAACCGGTCGTCAGGTGGCCGATTTGCGGGGACGGCCCGACGCACCGCGAGGGCCGTCCACGCTGCCCAGCATAGCATCTTGATGAACTCCTTGAACGACCAGGACCAGAGGCGACGCCCGCCACGGCGGGGCGTCGCCACATATTCCCAGTGCAGATACCGCCAGACGTTCTGTAACAGCAAACTCACCACAACGTACAACAGCCGAACCACCGGATTTTGCGTTGTCGTCGTTGCAATGCTTTGCTCAGAGAGTCGGTAGCTGGCCTCGATACCGAAGCGTTTCGCGTAGTGGTATCGAGCATCGCGTGGCATGTCGATGAACGGCGCGTCACGGCTACGCCGCTGACGCGCCACTCCATGTTCGTCGTATCGTCCGTTCTGGTAGGTACAGTCGATATAGACGGGAAACTCGACGGTCACAGCTGGATCGTCGAGTTTCGCCGTCAGGTCGTGCTCGATGGCGCGACTCCAGCCTTCGGAGAGTTCCTGCTTGATCGTCTTTCTCCAGCGGACGATCGGCATCACGTACGCATGGTTGTGCGCCTGAAGTAACGTGAGGCCCTTGATGTCGTAGAATTCGCAGTCAAGATAGGCGGCCTTGACGCTGAAGTCAAGGCCGTCGAGAACACCGAGAAACGCTGCAATGACGCTGCTGCAGTGCGCCGTCTCGAAGACGGCAACACTGCCAGCGTGGATCGTTTGTTCTTCACACGCGCGTAGAGTGTGGCATAGGCGTGGAAGGCAGTGGTTCCACGCTTTGCTTCCGAATGATAGAGGCCATCTGTCTCGTCTTCGTCACCGTAGTAGGGTCGCAGGTGGAAGTCTGCGCAGACCTCCACCTGCTCAGGAAGCACAGTGAGTACGTCCTTCTGGAGCAGCGTGTTGCCAATCCGCTCAACCGACTCCAGATCGAACTTTTCGCGGAGGTGATAGAGAACTGTGTTCTGGTGACGCGAGTCTTCGCTCTTCTCGCAGAGTGTCGAGACTGAGGTCCCGTCGGCGCAAGCGCTGACGAGGACCTCGTAAATATCTTCAGACGTTGTTTCGGCGTTAGGAGCAAGGTCGAGATCGACTTCCTCGTCGATTGTATTGACGAGGAAGTTAAGGAGTTGGTCTTCGTGGATTTTACTGTCCACTTGCTTTGCTTGGACATAACTTCGCAAGCGGACTCTTTCAACTTGCAAGCTTTGTGTAGTACTGAAATCAAATCCGAAATAGTACTGCTCAAATTGAGTTAGTTCAGCATACAAACTCTAGTGGCAGAACGTCCAGTCGACTAACATCAGTTTACGTTTCTCAATGTTATTCTATATAGTCTGTGTTAGTCCGGAATGTGGCTATCTGGAAGGCGATTTATCAAATACGACCACATTCTATCCACGGGAACGGGGTCCAGAATTACGTCGTCCACCATCGTTTCCATTGCGTCAGTCGACTCGTCGTAATACGTGGGGTTGCCTAATTTTTCAGCGTGGTATTGGTACTGCGCATTCTTCACCAGATATACCGTCGATAGAACCGATTCCTTGAGGTTTGATCCCGTCACGTTCGCGCCGTGATTTTCGAGTAATTGAGCGCGTTTATCACCAAGTTCTTTCGCCATCCGCTTTCCCTCGTCTTCGGTCGCTATGAGGTAGCCGTATTCCATATCGTAATCGGAGAACGTTTCGATACCATCATGGAAGAGAGCGCCCATGTGGAAAATGGGTTTAATTTCTTTATCGGTGGCTGTGAAGGGGATAACTGCTGGCGCGTGATGGTGAACTACCGACCCGACATCGTCACGGTTTCGCATGATTGCCCGGTGGATTACAGTTTCCATATACGGATTACCGTCCGGTTTGTCAACGATAGTACCGTCGAATTTCATCGTAATAATGTCTTCTTCGGTCACGAATCGAGGACTCACCGACTCTGCGATTAATAACTTATCCCCGTCTGGGTGTCGCAAACTTACATGACCGAAACCTTCGATAATCCCCTCATTTGCTAGAATTCGGTTCGCTGCGACGAGTCTCTGCTTTAGTGATTCGATATCTTCCATGTTAGAGTGTTCCAATCCATGCGTTAATAATGTTTTGGATGAAGTGAATAGTTTCTTTACGCATGTAGCCCGCTCTACGAAAGGCTACCCTACAAAGAGCGTTACCGATATGGAACTAAAAGTACGAACAGATGACGATATCCTACAAGAGAGACGACGAGACTACAACTGTGTGTGAAGTGCCGAGTAAATAAATTTACCTGATATTTATATAAAATCTCGACGGCTATAATTCGGTCGAAAAGAGAAGTTTTAAACATTAGCAACGAGACCGCATAACGATGCTCGGATACACATATGTTAGCCGTCGTGCCGTAATAGCGACAACAGCCACCGGTATTGCGACCTCGCTAGCGGGTTGTTCGGATGGTGAAGATGAAGATGAGCAAGAGGGCCTCGAGGATGGTACGATAGCAGTTACTGTGCAGGATCAAGACGGAAATTCGATCGACGACGCAGTTGTCTCAATTAGTGGGGATGAACAAGAAGTCGACAACAACGGAGAGGGCTATTTCGAGGATAACGATGAGGGAGAGTACGACGTGCAGGCAGAAGCAGACGGATATCAGGACGGGGAAGCTGAAGCCGTAATAGACAAAAACCGAAGTACTACTGCATCGCTCACGATACCGCTCGAAGAAGAATAGCTAGCGAATTTACGCGCAGGGTTGTATTCAAAACTACATTCTCGAGTTCATTGCTGAGTGGTTGATGATTTCGACTACGTTGTAGGATCATCCATCGAAGTATATCGGGATAGGACAACGGCGAATCGAACGGAAACACTTGATGGAGGTCTGATCTATCGGTTGTTACAACAGTTCGGCCACGTTATTGCAGAGGATATCTTCCTTTTGCTCACTCGAGATATCAGCCTCCTCTATCATCGAGAGACCCACCTCGTAGTTTATTCGTCCTCCTTCCGTTCCGAACGGATAGTCGGCACCGAAAACGAGCTGGTCCGAATCGTAAAAGTCGAGACCGCATTCAAGCGAGGACGTCGAACCGCTTACTGCTAAATCGCCGTAGAACTTCCGGAACTGATCTTTGACTCCGTTTTCGAATTTCGGTAATTCTGTTCGAGAGTACATTTCCGGGTAGGTCATCCGTTTATCATAAAATTTCTCGATGCGATCAGAATAGAAGGATGTCATGCCACCCATATGATGTGTAATAATGTTTGGATCGAATTCGTCCATGATCCCACTCCAGACTAACCGTGCCATTGCTATCGTCGTGTCAAACGGCCACCCAAACAATTTGTGATCCATGTACTCATCGGTCCACGTATGCCAATTGTGCAACTGCGGATGAATCCAGATCGTTGCATCGAGCCGGTCTACCGCTTCCCAAAAGGGGCGAAATTCCGACGAATCTAGGGGTTTCCCTTCGATATTCGAGAAAATCTGTACGCCAGGCATCTCGAGTTCGTTTATACAATATTCAAGCTCCTCGATATACTTCTCGTTCAATAATGGTATCGTTCCTACCGAAATCAAACGGTCAGGATATTCCTGTCCAACATCGTTTATCGCATCGTTTGCAAGCCGGATGGCTTCAGGAGCTACGTCTCGATCGATTCCAGGCCAAATTGAAGGTCGAGCCAACGTCATTACTTGCCTATCGATCCCGAATTCGTCCATGTCGTTGACCCGATTGTCTATATCAATTAGGTGATCTGCACCTGCCATTTCCTCTAATTCAGGTGTCGAGTACAACTCTGACATCTCTATCAGAAATTGTTCTGGTAGGATGTGACTAAATGAATCGATGATTTCTGTCATCGGTATCTGATTTCGCCTGTTTACTATTGAATGTTTCCACTGTCACTGCTAGATTGAACCCCGTTGGTTGAGTGCTTCGACTAGTGATTGATTCTCAAGTGCTTGGTGACTACGATGGTGGCTGTAATAGGCGGTGTAGGCAGTAGCCAGCGCTCGGCGCTGGCCTGACTGCCGTTCCATGCTTCGTGGAACCGTTCGATTCGCATTGTATACGTCTGGAAAAACTTCTCAACGATGTTACGATCGGTGTAATCAAGATGGCCAGTGAAATTAGTGCGTGCGAGAGCGGTTAAATACCCATGCCATCGACGAGAAACTCCGTCAGAGACGCGGTGTTTCTCTTTCAGTTCATTCAGGAAGCGTTCGGCGAGATCTCGACCTTTCTGTTTCGAAGTCGTACGTGGAGCACGACTTTCGAATCGACAGCATTCGCCCGTAGAGCCACACTTTCTCTTCATGTTCGAGTTAAACTTGTTTCTCATCAACCGCAACGCGATCCGGTTCAGCGGTGAATCTTGGTCGTAGTGATCGGCGTACGCTTGGTACCAGTGCTGAATCGTGGCTCGGCGTCGATTGAGCCGCCCCACTCACAAAGGTCTCGACATTCGCCAATGACGCTGCTCCAGCATGGGCACGCACGCCAGTCTGATTAGCCAAGCTGGTGTACGAGTCCGATCACTGTCAAAAACTCCATATCAAAAGAACTCGTTGTCTACCTAGAGTTCTTCAAGGAGCATGTTCCACTTCCATCGAAGAACTCCGTTCAATCTCAATCTAGCAGTGCCCTTGCAGGCCAAACCACAATTTGATGAGTGGCGGTTGCTTCTCAGGGACTATACCGGTTTCATTCTATTATCTGGTCCGCTAGACACAACCTGTGAGAGTCGAAGGATAGTTACACAGGAATGATTCGATGCTCAGAAAGAGAGCAGTTCCCCCGACGGGAAATTCACATTCAAGAGCACCACAAATAATACGTAAATCGCTCCTGCCAGGACGATGGTCAGTATGAGCGATTTTTTAACATCCCGTAAGAAGAAGAGGAGGAAGGCGAGCAAGTACAGCGGGAGGGTTACTACAAACCCGATGTAATAAAGGAAGACAGGAAGGAAGATTACCCAGACCGCCATCATTAGTTGGTATTTCTCCCTTTCCGGTTTTACGCGAGAGACGTTATCAATATCGACTTGGAAGGAGTCATCAGTGTCGTCCTCAATGTTTGGTTTCATCTTCTCAATTTGTTCTGGGAAAAGTATCTTGAGTATCATTACCACGAGCAGGACAATTGCAATCGACCCCAATACTCGAGGGAACAGTCTATCCTCGAACGCCCACCCCTGAGTTTGCACTATCATCCAGCCGATCCAGACAATAATGCTGGCGTAAAAACCGACCTCGATCCAAGCTGAATCGATAGGCAGATAACTTTTCTCTGGTTGGTCCTTCTGAGTGTCTTGTTTCGTTGATTTCATGTCGGAACTTGTGTCTCTATTGGATGGCTGGCTATCGGTGTTATCGATATTTTCTTGGTTACTCATGCTAACACCCGTTTTCGAATTTGGACTCGAATGTATGGGAGGAACAGACTAATGATGATCAACACAATGAATCCGATGGAGATGGCGGAGTTGAAGAAGATACCGTAATCGTGGCCGGATATCTGGAGAGCTCTAAAGAAATTGTCTTCGACAATTGGCCCCAGAACCATTGCTAAGATGAGCGGAATTCGTGGGATCCCCGTCTTGATCATCGCAAATCCGAGAAGACCGAATATAAGCGTTACCCAGATGTCAAAAACGACGTTATCCAACGCAAACGTTCCGAAGAATGATACTATCAAAACGACTGGTGCGATAATCCGGACATCGAGTTGCGTAACGTATGCCATTTTATCTGCTAGTAAGATACCGACCGTACTCGTCATAATATTCGACAGAAGCAAAGCGACGACGATGATCGTAATAATATCGAGGTTCTCCTCAACGAGCAGTGGCCCTGGTGTCATGCCATGAAGGATAAACGCTCCGAGCAATACAGCCATGCTAGCGCTGCCGGGAATACCGAGAGCTAAGGTGGGAAGGAGGCTGGTTCCATCCTTTGCATCGTTACTCGCCTCACTTGCGATGACACCGCGTACATCTCCGGTTCCGAATTTTTCCGAATCGCTCGCTGTCTGGACGGCCTGAAAGTATGCTATGTAATTCGCTGCTGCACCGCCGATACCAGGAATCAATCCGACGACACCGCCGACTAACGAAGACCTAAAGAATAATGACTTGTTTTCATACACATCCCGAAACCCTCGAAGGTCGATACCCGCTAATTCTGACTCTTTCTTCGCGGTCGTCCCACCCTCCGATACTAGCTTGATCATTTCGGCGACCGCGAACAGCCCTATGAGAACAGGGATTAATTTGAACCCATCCAACATCTCAAGCTGACCGTAAGTCCACCGCTGGTTGGCAGTGATAGCACTCAAACCGTGCATAATAACGAGAAAACCGAGGGCAGCTGAAAACAGGCCCTTGATCATATTCCCTTTAATAACGATTGCAATAACAGTCAATCCCCACATTCCAAGCCAGAATACCTCCGGTGGGCCGAACAATACGATAAATTCCATAAGAACGGGAAAAATCAATAAAAAAATACCCAACCCAATAAATGCGCCTGCCGCACTCGCGACAGCACTCGCTGAAATTGCTCTCCCTCCCTCCCCGTTCCTCGTCATGGGATATCCATCAATTAGCGTTGCAGCATTGGGCGCCGAACCGGGAGTGTTTATTAGAATAGCCGATACGCTTCCCCCGAAGTTAGTTGCCCCCAACGCTGCTGCAAGAATTAAAATTGCCACGATCGGCTCAAACGTATACGTTAGTGGTATGAGCAGTGCTAGCGTAATCGTACCGCCCATTCCAGGAAGCATTCCCATGAACATTCCAAGCATCACAGCTAAACATACCAAAATAAAATTAGACGGTGTAGCGATTGTTTGTATTGCTATGCTAAAAGCTTCCATGAGACTACCTGGCATCGCTTCCCTGTTTTGAGTGAACATATATAATGTTTTTGCTCCATACCACGTTCCGAAGCTCTTAACGGGCATATATTCCGGCTATTGTTTGGAGATACTAGATATTCCGTGAGTGCAGTAGCACGGAATCTTCTAACATGCTAGTTTTGAGAGCGGTGCCCGGCTGCTATAGTGAAGTGAGCCCTCGACATTTGCGACAACGATTGGGCTGATCGTAACATAATACTGAAAACGACTGAAACAAAATTCAAAATGAATTACACAGCACACGGGTTACTTAAAAAGAGGGGTGAGAAAAGCAAAGGAAAAGTTGTCTCTGTAAAACAGGTTACGCAAGCGCGTCTGGAATTATAGGCCTTATCACGAAAATCACTCTGCAATGTGAAGGACGACCACGTTCGATTCAACTGGTTGCTTCGGGTATCCCAAATCAAAACCGTGGTCAGTTTAGATACTACCGTACTCTCAATACCAGCTATTCGAAGCAACAACGGCTAAAACGGGGGTACTTATTCAAAATGTATCGGTAATGTTGATATTGCTCTTGATTCGAATAACTAGTTCTACGGCAAGTTACTCGCTCACCTCCGATTCGTACTCCGGTGCGTTTTCGAATTGTTCTAGGTCCTCGAAACCAAAACCAAGATTGGTGAATGCTCTCGCCTGCGCTGAAATAAATCGGGCTGGGTCCGAATCTGAAGAGTTGTAATGTTGATGAACCGTATTCACCGGAATGTATATCGCATCACCGGCTTCCCACTCAAATTTCTTCGGCTCTTCATCGTAGCTCCAATCCGGTTTCTCATCATCCGGCTCATCGCCGCCAACAACTTCCAATTCGGCATCCCAATGCAGATCGTATCCCTCACCCTCGAGGACAATGACGATTTCCTCACTTCGGTGACGGTGTTTGCCAGATTTGCTTCCGGCGGGGATGACCTGTTGGTAAAGGTCAGCACCCATCCCTGGATAGTCGTAACGTTCGGCCATATCCTCATTTAACATATGCTTGAGCAGTCCTTGCTGAGATAGCTCCCACGGCATATCCTCCGGTTTGAGCACCTTATTCAGTGGGCCGTCACCATGTGCGGAAAGTGGATTATTCAGCGAGTTCTCGAGAAACTCCTGATAATAACCGGCCTGTTGATCGCCCCGTACCCACCGTTCTGCTTCTTCGTGAACATCTTCGATTTCGGAATCTTCTAACGGATTGCTCATTCGTTATCACCTTCGTGATCGTGGGCATATTCGTGGTGATGACTGTGTGGATGCTCGTGGTCAACCTTTGGCGCAAGATCTGCAACCTTCTCGAGGGCCTTTCGATGAGCTGGCTCTAGGTCAATTCTCGATGCCGTGCCGAACTCATCCGGTTCGTAATCTTCCCAACCGTCGATCGGTTCGTCTGGATACGGCGAGATATACTCTTGGTCAATAAGATGGAGAAACAAGTACATCGGTTTTGCTTTTATAATCAATACCCGAGCCGGATTATCAGGATCGGCGCTAAAGTGTTTGTGCGCACATCCACCGTGAATAAGCGCAAGATCACCCGGTTCCCAGGCGTAGCGTTTCCCGTCATGAACCTCGTACCCGGTTCCATTCAGAATATACATCAGCGCTTCGTTTTGATGTACGTGCATTTGTGACTCTCCCTCGGGCGCCAAATCAAGGATGTGCACCTGAAGTGAGTCCGTTTTATCGAAGACGTGCTCACCGCCTCGTGTCGAACCAAATACGTCTTTGTTCCAAACCTGGCCGCCCCCTTTCTGTTGCCATTCGGTATCTTCCCAGTTAACGACACGGTTTTCATCACGAAGGTTTTCCCGCTTATCCTTCATGCTATAATAGTTACTGGCTATTTCATTGACAAAAATTCGCTCAGTTTCGTACTCAACTTCCACCTCTGGGTTAATTTCACTTTCTTCTACCTCTTCATCCTCATCTCTCTCTCTGGTCCGTTCCATAGCGGGTGAGTTTTCCTTTATTGCGGTTAAACGTTTTGGTTACTTTGCTACCGACTGGAGTATTGAATCTGGGGCAATCTAGCGGTGGTTATACGTGAATTATATGTCACAGATCCCGTATTTCGGAGAGAGCGAATTTCTATTAGTAGGATTTCAGCGCGCTCCTATGATGCTCTTCGCTCGTTTTGTTTTCCTTGCCCCCTAGTTCCGTTCGGAATTGGCGAACACTACTAGGGATTGCACGCCTAAATTAGGTACATTCCTCATCGAGATATTCAAAAATCTACCCGGGGGATGTTTTTACACCCATACTATCGTAATAATATCCATCAATTTGAGTTGTTCCTCTTCTTTGGAGGAACATGACCCCCATCCACATTCGGTATTTTCGAACGGGGATATAGCGGTGATGAAAACCGTACGAGTAGTGATAAATCGTAGTATAATAATTTCAATATTATTTATGGGGATGGGCAAATTACATTCGTATGTAGACAGACATAGACATATAAAATAATATAAATAAGTAATGAGATGGTTAGTAACCGCTTTGACGAGAAAAGTGAAAACAATCTCGAGAACGGGGTATCTGGAACTAGGTTCGTTTCGTGGGCCAAAGTCACACCGGGTCGTTTAGATTACATGTCGTCCGGAATTGCAATGACGGGTGAATTCGAGTTCAAGATTATTCTTTGCGAAGTACTTCCAAAAACAGCCTTTCCAGTTGGTGAGCGTTTTTTCGTACCAATTACTACGTATTCTGCATCCATTTCCTCTGCATATTCTATGATTTTCGTGCTAGCACTCCCAATCAATCCGACGTGATTTGCATCAACGTTTGCTTCGTGAGCCGTTTCTCTCGCGACTTTTGCGGCACCTTCCCTGATTCGATCCATCTCGATAGCCTCACCGCCAGCATCCAGCGACTCGGAATGCATTTCGATAAATTCGGATTGGTTCAAAACGTGAACAACGTGTAATTCCATGCCGAAAGAGTTCGCCAATTTATTTGCTTCCTTCACGACTTGTACCGAGTGATTTTTTTGATCAATCGAGGCAATTACTACCATAGAAGAGATTATCAAAGGATGTGTATGAGTCTTTTGGTAGTATCCAGTCGTAGCCCCAAGCATGATGGCACCAGTGACGCCTGGATTTATGTAACGGACATGTGGCGAATCAGTAGTATTCGCTCTTGTGAAGCACGTTGTTGATTTTCAGAGCGCAGCATCGATAGCATGTTTGAGCGCTTTATCACCTGGTTTTCTATAGAGTTCACGCCGAAGCTGAAACGCTCTGGGAGACGGTGTTAGCTTGTCTTTCGAGGCTCCTCGATGTGGCGAGAGCCACGGTCGCACCAGCGACCCGTGGCTCTCGCAGGTATTGACGTGCACATCTCCATCAGCGTACTCACCATCGCCGTGGACGACGTATTCGCGGGCGAATGCGTCGTCCTTCTCAAGCGGGTCGTACGCGCGAAACCCGCCGGTATACGCCGTTAGCGGCTCCTCTTCGTGATCCGCGAGCAGGAGCCGAACCGTCGATTCGTCGATGAATTTCGCTGGCACGACGTACCGCTGGTCGTTGCCGCGATCAACGAGCGTGAACACCGGTGGTTTGTCTCCCTCCTGTCTTACCGTTCTGTACGAGAGATCGAGTTCATCAGCTGGAACGGTGTGCAGCTGCGCGAGAGTGTAGTCGTCGGAGTAGGTTTCATGAGTGGAGTCGGTGACGGCCTTGATGGATTTCTGATCGACAGCGGCTTGCAGAAGCGTCTGGCGAATGATCCCGGAGTCGAAGCCGCAGCCTTCGACTCCGGGGATTGGAATCTCTGTGAGTAGATCAAGCGCTAAGGTTTCAAGGTCAGAGGCCGTAAGGACGGTGTCTGGGTGGTAGAGGAACTTCATACACCCATCCAGACGCTTCCTGAGAACCTAACCTCGTCAGTTGTGGCTATCCGCTGATCTGATGGGAACTACCGACTTTGAGCCGCTGCTCTGCCATCAACAATCTACTTCGCAAGAGCGGTAGTATTAATACTCAAATTAATCATTGCCGAATATATGACAACCAAAGTCGGAGTTATCGGTGCCGGTCGCATGGGATTTCCGATGGTCAGGAACTTGAGGGGGAATGGATTCGAGGTATACGCATACGACGTCGACAAAGATGCTCAAGAAAAAGCTGTAAACGCAGGGTCTCAGTCAATGAAAAACCCGAAGAAGCTCGGACAACAATAGGATATCGTATTCGTTTGTGTTCCATCTGCAGTGCACATTTTTGAGGTGTGTGACGGTGAGGGAGGATTGTATGAGGGAATGGAGTCCGGAACAGTCGTCATAATGAGTTCCGTTCATCCGTCCATTCCGAACGCTGTCAAAGAGGAGACTCCGCAAAACATAAATGTCGTTGATGCACCGATGTGCCGAGGTGTCTCGGCTGCGAAACAGGGAGAAATATTATTCATGGTGGGGGGTGACGAAGAAGCCATAGAACACTGTAGACCCGCACTCGAGGCGTGTGGTGAGGTAGAAATCCTCGGATCATTCGGCGCGGGTCAAGTTGGAAAAACGAGTAATAATTTACTGCTCTGGACATCAATACTTGCAAATTATGAAGTCTTACGATTGGTTTCGGAGACCAATGTCGACGTGGACCCACTGCGTATACGCGATGTAATTCCAAAATCGAGCGGTGACACCTGGTCAATTCGAAGCGGTAACTGGGAACAACTCCGCCTATCGTGGCCGGAAAAAGATATGGCCACCGCGCTGGACATGGCGGACGACGCATCCTGCTCTCTCCCGGTTGCAGGATTATCATCCCAACTCATTAAAGAAGTTACTGTAGACGACCTCGAAGAGTTTTATTTTCAGGACCACTAAGAGCGCTGTATCCGTAATCAGTGCACAGCTAGCTCTTTCTCTGATTTGACCGTCTCATTCTGCGAGTTGTCCGTGGGTCGGCTGACGGTATTTCGGGTGATTATTCGCAGTCACAAACAGCTGTGTCGGACAGTAATCAGTTACTACTATTCAGAACTTTGTGGAAGTCTCTTACGTTTAAACGGTGATATGGAATAAATAGTATATCATGAATCATCACTGATAACTTTGACAGCGATAGCTTCGGACGACTCCCATTCAATGTTATCATTCTGTACTAATTGAAATAGAATAGCAGTTTCACCTGTCGATTCGCCGTGGATATGAATGTGATTTCCATGTGAATCAATATTGATCGTACTACTCTCGCCGTCGTCTGTCACACCGACACCTAATTGATGCTCTTCATCGTCGCCGATTGGAATTTTAACTCCGTTTTCGTCTTCGAATTCGGCACCGAGGGAGACGTAATCTCCAAGTTGAATTTTGGGTATGTTACCATGCCAGTGCCCATGATAGTCAGCAACGACGGTTTCATCGCCCCAATCAATGATCTCAAGATTCGAGACGGCATCATCCGAATCGTGATCATGGCCGTGGTTTTCATCGTCGTATTCGTCGTCGTGGCCATGGTCTTCATCGTCGTGTTCATCTTCGTTGTGTTCATCGTGTCCATCTTCGCTGTGGTCGTTATCACCGTCACTGGTGCAACCTACAACCACTGCTGAAGTTACTGATACAGCTCCGATTCCAAACTGACGTCGTGTCACTATATCTGCACGCATTATCTTAGCCAGTTCCATCTCTTTCTCGAGATGGCTTTAATATTCCGAAACAAGTAATATTACTAATTATATTCCAAATATTACTGCCAACAGGGCACTGATATCATACTATAGTGTCCATATTGAGAGGAGGCCTACTATCCGATGTGACTTCAATGAATTGAAGGAGACAGTCCGGATCGATCGGATAAGAGGATGGCCAACAAATACACTATAATTGAAATGACGACTATTGTTGCCCCCGGACGAAGTGCATACTGCCACGAAAGAAAGATACCAGTAAGCACCGAGAGAACGCCAATAACGATGGAAGCATAGAGTGCTTCCTCAAAACTACTCGAAAGGAGAGATGCCGCCGCAACTGGAACGACTAACATCGCCGCAACTAGGATCACGCCGAGTATTTGCATTGCACCAACGATCACCAAGGCGGTGAGAATAATCAACAGTGAGTTATATCCGGAAACGTTGAAACGAGCGACGACCGCAGCGTCTTCATCAAATGTGATATATAATAGCGGTTTATATGCTACTGTGACTAAACCGACTACAATTATGCTCAATACTGCCATCAACGATACGCTCCGTTCATCAGTGATAGATATGTTTCCAAATAGGTAGCTGTTGATATCAACAAAAGCAAATCCACCACCGAGATCAATGAATAGCGTCCCGACTGCGAAACTTCCGGTCAACATAATCGCGATGGGAACATCCCCATACGAACCAGTCCGATCAGCGAGGATTTGTACGGCTACTGCGCCGATAACTGCGACGCAAGTAGCAATAAGTAGCAACCTTGCATCCCATCCTGATGCACCCAAAATAAGCGTTCCGAAGGCCACACCTGCAAAAGCGGTGTGCGCGAGCGTCTCCCCGATCAATGCCATCTCGCGATGAACCAAGAACATTCCAATGACTGGTCCAATTATCCCAATGAAAACACCTGTCGTGATAGTGTTCCACATAAATTGGTAACAACCGATTTGCGTACCAAACATTTGACCTACAGCACAGCCTTGGTCGAAGAATTGTCTCGGCATTAGGCCGAAGGCCAAGGGTAGAAACACAACTACGACTGATAGCCCAATAATTGCGAGTGCTGCTTTGACCACCGTTGATAGAGATTTGTTCATTGATTCGGATCAGTTTTCAACTGCGTAACCACTAGGAAGTTGGTTGGCGTTTTCCTGACTTCGTACACGCTGGTTCGAATATACGTTCGATTTTGCCTTGCTCTCGACGAATTCGTCCGCTGGACCCACGTAGTGGAGGTTCCGGTTAATGCAAGCGATGCGATCCGCGTGTTCAGCAACGATACCGAGGTCGTGTTCGATGAGAATTATTGTGATCAATTCCTCTTGGAGGGTATTCAACAACCGATAAAAGTCGTCGCGAGATTCAGCATCGACACCGACTGTCGGTTCATCAAGCGCAAGTAAATCAGCGCCAGAAGCTAATGCTCTGGCGATGAAAACACGCTGTTTCTGGCCGCCAGAAAGCTGAGAGATCCGTCTGTTGGATAAATCGAATATGCCAACAGTCCGGAGAGCATCATCGATCATTTTGATGTCTGACTCTCCAAGCCGTCTAAAAGGGGACGCGGGATATCTCCCCATAGTGACAACTTCACGGACAGTAATTGGCATTGTGTTGCCTTTTCGCGAAGATCGCTGCGGAACATACCCAA
This sequence comes from Halostagnicola alkaliphila, assembly GCF_055379965.1. Lineage (NCBI taxonomy): Archaea > Methanobacteriati > Methanobacteriota > Halobacteria > Halobacteriales > Natrialbaceae > Halostagnicola > Halostagnicola alkaliphila. The sequence continues at coordinate 363,354 of NZ_AP043825.1, read as the reverse complement.
TCCGTTCCCCGTCACTGAAATCATTCACTTTCTCACCGAATACAGAGATCTCACCGGAATCTTGTTCAAGGATTCCCAACATTAGTTTCAGCAGAGTTGTTTTCCCTGATCCGTTCGGTCCTACGAGACCTAAAAATTCGCCTCGGGGGACCGAAAGAGAAAGACCCTCTACTGCCGGGTTAGTTCCGTAGCTGAACGTGATATCTTCGAGTTTTACTGCGTAAGTCATTGTTCGGTCGCTCCCAGCGCGTTCTTGAAAGCTGGTAGGTTAATCTTTTCCATTTGGCCGATATAATCACCGTGGCCATCGTCCTTCCACTCGCCAAGATAACTTTCTGCCGCGGAAACCATCGCCATGTCATTTGCACTGTCAGCTTCAGATAGTATAGCATCCGCAACCTGGTCCCCATCGAAGTAATCCCATAATATATACTTGATATCTTGCTCTTCGACGAGGTGTACGGCGGCAGCGATTTCAGTGCTCGACGGTTCATCATCTGGCGAAAGACCGACTGGAGTATGTATTTCAAATCCGTATCTCGTACCGAGATAATTGAACGAATCGTGACCAGCCAATACAGCAAGATCGTGGTCCCGATCCGAAAGTTCTGTTCTGAACCGTTGATGAAGATCATCAAGTCGGCCAATGTACTGTTCTGCGTTTTCCTCGTAGGTAGTTTCGTTACTTGGGTCAAGATCGATTAACCCATCGCGGATATTTCGAACGCCATCTTGGGCTAACACCGGATCAGAAAAAAACTTCACATCGTACATACCGTGATCTCGATTTCGACTATCGGCGTTCATCTCGGATACAGTTACCGTAAGTGGCTTCGACTCCCAGACTATCTCTCCAGACTGTCTCAACTCAATGATTACTGGAACATCACCCTTGGCCTGTCCCTCTAACCCGATATGATCCCCCTTGAAGTTAATTGAAATCGTATCTACTGATCCGTTTTCTTCTACTCGTGCGCCTAATTCATACGGCTCATCATCACTGAGGGGAAACAGTTCCCCGTTACTATCGATAAATCTCGCATCGAGTAAAATAGCTTCTTGAGGAGAGGTTCCAGGAATAGTTCCGTGCCAATGATCGAAGTGGAAGTGCGCAACCAATTGACTAGTCCGTCGGTCGATGAGCTCTAGTTCTCGAACAGATCCGTATTCGTAATCGGAAGTATCGTGGTTCTGTTCTTCGTGGTGGTCGCTTTCGTATTCTAGTAAATCAATTCCCTCAAGCGCATCGATTAGGAGAACATCGTCCGAATAATTCTCTTCGATCTCACTTGCAACTTGTTCCGCCCACGGTTGAAAGCCTTCAGCATCGAGATATACGAAGGCATCGGATTCGACGATATTCGGAAGGAGGTTCGTAGGCGGTTCCCATCCATGTCCGTGTTGTTCGGCAGGGACAGGATTTTCGACGGCAATATCTTTATTGGCGACGTTCCGGGTGAAATCATAGAGTGTGAAAAACGAAGTGTATACGGACTGTGTAGACGAATCTACTTCGGTAGAGTTAACACATCCAGCAATAGACGACATGGCAAATGAACTTCCTGTTATTTTCAATAGATCTCGACGGGATTTCCGCTTCATAGTATGCAATCTTGAGCGTATAGTATTATACCTAAGGATCATTTTCTCTTGTCATGGGGGTGGAAAATACAACTAAACCCCTTACATTTTCCTATTTTTAATACTAAATTAACCAGTTACCTATCTATATAGAGTTGAAGAGGTAGGTAAGAAGAATACCTAGGTGTAAAACTACCAATCTTTTCTATAGGTGCGTAAGGTGTATACGAATGGACGAGTTAGAGAAACACATGTCAGATTCCGTTGAAAGGGTGAGTCTTACAATCTCGGGAGATTTAATGGAAGAGGTTGATGAAGTCGTTGATGATCTAGAATACGCTAGTCGGTCAAAAGCGTTCAGGGATGCAATTCGAATGTTTTTATCTGATCTTCAATGGAAAAACGATCTCGAATCTGTTCACCGAGGATCAATAACAACTATATATAGTCACGATTCCCAGAATGTTAATGACGAGTTATTGAACATACAGCACAATGCAGAAAAGAATATTATCGCTACCCAACATATTCATTTCGACTCTCATCTCTGCCTGGAAACTATTGTTGTGAACGGGACCGGAAAAGAAATACGCGACTTAGTTAATAATCTAAAATCCCTATCTGGTATGAAACACGTGCAATTTACCAAAGTTTAATTTCAATATATAATATCAAACATTGTAGTGTCCATACACAGACTATATTTTATTAAGATGGTATAAAACTAGTGTATCTTTCTAAGGTCGTGTTTAGTTAAGGCTGAAAAGTGAGGCGCGCAGATTTCTAGCTGATCTATGGCAGAAATCGCACTGTTCGCGCGTATCTCGCCAGCCTCAGTGGTCGTGGCGACTGGATCGACTTGGGATTTGTGGAGCGCGAGCGGACACCGCCTCGATTGATGGGGCTCGGTATTCGGCTCCATCTGTCCGGACTATCGCTTTCGAATACCGTTCGAGAATTAGAGAAGTTCGGTGTCCAACGGTCGCGGAAAGCGGTCACGATTAGGTGCATAAGTGCAATTAACAGCCCGCCGATGGGACATCACCGAATCACGGTGCACTCGACGAGACCGTGATTCGGACAGTGGTCAGCAATATTGGCTGTACGCCGCTGTCGATCCTGACTCGAACGAACTGCTGCACACACGGCTGCTTTCGACCACTACGACCGCCCTTACAAAGATTTTCTTACGCGAATTAGCCGAGAAACACGACGTCTCTGACGCCGTGTTTCTCGTCAATGGAGGCACTCATCTCCAGACGACACTCCGTCGACGCGGCCTCCGATTTCGATACGAGAAACACGGAAATCGAAACAATATTGAACGTGTCTTTCAAGTGGTAAAGCGTCAAATTTCTCCGTTCTCAAACTGTTTCAGTCATGTCGATCCAGTAACAGCCGAATCGTGGCTCCAAGCCTTCGCCGCCTGGCACAATCCCACTAAGTAAATACGATGCTCTCTTACACCAAAAATATACTATAATTAAACCAATAAGTGAAAATGAGGAGGTTCCTATTTTGGCGGGTATTGCAATTTAAGTTCGATTTCGTTTTGTGCCTCTAGTAGAATAGGTTTTATGTTATCGTAGCATCGTTCTACTGTGAGTCGGTTTGCTGGCCCAGAAACGCAAATTGCACCAATAATTTCGTTCTTGTCCATTACAGGAGCTGCGATTGCTCGAAGCCCCTCAAGTCGTTCGTTGTCGTTGAGAGATATCGTTTCTTTACGGACGCGCTCGAGTTCTCGTTTAAGTTTCTTTCTATCAGTAATTGTATGTTCTGTTTGTTTCGGTAGCCCATGTTGATTAATAATCCCATCTACGCGTTCTTCCGGCAAATGAGCAAGAATTTGCTTTCCGCTGGCTAAGCAATGTAAATGCGCTCGACCACCGATAATTGCGTGCGTCTGGATCGCTTTCTCACCCATTGCTTTATTAAGATAAATTGCGCGTCCATGTTCCTCTACGATTATCCATGCAACCTCACCAGTTTTATCTGCCAATTCATCGATAACCGGTTGCCCTACCTGTGAGATTCGAAGTCTGTTTTTCGAATACATACCATGGTATAGAAACTTGAGACTAAGCGTGTATTCGTTATCTTGACGGACGATGTATTCTCTATCCACTAACGTAGATAGATGATCGTGCAATGTACTTTTCGCGAAGTCTAACTCTCGAGAAAGTTCTGCGAGAGATGCTCCATCAAGTACGTGAAGCATCTCTAGAATTTCGAAAATTGTATCAGTCGTCTTCACGCGACGATTTGGTTTGTCCTCCTTTCCCATAGAATCATATCATACGTGAACAGCCAACAGTATTTCGATTGTTTATTTCAATTAGAAATATTAGAAGTGAATATTATATAGTTAGACCTCCGCTGGTGTCTATCCATTGCGCTCTTGCGAAGTAGATTGTTGATGGCGAGAGCAGCGGCTCAAAGTCGAAGAGGGCAAGGGCACCGCGCCAGCGGTGCCCGATATGTTCCCTGTGAACCGATTCGTGTCGGAATCGGCTGCCGCGGACCTGCTCCAACAAGTCCGCTGGCGTGACGGTGTCGAATGCCCCCGCTGCCGTTCTGACCGTCAGGTCAGAAACGGCAGCTATCGGGTATATCAGCGGTATCTGTGTAAGAATTGTGGTCGCACATTCAACGACAAGACCGACACAATTTTCGCTCATTCGAAGCTCACACTCAAAGAGTGGTACTTCACGATTTACGTGTTTTTGGCTCCGTTGAAATCCTCTTCTTTAGATACTTATCCTCGTGAATCCACTTCACACTACACCTGCAGATGTACCGTTAAGGCATTAATAGTCACAGTCGGCGTACGAATACGTGTGGAAACTCCGTAGACTTCCATATTGAATCCTCGTATCGCTAACAACCGGATCGTTATCGTTATTGACATCCACATCGGGAAGGTACTCTTCTACCCAGTCACCATCATCGATCCGAACCCTAACTGAGAACGCTCCCTCATTTGAATTGAGTTCGTCCGCTGTAATCACTAATCCATATGGCTCATCCGTATCATCATCATATGGAACAATGTCGCCAGCTTCTTCACCAACAATATCGCCATCCTCTACCACTTGTAATTCGGCGTGATATGTGTCTCCGTCTTCATCATCTTCGAAGACCCCATCTGTATTTTGGATGCCTACAGCACAGAGTTCAACAGTATCATTACTATCACTGATAATGTCAGTAGATCCCGCTAAATACGTAAGCGATGTACATGCTGCAATTGTTAGCATTGACCGCCGCGTACGGGAGGGCATTGATGTATTGGCGAAATTATTTGCCTCTGATAAAAATCATAGGGGGAGGGCAGCCTGAGATTGAGGCACAAATTCTGATTTGCTTAAACTTCGGCTGTTATTTGTAAATACTGTACTGATCGTTAGAGGGTTCGGTCGAGATTGTGGACGAGGCACGCAAGGGCGAGTTCACGAAACTGCTTCCACCAGCGTCGTGGCCGGACGAACGCACCGTATTTCCGCTTGAGTCGAGAGTTCACCATTTCGCTCTGATTCCGTTGGGCGTAGGGGCGGCATCCAGTCGAGCGTTCCACGCTTTCTGAAGTGAGGAGAACTCACGGTGTTTGATGAGTGGACGAATATCGTTCTCGCGGGCCGTTGCTCGAATCTGCTGATCGTCGTACCCCTTGTCACCAAGCAGAACTTCGACTTCAGCCGTGTTGCGGTTGATAAGCGATGGTACGATCTGTGTATCGTGTTTTCGAGTCGTTGTGACGTGGAGATCGAGGATCGCGTTTGCTCTCGTATCGACTAAGAGTGTGACTTTTAGTTGCCGAATCGTCAGCTTCGCCCGTTTTGTGTAGTGCTTTGAGGCGTGACTGCGGTCGAATCCCGATGCGTCGATCCCCGCAACACCGTTAGTCGGGAGTAGTGAAACAGAGAGATTGAGCAGCACTCGCCAGACGGTCATATCGAGTCTATCGAACACTTTGCACAGCGTTGACGGGGCAGGAAGTTTGGTGAGATTGATCGCTTTCCGAATACGGGGCATCTCAATGAGTTCGTCAAGGAGTGTTCGATAGGTCGTGTTCTTCCAAACTTTGAGACACAGAAGAACGATGTGCTGATGAAGCGTATAGCGTTGTTTCAAGAACTTTGGTGAGTATCGAGCCACAGCACGTTGCGCTAACTAAAATGCTTCTTCTACAAATTGGAGTAATCGTGACTTCGGGAGAGTTTGCGTTCGGTTACACTACTGCTCAAACTTATAACTCCTCAAGGATTTCAACAGGGCCGTGTTTTTATGCTTCAACACGAGCATTCAGCAGATCGGGGCTGAAATCGATCTCTCGTACAGAACGGTAAGACAGGAGGGAGACAAACCACCGGTGTTCACGCTCGTTGATCGCGGCAACGACCAGCGGTACGTCGTGCCAGCGAAATTCATCGACGAATCGACGGTTCGGCTCCTGCTCGCGGATCACGAAGAGGAGCCGCTAACGGCGTATACCGGCGGATTTCGCGCGTACGACCCGCTTGAGAAGGACGACGCATTCGCCCGCGAATACGTCGTCCACGGCGATGGTGAGTACGCTGATGGAGATGTGCACGTCAATACCTGCGAGAGCCACGGGTCGCTGGTGCGACCGTGGCTCTCGCCACATCGAGGAGCCTCGAAAGACAAGCTAACACCGTCTCTCAGAGCGTTTCAGCTTCGGCGTGAACTCTATAGAAAACCAGGTGATAAAGCGCTCAAACATGCTATCGATGCTGCGCTCTGAAAATCAACAACGTGCTTCACAAGAGCGATAGTCGAAAGTCAGATCTTCCTCGAAATCGGGCCTACAGAAGCACGTCACTAGTCGGCACTCCAAGCAATCAAACATCCCCTGCAGACCGCAAAAACCAGATGTAGACTATGATATCATTACCCAACTGTGAGTGTTCACTCTAGGGAAGGCGGATTCCTGCCCAATTTCACTCGAGAACAAGAATCCTTCGTCTTCTATTAGTTTAGCTGCCTTCTCAGGGTGGTGAAATGTCGCAAGAAGGGGGAACTCTCGAGCGTCTGTTTTTGACACTTCGTTCGTTCGAAGGTGGTCAGCAACCTCATTTCTGAATTCGGCTTCTTGATCAGCTACTTTGTCTCGGACATGGATTTTAAGACGTGTATCACGCTCGTCGCCAACGTTGTTCCGTCGGATGAAGTAGGGATTGTTCTGCACCGCCAGTTGAAGTTGATGCCGTGTCGTCTGTAGATGCGCGATTCGATACAGACTGATTTGATGTGTCCTCTGTCTCAGGTAATTCTTTGACGGAGGTGGATGATGTAGACTGTTCAGAGGGTAGCGAATCAGCGCTTTCGGATCCTTTATCCTGAGTTTTTGTAGTTTCATCGGTGGATCCGGTTTCCTCATCGTTCTCATCGCTCTCACCGAAATCGAGATTCCCTGATCCGGATTTGAAGTTACTCATGCAGTCGTCACCTCTGTGGTATCGTCACCTTGGAGGCTGATGGATCTATTATCGTGGCCCTCAATATCGAGTTCCAGTATGGGATCGACGTCGGCTTCGAATGTGGTAGTGGCAATGAACCAAGCGAGTTCATATAGCTTCCGTAGCGTCTCAATCTCTCTATCACGCACTCGACATTGGCCGGGCTCGCTCACCATCTTGCCGTCCTGTTCGAACGTTTTCCACCGTTCCTCGACTACCTTGAACGCTGACCCTCTGGCTTCCCACATTGCGTCCATTAGGCTTTCACGGTTTCCGATGCTAACCGGTGTGGCGAATGCCTCCGTATTCTCGAATTGCTGTTGATGTGAATTGGTTTGGCCTACCCCAGAGGGAACGACACACGATAGCCCGATCTCTATATTTAGTTGGTTCTCCATATTCTTGACGAGTTCCTCGAGCCCCTCGAGACTCAGATTCCCTTTTCCAGCAGGTTTGACGGGAGCGACGAGCGTCCGAAGTGCGAAAATTGTGTTGTAGAGTAGGTCCTCGGCACGTGCGTTAGGATCGATGTGCTCTGTAGGATTGCTAGACGGCTACAATCGCGTTATCTCCATAGAAAGCGAAGAGGCAGAGTGTTATGACTTCAGAATTCCGCCTCTTCACCCGAGAATCGGTTGCGAAAGCTAAAGAAGTTGTTGAGAATCCCGACGGACCCGCCGACCCCGAAGGGGGTGGCGGGTTCGCCGAGTGGGCTATGCTCACGTTGCAAGCACTACGAATCGAACTCAGGAAGTCCTACCGCCAGACGATCGATCTCTTGAGCGAAATGCCCGGCATTCTCGACGAAATTGGGTTGATTCGGCTCCCTCAGAAACGACCCGCTTCTGAGTCCTCGTGGGTCCACTGTCGGCGGACTCTCGGCGATGACGCTTCCCAGCCTTTTCTACCGCTAGGCACTGTAGAGAACACCGATGGAACAGGAGCCGACACTTACTGAGGCAGCAGTCCACGGCCTCGCACGATCGCAGTCATATAATCGGGGCGAGGATTACTACGAGAACAATGCCGTCTGCGAGGTCATACGTCGTGGAAGTCACCTGCGAGCGGCGGTCGAGGGCAGCCAGTACGAGCCCTATCAAGTGCGGATCGAACTCGATGAAACCGGGATCGTCGACACGACCTGTTCTTGCCCGTACGATCACGGCGGGATCTGTAAGCATCGCGTTGCCGTCCTCTTGACGTACATCCGCGATCCCGACGAGACCAGTCAGCGCCCACCCGTCTCCGAACTGGTCGCGGAGACAGATCCAACGGAACTCCGCGACCTGCTCGTTGATCTCGTCGAGCGTCGCCCCGAACTCGCAGAGTGGGTCGAAACTCGACTCGAGACAGTCCGATCGGAAAACGTAGCCGACGACTTCCGCAAACAGCGTCCAGACATCAGTCAGGACTCGATCCGACGTCAAGTCCGGTATCTTCTCCAGCCCTCGGACGGGCGTAGAACCCAGACCCACGATCCGTATGCGGCGGTCGAAACCGATGTCGAAGCGCTTGGAGAGATACTCGAGCAAGCGTGGACCGCTCTCGAGGCTGGCGACGGCGAGACGGCATTGGATGTTCTCGAACCGCTCGTTGACGAGTTGATGGACGAAGAGTGGCTTGCACTCTCATACGACGATTCCCAAGCGATCTTCGAGTTTTTCGACGGGGTTGACCGAGCACTGGCCGAAGCACTGCTCACGGCCGGTCTTTCTGAATCAAAACGCGGTGAGTGGGAGGAACGCCTCTGGACCTGGGAGAATGAGATAGGGAGCTACACAGACCGACCACCGTACAGCGTTGCCCTCGAGGCGGCCCAGCGAGGCTGGGATTTCGAACCGGTCCAGCGGGCGATGCGGGGAGACAGCAGCAACGTTGACCTCTGGGAGGGCGATCCGCCCTGGTATGCCGAAGACTTCATCAGGGCCCGCCTCAACATCCTCGAACGCCAGGACCGCATCGAGGAGTACCAGAACCTAGCGGAGGCGGCTGACCTGATTGAGGCGTACGTGACGATGCTCGTTGCGGAGAGCCGTATCGACGAGGCGATCGAGTACGGCCAGCACAACCTGTACTCGCCGGACGAAGCACTCACGCTGGCTAAAGCACTCCGGGAACACGACCGGCCGCAGGCAGCACTGGAGGGAGCCCAGTACGGATTGACGCTGGACGGCAGCGGGAAGGCGGAGCTGGCCGAGTGGCTTCGCGACCGGGCCAGCAGTATGAGCGAACACGGCGTTGCGCTCGAGGCAGCCGTCGCCGCGTTCAAAGCTTCGCCATCGCTTGCAGCCTACCAGGCGACAGAGGAACTCGCAGGCGAGGACTGGTTCGCTATTCGCGAGCAATTACTGGAGGCTCTCGTAGACCGGAACACAAGTCAGCGGGTTGCGCAACGACACATCGATATTCTTCTGTACGCGGCGGTACGACGAGGCAATTGCCATCGCGGACCGCTTTCCGGACTACAAGGTGGTCAAGCCGGTCGTCGAAGCCGTCTGGGACGAGCATCTGCGGTGGACGATCGACGCCTGCAAGGAACAGGCCGAACCGATCATCGAAGACGGACAGTCACAGCGGTATCGACACGCCGTGGAGTGGCTCGAGACCGCCGGGAAAGCGGCCGACGCCGCGGGTGAACTCGACGAGTGGCACGCCTACGTAGAAGAACTCCGGGACGAACACTACCGGAAGTACAAGCTCCGGCCAATGCTGGAGGAATTGCTTGAAGAGTTCGAAACACGATAGCTCAACCGAGACTATGACTGAGACAGATATCACAGAACGATTTGTCATCAAAGTCAGCCGCGTAGGAACTGTCGATCACATCGTCGACCTAGAGGCTGAAGTAGACCGGTCGGCCTATTCACCTCGTCAGCACTTACTAGGAGCAAAGTTGTGTGATCGAAGCACCCGTTCGGGCATGCAAGGACGTAGTCTGCATCAACGACATCGTCACCCTCGTAACGAGCAACTGGATCTGCACCCACTTGACGTACTGCGTCTTTCCACTCCTCGCCGTGAGGCTTCACCTCCTGACCGCCCGTCTCGAGAATGTAGGCGTGGGCGACCTCGTGACGGACGGTGTCGCGCCATCGGTCGTCGTTCCAATCTTCGAACAGTCAGCGCGCGATGCGAATTTCGTACTGGCCGTCACTGGGTTCGCTGTCGGAGTGATGCACCGTTCGGCACTCACCGAGCCTGCGCTGGAACGAGTCGATCACTTCGATACTGATTGCATCGGAGTTCAGGTGTTCGAATTCCGCCTGGTCGATCGTAGCGACCACCTCTTCCCGAACGAGAGTAGCGTACTCAGTCATCGGTCGTGATCTGTTGGGGTAGCTCCGGAGCGCAATCCTCTCGTCGTCACGTGCGATGAACTCGTTCCCGTGGGTTGTCCCATTGCTCGAACGCGTCGAAAATTGCCTCGTGGAATTCAGCCAATGTGTGAGATTCGTCGATTTTGATGTCGCGCCAGACCTCGTCGTCGGGACCGAACTCCAGCGGTGGATTCGGGAGCAGCCACACGCGAAACACGTAGCCCGTCATAGGTAGCCGTTCAAGACCTGGGGTTGTAGATGTTCCTCCCACCAGTGATGTTCACCCTCTATCGGTCAGCGACATGGCCAACGAGTGGCTCGGCGAGAGCCTGTCAGATCGAATCGCCGCTGCAGACGACACTGATTCAGACACCTGACTGGTGGGCGGTGTCGATCGGTCAGAACCCCTCTTAGCCAGAGGGAACAAAGCCACTAACCTGCTCGCTTGCGTGAGTTCTGGTATGAAGGTTCGATATTATGCCGACGCTGAGGTCCAAAATTGGCACGATCACACGATACGACTGTTGAGAACGATACATGACGAGCATGGACTCTCAGTCGAAATCGACCGCATTGACGAGCGATACAGCTCAATTACTGACTTTCCCGGAAAAATCAGGTATCCAGCCCCTGAGAAGGTCTACGAGCGCGGTCTCAAACACAATCGTGACTTGAGCGAACGCATCGATCAACGACCATCGGACGCATACAAACGTTATGGGGACTTCGATATCGCCGGTAATATCGCACTTGTTGATGATGAGGCGACCGTCCAGTGGGCCTCAACCCTCCCGGGTTACGCCGATGGATATGGCCCTGACGCTGGTCCGCATGCGTCCCTCGACTTCCTCAAAGATATCGCCAGGTCTCCTAGCAATCGCGTATGTGTCGACTGTCTCGAGCTGTTGGATGGTGACGAAACGTTCTGCCCGAACTGTGGAGGCGATCTCTCGTAACTGCTCCAGCACGCTCAGAGTTCTTGCAATCGTCGATGTACCGTTCCCGGACGAACGGTTCCTCCTCAGTCATCATCTCGGACATTTTTTCGAGCAACACTGCCCCGACGATACTGATTGCCTTCTCTCTGCTGTTCCCCCCTTCCGTCAGCCGATCAACCGCATGATTGACTGCCTCCAAATCGGGTTGCTAGAGCTGTCGTTCAACCACTGTCCGAATTTCGTTCCGAGCCGTGGGTTTGGATCGTTTATTTAAGCTCAACCCTTGATACCAGTTCAAGAGGGCAATTGCAGTCATGGCATGTCCGGAGCATCAATCAGGGATTGTGTAACAGTCCCACATAGGACTTTAAACCCATCACCATCTGACAGCCAGTTTCAATACTAACTCGGACTCGTCCCTGTGAGTCCCGACGTGGCCCTGCGAACAGGCTTCAAAAAATTCTTTAGTTGATATCGACACATGTATATAGAACCACTATCAATGCAGTTGTTGTTATGGCAGAGCAGATGGGTAATCAGCCGATGGTTGTCATGTCCGAGGAGAGCCAGCGCACCTCGGGCGATGACGCACAGTCGATGAACATCACCGCCGGAAAAGCCGTCGCGGAGGCAGCCCGAACGACGCTTGGGCCCAAAGGAATGGACAAGATGCTCGTTGGCTCAACCGGTAGCGTCGTTGTGACGAACGATGGGGTCACGATCCTCAAAGAGATGGAGATCGAGCACCCCGCCGCCAACATGATCGTCGAGGTCGCCGAGACACAGGAGGAGGAAGTCAGCGACGGGACCACCTCCGCTGTCGTCATCGGCGGTGAGCTTCTTGATCAGGCTGAGGGCCTCCTTGACCAGGACGTGCACGCAACATCCGTGGAACAAGGCTATCGCCAGGCCGCCGAGAAAGCAAAACAACTTGTCGAGGAGATGGCGATCGATGTTGACGCTGGCGATACTGAAATTTTACAGCAGATTGCCGCCACGGCAATGACCGGGAAAGGCGCAGAGAGTGCCAAGGACCGCTTGGCCGAACTCGTTGTCAGAGCCGCCAGCAGCGTCGCTTCTGATGGCCGCGTCGACACGGACAACATCAAAGTCGAGAAGGTTGTTGGTGGTGCAACTGAGAACTCAGAACTTATCGAGGGTGTTGTTGTCGATAAAGAGCGGGTCACCGAGAATATGCCGTATTTCGCTGAGGACGCCAACATAGCGGTGCTCGACGACGCTCTCGAAGTCAAGGAAACGGAGGTTGACACCGAAGTCAACGTCACCGATCCCGACCAACTCCAGCAGTTCCTCGACCAAGAAGAGGAGCAACTCCGCGAAATGGTCGACGAGCTTGTTGACGCCGGAGCTGACGTTGTCTTTGCACAGGACGGCATTGATGACATGGCCCAGCAGTTCCTTGCTGACGAGGGTATCCTGGCAGTGCGCCGAACCAAATCCAGCGACGCCGAGCAAATCGCTCGCGCAACTGGTGCTCGCATCGTCGGCAACGTCACCGACACCACCGCCGACGATCTCGGCAGTGCTGGCTCCGTGTCCCAACAGGAGATCGCTGGCAGTCAACAGATCCTCATCGATGATGTCGAGGATGCCACGTCTGTCACACTGTTGCTGCGGGGCGGGACTGAGCACGTTGTCGACGAAGTCGAACGCGCCGTCGAGGACAGCCTCGGCGTCGTTCGCGTCACCCTCGACGAAGGCAAGGCACTGCCCGGCGGTGGTGCCCCAGAGACCCAACTTGCACTCGAACTGCGCCAGTTCGCTGACAGCGTCGGCGGCCGCGAGCAACTGGCTGTCGAAGCCTTCGCCGACGCGCTTGAAGTCATCCCACAAACGATTGCTGAGAACGGCGGGCTCGATCCGATCGACTCGCTCGTCAACCTGCGGAGCCAGCACGATGCTGGCAATACGACAGCTGGACTCAACGCCTACACAGGCGACGTCATCGATATGGAGTCTGAGGGGGTCTACGAGCCGCTGCGCGTAAAAACTCAGGCGATCGAGTCGGCCACCGAGGCGGCTGTCATGCTCCTGCGCATCGACGACGTCATTGCGGCTGGCGATCTCAAGGGCGGTCAGGTCAACGGTGATGATGACGACGACGCAGGCGGCCCGCCTGCCGGTGGCCCTGGCGGCGGAATGGGTGGCGGTATGGGAGGTATGGGCGGCGGTATGGGTGGAATGATGTGAGTTCCTACGAGTAACAAAATAGTACACGATTGAGGGCACTCGGTTGTACGTCGAATATAATCCCCTCTTCCGTCGTTCGGCAAACCGCCAACTAATTTTTCTGTGTTGTACTGTGATTCCCTCTCACAACGGGAGGTACCGATTGGTGAGACAGATAAATCCTATCACCGAATAGGAAACACTATGAATCTCGTTTCGCTCATCCTATCTGTGGGCCTTTAGCTTAGTCAGGTAGAGCCCTCGGCTCATAACCGAGTGGTCACTGGTTCAAATCCGGTAAGGCCCATCTCCTCTTTCCTACGGAATCGTGGGATATGACTGTGTTCTACGAGTCCTCGATGGCGTCAGCGATGCTCGTAAGCGCACGCGTCTGGTCGCGCATCTCATCACGAAGCTGACGGACTTCCTGAACGAGTTCCTCATTGCCGACCTCTTCGCCGCGACCGCCCGGACCACCGGGACTGCCGCCGCCCATACCTGGTGGACCGCCACCGCCGCCCATCATGCCACCCATCATTTGCGCCATTGGGTTCCCTCCGCCCATACCCCCGCCGCCGCCGAAGGGACTCTGAGGCTGTTCGCCGTCACCGTCTTCACCGCGTTCTTGACGCATGTCTTCGACACGCTCACGGAAGGGCTGTTCTTCAGATTCGTCTTGGTCATCCGCATCTTCTTGAGTCTGCTCGTTGTTATCGCCAGTATCGTTGTCAGACATACTTCTGATTCAAGGCTTCTATCGCAAAAGAGTGGCGACTGATAACAGCTCTCAGAGAATATGCTGATATAGATGTACTCTGAATTACCTGCGTCATTACTAACAAGCCCTTGTTGCTTCTCCAATAAGTAGTAACACCTTCGTCTGTACTTACCGATTCAACCGTTGTCGAAGTGTGGTCGGAATGAGGGGTTAAGAAGTATTGTATGACTCCCGAGCGTGTCATAGAACTATTCACGCACTATGTCGGTTCTCTTACCGTTATAGAGGGTTACTGGCTTAGAGATCCGTGCACCTGGTGCACGATGGTTAGAGTCTTTTAGAGAGTTCCTCTTCGTTTCCGAATAATGATCTCTCGCACTCGCTTTGCGTGATTCGACTCGGATTGAACAAATGCTGAGAGGATAGCTTCGACGATTTCGGAGCGGCTGGCTCCGAGATCGTCACACTCAGCGACCAGTTCATCCACTTCTTCCACGGTCTCTTCATCAACAGCAATTCCGAACTTCTCTTTGGCCATCATCCGTTCTAGCTTAGTGACCGACTGAGACGAAGATCACGCCGAAATTACGTCGAGTCTGACCACAATCACACCGAGATCACTGCTGTTCCGGCAGACCAGCTACTGTTCGACCTTCTCTCCCGTCGAAGGCGGCGCACTCGCGGTCGTGAGTGCGCCGCCGTTCCAAAGCCGTCGCTGATCAGGCCGGGCGATCCAGACCGTCTCGTCAGGCGAGTTCTCTACCAGAACTCGCCTGACTCTACTTGTTCACGTAACCTCGGACGATGTGGATTTGGATCTCGTGACGACCACAGCAACAACGAATCAAGATCCGGTAGTTCGTACCCCAGATCCAGCATCAGGTACAACTGGATCAGGTGCGCGTGCCGTTCGACGGCGTGTGAACAGCGTCGTCGAGGGAGGCGCGTCGACGACGCCTCGGCGTCGTCGGCGCAGTCTCGCTGTTTTGCGTCCAGTTTCTGGAGTTCGTCGACAATAACTCGGCTCATCAGCAACGAGAGTGCTGCCATGATGATCAGCGCCTCGATGATGTAGGCGTCCGTCGTGTTGATCTCGTCCAAACCGAACCGCGATTTCAGTTCTTTGAACAGCAGTTCGATCTCCCAGCGCGCCCGATAGAGCTGTGCGATATCGGGCGCGCGGTAGTCGTCTCTGTCCAGATTTGTCAGGTACAGATGATACTCGCCGCTGTCGTCGTTGCGAACGCCGACTAATCGGAAGGTTCGGGTCGCGCTGGCGCCCGACCCTCGTTTGCGGTCGAACGAGAGCGTGATCTGTACGTCGATTTCCTGTCGCTGCAGGTCGTCCAAGACGGCCTGCAGCGACTGCCCCTCCAGCGGAATGCTGTTCCCGCGACACGTCCGGAGTTCTTCGACGATCTCGAAGTCAGCGTTGTCTTTGACACGGGAGACGAACCAGCCGTCATTGGCGTCAATGCGGTCGAACAGCCAAAAATCGTAGTAGCCGAGATCGAACAGGATGAGGGCGCCAGCTACCCACTCACCGGTGGGTAGCTGGCTCCGTTCGTGGGTGGTTGCATCGGTTGTCTGGAATCGTGTCGGAAGCCCCGCCGAGAGCGATTCGGTGAGGTGAAGTTTCGCCCCGGCTCGGTCGTCATCGAGTGCATAGACGTCTCTGGCGTCTTGGTAGAGCGAGATGACCGTAGCATCGACGATGAGGACGTCTCGAAATCGTTCGAGACGTCCGGTAAGCTCGGTTTGGCCCGTATCGAGATTCTCGATGGCGTCATCGAGAATCTCTCGAAGGAGTGCAACGAATCCCGGTTTGAACCAGCCGTGAAACGTTGCATACGAGAGTTCGTCACAGTCAGCCATCTCGACGTAGCGTTCGAGAAACGCCTGAATGGATCGATCAGATCCGGCAGCGAAGCCGAGTGAAAGCGTGTAAAACAGGGCGACGACGTCGAGTTTCCGCTCTCGCTGGATGAGATTCGTTGCGCGAGCACGCTCGCGCAACTCATCAGATGGAAACGCTCTTTGAATCCGATTCACAACTACTGAATCCGGTGGTTTGTACACACTTCCCACCGGATTCTCACATTCCTAGTTACTGACGATTCTAGCTTGGCGTCTCTGGATACCCCGATCTGCTAAACTAGAACGGATGCTTTGGCCATAATTAAGACAATCTGAGACCAGCGTGCACCAAGTGCACGACGGTTTTAATCCGTTAGATCTGATTCAGTAGATCATGAAAATTCTTCTATGACACGCTCCACCATCTAGTCGCTGATGGGCAGTGGGCCGTCCACTGAGGTGTTACAAACTGCAGGGCATCACGTTGAGTAGAGTCCGTGGGTTATCGTGGGCAAAGTATATACTTGAGTGGGTTATAGTGGGTAACATGGAAATTGATGCAGACGAATTCCAGACCAACGAAACCGACGACAGGGGGCGAATTTATCTCGGCACAGAGTATGCGAACAAACGAGTAACGGTTGCGGTCGTTGATGTCGAAAACGACCACCCAGAAGAGGACGAATTAGCCGCGGCCTACCGCGACGCGTCCGAGAGTGCCACCGCTCTTGCCGAGGAGTGGGACGAGACATCTGATGAAGCGTGGGACGGGCTTGATGAATGAGTGGTAGCCCGAACGTCCGGCGCGGCGATGTCGTACTCGTCCGCTTCGACCCTGCTGAAGGCCATGAAAGGAAGAAATCTCGCCCAGCGGTGGTTGTACAGAACGACGTTGGGAACGAGAACTCCAGTACGACGATCGTTGCACCTGCAACAGGAATGTATCGAGAATATCCATTCGAAGTATTAGTCGAAGCGTCTGATTCGCCGTTCGAAAAAGATTCGTCAGTCCGGCTTGATCAGATCCGTGTCGTCTCTATAAACGAGCGGATTCATTCAGTTGTGGGAAGCCTCGATAAGTCAACTATGACCGAGGTAGATGACGCGTTGCAATTGAGTCTTGGGTTGGAGTAGTCTTCTAGCGCAGCCGGCATTATTTCAATCTCGTCACAACAGGGAGAAAATCCACTAAGGGATTGAAACGACTCGGGAGCGGTAAGTACAGAGTGTACACTGAGTAGCTAATTCACTGCTATCTAACACGATACCAACTCGTGTAAAAAATTTCTATGACTCCTCCGTCATGTTTGACCGTTGGATTGAACGCAAAATGGAGAGCAGCAAGTGTGAACCCAATTCCGAATGCGCCGAAAATATTCGTAGCGAACGGTATCGTTTTGTCCTCGTCGATACTAATCGTGAACCGCACTTCGATTGTGGCGTGCATGAGACACCTCTTGGGGTAGACACCAGCGGCGTCCCGTTCCTCACGGGAGACAGTTACTACTGACCTCTAGAGGACTTTGCGACGCGACCAACTCTTTTGGCAACCCAAACACTTCGTTCGGTGAAGCGAGAGATTTTCGTAGGCACAACTTCGATTCTCCCGCTTCATTCCCCTTATTCTGGCGGCCTAATCCGACACCCTTTAGCGATTAAACACGGCCGCTTAAACCGACTCAAACGGAGGTTATAGCTAGCGCGTTCTCCATGGGAGTACACGAGAAATGTTGTTTTAAACCTTCTATAATTATTTATTTGATAAATTACCGAACCACTCTTATCAACTATGTGAAACAGCGGCGAACGCATCACCCGAGGGGTAAAATCATAAAATTCATCACTTTCAAACTACTTCAGTAATGCTCACGAATGAACTGATGATCAGTGGTTCCGATCATTCGCGTTCGCATGGAACCAGCTTATCTGAATCTGAACACGATGGTTATAGACGAGAAAACATTGACCGTGGAGTTCCAGAACTAAACCGTTCCCACAATTACTTTCATTCACAAGTACTTACTCGTCTACTACCACCAACTGAGATTTGTATTCCGAAAGTTCAATCTCCTCGAATGAAACGGGATTCGGTTGAATACGTACATTGAGTTGCGATCGGACTTCGCTGGCTGCCTCGTTGACAATATCCGCTGGCACACGATTTGTTTCGGGTTTGAGTACAATATTTACAGGAATTGGTTCCTCGAAATGGACTTTTCCTTGTTTCGGGAGATGCACTCGTATATGCGGTAACGTTCCCGTTACGTCGGAAACAACATCACGAATAGCTGACGGAAAAACATTCATACCCTTATAGATGAGCATGTCATCAACTCGGCCGGTGCACTGTATCTTGGGACTGGTTCGACCACAGGAGCAAGTGGTGTCCGTGACTTGCGCGTAGTCACCTGATCGGTACCGAAGCAGTGGCGTGGCTTCGCGTTTGAGTGGTGTATAGACAAGTTCGCCTTCTGCCCCCGCCTCAAACGAGATAGTTTCGTCAGTTTCGGGATCGATGAGCTCGACGTGGGAGTGGCCTTGTGCACAGTAGTGCATACCATCTTCTTGCTCGCATTCGGCCCACATACAGCCGATTACGTCGCCGAGTCCCATTATTTCACGGACGAGCGTTGCATCCCATTCGTCGTACAATTCGTCTCGAATCTCTGGATTTGCGATCCCAGGCCCACCACCGCCGACGAGTTTCGTCGGCGGTAACTCGTCGACGCTGTGTTCGAGTAGGTCGGGAGCCGCCTCTGTAAGATATCGAAGATGGGACGTCGTCGTAAAGAGTACGTCTCCGTTGAGATCGGTCGTTGCCGCAAGTAACCGTTCGGTCGATCCACCGCCAGCTGGAACGACGTTCGCTCCTGACTCCGTCATCGCTTCGAAGTACGGTGTTCCGCCGGGGACCATCGTCTGTCCAACGCCAAAGATAACCGTATCTTCGGAGCGAATTCCGGCCGTGTAGAAGCATCGTTGGATTACTTCGTTCCAGTTCTCCCTATCCGATTCAGTCAGGCCAAAGTACGTCGGTTTTCCAGTCGTTCCAGATGACGAGATCGTTCGATTGAGTGCTTCGGTTGGGACTGCTTGGTGAGTTCCGAGAGGTTGGTCCTGCGATGGGGTCGACTGATTTCGACGTTCGTCGTCTTTGGTTGTGAACGGTATCTCTTGCAACCGCTCAAGCGACGTGATCGATGACGGATCAATTTCCCACTCGTCGAACTTCGATCCGTAGTAGTCAGAGTTCTCTTGCAGATATCGAAGTTGTTCTCCCAGTTGTTCTTCGTGTCGCTGTTCGACTGCTTCCCAGGGTTCCGTTTCAATTGTGTCGTACGTTTCTGCCATTATCCTTTTGCGTGATTGTCGTTCTCGCGATGGCGATTAGCGCGATCCTGTCGTTATATCGGTTTTACAGTGGAAGCGGTTTTCGATCTCACATTCGCATAACTGGCCCCTCCTTCTTAGCGTCCGGCCACCGTCCGTAGTGGGTTAAAATCTCCTCTGGCGGTTGTTTTTCTTCCCACTCATCTCTGAATTCGTCGAATGGAACGGCTTCCTCGAGGCGTTTCTCACGGTAACTCTCTCGTCGTTGTGCGGTCGCTTCGTGATCGACGGTGAGCGATTCTTCGTCGTACTCAATCTCGTAGATGTTCTTCGCGGCCCAGTGAGTCACTCGGTCGTCTTCGATGTCTTCCATAACCGCTTCGGGGTCGCGCTCGAGTGCGTCACCGTAGCCACACCCTCCTCCAGAAAAGCCGACGAACAGGTCACCGTTCTCGTAGGGTTTTGACTCTCGAACGTGACTGGTAACGTTGTAATCGGCGTCGAGCGTTTCCTCCTGTAGAAGTTCGATGACATCGTCAGGGATGTACTCGCCGTTTTTCATCCGTTCTTTGAGGTCTGAATCGGTGATCGTTATTCCGGGAATCGTCCGCGGTGCGTAGCCGCCGAACAGCCCCTGTCCGGTAACCAATTTGGAATTGTGACAGATCGAGAGCCATTCGACGGCAGGAACGTGATGAGTCATGTAGCCGATTTGCATCCCGATACCGCCGCGGTGTTTGCCGTGTCCACAGGAGTCGGTTCCGTGTCGGAAATATTGGTGGGTAAACGGATACTCGTTCTCGACGAACTCCATGTTCGAGGCGTGACCGAACGGACACCACGGGAAGATCGCCTCGTCCTCGCCGTCACGTCGGGCCTGACCGCCCATTCCGTCGGTGTTGAGGGCATGAGACATTAGATCTGCGACAGGCTCGCCGTGTTGGCTCACTGCACCGAATGCGTATCCTGCCCCCGTATTTGACATCGGTGCAGTGACGTGTTCGTTGCTGGTTTCGTCGTCGTACATCGATCGCGAGAATAACGTCGTCGTCGAGTCCATGACGACCTGATTGACCATCACCGCTTGAACAGTTGCTGCCTCTGCATCCGGATAGAGAACGGAGCCCTTCGGGATGTGAAAGTCGATCAAATCGTACGTTCCATTGCTTTTCGGAAGATCGTGGAAGGGGACGCTAAACAGGTAATTCGCCGTGTGAGCGATCGATGCGACCGGTTGTGAGTTGAACGAGCCATCGTTCTCCGGGGACGTGCCGGTGTAGTCGATGGATATCTCGGGGCCGTCCTTCTCCATCGTCGCATCGAGTTTCCAGAGTCCGTCCTCGTAGCCCACCGAATCGGCGAAATGAACCGTTCTGAAAGTCCCATCGTTCCATTCGTCGACGCGTTTTTTAGCACCTTCGCGCGCTTCCTCGATGTTTCGTCTTATCAGACCCTTGAAGAATTCCGGGCCTTTCTTCTCGATAATGAGCTCTTTCACACGTCGCCGGACTCGATCGCAGGTCGTTAGCCGAGCTCGCAGATCGATCTCGTGCATTCGGGGTGCACGGGAGATGAAGTTCTTTTGCATCTCCACCATGTCGCTTTTGAGCTGGTAGTCCTCACCAATCTTTATCGGCGAGAGCTTCATTCCTTCGTCGTGGCGCGTCCGAGCCGAAATCGGCATCCCACCGGGTTCGATCGCCCCGGTTTCAGTGGTGTGGACGGCTGCAGAAACCCACGCCATAATTTCTCCGTCGTGGAAAACCGGCATGAACGCGATCTGATCGGGATTGTGTATCCCACCGTACAACGCATCGTTTGCGTAGAAGACATCACCGGGTTCGACACCGACGGTCGGATCGTCGGCAAAATTATTGATGACGTACTTCAACGGTGGAATCCCCGTCACCACGTGAAGGTATGCTCCAGCGGCCGAATCGACGAGATCGCCGTCGGCCGTGTAAATCCCGACTGCGAGATCGCGAGCGGCGATGAACTGCGAGACGCCCGAGCGGACGAATACGTCTATCCCCTCGTCGAGGACGAGTCGCAGTCGTTCCGAGTAAATTTCGTAATCGCCGTGGTCCAGTTCGTCCATGCAGGCGAGTTCGTCGGCTGACGGTTCTTCGAGGTCGACCCAATCGATCAATTGATCTCTGTTGACTGTCATTAGTTATCACCGGTTGTTTTGAGGATTCCGTTGCGGTATTCGTCCAAGCTGTACGTCCACCCGCCGGGCACTGCCGTCGTGGTATAATCTGCATCGATCACTGCTGGCCCCTCGAGGTGCATGCCGGCTCTCAGATCATCGTATTCGAAGACCGGCGTCGACACGGAGCCGTTCGTGTCTGGCCAGAACACGTCTCGCGTGTCGTTTTTCGCTTTCGACGGGCCGGCGTCGATCATCTCGTCAGTCGGCAACTCGATGTTGGGGCTGGCCACTCGGGCTCGTAGCGCGAAGTTTTCGACGGTGATTCCGTGACTCGGCGTCACCGAGTACGAGGAGAATCGGTCCGTGTACTCGTCAATGAAATGATTACATATCGCTTCGACGTCAGCCTCCTCGGAGACTTCGATGACCGGCGACTGCACACGAGCGACGTGGATCTGTCCACCGAATCGCATGTCCAATTCGAGTTCGTAGGTGATGTTGTCCGGATCGTATCCTTCGCTTTTGATGTCCTGACGTCCTTTCGCTCGGAGCTCCTCGACGACGGCGTTGAACGTCTCGTAATCGGTGCTGTACTCGGGTTCTTCGCCGGAGTCTCGGAGGTACATCGAACGAGATTGCTCGTAGATGTGGAGCGTGTCCATCGTCGCAGATCCCATCGCACAGAACACGGGAGAGTACTGCGTTGTGACGATGGTATCGATGTCAAGGTACGACGAGAATGAAGCGGCATGCAATGGACCTGCCCCACCGAAGCTATACAGGATGAACTCACGAGGATCGTGCCCGCGGAGCATCGTCTCCTTGCGGACGGTGTTCCCCATGTTGCCGTCTGCGATACGTCGGATATTCTTGGCCGCTTCGACGGTGTCCATTCCAGCGGGATCAGCGACATGAGTCTCGATAGCTTCTCGAGCACGATCGACTGCTAACCGCTGGTTCCCGGCGTAGAACTTCTCCGGATCGATATACCCGAGTACCACGTCGGCGTCGGTCACCGTTGGTTTCGTCCCACCGCGGTTGTAACAGGCGGGCCCGGGATCAGCGCCGGCGCTCTCCGGACCGACCTCGATCCTGCTACCGAGTTCCTCGTTGACCGAGGCGATCGAACTGCCGCCGGCCCCGATAGATTTGGATTCGATCATCGTTCCGGAGACGCGCCACCGGTCGATAATCGGCTCGAATTCGTAGGATTGAACGCCGCCCTGGGTGAGGATCCCAATGTCGAAACTCGTTCCACCCATATCGGTGACGACGGCCTTCTCGTAGTCCAGAAGATCGCAGAGATACTCCCCACCTTTTAACCCTGCGACCGGCCCACCGTTGAACGTCTCGACGGCGGTCGTCTTGTAAGACTCCGCCATTCCGCCCGTGTTGTGGAGCATCTGCACGTCGCCCTCGTAGCCGTACGCCTCGAGACGCTCCTTGATGTCGGCGATATGCTCCTGCATTAACTCAGAAAGGTACGCATCGAGTAGCGTCGTGTTGGTCCGTTCGTACTCCTGTTTGGTCGGCATGACCTCCGAGGAGAGGAATACGGGGATACTTCCGAGGTACGACGGCGGGTATTCTTCTCGTACGAGTTCCCGAACGCGTTGTTCGTGCTCGGGATACTCGTACGCCCAAAGCAGGTTCACGACGATCGCTCGAGCACCGCTGTCGACGAGATTTCGAATCTGTTCGCGAGCGTGGTCTTCGTCGAGCGGGCGCAACACGTTGCCTTCGCTATCGACCCGTTCTCTGATGCCATTGGTTCGGGAATCGGGAACGAGGTGCTCGGGTTTTTTTGCGGCAGAGATGTTTCGCTGTTCGTTGTCGGTCAGCCCGTCGGCCCACCGCGGGCCGCGACCGATTTGGGGATAATCCTGAATCCCCTCGGTCGTGAGCAATCCGAGTTTCGGCCCTTTCCGTTCGATGAGGCGATTCATCGCGGTCGTCGTCGAGTATCGGATCGAGTCGACATCGCCGATGAGTTGGTTGAGGTCGACCGCGAGTTGGTCTGCGCACTTCTCGATCCCCCGGAAGAAACATTCAGACATATCGTGCTCGGTCGTCGGCGTCTTCGCGGAGACGGCTTCACCCTCGTGGATTGTAAAGCAGTCGGTAAACGTCCCGCCGGCGTCGATATTGATACGAGTCGTCATTGGTCCCCTCCGTGCTGTTTGACTAGTTTATCGACATCGAGTTCGGTATCGTGGGTGATCGGATGTCCAGGCGGGAGATATTCGTTTTCGACCATTGTCCCGCACCCTGGACAGTAGAACTCGATGATTCGAACCCAGTCTGGATCGGGTGAGAAATCGTACGCTTCATCCTCGAGGATCAGACGGTGTACCTCCTCGGGGTTTCGTTCGCGAACCAGACAGCCGTGTTTGTAGTTCTCTACGGCCGGTCCGATCGATTCCGAACACACTGTACACTGCCACTCTCGATTCGCGAGGTTGATCTCGAGGTACTCGGTTACTCGTTTCGTATTACTCATGCATCGTCACCTCTAGAGAACGGAATGTCTGCGAACTGTGCTGTCGTTGGGCTTTATTCGGGATCATAGCTCGTTAATTGTTCACACTTTCTGCGGCACGGTACGCGGTCTGGAGTTTCCGCGGGTGCGTATCGGGAGCAACCTCTCGGCCCGACGCGACGAACGCCTCTTTCGAGAGGTCGCCAACTGTCTCCGTAATTGTCCGTTCGATCTCGTTGTCGTCGTTCTCGAGCAGCGATGCGGTGATCGCTCCACCGACACGGACGTCGGGCAGGTTGTCGGCCACCGAGCTAGGATTGACGACATCGAGAAACACCGCGTCGAGCGCAGTGGCGTCGACGACCGATTCGACTGCAGCTGTCGAATAGCCGCCCGGTGCGAAACCGAGAACCGTCCCGAAGAACTCGCCAATGTTGTCGAGAACGTCGAGGAGTTCAACGGCCGGATCAATTACGTGCTCATTTCGATCGGTACCGTCTCGAGTCGGCGATTCAATGACGAGGAACCCATCGACACCGTTCCGGCCGAACGCTCGAGCGAGTTCTCCGGTGGCCGTCCGGATCGGCTTCATTCGCTCGTCCTCAGTCGATGGCCGTTCACCGAAGACGGTCTCGAATGTCGTGTGTGGACCCGGTAAGACGCCAAGGACTGCGGCGTCGTCCATGCTGGTAACCAACCGATCGGACGCTTCGATAACGGTCGGGACGCGACCAGTTTCCGTGATAGCGTTCGGATTTTCCACGTCGTCGCTGGTCGACAGGTGGTCAGTTGGAACGAACTGATCAGCTGTTTCGTCCCATTCTACGGTCACACCGAGCCCCTCGGCGACCAGCGTCGGATCGGGAACGACACAAACAGCGTCGAGATTGAACAACCGGTGGGCTCGCTGCAACCCGTTGGCGAGTCGCGTTGGATTCGAGAGGAACACGTCCGGCGGTACCTGGTCGACCGACGCTGCTAGCGTTCCAACGATGGGAATAAACGGCCTGTCAGCTGCTGGCCGCCCTTGCAGGTATGCAGAGGCTGTCGGTGTTGATCGGCTCATTGTTCGATTGCCCCGTTCTTATATTCGTCAATTCGGTACGTCCACCCCTGAGAGACGACATACGTCGTATCTTCGGCTTCGACAATAGCTCGTCCGTCGACAACGTTTCCTGGGGCGAGTTCTTCTCGTTGGTAGATGTCGGTTTCGACCCACCCGTCTTCCGGCCAGTAGGCCTCTCGCGTCCCCTTATGGGCCGGACCTGGATCTTCCCCCTGTAACTCGTGAGACTCTAATTCCTCCGTCTCTACAGGGCCGATCGCCGTGAGTACCAGTGTCTCGAGATCGATCTGGGATTCGTGTGCCGAATCGAAAGCATCGACAACCGGCGCGAGATCCGAGCCAGATTCGATGCGTGAGGGGACCGATACCTCCTGCAATTCGTTTCCTGCCCGCGCGAGGAGTCGATGGTCGAGGGTGATGTCGTCGACGGTGAATCCCTCCCCAGCCATGTCTTGTACGGCTTCATCTTCGAGCCGTTCAGCGGCTTCGTTGAACTGGTTCTCGTCGACAGTTATTTCGTCGGCTGAGATCGTCTGACCGAACGCCTCCGTGTATTGGTGTTCGACATCGAGGGTGGCTCCACCGAACGCGCTGAATTCGGCCGCAGACGGTGCCGTGATAATCCGTCGAACGCCAGCTTTCTCGGCGAACGAACAGCAGTGAGCGGGTCCAGCACCACCATAGGCGATTATCGTTATCTCATCAGGGGAAACGTCGTACTCTTCCAGTTGTCGTTCGATACTGTCTGCGATATTTTGGTCAACATCTTGGCGGATGCGAAGCGCTGCTTCGGCGACGGAAGTATCGAGTGGATCGGCCACTTCCCGCTCGATAGTTTCTCTCGCTCGCGACGCGTTCAAGTCCTGCTCGCCGCCAAGGAAATAATCGGGATCAATGTAGCCGAGAGCAACGTCGGCATCGGTCGTCGTTGGATCGAATCCTCCAAGATCGTAACATGCTGGTCCTGGTTCGGCACCGGCACTCTCCGGACCAACCGAAAGTGTTCCATTCTCGACGGAGGCAATCGAACCACCGCCAGCACCTGCAGTTGTGACGTCGATCATCGGGACGTGAACCGGGAGATCCGCCACAGTGGGACGAAGATCTCGTTCGACCTGTTCGTTGACTATCGTGCCGAGGTCGATACTCGTCCCACCCATATCAGTACTCATCACGGCGTCAAGATCGTACAGCTTCCGGAACGCCTCGGCACCGAGAACGCCGGCAACTGGCCCTGAATTATAGGTATGGAGTGCAACGGTCTTGGAGACCCCTGCAACTCCACCAGTGGATTGTCCGACGAGTAGGGAGTGCGAATAACCACTATCTCGGATGTCATCTTCAGCTTTGTACAGTGATCGAGCCATCGGTCGGTGAATGTAGGCGTTGATAAGTGCGGTATGTGTGCGCGTTTGATACCCTGGTCTACTGGTCACTTCATTAGCTGTCAACACTTGATTCGGGCCGAGATAATGAGGAGGATACTCGGCTTCGATGATGTGACGCGCTTGCTCCTCATTTGCCTCGTTAGCGAACGAATTATCGAAGCTAACAACCAATAGCTTAGCCCCACGGTTCATGAGCGTCTTGGCAGCATTACGAACGTCGTCTGCATCGACTGACTCGATAATCTCTCCGTCCGTCGTCGTTTTTTCGCTCACACCAACAATGAGATCGGTATGTGCAAGTAGGGTATCATCCTCGTCTTCCGTAGTACTCATCATTCCCGCTTCACCCTCAGAAACGATGAGACCAATCTGTGGACCAGTACGCTCAATGATTGTGTTCGTCCCGATCGTCGTCGAAAAACGGATCGTATCCGTATTTACCAGAAACGCTTCTGGTGATTGACCCAGTTTCTGGGCTGCTTTGTCTATGCAATTTCGAAAACAGACTGTGAGGTCGTGGTCTGTCGTTGGCACCTTTACTGTCGTCGCGCCACCAGAATAGGAGACGTAGCCGTCAGTGAAGGTGCCGCCGGTGTCGATACTGACGTAGTATCTCTCCTCTGTTGCCATGCGACTGGACTATCGTCAATATACATTATAAATATTGTGGTGGATGACAACATTTGACATTGTTGCGGTGAATATTCTCTCTTGCTCATCTCTTCTCGAAACGATACGGTTTGACATATACAAATAACTCTATCCATGATTCAAATAGTGACGTGATTCTCATGACCTCTATCCTATCTATTACACACATAGGTTTGTAATGTATTATTGGCTCGCAAATATTTGTTTGATATGCGAGAGGTGACCGCTATACTACATTAATTGAGTATTTGAGGTTGATCATTGCGTCCGCTCTTTAGAATGGATGTTAATCTCGATTGCGTTTGCAGCTTCGCTCACTTTTGCCGGTATCTTTTCGGTAAATCGGTCCTCTGACCAGTTCGCCGCAGGGCCTGAAATACTGACAGTACCGAGCACGCCGTCTTCATCATCCTTGCAAATCGGGACGCCAACCGCCCGAACCCCTGGCATATGTTCCTGATCGTTAAGTGCAAACCCCTGCTCGCGGACATACGCCAATTCGTCCAACAATTGATCGCGGTCAGTGATCGTATTTGAGGTGCGTTTGGGGAGACCGTGATTGTCGAGAAGTTGTTGCATATCCTTTTCAGGAAGATGAGCGAGAATTGCTTTCCCTCCTGCAGTACAGTGGATATGGTGTTGGAGTTTTCCACGTTTTTCGATATGAAAATCCATTCCAATTGCTGACTCACCATACACTTCCTCCAGAATAAGCAACCGTCCCTCATATTCGGTCATCAAGTGTACGCACCCACCGACTTCCAGCGCGAGCTCTTCAATCACGACTTTCGAACACTGGTACAGTTCGTTTTCGTTTCGTACACGCATTCCAAACGGAATGAACATCGATCCGAGCCGGTACACTGTCCCTTCTTTTTCGATGAATCCATGGACTTTCAGTGACGCAAGATATGTATGGATCGTCCCTGCTGAGACCTCGACTGTAGACTCGAGGTCTGAAATGGTCGACGGACCGTTTTGGCGCAGATACTCGAGTATTTGGGACGAACGTTCCACCGATTTGATCGTTCGCCTCGAATCATCCGAACTCATTATTCGGCATTCAATATTATCCATGAAATAGTTTGGCATTATCAAAGAGATCACATTCTATAGCTTGGCTACTTGATTAGCAAGATATCATATCTATACTTATATCAACAAACGAATCTGTACGGATTAGCGCAGATAGCACTGTCTGATTGAAGAAATCGCCATTTTCTGTCTGATAAGTCTCTAATATAATTATTACGGGTTATCGTATACTCACAACCGAGAACCTCTGTTCCAATGCGTCGACAATTGGAAGATCAATTTATCATAACTCATCATTGTTCAGATGTCCAATATACGGACGATCTCCTAAGCGCTCGAGCTACCTTACTCCGGAACGATATCACACGCCCCTTCTGGGAAAGTACCGAGAACATCATTTCTGAACAACCAACAGCCCGAACTGAAGTACGGCGGGCTACTGCAAGAGACTGAAGGAATCTTCGTCTAACGTACGAAGTCTATAAATTAAACCCTGGTAGTACTGTCCCAAATGTGGGCAGCCTAGGTTATCTACTTTGGACGCGTAACTGCACCAATGGGACGAAAGAAGCATATTGTCGATCTCTCAGAGGAAGAACGCAGTGAACTCACGGAGTTTGTTTCGAAGGAAAAACACCGAGCTGAAGCCATCACCCGTGCCAAAATCCTCCTCAAGAGTGATGAAGGGTTCACAGATCCTCAGATCTGTGAACACCTCGATTGCTCGATTTCCACACCTCACCGAACGCGTAAAGCCTACTCCGAGAGAGGGCTTGCGGCGATTTAGTGCTTGAGATAAGTATTGCAAGTCGAGAGTAATCGTGAAATTCTTACAAACAAGCGGACATCCATTCTGCAACAGTTGTCTGGTAACGGCAAAGAAAGCGTGCTGACTGCTCACACACATCAAATCAATGGCCCAGTCAATATATTTACTCCCATGTTTCTGTAATATAGCAATGTGGTACCATAGAACAGGAAGACGAACTCCTCCAAAAGTTTCCTTGAGTACTACATCACTGCAAGCCCGATCGAGATTACGAGCCGAAACTCGACGGCCGTGCTGAGCTCACCTCGTTGCACTCGCCTGTTCGGAGCCACCAGAGAACCGAAATCGCTGGACGTATGCTTTGCTCGACGACCGACTCGATCTCCGAGGAAACAGTGCGACAGCGTCTAAAAAATGACCTGAAGCCACACCGCTCTGAATATTGGCTCCCAACGAAAGAGAACGCTGAGTTCGTCTATCGAATGGAAACGATTCCCTCACTCTACCAAGAACCGTACGACGAGAACCGTCCAGTTATCTGTTTCGACGAATCCAGTAAGGAACTTTGAAAGCACACCCGCGATCCGCTCCCGGCAAAACCGGGAGCGGTCGTCCGGAAGGATCACCACTATGAACACACTGGACACGAATGCTTCACGTAGCGACCGAACCGCTGACTAGGTGGTGTCATTTTGAGGTAACCTAGCGGCGTCGGCAAGCGAGTGGATCGAGTGTATGCAAGCGATCGCCGATGACTACTACCCGGATGTAGCCAGCATTCGGGTAGTCCTGGACAACCTCAGTACAGACAATCTAGCAGCCTTCTATCGGTTATTTCCGCCTGAAAAGGCACGAGAATATCTGGACCGGTTTGAGTTCTATTTCACACCCACGCAAGGGAGCTGGTTGAATATGGCCGAACTCGTCTGGAGTTCGCTTCAGACACAGTGTCTCAAGCGTCGGATTCCCGACGCAGCGACTCTCCGTTCGGAGGTCGCTGCGTGGGAAGAGCACGCAATGAGCTGGATGTCACGGTCAACTAGCAATTCAGGTCTGAAGATGCTCAAACGAGACTTCATCGCCTCTATCCGTCCCTCGAAGGGAATACGAGCTAGTTACTCGACGCTTGGAACGGTACTAGTGGCGGTCCAAGCCTGAATTGATGGGTGAAATCGATAGCGTGTTCCCGATTTTACTCAGCAGTCGACGCTTGGAACGGTACTAGTACCGTCCCAAGTCTCGAGTGACTAGTTCTCTACCCCCTCAAGGGACGGATAAAGACGGTGAAGCTTCGTTCGAGCGTCCTCATTCGTGAATTGCCAGTTGATTGTGGCATCCATTCCATTGCGCTCGGTTTCCCACGCAGCGACCTCCGACTGGAGAGTCGCTGCGTCTGGAATGCGGCGGTTGAGACACTGCGTCTGGAGCGAACTCCAGACGAGTTCGGCCATATTCAGCCAACTCCCGTGCGTGGGCGTATAGTAGAACTCCAGTCGATCGAGATACTCGCGTGCTTTCTCGGGCGGGAAGAACCGATAGAATGTGGCGGGATTGTGTGTGCTGAGGTTGTCCAAGACTACCCGGATGCGGACTGCATCCGGGTAGTCGTCAGCGATCGCCACCATGCAGTCGATCCACTCACACGTTCGTCGACGTTCTGTTACGTGAAGGCGGCACTGGCCGGTCAACGGTTCAGTCGCAACGTGAAGCATTCGGGTCCCGTTCCGTTCGTAATGGTGGTCAGTTCGAGCGACCGCTCCCGGTGACGCCGGGAGCGGGTCGCGGACGTGCTTTCGAAGTTCCTTGCTGGACTCGTCGAAACAGACGACTGGACGGCTCTCGTCGTACGGTTTTTCGTACAGCGAAAGGATCGTTTCCATCCGGTAGACGAACTCAGCGTTCTCTTTGGGCGGAATCAGCCAGTACTCAGAACGGTGTGGCTTCAGGTCGTTTTTTTAGACGCTGTCGGACAGTTTCCTCGGAGATCGAGTCGAACTCGATCTCCTCGAGGGTAACGAGCCGTTCGGCGAGCAGGGCATACGTCCAGCGCGTTCGGCCTTCTGGTGGCTCCGAGCAGGCAAGTGCAACGAGGTGAGCTTCGCCTCGGCCGTCGAGTTTTGGCTCGTAGTCTCGATCGGGCTTGCGGCGGTGGATCGCCGCAAGCCCTCTCTCAGAGTACGCTTTGCGTGTGCGATAGGGCGTGGCGATCGAGCAATCGAGGTGCTCACAGATTGTCGGATCTGTGAGCCCCTCGTCGGTCTTCAGGAGAATCTTTGCTCGGGTGATCGCTTCGGCTCTGTGTTCGCCTTTCGAGACGAACTCCCTCAGTTCGTTCCGCTCCTCGTCCGAGAGATCGACAACGTGCTTCTTTCGTCCCATTTGTATAGAGATGTGCTCAAAGGAGATAACCTAGACTGTCCACGTTTGGGACGGTACTAGTACCGTTCCAAGCGTCGACTGCTGAGTAAAATCGGGAACACGCTATCGATTTCACCCATCAATTCAGGCTTGGACCGCCACTAGTAGTGCGCTCGCAAGTGTGGATAGCCTAGTCCTGCTCTTTCTCCTTGATGGTTGGATAGAGCCGGTGTAGCTTCGTTCGGGCATCATCGGTGGTGACCTACCAGTCGAGTGAGACGGTAGCCTCGTTGCGCTCGGTTTCCCACGCGACGACCTCCGTTCGGAGTGTCGCCGCGTCAGGAATGCGCCGGCTGAGGCACTGGGTGCTAACCGCACTCAGCTCGATTTTCGCCATATTGAGCCAGCTCCCGTGTTTCGGCGTGAAGTGAAACTCAAATCGGTCGAGATACTCTCGTGCTTTCTTCGGGTTACAAAACTCGTAGAAGGCAACCGAATTGTGCGTGTTGCGGTTGTCGAGAACTACCCGGATGCAGGCCGCATCCGGGTAGTGTTCATCCGCGAGCTCTTGCATTTGGTCGACAAACTCGCGCTTGCGTCGTCTCGGTGTGACCGTGACGTGGCGCCAGCCGGTGAGCGGTTCGATGGCGATATGGATTTTTCTCTCACCGTTGCGTTCATAATGAGTGTCCTCGCGTGCGACCGCTCCCGGTGCTAGTAATTCAACTAACTTTTGGGTAGACTCAACTTAGGAGTCAGCGGAAGAGCACTAGTCCTGGCTAAATGCGCTACATCTTGTACCAAATTCTTCTGTGAATTACTAGACCGGGAGCGGTCGCTCGCTACGACTACACGTATGAACGCAACAGCACGAGGAACTTTTTCATGATGAGTGAACCACGCAGCGGATGGCGAGATGTCGAAGTCCGAAGCACCGGCGCAAGCAAGAGTTCGTCCAGCAGATGCAGTCACTCGTTGATGAGAATTAACCACCAAATGCCTCTACCGGCGGATTCTCGACTCAGCGGCCTCATCACGGAGATTCGCTGCGTGGGGACGCACCCAAAGTGAGGATGAGTCCGCGATCGACTGGCAGTTCACGACCGAGGATCCACGTGTCAAACTCCGTCAGCGATACCCAATAAATCACGATTGGAACACTACTAGTTGGATACCTACTTTCTTCTGGAATTCGGGTTAGCACTGAATGGATTTACATTCATTAATGGTGAATCTCATTCACCGTTAAGTCCTACTTGGATACTATCATGAGATATGTTTCTTACAACCATACGATTATAATTAGTATCGATGCAAACATTTTGTAATCCAAATTCAACTATGGGAGCAATATCTGTGATCTGAATATCGCTAAATATGGTTGAAAAATGGAAGCTATTTTGACCGCTCATAGTTACGTTTAGTATTGGTGAAAATTTGTAACGGAAATATGCAAAGTTCTGGGATTGACTGGGACTCTCCTCTTGACTTCAGCGAGGCTCAAATCTACACCGTCGGTGAAACAGAGTGGACCACTCGCTACGGCTACGAACCGATGGTACGGGCGTTCTACTGTAAGGAATTCGCTGGCTTCACGACCGAGGAACTTCACGAGTACCTCGCCGACGCCGAGCGTGCCCGCACGCTCGGCTTCAGCCCCAATCAGTTCGCTGCGGATAAGACCGCGCCGGGGCGGATCACGCTCGGTCGTGCATGGCGTGACCAGTTTCCCGACCAGCTCAAGACGTTCATTCAGACATCTGCTGAGCATATCCCCTCGGACTGCGCGCGCTCAAACCTGAAGACAAGAGCGATCTCTCCAGCCGCTCGGAGCAGCGCTACATCGACAGCAAGGCGAAGAAATTGACCCAGGCGCTGTGTGAGTACATCTTTCCGGCGATGGACCTCGACCGACCGGGCGAGGGAACGCGGCATGACGATACCGCGTTTCTCGAACTGCAGAGCTACCTCGGATTGACGGATACAGCCGCCAATCAAGGTAGCCGACTCTTCACCGAGGAAACTACCCGCGAGAGCGGCGGTCCTGACAGTGACACCTATCTCTACTACATCAAGCAACTTGAGGCGATGGAGATCGCTTCGGTGGTCAATGGACGGTTGCAGAGATGGTGGACGTTGCCAAGCGGTATTACTCGATAGATCGCCATGTCGACATGGCGATCGACATCACCCACATTGCGTACTACGGTGATGGTGACGAGTTGGAGATGAGTACAGGTGCTCCATCAAGCAAATCGTATTCGTGGTGTTACAAACTGGCGACTATCCCGATCGTTGGAGAGGAGGTGAAGTTCACGCTGGGGATGCGGCCGCACAACGCGAACCTCGACGAACTCGCCCAACGGTACGCTGGTGCAGAAGCCGCAATTAAGGCGAACAGCAACTACTACCACATCCACGATACGCTATCAGAGCATTTGGATGTGACTGTTGCTCACCCGAAAGATCTGAACCAAATCGCTGACACTGACAAGAAAACCGATCGCGTTGATGCGAAGAAGTTGGCATGGATGGTTTGGTTGACTTCAGTGCCGGAAGGCTACGTTCCAACTGACGAGATCAGGGAAGTTCGTGCGCGGGCGACAGAAGTTGGTCGAAAACCGAACAGAGTACGCCAACAAGATTCACGGATTGCTGTCCGATCACGGAATTACTGAGGACGTGAAGCCGTTGAGTGTAAAGGGACGAGAGTTCCTGCGTGAACTCTCGCTCCGGCACCATGAAACACACTGCTACTGTAGCTTCAAGTTTGGTCTCGCTAGCCCTCATCGAGCGGAACAGGGTAGAGGGAACGGAGTTTGATGCGTGCATCGCCGGTGGTAAATTGACAGTTGATTAGGCCATCAGCACCATTCCGCTCGGCGTGCCACGCAGCGACCTCCGAAAGGGGGTCGCTGCGTGAGTAATTCGTCACCCAAGACACTGGCGTTTGAGCGCGCCAATCTCGATTTCGGCTATGTTCAGCCAGCTGCCGTGTGTTGGTGTGAAGTGAAACTCGAATCGATCGAGATATGCGCGTGCTTGATCAGGTAGAAAGAACCGATAGAACGCGGAGGGGTTGTGCGTGCTGAGGTTGTCGAGCACAACTCGGATGCACACGGCATCCGGGTAGTGCGTCTCCGCAAGTTCAATCATCTGCTCAATCCACTCGACTGTTCGGCGTCGCTCGGTGACTGTGGCGGTAACCCATCCGGTCAACGGTTCGGTAGTGAGATGAATTATCTGCGTCCCATGTCGCTCGTAATGAGTATCGATACGAGCGACCGCTCCCGGTTTTGCCGGGAGCTGGTCGCGTTTGTGTCCGTGGAGTTCCTTGCTGGTTTCGTCGAAGCAGATGACTGGACGGGTTTCGTCGTACGGTTCGTGGTAGAGTTCGAGAACGTCTTCCATATGGTAGACGAACTGACCGTCGTCTTCAGCTGGAATCGCCCAGTAGTCGTACAGATGGGGTTTCAGGGTGTTTTTTAAAGCCTGTCGAACGGTTTCGTGAGAGATGGACTCGAAGTCGATCTCGTCGAGGGTGACGAGTTCGTCGGCAAGAAGGTGAAGCGTCCAGCGGGCGCGTCCTTCTGGTAGGTCGGTACAGGCGAGTTTGATGGAGCGGGCTTCCGCGTCGCCGTCGAGCTTACGGTCGTACTCACGATCGGGCTTGCGGCGATGAATCGCCGCGAGCCGCCGATCATAGTAGGCCTTCTGCGTTCTGTATGGCATGCCGATACTGCACCCGACGTGCTCACAGATTTGGGAATCTGTGAGTCCGTCGTCAGCCTTCAGGAGAATACGCGCCATCGTGATATCTGATATCTTTTGCCTTTCGTTCTCCGGTCGAAATGAACCACTCAAGCGTGTTGCAGTCTTCCTCGGAGAGATTGACGACGTGTTGTTTTCGTCCCATTCCTGTAGATACGCTCTCAGAGAGCATAACCTAACCAGTAGAGATCTGAAGCTACACTAGAGTCGGGCCTTAGCGTGATCAAGACGCTTACAGATGAAATTGAACATGTTGAAATGACGATTGAAGAGCGCGCTGAGTCTCTGAAGGAGACCCAGCTGCTCATGACTATTCCGGGGGTAAGCTACTATTCGGCACTGACGATTTATGCAGAGATAGGCGAGATAGATCAATTTGATGGACACAAGGAAGTCGTGAGCTACGTCGGATTAAACCCAGTAATCCGCGAGCCAGACGGCCCGCGGATTGAGGGGAGTATCTCGAAACGTGGATCAGGTCGGATGTGATGGATTCTTGTCCAGTCTGCATATGTCGCGATACACACCTGTAATGACGAGTACCTGAGTCGATTCTACAACCGGATAGCAAGCCGGAAGAACTCGAAGAAAGCGATTGTGGCAACAGCTCAAAAGTTGCTGGTATTAATCTACCATATGATGCTCGATTGGGGAGAAGTGTACAATCCGTCAGGTGTGAGTACGTAGCCGAAGACCGATCTGAGGGCCGCCTGATCGGCGGCCCTCAGTGGCCGGCCGAGGGAAGCATTAACGACTGCTCAACTCTGCCAGCAACCGCACCGTAATATGAGATTCCGACCGCCTGCCGACTGCGAAGGCGGCAGCCCTCAGTTTTGGCACAACTATTTGTGGTCAGCAGTGGTTTGTTTAGTCAGCAGCGTTTCTATAGGTGAAGTACTGATACTAAACTAGTAGTAGTGCTCGTGGTTCAGATCCCTCAGTATCAAGAGTACCTGCAAACGCGTTTCTATACAATAGTAGTCACTTGTATGATTATGTTTATTTGACTCTGATGAATCCTAGATTGCGTCGAGTTAGTCTGTCAGAACTAGGAAGTCGAAGCGGGAAGACAACACCTATCTCAGTTGTCAACTCGCCCACCGCAACGTGGGCGAGTTGAACAGTCTCGCATCCGACTAGGTTACGACTGGCATCAGTTACGTGAGAGACTGTGGGAAGAGGGCGTAAGACCGCTGATCAAACATCATAGCTTCTACCCATCAATCACGCGCATAACGCGCGGACCGATGTAACAGAGAACGGTCTCACACAACGCTCTCTGGCCGTAACGACGGTGATTAAGCGCACGCTCGGCGACGCCGTGCGTGCACGAAGCTGGTATCGAGAGTTCCGTTAAATCGTCCTGCTGTGCGTCGGCTACAACATCAACTGCACCGTGAGCTAGGAAAATCGTCTGCCGTATGGTGATTCACCACGGCCGTTTATTTTGAATACGCCTCGGACTTAATGATGGTAATGGCCATAGTCGGTCATGCTTTCGAAACATCAGCAATCACAATCTCCTCCATCGATTACAAAAGTATGGATGTAATCGCATGATACTCTTCGAATTGTAGTTTCCAAGACTGGGTTGGATTACATAGAGACCCTTGACATACTATAGCCGAATATTCTTCTGTTCGCTTCTTGCGAACAGGACCTATCAATTATGTATATGTGATAGGGTGTAGGTGGACCTATAGTTGAAAAATATAGCTACTATTAGTCGATGAACGACAGTATTTTCTCAGTCAGTTCTTTCGAGTACTCCTTCGCAAACTGGTGACTCAGTCATGTGTGACGACGATCACGTCGTTGCGACGTACTCTCTTAGGTCTGGACCACTTCATCAATGAAGGAGTGCCTCCGACAGTGTACACTGGGTGTTCGAGTTTGTCTTCGGTTATAGCCTCGAAGAATTGGGTTTGGAACATCGTGTACATAACGTTTGATCAGAGATTCTGGCGTACGTAAACCATTGGACAGGATGCCTGTAGAAGAACTGACTGAGCACGGTCGCCGAATACAACTTTTCCAGTTGAGACCGCCTTCCCCTCAATCAACATCATATCGATATTCAACTGACTGGCTCTGTGTGTGACTTGATCTGTCGGGTCTCCATCAGCTATCCCGCGTTCCTCATAATTGATGTCGCGTGCGTCGAATAGATTGAGTTAGCTGGACTTCTGCCGACCGTGTCGCCAGTTCGTCCGGTGGTAGTGCTCCAGATGTCGAATCGTGGTCCATTTCAGCTAATAGCTTGTTGTAGCCGTCTTCGGGGATGTTCTCTGAGCGCGAACGGGGGTCTTGCAATTACTCGGCTCTGCACGTTTAAGTCGGAACGCGATGTAGCCAATATTGACGGACGATGATGCCGATTACGTGCTTCCTGTCCTGTACCGACCCGTTGGACGAGTTTGACTCGCTATCGTACCACCAGATTCAGCATCCAAAGCGTACGTGACAGGTCTTGCTGC
The DNA here is from genome assembly GCF_055379965.1 of Halostagnicola alkaliphila. Classification (NCBI taxonomy): domain Archaea; kingdom Methanobacteriati; phylum Methanobacteriota; class Halobacteria; order Halobacteriales; family Natrialbaceae; genus Halostagnicola; species Halostagnicola alkaliphila. Next base: position 325,797 of record NZ_AP043825.1, on the reverse strand, counting down.
GGCCAGCAGCAAGACCGTGACCGGAATCGCCCGTGAAGTCCTTCCCAGGGCGACCGAGCGCTCAACAAGTTCATTACTGAGTACAACTGGGACGAGGACCAACTCAACCACGAGCGGTTAGATGAACTGCAAAAACACAGTGAGACGCGGTGGTCACAGGATAGCTACATCGTCATCGACGATTCGGTATTCCAGCGAACCGGGAAGGAACTTCCCGGTGCTGGAAAGTTCTACGATCACGCCGAAGGTAGACCCGTCTGGGGACAGAACCTCGTCTATTCGTTCTTTACCGACGACAAAACCTCCTATCCGCTCACCTTTCGGCAGTACGAGAAAGCCGACGACGCAGACCAGGATGATGCGGACGAAGACGAAACGAAGTACGATCTCTCCCGGAAGATGATCACTAAATTCGAAGAAGAGGTTCGCTCATGACTCGAAGCTGATCAAACACATCGAATCCCACGGCAAAGACTGGGTTGGACCGTTGCGGAGCAATCGGCAAGTGACCTACGCCAACGAGGAGATGCGAGTCGATGCGCTGGAAGAGCGCATCGACAAGGTAGAGCGAAAGATCGATGAGGAAACGTACAAGATCTGGACGAAGACGTTACCGGTCTCGAAGTTAGGTACGGTACGTCTGGTAATCGCCGAGAAAGTCACTGACGACGACGAAGACAACCCGGTCAAGTACCTCGCGACGAACAAGATCGACGCTCCCTCGGTACACATTATTCGGAGCTATTCATATCGGTGGCGAATCGAGACGTTCTTCGAGGACTCGAAACAGGATCCCGGCCTTGGAGACTGTGAGGTGCATGATTCTGACGGTGCCAGTCGTCACTGGCACCTTCAGATGCTGACCTACAGCCTTCTTCGTCTTGGTCCCGAATCGAGTGCCTCGGAGCGACGAGGCTTTCGAGACGAGTTGCTCCGAGCACAGCTCGAACACGGCCTCAAAGAGGCGATCTACAATATGTTCTCGTGGGTACGCGACCAGCCAGACCGCAATCTCGACGGATTGATAGAGAAAATCGACCACCTCTTCCTCCATTCTGAAGGGAGTTTATGAACGTGCAGAGCCGAGCAATTAGTAAAACTCACGAGGAACGTGTGACCCCTGTTCGAGGGCTTCGCGGGCCCGCAGAGAGTATTTCACTTCGATGAAGTTGGTCGTCTGTGTTATCATCTCAGGTAGCTGGTCTCGAAACCGAGTATCTGGGAGCAATGATACCGGTCCGGAGATTGCGACTGCACCGAGAACACTGTCTTCGGGTCCAAAAATCGGCTTTCCAACAGCACGCATTCCACGGACGTGTTCTTCGTTCTCGAATGCGATTCCTTCTTTCTGGATCGATGCAAGCTCCTCCTGTAACTCGCCGGGTTTTGTAATAGTCATCTTCGTATTAGTAGCGAGCTCTGATTCGAATAGTTTATTTTTCTCATCTGGCGGGAGGTGGGCAGCGATCGCCTTTCCAGCTGCGGTGCTGTGAAATTGAACGGAATCGCCGACATCTATATCGGCTGCAACGGAACTCTCACCCTCAGATTTGTATACGCAGTACGCTGTGTCGTTCTCAAAAGCGACAAGGTAGGCTCCGTTCTTGACGCCAGCTGCCAACGAATCAATCTCGGAGGTACTGATATTGTACAATAAACTGTTTTGCTTGACAAACTCTCCTTCTCCTACAAATTTGAAGCTCAATCGGTATTCTCCTCCATCGTTCACCAAATATCCTGCTTCAACCATCGTCGAGAGATGCTTGTGAACACCACTTTTTGACATTTCGAGGGCATTTGATAGCTCCGTCACTCCGGCTCTGTTACGTTTCTTAAGGAGGCGGATGATTCTGAATGTCCGCTCTACCGCATCGACAGTTTCGGACTTTGAGCCGGTGGGCATCGTAGCATGATCTTCAGAATTATTCTACTTAGGTATTTGGTCACGGATGCAACCATTCTCCACGCCAACAAGACGTACCCAACAACTATGAACCAGAACCACTATCGGATTATGTATGGATCTGTCCGATATTACGGTTGATGGGCTGGCCGGTAGCGGCCCAGACGGTGAGAGACCTGCTCCGAACGACGCCGTTAGACTCTCCACGGAACAAGTAAAGACAGTCAGAAACGGCGATTACACCGTCGCAATCGTATTTCACCACCTGAAAACAGCGTGGACTGAGCTACAGAGAAAAGGGCTGGAAAGCCGATTCGAAGAACTTTCGATCGAGGTCACGGATGTTTACGGCGCGAGGTTCGACGCCAGCGAGCAAACCGAAATTCTTCAACACCTCGATTCGAGTGACGTTGACGCTGTAGTTTCCATTCCAGTGGATACGTCAGAAACATCTGAGGCCTATCGTACTCTAAACGAATCCGATACTGAGCTGGTCTTTATGGATAATATCCCCGATGGATTTGAGCATCCATCGGATTATGCAGGCTGTGTTTCCTCTGATAACAAAGGTGTAGGTATCGTCGCTGGCCGGCTCCTTCGTGAATTTCTCAATGGAAGTGGAAAAGTAGGAATAATAACGTTCGATGCGCCGTTCTATGTGAGCTCCGAACGGGAAAGTGGTGTTCGTGAGGTTTTGGAACAGACAGACGGAATCGAGATCAGCGCGGAAAGCGGATTTACTGATCCTGACGAAGTCTACGACATCGCGCAATCGTTGGCTGTACAGAATCCAAATCTGGATGGATTGTTCGTAATCTGGTCGGATCCACCTGCTATTCAGGCAGCGCGCGCGTACGAGGATTTAGGACTAGACAATATCGTTATCACGACCACTGGACTCAGCTCTCGGACAGTTGAGTACATCGCTTCCGATCGGTTGATCAGAGGAACCGGGGCACAGTACCCATACCAGCAAGGGGAAATTGAAGCAAACATGACGGCCCACGCGCTGCTTGGCAACGACACTCCACCGTTTATTGCCTCAGGGTCACTCCCAGTCTATCGTGGTAACCTTCAGGAGCAATACCCGAAACACTACCAAGAACCGTTTCCGCTGAACCAATCTCTATAGCACGTGTATAGCGTTCTCTCGGAGAGAACAGCTTTTTGATTGAACTTTTCAGCCAACGATCCATCGGACTTCAAAGAAACATAGATAATCTTATACAAAGTTTTATAACCTTTCAGTTTTGTATTCAACGTGACGCCACCCATGAAGGGAGTAGTCCTACCCGGTGACAAAGAAGCGTATGTACAGGATTGGGAACACGACTCCGTCGGCGACGACGAAGTTCGAATCGATATCGGCGCAGCTGCCATCTGCCGGAGCGATATGAGCCTCTACTATGGGGACCCCCTTGTCGGAAGCAAACCGGTCGGTGAGGTGATTCCCGGGCACGAGTCTTCTGGAACGATCAGTGAGGTCGGTGACAACGTTACTCACCTTGAGGTGGGTGATCGCGTCGCCATCAACTGCTTCGCTGGCTGTGACCACTGTGAGTACTGCCATCGCGGCGAGCCTAACCTCTGCCCAGATGTTAAAATTCTCGGCTTTGACCGAAATGGCGGGAAAGCCGAGGAAGTCGTCACCCCCGTATCGACTTGCCATCCCATGCCTGATGAGATGAGTATGCCAACGGGAGCAATTGCAACAGACCAGTTGGGCAACCTCTACAGCACAATGAAAGAGTGTAATGTCGATGGCTCGGATACAGTCGGGATTGTCGGACTCGGGCCAATGGGTCTGAGCGGCGTCGTCAACGCGGACGCACTCGGGGCTGAAGTCGTCGCATTCGATTTGATTGACCATCGTCGTGAAAAGGCCCTTGAACTGGGGGCAGACCACGGTATTGACCCTGTCGAAGAAGATACAGAAGCAATCGTCGATGATCTAACCAACGGTCGTGGCCTAGACGTCGTCGTCGAATGCTCAGCCGCTCAAAGCGGGATCGAGATGGCACTCGAACTGGTCAAAAAACACGGTGTCATTTCCCAAATCGGTGAGACCGACGAGGCAACAATCAACCCGAGCGAGCATCTCATCCACAAGAAAGTCACGTACGTCGGCTCTTGGTCGTTCAAAACATGGGAATGGCCCGAAATTGCCGAGTTTGTCATCGACAAAATCGGCAACGATCGTGCAGAGGAAATAGTCTCTCACGAGTATCCACTGGAAGAAGAGAGCGTACAGGAAGCGTACAAAAAATTCGACAACCGCGAAACCCAAAAAGTTGTCTTCACACCCTAAGACCAACTACTCGATGTAGCAGAGAATGACTGCTAACGTTCAGTGTAGGTAACACTCGTAATCGTCGTGTCTGTAGGAGTTTCTCTCACAGTCGTCATGAGATCCGTCTGAGCACGACGGATTACGATTCAAGCGCAATGGTTGTTCTAGCTAACTGTGACCCTAAAACCGTTCAACGAATTCGTATCGAGACCGATCTCCGTACTGTAGGGTACATTAACGAAGGCGACTTCAATACACTACTGAGTACTTGTCTTGCGTGGCTATAATAACAATTTGAGTTCTAAAACAGCAGAAGAGATGACGCTTATTCAAGCATCGACTCAAGATTCTGTCTTGTAGATAGTGCAGTTTCGTCGGGATTGAGATGCCCACCAAAGATCTCTGCGGTGTAATGACCATCGTAGTCTGCAGTTTCGAGCTTGTCAAACATCGGCTGGAACGATATGTCGCCCTGTCCCGGCGGCAGACGATCAGTGTCAGCGAGATGCAGGTGGACGAGATGGTCGGCAAGAAGGTCGACGTAGGAGGCCGGTGAGTCACCGCGGTGAGCGGCGTGGGCCGTATCGAACATAGCCCCGACGTTTGGCGAGTCTATCTCTTCGATCAGACGAAGTTGGTCGTTCGGGGTTTCGATGAGGTTTACGTCTGCTGCATTCGCTTCGATGGCAATTGTTTTGCCTTTGCGCTCGGCCTCATCGACGACAGTTTCCAGAACCGATCGTTGATTCTCCCATGCATCTTCATATCGCTGGGTCTCATGGTGCCATCCTCCTACCCAGAGTACGATATTGCTATCGAACGACTCTGCAACGTCAAGACATCCCAAATAGTGGTCCCGAGCTGCCTCTCGTTCCTCTTCGAGGGGGCTTGCCGGGTTCGGTCCGGGCCCGCCACCCAGTGCCGGGCAAATACTGGAGACCTCGAGCGAACTCTCGTCGAGGTGCTCACGGATCGATGCTACTCGTTGGTCGTCCATGTATGGCGGCCATGCGTGTGGGGATGCTGCACCAAACTCGATCGAATCGAACCCGAGTTCGTCGACTCGATCGATTGTTTCTTCGAGAGTGTAACTCTGCGTCCAAGTCGGGAAACTGGCGTATAACCAGGTGTTGATACCTATATCTGCCATTGCGTTTCAGAGTTTCTGGTCATCATATTAATAGTTTGCGGAGATAGCAATCGATGGTTATCGAACGATGTGCTAGTGAAACCAGCTGGGTAACAATACCGACTATTATGCCCCAAGGTTATGCAAAATTAGCAAAAATATATATACCATTAGTTGAGTATGTTCGTTCATGGCTGATAATAGCCACCACATGCCAGTAGACCGGAGAATGGTTATCAAAGTATTGGGGGCAAGCGGGTTAGCCGCCCTCGCAGGGTGTGCCAGTGGAGATGACGAGCCCGCGGGCCAGGATGTCACGTTTGATCTCGACGAAATCCAACCTGACGAACTCGTTGGAGAGGGGCCGCACGGTGAGGGGCCAGCCACGGCGGATTCCGTTGCACTCACGGAAGAGGAAGAAAAGCAGATTCAGGATGGAGACTTCAGAGTCGAGATCGTCTTCCACTTCCGTGAAGACACATGGACCATCCTTCAGGAACAGGCGCTCACTGAACGGTGTAGCGAACTCGGAATTGATGTTACAGGGATCCAGTATGCAGAATTCGACCCGGAGATACAGAGTAATATTCTCCAAACCGTGGCAAGTAAGGACGAGGTCGATGGTATCTTTTCAATTCCAGTTGACGTCGAAGCGACTTCTAGCGCATATCAGGAAGTTTCTGACGCTGGGAAAGAAATTGTCTTTATGGATAACGTTGCTGCGGGGTTCGAACACCCGGACGACTACGCAGGTCTAGTCGCAGCAGACAACCGCGGAATGGGCGTTATCGGCGGTCGCATGCTTCAGTCTGTGCTCGATGGGGGGAAAGTGCTACTACTTGAGCATGACATCTCGTTTTACGTCACGAACGAACGGTATCTCGGTGTTCGGAGCGTCCTCGACGAGGATGATGACTTCGAGACTGAAACCGTTGGTTTCACCGACGAAGGAGACGTGCTGGGGATTGCGCAGGACGCTCTCACCGCGAACCCGGACATAGACGCTCTCTGGGCCCCGTGGGTCGATCCACCAGGTGCACAGGCGATTCAAGCTATCGAGGAACAGGGGCTCGATATCCCTGTCGTTTCAACCGATCTGGGTGAACGCAGTGGAATACTGCTAGCCGAGGGCGAGTTTCTCGTCGGTGTCGGTTCTCAGAACCCGCTTGCACAGGGGAGAGCTGAAGTCGATTTGATAGCAAAGCGGTTCCTCGGCGAGGAGACCCCCCCATATATCGCACTTCCGTCCCCAGCAGTTGCACGGCAGAATCTACTCGAGATGTACCCTGAACTGGTCGGTGAAGAGCCACCGGAATCAATCACACAGCACTTCGAATAAACATGTCTGTAACAAGAAAAATAAGAACTAAAATCGATGAACCCAGTGAATTCCTACTACTAGCGGGATCTATAGTCGTTCTTGCCGCGTTCTTTTCGGTCCTGGAATCCAATTTCTTCTCCACCAACAATTTCATAAACATTATTAGGCAGACTGGTACTGTTCTCGTTATCGCCCTAGGAATGACGTACGTAATAGTCAGTGCGGAGATCGACGTCTCGGTCGGGGGAGTCATGGCTTTGAGCGCAGTCATCGGGGGGATGGCGATAACTGCATACGGTGCTATTGCTGGCATCCTCGTGGCCCTAGCTGTCGGTATAGTGTTCGGTATGCTCAATGGTATAATCACCATTAGGTATGGCATTCCCTCATTCATTGTGACGATTGGATCGCTCGGTGTGGCCCGCGGAACCGCATTCGTCGTTTCTGGTGCGTCCCCAGTTGTCATTGATAGCCCATCATTCGAGTTTGTCTTTGGAGGGGCAATTGGCCCCTTCCCAATGATTATCGCCTGGATGGCAGTACTTTTGATCATCTCTGCGACCATTCTCTCGAAAACACGCTTTGGCCGGCACGTCTATGCGACAGGTGATTCACAGCAGGCAGCAGAGTATTCCGGGATCGATACTGGTCGAATCAAGATCATGACGCTCACTATCGCTGGACTCTGTGCCGCTCTTGCTGGTCTGCTGTACATGGCTCGGCTCGGTGTCGCTCGGCCTGGAATGGGCTCTGGAATTGAGCTTGCAGTGATTGCAGCGGTGATCATAGGTGGGACATCGCTGTTCGGTGGAAAAGGAACGATCATCGGAACGGTCCTTGGTGCGTTGCTTATTAGTGTCATAGATAACGGGATCATTCTACTCGGATACGGCCAAAGTTCGCAAGAACTCATCCGGGGGATCGTAATCATCGTGGCAGTTGCGATCAGAGCAAAGGATGAAGAGGGTGATTGGCTATGAGTGAAATTATTAGATTCAATAATATCTCCAAACAATACGGAATGATTCAGGCGCTCGAAGATGTGTCGTTTGGCATCGAGGAAAACGAAGTACTCGCGGTTGTCGGCGACAACGGTGCCGGTAAGTCAACGCTCATCAAAATCTTGAGTGGTGTCGTCGAGCAGACCTCTGGAAATCTCCGCGTTCGCGGTGAGCAAGTCGATATTGGTGATTACAATACTGCCGAACAGCTAGGTATCCAGACGGTGTACCAGGATCTAGCGATCGCACCGAACCGAACTGTCGCCGGGAACATTTTCCTTGGAGACGAAATCCTGTTGAATAACCCTCTCGGTAGGTTTCTCAACTTCGTCGACGACAAGCAGATGGAGGCTGAATCCAAGGAACTACTCTCACGTCTCGAACTCGATCTGGACCCCAAGAGCAAAGTCAAGAATTTCTCGGGAGGAGAGCAACAAAGCGTTGCCATTGCAGGCGCACTGCAACCGGATCCCGATATCGTCATTATGGATGAACCGACGAGCGCACTTTCGATCGATGCGACCCAGCGGATCCTTGATCTGATCCAACGGCTCAATGAACAGGGTGTAACGATCATCCTGATCAGCCATGATCTGGAAATTGTCTTTCAGCTTGCTGACCGGGCTGCAGTCCTCGCGTCTGGAGAACTGGTCGGTGTCGAAGACCTCACAGATGTTACCGAGGACGAGCTCGTAGCCATGATGATGGGGCGAACAAAATTCGCATGATGATAGTTAATCGGTGAACTCATGAATATCGGCGTACATACCTCACCGCTGTACAATAGATCGTTCGAAGAAGCGCTAGCGTATCTGGACGAACTGAACGTCGACGCAGTCGAACCGGGCGTCGGCGGCTATCCGGGCAACGAGCATCTCGACCGGCAGGCATGTCTTAATGACAAGGAGGTTCAAGCGGAGCTCGCCGAACTCCTCGACGAGCACGAAATGCAGATCAGTGGGCTGGCGGCGCACAAGAACCCGCTGCATCCGAACGACGAGCGGGCTTCCCAAGCGGATACCGAATCCGAGAAGCAATTGAACTCGCCGCACAGTTTGAGGTGAATACGATAACGTGTTTCTCGTGATTTCCCACAGGTAGCCCGACTGTCGAGACACCCAAACTGGGTCACTGCACCATGGCCAGACGAGCACGCCGATGTCCACAAGTACCAGTGGGAGAAGGTTGCAATCCCGTACTGGCAGAAGGTGGCCGACCACGCAGCAGATACGGCGTCGATATCGCTATCGAGATGCATCCGAACATGCTCGTTTACGAGCCACACTGACTGCTCCGCCTGCGTGAGGCGACCTACGAGCGGATCGGCGCAAACTTCGATCCTCGCATCTGTACTGGCAGGGTATCGAGATCACTAATGCGATCCGACTGCTCGGCAAGGAAGACGCAATTCATCACTTCCACGCAAAGGACACGCGAGTCTACGAGAAGCAGGCTTGCGAGAAGGGGATTTTGGACACGACGCCGTACACGACGGAGGCGGACCGCTCGTGTTCCTCAGAGGTGAGGTGACACTTGCCCCTTTTGGCACCGTATAGTTAGCGCAGTTTGAGGAACGAGCAGGTCGTAGAGTTAGTTTGGAATGTTGCTCTCAGACCTGCGCCTGCGAGAAGCACGACGCGACGTACCTCAACCCCGGAAAAGTTCGTTCCAGCAGCGACCACGAGTACAACATCGCTCGGCTCGCAAACGAGGACAAGGACTTCGACGTGGTTGAACAGGAGCGTCTCGACGGCGGCCCGACGCGGAAGGCGATCTACCTTTCGAGAGGACTACGAACTCGTTGACGTTGACCCCGACGACCGGACCGAGATGAAGCACCAGATCGGGCGCATGATGGCGAAATACCGGCGCAGGTGGGGTATCGAGAACGGGTTCAAGAAGCTGAAGACCTTCCTCGCCGAGACCCAGTCACCGGATCACCGATTCCGGTACTTCAACTTCGCGTTCGCGTGCGTACTGTACAACTGTTGGCGACTCGTCGATATTCTGGTCCAGCTGGAACTGGACGGCGAGGTCTCGGACGAGCCGTCAATCACGGCGAACTCCTTCCTGACGTTCGCCAAGAAGAGCTACGGGCTCGACCCACCCGACTAACGGCTTCTCCCTTCGGCTTGCTCTTCTCGTGAGCGGCAGCACTGTCCAGAATACCGATTTGTTCGTATAGTTTTAAACAATACTCGATAAGTTTCTCGGAAGCACGTTCTCGAATTCTCTTACCGTCTTATTTCAACACCCTTATTGCTAGAACCTATGTATTATAAAGCCATCTTAGCAACATCAGGTTCATCGACCTCTTATAGCGTCGCGCTGCCTTCTTCAAGGTAGTTGATTGCCGCCATAAGCCGTTGTGACGGTTTTCCCTCGACCTCCACCAAGACCTGGCGGAGGTCGTCGGTAGAGACGTTGTCGAGAGAGGTCATATTGGAGGAACGTACTTTTATTTTGAATGTTTTTAGCCGGTAATATCAGTCACGGACCTCATCAATTCCTTTAGCGACATCCTTCGCCTGGATATCGGAGTACGACTCGTGGGTCGTTTCGATCGATTTGTGCCGGAGCGCTGATTGTGCCAGTTCGGAATGGCCTTTCTCGTAGAGTTCAGCTCCAAGTGCTCGCCTCGCTCCGTGGGGTTTCAGATACTCGCCGTCCTCAAGGTCAATGCCAGCTTCCCGTGTAAGCCGTTTCATCACTGACCGGCCGCCAGCTTTCGTGATCGATGGTGGCGGCACTTCGACCGTTCGAAGGGCATCGTCGATCGCCACCTCTGGATCCTCCTCGATCGCTTCACGATACGCTGCATACTTCGACGGGGCGTGATCAGTCGGAAAGAGCGGCCACTCGTCAGTCGGCGGCTCAGCAACGCGTCGATATCGCTCGAGCGCGTCTCGAGCATCTGACGGCAGACCAACGCGTTCATACTGACGGGACTTCCCAAACACCTCGAGTGAGTGATTCTCGAGATCGACATCGCTCCAGGTCACACCGTTTCGGGCGTCGTCGCGCGGATCGCGGAAGAGTTCAGCGCCCCGAACGCCGGCGTCGGCGAGCAAGACCACGATCGCCCGATCTCGGTATGCGATTTTCCGAGAGACGTTTATGGACTCCTCGAGAGCTAAATCCACGCGTTCGGTGACGTAGTTGATGAGCTGCTGGCGGTGTTCCGGTTTCCAAAACTGGCGGTTGCGGTCGCCTTTGTCTTCGGGCAGAAACTCCTCTGCCCGCTGTGTATTCGCTGGATTGGTGTCTAACAACTCGTCACGGACGCAAAAAGAGAGAAACGCGCGCACGTATTTGAAATACGTATTCGCTGTCGACGCTGTCAACTCTTGGTCGATGGCACGCTCGCGAAGGTACATCCCATACTCGCGGAGCGTGTTCGTCTCGAGTTGGTCGACTCGCTGAACATCCTCTGCGTCACAGAAGTTCGCAAATTCGGTCAATGGCGATCGCATCGTTGACCGAGAGCCACCCGAATTTAGTGATCCGAGATAGCGCGAAACCGCCGCTTCGACGGTCTTCCCCTCGCGATTAGCCCTTCGATCAGTTGATCCAGACATTCGTCTGTCGGGTACAGTATCGACCCATATAAATCCACTTGGTTAAACTGGTGTTTAACGAAGTGGATGTGGTTTTGCCTCTATCACCAGTTTGAGCTAGTTTTGAGTGTTCTATCACCAAATCAGAGATGTATACACCTTATTTCGATATATAGAATAGTGGATGAGATGTTGAGCAGAGGTTCGGAGTTTGGTTCTGCTACAAACGAAGAGACTTTCAATACAAGAGAACTATCTCTGAAATATTGTAAAGAAGACTAACTGGACTGCACGGATTACACATACCATTCAGAGACGACAAGTCCAGTGCGAAAATAAGGGAAGAAAGAGAAAGCTGCTACTACCCGAAATTGAGAACTCGAGAAAAGTAGTGTTGCTTAGTCCGGCGGATCGAAGCCGTCGAGGAACGTATCGATACACCCCGACGAAGTAACTAACGGCTTCAAGCGAATCTCGTCATCACCCTTCTCGTAGTCATCATAGGTTGCCTTGACGAGCACCTTCACGAGGTGATCAACCATTCGCCAGAGGTTGTAAAGCAGTACACCGAAGATGAAGCTGAAACATCGCATTCGATAGTCCGTCGACGCGATCGACGGCAGGAACGACTTGATCGACTTATACTCATTTTCGATGTCCCATCGACGAGAATACTGTGACGTCAACCCCATCGCTTCATCAGGAGATACCTCGTCCCGGTTCGTGATGAACACGGCATAGTCGCCTCCATCTGTTGCAGAGAACTTCTTGTTTCTTGAGGGGACGAACATGAAGTTCACATCATGACTGTGTTCATCATCAATGTGTAACGGAACATCCGGGAGGACAGCAGCATCTGCAACTGGATGATCTTCGACCTTCTCAATATCCTCCAAATCCTTCTCGTATTTCTTCTTCGGAATGAGATACGTTACTCCCCAGTGATCAAGTACGTCTTGAACACCGTGTGAGTCGAACTCTCTATCTGCCATCACCTTATGAATATCGACATGTTGGGTCGCCTGCTCCATTAGCCGATCGACAATCTCGTGGTTCGGAATTGATTTCCCTTCATCGCCTTCCCATCCCGAGTTCCGCCGGACTGGTTCGACGGCGATGACGATTGGAGCGTTGCGCCCAACAATTGAAAGTGTTGCATACTCATACCCGTATGAGTGCTTGTCCTTCTGCCCGTGTACCATTTCTGGGTAGTCTTCTTTCGGAACTTTGGTCTTCCCTGTTGTCTCGTTCACAACAATTCGTTCGTCATCTGGTTCGATATCTTCGGGCGATTTCCACGGTGACGAATGGAATGGGACAACTGTGTAGTCTATCGCAGCGATTACTGGCTCTTGAAATCCCTCGGTTCCTCGAATTGAACTTAGTAGCCATGAGGTCGCCTCATGGAACGGATCTTGAATTGTCGCCGTGATTCGATTTGGTGATGGGATCGCGGACTGATCAGGAGTGGTAAAGTCAGTTAACGTGTACTGGTATGTTGTCGGTGTAGCCAACTTTTTGATAGCTCGTACGTGCGTATCATTATGAAGTGCATCCTCCTGTTTTCGATTCATCGTTCGATAGGCACTTCGTGAGCCAGCTCGATCCATCAGGCTCATTTTTGTCTGGGATTCCCAGACTGCCATATCACTGTGTTTGGCATTCGATGCTCTCCCCGTATCAAACGCTGAGAAGATATGATCCCGTCCGAGATCGATAATCTTGGAGGCGTGCTGGTCCACGTAGTGATGCAGTGGTTGTGGAGTCTCAGACTCAGTATCGTCGGTGAGCGGCGGTGCAAGCTCTTTTGAAACAATATTTTGTTCGTGTGCTTCTGTATGGATTGCTTCTGCGATTGCTTTGATCACTCGTCGAAGGGGAGATGTGAATCGTTTTCTCCACGTGTACGAGAGTGTTCCTTGTGACGGTCTGTTCTTGAGCCCGAACCGCTGTTGAAGATATGCCCAGGTCTCGAACCGATCGGCGAGTTTGAGATCGCTAAAGCCACCAACTTCCTTGTAGATGAACACCCGAATCATCGACTCGAGTTCAAAGATCCGATCGCCCGATTTGTTGTAGGTGTCGTCGATCTTGGAAACGGGGATCTCGAGTTCCTGAACGACTTTTGAAATGCTGTCGTGGACTTGGAGAAGGGTATTCGCCTGCTCGACGAGATTTTCTGTGAGTTCAGGATACTGGTCTCGGCTCATCTGAACACCACCAGAAGAATAGATGGAATGAAGGAACTGAGCGGCTCAGCGACTGCTAAAGACGCATAATTAGTTCGCGAACCGTAGGGCGTTCCTTTCATAGAGGGTAAGACAATTTTACTTTGGTATAGATCTATATTCTACAGTGATTTGCTCGCTTTGCTTGTTTGACCGTTAGGACTCCAGCCGTATGAAGGGTATACAGTGGTTTAGAGTTAGAATCGGTTGGGTTGGATAGTGGGCCCACTCCAAGAATTACTTTGATTTAGGAATCGGTCTCATCTATATCCGCCTTTGGCTATTTATCTCAGCCAGTAATGGACCAAGGGCCGATAGAAGAGTACTTGCGGAGAAAAGGAGCACTTGAGATCATCGTTGAAATCGGAGTCGGAAGTGCAACGTTCCAAGATATCGAAGATGCTGTGCTCGTGAGTTCGTCTACCGTTTCGACGCGCCTTCGCGAAGGCGTTGAAACTGACCTACTCGAGATTACTCACCGACCAACTGATCACGGGACGCAGAAACGCTATACGACGACTGGGTTGGGAGAGCGTGTTGTCCATCGGATTCGAGAGATAGATCTCGATAAGACTGTCGAAAAACTTCAGCGACTTCAACGCGAGCGCGATACTGAATTAGAACAGCTTATCGGTCGACTCAACCGTGATAAAGAAATTGTGAGTTATGAGCACAGCCGAAGGCCTCCTTCAGTTCCTGAAGAAACTGATTTTGATACCCACTCAGAGTATACAGAACCCTCTGAAAGTGAACTTCAGGAAGCCCATCAGGAAAACTTGGAAGAAAAATTGGACAATGATCTCATTGGGGAGAAAGAACTAACAGGAGATGATGAGGAAAGCTCAGTAGAGTAGTTCCCGACTCTGTTGGAATTTTTATTTAGATGCTTTTCTCAGAAACTGTTGCTCAGTACACGTGCGTACTGACCATGTCGTTCAGCCCAAAATAATCTGCAAAATAAGAATATCGGTCATTCTGCAGACTTGTATACTGAGTATTACTTCCTTGACCCAGGGAAGCATCCGTCGTAATTTACATAGAGCGTTTGGAACTGCTTGAGCCTAAGAGTGAACTCAGTTGAGACTCCAGTATCAACCGAAGACAGATTCTATGGATTTCAACAAAGTCAATGAGTAGTTGTTTTGATTATCCCTGTCTCACTCGTAGTCCGTTTCCAATGGCCAGTAGTTCAGATCCTTCATGCGCGACTACAGCAACGGCGATACCGAGCAATCCAAGTAATGCACCGGGAATGAGCACGGCCAACACGAGTAACGAGAACACGATGTTCTGCCGGCTGATCTGCTGTGCTCGCTGCCCGAGCGACAACGCGTATGACACCTTCGTAATGTCGTCCGCCATTAAGGCAATGTCTGCTGCCTCAATCGCAGCATCTGTTCCTGCGGTCCCCATAGCAATCCCGACCGTGGCTTGGGCCAGTGCCGGAGCGTCGTTAATCCCGTCGCCCGCCATCCCGACCGCCTCGTACTTCGTCGTGAGGTCTTTGACCGCCTCGACCTTCTCTTCCGGTTTCAGATCCGCTCGGACATCGTCAATCCCGAGTTCAGACGCGATTGCCTGCGCTGTTTCCTCGTTGTCACCTGTGAGCATGAGGACTTCAACTCCTCTTTCGTGAAGGTCGCTGATGACTTCCTTTGCTTCCGGCCGTGGTTCATCGCGGAGGGCGATTATACCCATGACTCGGTCTCGTGTTCCGACAAGCACGACGGTCTTCCCCTCGTTTCGTAGCGTTTCGGCGTCGGAAATCCCTTCTACGTCAACCTCGAATCGGTCGAACAACCCAGGTTTTCCCACGTAGACCGTTTCCTCCATGAGTTGAGCTTGCGCACCGTACCCAGTGATCGAACTGAATTCGGACACCTCGGTCTGTTCGAGTCCGCGCTCAGCCGCAGCGTCCATGATCGCCTCGGCAAGGTGATGTTCGGAGTACTGTTCAACACTCGCTGCTTGTCTGATCACGTCGTCTTCGGTTCCTTCGAGTGCAACGACATCTGTTACCACCGGTTCACCTCGCGTAAGGGTCCCCGTTTTGTCGAATGCGATGGCTTCAATTTTCCCGAGGTTTTCGAGGTGAATCCCGCCTTTGACGAGTACGCCTTCGCGGCCTGCTCGCCCAATGCCGGATGCGATTGCGATCGGCATAGACATCACTAGAGCGCACGGTGCCGCGGCGACGAGCAGTACGATCGCGCGTCTCGTCCAGTAGTCCGGCAGGCCAATTACGAACGGTGAGACCATGAGTCCAAGAGCCACTAGGAGAACAATCGGGGAGTAGACACTACCAAACTTCTCGATGAACAACTGCGACTTCCCTTTTTCTTCTTGCGCCTCTTCGACGAGATGGATCATCTTCGAGAGCGTGTTGTCCTCGAAGGTGGTGGTCGCTTCAATATCAAGGGCACCTTCTTGGTTGACGGTGCCAGCAAACACCTGATCGCCTTCTTGCTTATCGACGGCTGTGGATTCGCCGGTGACCGCTGCCTGATTAACCGCGGAACGGCCATCGATAACACGACCATCTGTAGGGATGGATTCGCCGGGCTTGACGCGGAACATGT
Source organism: Halostagnicola alkaliphila (assembly GCF_055379965.1). NCBI lineage: Archaea > Methanobacteriati > Methanobacteriota > Halobacteria > Halobacteriales > Natrialbaceae > Halostagnicola > Halostagnicola alkaliphila. The sequence goes on along the minus strand of NZ_AP043825.1, from coordinate 309,789 downwards.
CACCGATGTCGAGTTCTCGTGCTGGGATCATCTCTGTGTTCCCGCCCGTGGTGAGACGCGCTTCTTCGGGCGCAAGATCGAGCAGACTTCGGATCGAAGCACGCGTTCGGGCGAACGTGTATTCTTCGACGCCTTCCGCAGCACCGTAGAGGATGGCGAGGAACGCTGCTTCCTCCCATAACCCCAGGGCTACCGCACCGCCGGTGGCGGCTAACATCAGAATCTCAATATCGATCTCGTACTCTCCAACCAACTCTTCGAATCCTTCTTGAGCCCAGTGGAAGCCGCCGAGTACCATCGCTACGGCATACAGGCTATTTTCGGCCAACGGTGGGAGGTAGTTGAAGAGACTGAGTCCGAATGTGAGAATAGCGATGACAGCTGCGATGAGCGCATTTCGAATTGGCGGGAAGCGGTACCACGGCCCGCTCCACTGCGCGTGGCTTTCCTCCGGATCGTCCGAATCTCTCATGTCAGGAGAGAAGTGGACTGACAGAATAAGGATTGGTTTGGAATACTCTAAAACTGGTTAGAGTATACCAATCACGAGGTCGGCACCGAGTCCGTTACCGGATCGTGATCCGTGAACTGCTTGATGATTTCTGCCTCAGCCCGTCGCACGCGGTACGTAAGCGTTGACCGCGGCACATCCAGTTTCTCAGCAAGTTCACCAAGATCGATCCCCCGAGGCGTTTCGTAATACCCATGTTCAGCAGCAGCAGTCAGCGCCTCGCGTTGTTCACGGGTTAACGTTCCCTCCTCAGCCGTGAACGTGGCAGTAGTGGATGATGAGAGCCCCGTAAGACGGACGATTTCCACATCGACATCGGATGAGAGTTCCGCGTGTAATGCATCGAAGAACCCGTGGATGTTGGCGTCCTCTGGATGAATGACTCGCCAAGTGTGTCTATGCTGTACGTGCTGTGTTTCAAAGAGGAGCCCGTCACCAAGGTGTTCAAGTGCGAGATGTGGGATTGAGACACAAACCGGTGTTCGTTGCCAGTATGTGTAAAGGACGAGCGTGTCGTCTGTCTGATCGAGAATCTGTGTCTCGGACTCAGCCCCACATGGTTCAGTTGCGAGACAGTCTGCGTAATAATCGGCCGTGAGAAACGCGTCTTTGATTGCTGAGAGGGCATCCGGTGACCCAGTTGTATGGTCAACGCGCCAGAGGCTGTCTACTGTGGCGTGAAGAGAAAGCGACCGAACCCGAGCGTCAGGAAAGTCAGCCAGCGTATCCGCGAGCGTGTTCTGCCCTGGGTCGTAATCGAGGGCAAAGACGAGTTCTCTCATGCTCCGTCGTAGGGTTCCCATCGATAAAATACGCCGGACTTCTACCCGGTATGGGCCGTCCGTTGTCTTTGAGTTGAGGTGTGAATGCGTGCAGGAGCGTTAAATCGCGTCGTCTGGTTTGTGGGTTTCGGCCATTCGAGTGGCTTCAGCAGCGTACCGCTCTCGTTCGGCTTCATCATCAACAGTGCCCAAATTACCTGGGTCAACATCCAGTGCTGCGGTCGTATCGCGTACGTCAGTGAAGCTCGTGAGTGCACGTTCTTTCCTGAAATATTGTTCTCCGTCCGGAGTAGCGTAGACGAGAATGATCAGATTTTGTTCGTCGTCAGAGTACGTCCGTTCGACCAACCAGACACGTACATTGTCGTCTTCCATACCCTGCTTTAGTGGGATGGAGTGAAAGGAGTTCAGTTGTTTTATTCCAACCGGGGAGATTAAAAGACGGAGTCAGACTGGTTTGTGGATCCCGAGATCTACTGCTCGTCGTGATAAGTCCTCATCCTGTACTGAGCAATTTGACCCGACACTAGCTTAACGCAATCCATGCTGAATACGTGCCCTGTACTGAACACGAGTTTCACAGCCAGCTCTGAATGAAGAACCGTGCTACTATCTACTGCTATACTAAGAGATCTCTGGGAGGTCTTCAAGTGTAACAACCCTTGTCTGATTACACTAACCGGTGTCTGAGATGGCCACTAGTGAAACGACTCCCGTCTCATTACACTAACGGACGTAAGAAAGGGGGTGGGATTCTGAAAGGCAGACTGATGGTGAGGCCAACAAGGAACTGCCTCATCAGAATCTTGTTCGTGTCCTGTTTACCCGCTAGCCGACCATTCTACCATCGTCTTTGATATACTCATAGAGATGCCCATAGAGATTTGCACAACTGGTTTCTGTATCTCGGTGCGGGGCGATCGACGAAAGGGTTTCCCAGTTCCCAATCAAAACAAGGCGTCTTTTAGCGAGAATTGAGCCGGGTGCGATTGTTGCAGTGTTACTGCCAAGACGAGAGCATCGGTAATCCGATGGTTCCTTATCCTGTGAATCTGTTATTCGAAGTGATGGAGAAGGCGCTGTGGTATCTCATTGCAGGGACGAGGGGTGGGCCGATCCGTGCTCAAATAATTCGCCTTCTCAGTCAACAGCCGCGAAACGCCAATCAACTAGCGAATGAATTGGACGTCGAGTATAATACCGTGCGATACCATCTTGATAAACTCGTGGAGCACGATGTTGTTGAATCAGGGGGTAACGAATACGGGGAACTATACTTCTTGACTGATCAATTTGAACACCACCGCGATGAATTCGAAACAATCACTGATACTATGGAGGACGTAGATTGAGTATGATCACGATCGCAACGGCATTCTCAGCGCTCACCGTCTTGTTACTGGCAACACTGACAGTTGTTTGGATTAATAATTATCGGACATTTCGGACGAATCTCATACTGGGACTCATTGCGTTCAGTTCAGTGCTTCTTATTGAGAATTTGGTTGCAATATACTACTTTTTCAGTATGGGCATGCTTTATGCAGCTGATCCTACCATTGAACGAGTTGTAACGCTCTTGCGCGTACTTCAGTTTCTTGCAGTCCTGTTCCTGACGTACGTCACTCTCAAGTAAATTTTTGAGGGAATTGCGGGTGTGTTGGTGCGAATTCGAGAGAAATTCTAGAGAGTGTTGCAATAGAGTTGCAATTCATTTTGAAAAATTTTCATTAATAGCCCAACGGAACTACGGAAACGAGCATGGCTGTAACAACACCATCACAGTGCTCGAGTATCGGTTCTGAAGGACTGTCGAATACGGAGGTTATCCATGACTGAAAACCACACTCGCCGTCGATTCCTTATCGGAGCTGGAGCAGTATCAACAATCGCGCTAGCTGGCTGTACGAACGATGATGACGAGGAGATGGAGAATGGTGAAATGGACGATGGCGGGATGGACGATGACGGGATGGACGATGACGGGATGGAGGACACTAACATGCTCGAAGGCCATCCTCTCGGCCAGGATCTCGACGAATATCCACGGCTCGGTGAGGATCCTTTCGATGCGCCAGCAACACTCATCGTGTTAGACGACCCGTCTTGTCCACGGTGTGCTGCCTTCCATGAAGATACCGTTGCTGAACTGGAAGCGAATTATGTCGAGACGGGCGACTTGACTATTGTCAATCGTCCGTATCCAGTTGTATATGATTGGGGAGAACCCGCAGCCAACGCGCTAGAAGCAGCTAATGATCGGGACCAAGATGCCTATTGGGATCTTCTGGGCTACTACTTTGCTGAACAGGATTCGTTCGATGCCGATAACGTGCTCGATCAGACCGAAACGTGGTTGAGTGATAATACTGACTTGGATGCAGAAGCTGTCGTTGAAGACGCTCGTGAGGAAACATATGCAGACCGAATCGATGCGACGCTTTCGGCGGCCGAGGACGCTGGTGCCGGCGAGGTGACCCCGTCGACGTTCGCCTTCCAAGATGGAGAGCTCCAGACGTCGCTGAATGGAAGTGTAAGTCCCGTCACAATTGAAACGGTGTTAGGACTCTGACATGGTGAATATTCAACTACCGACTGGGCGTCAGGATATTCGCCTCATGCTTCGAACAATACGGCTCGTGCTGTCGATTCCAGCATATGCTGTATTCGCAATCTTTACTGCATGGGCCTCTCTGACGCTGTTCTCGCTATCTCAGAATTTGACGTTGGTTAATGATTTGATTATTGGTGGTCCGTTATCACTCTCGGATCGGTTAGTTCTCATCAGGGAACAGTATCCGTTTTTGGGGACGAATTTTAGCACGATCGATGGTATAGCACTCTTAGTTGTAGTTACACTTGTGGGAGCTAACCTATCTCTCGTTGTATATCACCTCCGTGAACACGAATTGTCTGCTTCGGGTAGCGGTGGAAGCATGGTAGGTGTTATTCTCGGGTTGATAGGCGCAGGTTGTGCTGCATGTGGTTCTGCTATCTTACTAGGCGTTCTATCCCTGTTCGGTGCAAGTGGTCTCATCTTACTGCTTCCCTTTGACGGGCTTGAACTATCATTACTTGCAGCTATTGCACTCTTGCTGTCAACCTATTGGTTAGCAGAAGGGATGCGTGGCGGACAGATAAAAGGTTGTCCAGTAGATATCACATAGTGATAGTGATTTGGAAAGTCATGGGAAATGTGTAGTAACTATGGTCTCGATCGCAACGATTTTTGCGGTGTTCACCGTTGTGTTACTGGCAATACTCACAGTCATATGGATTAACAACTATCGAACATTCCACGCGAATCTCATATTAGGGCTTATTGCCTTCAGCGTAGTTCTCCTTGTTGAGAATCTGGTAGCAATTTACTTCTTTTTCAGTATGAATATGCTTTATGCGGCAGGTCCGACTATCGAGCGGGTCGTGACTCTCTTGCGTATACTCCCATTCCTTGCTGTTGTTTTCCTCACATATGTTACTCTCAAATAGCCGTTCATATGTGGTTTAGAGATTGTATCGGAAAATAGATATGAATCCTAGAGAGTTTTACAATGGAGTTCCAACTCATTTTGAAAAATTCTTATTACCGACTCAGCCAAATCGATTGAACGAGTATGAACGTAAAACAGTGTTACAGATGCCACGGATCGTTTTCTGATCAATCGACAGAACGAAGTGAACCATGACTGATAACTCGACGCGATGTCGATTCTCGTCGGAATCGGTGTCACATCAACCGTAGCTGTGGCTGGTTGTATGGATGATGAAGAGGATAACGGAGAGATGGACGACGAGATGGATGATGGTGAATGATCGAGAACCATCCTGTTGATCAGAGTTTCGGAGATTGGCCGCGACTCGATCTGGATCCATCGATAGTTCGGTAGTGTTTGTTGCGCTGTAAACACACGCAATAACAGAATCCCCTGGGGATACGCATCATGAATTTGAACTCAACACACTTGAGACGAATAACAGTAGGAACAATTATTGGAGCAGCATGGATCGCTGGGTTGGTTGTTGCTGAACCGGTAGTAGGAGAGTTTGCGATCACAGCGATAGCCCAAGAAATCATTTTCCAGTCACCTGGGTGGCTTGCAACTACAGCAATTGACCTTCTTGGGTTTTATGCCCGACCAGCTCTCGTAGCCAGCGTTATTGTTGCTGCTCTTGCCGTAACCAGTTTCACAGCTCTTGTTTGGCCGCAGAATGCAGAATTTGCTACTCCAGTCGCCATCATTATTGGCGTTGTTGTAACTACTGGATTATATTTCGCAGTTGGAACCGGTCTTTCAGTTGAATTCTTTGGAGGGCTTGTTATTGCAATTGTTCCACCTTATCTCGTAGCTCGAGTATTGACGAATGCGCCAGCAGCAACGGATCAAACAGATCGTCGATGGTTCCTCCGCCGTGTTGGTGGTGTTACAGCTGCTGGAGCAGTTTCGGTTGTGGGACTCCGTGTATTGTTTGATCGGTTTGCCCCAGACGAAGCCGAACGGGCTGGGGAATCGTTGGAACGATCAGTGTCACCACCTACTGGTGATCCGGAGTTCGATTTCGATGGAATGTCAGCTGCTGTCACTTCTATTGAGGACCACTATAATGTTGATATCAGTGTCAGTAATCCCACTATTGATCCCGAATCGTGGACACTTGATATTGACGGTGAAGTAGAACAGCCATATTCGTTGTCGTATGACGAGTTACTTGATCATGATGAACATGTCGAACAAACAACGACAATGCTCTGTATATCGAATGAAATCGGGGGAGACTTGATTGGGACTGCCCACTGGACAGGTGTCCAACTGATGGATCTGATCGAGGCAGCCGAGCCAACTGATGAAGCAGTCGATATTGTCACGTACGCTGATGATGGATATAGTGAGGCGATCCCACTTGAGCTCGTCGAACGTGAGGATATCTTGATCGCCTACGGAATGGGTGATCGAACGCTTCCGGTCGCTCATGGCTTCCCCGCACGGTTACTCGTCCCTGGGCGGTATGGGATGAAAATGACCAAATGGATCACTCGAATTGAAGTTGCTAGTGAAGAACACGAGGCCCATTGGGAGGAGCGTGGCTGGAACGAAGAAGCAGTTGTCAATACAATGTCCTACGTACGCGGGGCACAACGAGATGGTGATCAAGTTATGGTTGGCGGTGTTGCGTTCGGTGGCCTTGAGACGGGGGTTGAAGAGATCAGTGGCGTGGAAGTCAGTGTCGATGGAGGTGAAACGTGGAACGAGGGTGAACTAGAATCGCAACTTGCCGAACATGCGTGGCGACGGTGGAGATACGTATTCGAAGCGCCCGATCAGTCGGAGTTCGATGTTGTTGTGCGAGCACTCGAGCGCGATGGGACGGTGCAAACTGAAGAGGAAACAGATCCCACTCCACATAGGGCGACAGGATGGCATCGAGAGACTATTCAGGTATAGCATATCGATTTCTAGTTCAACAGAATATATTCCAATATGCCTGAGTGTTCCAACTGTGGGGGTCACGTTACCTCGACATTCGTTCGTGTCTTTGCCGGCAACAAAAACAAGGTCCACGGATGCCCCTCGTGTATGACCTATGCCGAGATCGCAGACGGTGAACCAGCAGAAGAGTCGTGAGTCCATCAATCTTTAGCGGAAGTGCAGTTAGCTACTCGAACTATTCAACCACGAAAACTTTAGAGACCACGGCCCTAGAACTGTGTATGGGGGAAGATTGCTGCGACAATCGTGAGATGGAGATACAAGAAGCAACACAGGATGAAGTAGTTGCCTCACTCGAGGAGATTGAATCTGAGAATGATGAGTCCGATACGATACTCATTGCCGGCTCCTCTGACCAGGAGTAGTCTCTCCAAGAAACGATCCAATGAAATCTGAATTCGTTCTTCCAGCTCACGGCCTTGAACACGGTCACATTCCAGCCCCTGCTGGACATGCACCACGATTGGCGGTGACCTTTACTCGAGCGGGGCTCTGTGTCCACGAAGAAGGAAATCCAGACACATATCTACTGGCGAAAGATCCAGTCGAGATCCAGCGCTGATCGCGGAAGATCGTCGATAAAGCCCATTATGAACGGGCAGTTTTATTCTTGTGAGCGAGAAATTCACTCTCATGTATGATCTAACAGCCTTCCAACGCGACTTGCTGTACGTCATTGCTGGCCATGAAGCGCCTCATGGCTTGGCGATAAAAGATGAACTCCAAAACTACTACGAAGCAGAAATCAACCACGGACGACTCTACCCCAATCTCGATACGCTCGTCGAGAAAGGGCTGGTTGAGAAAGGCTCACTCGACAAACGGACGAATTCATACACGATCACTGATCGGGAATCCCGAGAACTCGAGGCCCGCCGTGAGTGGGAGGGTCAGTACGTCGAAGACGTATAGGCAGATAATAGCACGATTTCTTTCTTTAGAACTATGATGGAAACTAAATTGGACGATTCAGTAACTATGTATGCGAACTTTTTCCGCGTCGGGTTCGCCGCAGGCGAACCACTCGCACAAAAACTTCGATGAAAAAGGCCGACGGCTCGGCCTTCGGCCTCGCGTCGGTGAACCGAACTCGCTACGCTCGTTCGGATGTTTCAGCAGTAAGTCCTCCGCCTGTACTTACCGGCTGATTCGACCAGAAACGAGATTATATAAACCGGCTGTGGATCTTTCTACGACACGCTCTACCATGCCTATCTGAACACTAGGTTCAATTGTGGTTGACATTGGAACGGGGACCACCACATTGTACATTTGATCGGTAGGTCTCTACCCTGAAATCCCATAAGACGATTTATTCCTCCGAATAACCATATGTGATCTAGTGGTTTGTAGGAATCTACCTTCCGAACCTCTGGTTGAGAGTACCGTAGATTTAGTATCACCTTAAGTAATCCAATAGAGATGTCTTCTGTGTGGACCCACGACGATGCTGCCGACGAGTCAACGCTTCCGGGAAAAGCTCCGGACAAGACGGTGTGTTCAGGATTTACCGGTTATTGAAAGTACCAGCAAAACGATTGCTAGTCCAAGGAGCAAAGTCCCGAGCCTCCCTGTTCTCACCCGATGAAAGCCTACGAAGTACAAGAAGCCACGACCGACTACGACGGAGTCGTCCAGATCGACCGCGAACGCCCCGCGCCGAGCGCCGACGAGGCGCTCGTCCGCATCCACGCGGCATCGCTCAACTATCGCGATCTGGCGATCGCAAACGACGATCTCGTCTATCCCGGCGCGGCGCTGCCGGTCGTCCCGCTCTCCGACGGGGCCGGGGAGGTCGTTGCAGTTGGTGACGACGTCGAGCGGCTTTCGGAAGGCGATCGAGTCGCGACGCCGTTCGCGCCCGACTGGATCGACGGCCCCGGAACGCGGGCGAAGATGGGACGGATGACCGGAGGGAACGTCGATGGGGCACTCGCCGAGTACACCACGTTCCCCGCCGAGAGCCTCGCGATACTCCCCGAGCACCTTTCCTACGAACAGGGGGCGACGCTTTCGTGTGCCGGTCTGACCGCATGGCGGGCGCTCGTCGAAGACGGAACCATCGGCGCGGGCGAACGCGTCCTGGCGCTCGGAACGGGCGGCGTCTCGACGTTCGCGCTCCAGTTCGCCACGATGCACGGGGCGGAGGTGTTCGTCACCTCCTCGAGTGACGACAAACTCGAGCGCGCCCGCGACCTCGGTGCCGCGTGGACGCTAAACTACGAGGAGACCCCCGACTGGGGCGAGGCCGTACAGGAACGGATAGGCGGGGCCGATCACGTCGTCGAGGTCGGCGGGCCGGGAACGCTCGAGCGATCGCTCGAAGCGGCCGCCGTCGACGGGCACGTCCACCTCATCGGTGTGCTCTCCGGACAGGACGGGCAGGTTCACCCAGGTCCGATCCTCCAGAAGGCGCTCACGGTCGAGGGCGTAATCGGCGTCGGCAGCCGCGCGATGTTCGACCGGATGAACCGAGCCATGGCCGCGACGGAGATGGAACCGGTGATCGACTGCACGTTCGACTTCGACGAGGTCCGCGAGGCGTACCGACACCTCGAGGCGGGCAAGCATCAGGGAAAAGTCGTCGTAACGGTTGAATAGCCGTTGGTAGCAGCGGAAACGGCGGTATCGAAGTATACGTTCTGAAGCGGCCGGCTTCCTTGATATTGACGACTAAAATGTCATGGATCTCTAGGCACGAAGAACGGTATAGCGACGTTGGAGAACTTCTCTGTAGAATAGCCCGTTAATGGTTTCAAAATTAGCTACGGTATCTCACGAGACTGTCACTACCGTGTGAAACAGTCATTTTAACTAGACTAGAAGTCGGTCGATAGTATGATCAATACCCAATCCAACACAAGTGAAAACACAAGCACTTCCGATAAGATTGTTGTTCGTAGGTTTCTCCACACCGATGGTGAAGTCGTCTCGAAGAATCAACTCGGCGCTGGCATCAAGGCACCAGCGTAGTATATCCATCAGATCGCTTTCGAAAATTCCTTCTACACCTCGCTGAACTCTCGCGACAAATACTTTGAGCTATTGTTGGGATTGAATCGGGGTACTGTCGTATCCATCGACCAGATTTGGATCGATACCGAACGTCGTGAATTTATCAGGAATTGTTCTGGTGTGAACATCACAGCCCGCTCGCCTATTAAGCGCGTCTCGAGGACTGTTTGACCGTGAAGTTTCGTCCGGTATTTACGGCCGGATCTATAGTTCCAAATCAGAATATACGTAGACATATATCAACGTAAACGCCCGATCGTATACAACTTTAATTTAGTATGTTGAGATAGTACACACTACTAGCGTGACGTGGCTATTAATCGATATTAGGCCATCCGATTATTTCGTTTTTATAACTGGCTCCTCTGATAACATTACAGTCATATGTTCGTATAATGTTGCCATATCGAAGCTACATTCACTAGATGATCCGGATATATCGAAACACCGGCACAGTCTAGTTCAAATCCTTCCCAGCAGACATTCAGCCATTTGAGGCTGGATTCTTCCAAATCGGAGTAGTAATGGTATCTCAACCGTCTCAGCCGTCTGCCGGCGCTGGTTGGACAGCAACCAGAATGGATGGAAGTGATCGATTTGTACGAGATAGTTCGAGACCGCTTTTCGATGTGATTTCGATCGCGGTGTTGAACTGGCCGCTTACTCTCGACGAGTGAGAGAATTAGCTAGCCATCATCCACGAAAAACGCTGTTTCGCCGATTTCGTGTTTCTGTTGAAGTCGGTGAAAGAACGCGGTCCTCAAAAATCTTGATTGCTAATGTGCAAACGAGGGCGCGCAATTCACGTTACTGGGCAGTGTTAAATCGAGACTGAAGGAGATAAAGTTCCTTCTATCAAGTCGTGGCTGTAGTGTGAGAAGAGTTCTATAACACCCTCGAATTAATACGAGACGAAGGGGAGACGCTCGAGTAGCGCGATCACCATCACTTCACCCGATACGGTCTCACTTTACAATCGTGACGAACGACTCGTTTTCAACGCTAAAAGGGTTGATCGAGTGGTCGAGACCCGTAACACGTGACGGCCTCGCCGAGGGCGACAACAGCACTCACCCTTCGAATTCCAGGTTAGCGTGGAGGCGTTGTTGAAGTGCGTCAATGTCAACTTCGTGAACTGGTTCCGTCCCAGCGAGATCCAACGCGTGGGCCGCAGCCGCCCCCATCGCAATGCAGGGACCCATGACTCGAATGGCAGAAAGCGCGTGCGTATCAGCGTCTACGCACCGTCCTGCCGCGACGATGTTGTCCGCTTTGGCGGGAATCATACACGAAAGCGGAATGTAGTAGACGTGCCCCCAATCGAACTGCTCGAGGTGAAACTGCTCTTCGGAGTCGTGGAGTTCGACCCACCAGGCCGCTCTCGCCACCGCGTCGTCGGGTCGCTCGCCCGATCTGAGTTCGTCGACGGTAAGCTGATCACGGCTCTTGATCCAGCGCGTCTGACGGATTCCCGGATCGCCATAGGAACGGACCCGGACGTCCGCAAATATATCGGGAAACTCCGCGCGGAGAAACTCGACGACGTTGTCCACCTGCCGTCGGCCCTCGAAGACCATCTCCGCGTACCCCGACGGGTCGACTGGCGTCTCCATGTGGGTGATGTTAGCGAGGAGAAATTCCGAATTGGGATGATGGATCAGCTGGCCGTCCTCGCGAACGAGTCCGTACTCATCGCCGACTTCCGCTAGACGTTCGTGAACTTCCTCGACCGCTAACTCGGAGACTGCTTCGGTGTCGTACCCCTCCATCGTGAAGCTCAACGTTCCGTAAACGGGAGCCGTCGGTTCCCGCATCTCCAGTCCCGCTTCCCAGGTTAGGCTTCCGTCGCCGGAGGCGTCGACGTACCCGTCCGCCTCGATCCGGACCGGTCCGAAGCGGTTGACGCAATCGAGGTGCTGAACCCTCCCGTCCTCGAAGGCGACGTCGGTCAACACCGTTCCTAACAGCGTCTCGATTCCCGCCTCAGCAACGGCGCTTTCCATCCACCGGGCGAGTCGAACCTCGTCGTACTGGTAGATGTTGGTCTTAAAATAGCCCCCGGTGCGTTCGACCATCGCGCCCTCGTCGAGGAGGTCAGCGACCATGTCGTCGGCGATGCCGTGAGTGAGCTGTCGGGGATTCTCGCCGTGATCGTAGAGGCCGATTATCGTGCCGATGATCGAGTTGACAGCCTGGCCACCGATCGACGAGGCGGCATCGACGAGCACAACCTCGTTGCCGGCTCGAGCGGCTTCGAGTGCGGCAGAGACGCCGGACACACCGGCACCTAAGACGCATATGTCCGCCTCGAACGTCTTCCGTGCCGGCCCCTCCTCGCGGCGAGCGGTTCGAGTATCGATGTCCTTTGGAGGACCCTTCGGCGTCTTGATTTCTTCGGGCGGATCGATATTGTTTGACATAGGTATTAACTACCGTGGTTATAAGTAACGTCGGTTAGTGAAATAACTTTTGACAGGCGCAGCTAACTACCGCTTGCTACTCGATCGCAGTACAGCACGATTACGAGCGATGTACACTCATTCGACGAGACATCACGGTAGTTGAAGTTCGGCATTGTTCCGGTAATACTCTCCCCTTTCTGCCCAATTTTACAGTATTATACCATTTAGTAAAGCGCCATGTCGAACGACCTAACGATCGATGACGACTGGAACGCGCTGTATATCGATGGCGACTGGGTCTCGAGCGAAGAGGGAGAGAGCCTCGCCGTCGAGGACCCATCCACTCGCGAGGTAGTAGCGGAAGTTCCGTCCGCGACTGAAGCGGACGTTGACGCGGCGTACGAATCCGCGGCTGCCGCCCAAGAGGAATGGGGCGAACAACCGCCTGCACAACGTCAGGCGGTTATCCAGCAGCTCATGGAGGCCGTCGACGAACACAGCGACGAAATCGTCGAACTACTCACCGAAGAGGTCGGTGGCACCCACGTCATGGGCCATACGTCGATCCACATCGCGAACGATCACGCCGGCGAGGCGGCGACGCTCCCACGTCGGATGAAGGGCGAACACGCCGATTCGAACATCCCCGGGAAGGAGAACCTCCTCAAGCGCGGACCGAAAGGCGTTGTGACGGTGATTTCGCCGTGGAACTTCCCGCTGAATCTATCGATGCGCGCGGTGGCACCCGCGATTGCGGCGGGCAACAGCGTCGTTTTGAAACCCGCTACGAATTCCCCAATCACGGGCGGGCTGCTGTTCGGAAAACTCTTCGAAGAAACGGACCTTCCGGACGGGGTCCTCAACATCGTGACGGGCCGGGGCTCCGAAATCGGCGATTCGGTCGCCAGCCACCCCGAGAGCGACGTCGTTTCGTTCACCGGATCGACAGAGGTCGGACAGCACGTCGCGGGACTCGCCGGCGAGAACCTCGCCGTTCCGGCGATGGAGCTCGGCGGGAACAACGCGTTCATCGTCACTCGCGACGCCGATCTCGACAACGCGCTCGACGCTGCGACCTTCGCGTCGTTCGTACACCAGGGACAGGTCTGCATCTCCATCAACCGTCACATCGTCCACGAGGATATTTACGACGAGTACGTCGAGCGCCTTACCGAACGTGCAGAGGAACTTATCACCGGAAGCGCACATAAACCCGATACGGATGTCGGTCCCATTATCGACGAATCGCAACGGGACGAAATGCTCGAGTACGTCGAGAGCACGATCGAGGCCGGCGCGACGCTCGAGACGGGCGGGGAAATCGTCAACATCGACGGTGTAGACGACTCGCTGATTGTTGCCCCGACCGTACTGTCGGACGCGACGAACGAAATGTCCGCCGCGTGCAACGAGCACTTCGGCCCGATCGCACCGGTGATTCCGTTCTCCGACGTCGACGAGGCGGTCGAAATAGCGAACGATACCGAGTACGGCCTCTCCGGTGCCGTCCACGCCGACGATCTCGCGGTCGCAAAGGATATCGCAGAGCGGATGGAAACCGGGAACGTTCACATCAACGATCAACCCATCAACGACGAAGCGCACGTGCCGTTCAGCGGTATCGGCGCGTCCGGAATGGGTTCGTACAACAGCGACGCGTTCCTCCACGAGATCACGGAGACGAAGTGGATCTCCATCCAACACGAGCCGCGAGACTACTCCCTATAACGCCGCGGTCTCGAGAGATGAGCCGAATCGATTGCCCGCGGTTATCGCCCTATGTATCCGTCTACTCTCGCTCTGACTCCGTCGATCTCGAGTTCGCTATCTAACCGAGCGTTCCGCGTTTTTGAAGTGGTGAAATGGTTAGATGTCTGATCGGTTCCGAAGCTCGTTCCCGCTAACTCCGTTGGCGCAGCGTTTCGTATCCATCGAGTACCTCGATTTGTCGACCGATGTGAAGGGGTTCCGCTGTGAATTGAATCACCACGACTCGAGGAGAATTTCATATTTTGAATTACCATCTCGAGAGAGTTTGAACGCGGACATGCTAGCGTAGCACCGCTAACAAATTGTATCGATCAAGAGACCAGTAGAGTTAACGCGTCTACTAGTAGCGTACGGAACATTCAGATTATTCGTCGACGTTCAACCGACTTCCTATCTACGGGTTGGAGCGGCACATGCACGATTTGAGAGCGTGAAACGACTTTTCGATCGGGACGTATTCGACGGAGTCGAGTTCATCGCTAAATTCCACCCTGACGGATACAGTCGGATACCAGTAAATATCAACGGATAAGATGCTCTTAGAGGGAAATTTCCTTCACACAGGCTCGACCTGATCACCTGACAAACCGGTCGGCTAGACGCTGCCGTTCGGAAATTTTGCTGGGGCCTTAATCGTAGAATTGGGAGTTATCGACCCACTCGCGTTCGACCGTATATTCTTCGAGAAGGTCGTCCCAGTTGTCGGGGTACGTTATCTGTTTGGTCACCGGTCCGCCGATAGAAGGTCCTATCGTCGCGTTGACTGTCCCGGGACCGCCGATGGTGAGGATATTCAAACACTCGGGGTCCGAAATCTGGGGCAGTTGGAGATTCGGAACGGGTCCCGAATTCTGTTGTTCTAATTCCCTATCCTGATACTTGCCGCGAGCGTATTTAGAAGCGGGCAGATACGAATTCTCACAGATATACTCTTTTACGTCTTGTTTTGAGAATCCCGCTTTGCTTAACTGCTCAGCGCTATACGGGCAGATAATCTGCCACACGGTCTTTGCGCCGTTATCCCTTTTCGATGCGGTCATGTACGGGTCCATGTGATCGACCATTCCTTCGAGGATATACTTCGGATCGTTTCGATACGGTGTCCAACTAATGAAACAGCTCGGCCCCGCGAGTGTTATCGTGCTCTCGTTCGACTCGTACCCTTTCGACGTATGATAGGGGTCCCACGGACTCTCCTCCTCATTTTCGCCGGCGAGCAGGCTGAATTTGAACGGATTGCCGAGTGTCGCCATGTCCTTTTCACCTGGCTGGATCCGAGTCGTATTCTTGTAAGCGAGTCCGAGCGCTCGACCGATCGAACGGTTAGCACGGAATCCCGGACCGAACGCGCCACTTCCGGATTGAATATCGATATCGTTGCGTATGGGTCCGTTGACGGTCCAAAAATAGGACCACCCGGTGGTGCTGACCGAAAACGCCATACTGTTTGATGCAGGGTCGGTCAGTGCTCGTGCACCGGCTAGTAAAACGGGCATGTGGATAGGGAGACAGCCCGCCATAACCGCATTCGTCGCAAGTCGCTCGACAGTGAGCGGGTCGTCGTTGTTCCCAAGACGACCGATAACGTCGTCGGACGGACGGTCCGTTCCGGTGAGCATTTCCTCAACTCGGTCGTCAGTAGGCGGAACGACCGGAAGCCCGTCTGTGGTCCCCTTCTTGTACAATAAATCGTTTATTTCCCCTAACGACTGTTCATTTTGTGATTTTTCGGTCATGTTTGATTGAGTTTCCGTGTATCGTCTATTCGGACGCCGTCATCCCTTTCTCTTTCTCGCTAAGCGGACGAGTCAGCTCAGCTTCAATAGCATCAAGCGTCTCGGGGGTGAGCTTTTCTGCGATTAGCTCTGGGTCACGAACCTCCGAACGAACCGCGTTTTTGTTGTACCGAAGGACCATTCCCCGCTCGATCGCGTTCGATTGCCAATCTAGTTCGAACCCCTCATCGATGAGACCGACTGCCGGGACGCCAGCTGCTTCGATCGTCTGTATCCCCCACGTAAGGAACTTTGTACACGAACCGCAATCCCCGATCGCCCCGATGCACACGTCTATCTCGTCGTTCGCCCAGTCTTCAATCTGGGACAATTTATCCGGGTCCTGCACCTGTCCTTTCGTCTCTAAGGAAAACGATTTGAACGTCGCGTCTTCAAGCCTCTCATCTAATTTTTCTTGTAAAACTTCCAATACGGGCTCTGCGGCCATTTTCCCGTTGTCGTATAATCCAATTCGTTTCCCCTCGAGACCGTCGGTCCGGGGAGATAACGGCGTAATATCCGTCGAACCCGCCGGTGACATTGGATTTGAGATATCCATGATACTACCGTTATCTCTAGTCGGTTAAAAAGATTATGTCACATGTATTATGTTCAGACGACCGTCATACCGGACGACACAACGAGGAGAGACGAGTGTCACCTGCTACACCGAGGTGAGACGCGGACCCATAAACTCGTCTCCGTCTCGGAGTCGGTGTTCTCCCGTGAACGTAACTCGAGAGCCGACTTCGGCGACATCGTCGGCCAATTGTGCTATCAAGGTTAGGTCACCAAATCGGACGAGTCCGAGGGCGTTCGGAGTGCGAACGTCGGGTGGGGTCATCGAAACCTCGGTCCGCACGACCAGTTCGCCGTGAGAGAGTTTATACGTTTCAACCTCGTTTTTCGCGCAGTTAGGACAGCGGCTCCGCGTATAGTACCACCGATGTCCGCAGTTCTCACACGAAAATGCGTGGTCGACGGGGATCGTCTCGTCTGCGGGGGTTGCATTCGATTCACTCATGATTCCAGAAGGGTGCAGACACTGTTGTTACCAAATCCTGCGACGTTAACCGCGAAACTGGTCGTTGCATCCGGGACCTGCCGGTTATCCGGCAGATCACCACGCAATTGCCACGTCAACTCGATTATTTGAGAGAGACCGGTCGCACCGAGCGGGTGGCCGCGCGCTTTTAGCCCGCCGCCCGGATTTACCGGCAGTTCGCCCTCGAGTTGGGTTTCGCCGTTGAGCGTTGCTTCCCAGGCCGTCCCTCGGTCGTAAAACCCGAGCTCTTCGAGCTCCAATAATTCGAGAATCGTAAACGCATCGTGGATGCACGCGACGTCGACATCGCGAGGGGTCAACCCCGCGCGGTCGAACGTTCGCTCGCCAGCGGTTCGGACGCTTTCGATCTCGAGAAGATCCGTTCGATCCGCCACGGCGTGAGTTCCCGTCGCACTACCGATACTCGTAACCTTCACGCCATCTCCGCTCGAGAGGACGAGTGCCGCAGCACCGTCCGACATCGGACAACAGTCGTACAGCCGCAGCGGATCAGCAACGACCGGTGATTCAAGCGCCTCTTCGAGCGTGATCTGTTCGCGAAACTGAGCGATCGGGTTGTCCGCTGCATTTTTGTGGTTCTTTACCGCAACCGTCGCAAGCGCATCACGGGGCGCGTCGTATCGATCGAGATACGCGCTCGCGGCCAGCCCACCAAATGACGGCAGAGTCAAACCCTGTACGTACTCTCGCTCGTGAACGAGTTGACTAATGGACTCGGTTACGTCCGACGTCTCTCCGTGAGACATTTTCTCGACGCCGACGATGAGTGCGACGGTAGACTCGCCACTAGCAACCGCTTCGACACCACGATGTGCGGCGCTTGCTCCGCTCGCACTCGTATTCTCGACGCGATCGGCACGAACCCCCTCCATACTGAGGGTGGACGCCAATGCGTTCCCGAGACCGGACCGAGTTCCGAGGGCGTTACCAACGTGGATCGAAGTGACGTTGCTCGATGAGAGTTCGCAATCATCCAGGGCTCGTTT
This sequence comes from Halostagnicola alkaliphila, assembly GCF_055379965.1. Taxonomy (NCBI): domain Archaea; kingdom Methanobacteriati; phylum Methanobacteriota; class Halobacteria; order Halobacteriales; family Natrialbaceae; genus Halostagnicola; species Halostagnicola alkaliphila. The sequence continues at coordinate 291,996 of NZ_AP043825.1, read as the reverse complement.
CGCCGCGGTAGCCGCGAGCTCGAGGATCGATCGGCCAGCGGCACTTTCAAACTGAGTGATTCCAACGCCGGAAATCGTTACGCTCGTCATCCGACTCACTCACCGCCGCGATACTGATCGCCAAAAACGCCGCTTTCTTTCATCGCACTGAGCGTTTCTTCCGAGTACCCCAATTCCAGAAGGATCTCTCGGTTGTGTTCTCCGAGTTGCGGCGGCGGCAGATCGAATCCAGAATCAGCGGTATCGAATTTTAGTGGGTGTTCGACCGTCGGAACGGTCCCGAGTTCCGGGTGCTCGAGTTCGGTCAACACGTCGCGTGCGTTCACCTGTGGATTGTGCAACGCTTCTTCGACATCGAGCACCGGCCCTGCTGGGACGCCGCCCTTTTCAGCGATGATCTCGACCCATTGGTCGGTAGTTTTCGTCCGAAGGGTCGTATCGATTTCGCACTCGAGTTCGTCGAGGTGTTCGACGCGGTCGGCGTTCGTCTCAAACCGCCCGTCTGCGAACAAGTCCGGCCGGTCGATCGCCTCGCACAATTCGCGCCAAAGCTTGTCGTTGAGGACGCAGACGTTAATGTAGCTGTCCGCCGTCTCGAACGTCTGGTAGGGAGCAAGGACCGGGTCTTTTGTCCCCATTCGGCGAGTGTCCTCGCCGGCGAAAACTTGTCCGGCCTGTTTGGTAAGCCACGGAATCGTGGCGTCGAGCATACTCAGATCGATATATTCGCCGTCGCCAGTCAGCTTTCGTCGATACAGAGCGGTCGTTACGCCGAACGCGGCCCACATTGCCGTAATGAGGTCCGTCATCGGTAACCCGACTTTGAGAGGCTGTCGTCCCGCTTCGCCAGTAACGCTCATGATCCCACTCATTCCCTGAACCAGAAGGTCGTATCCTGGCCGTTCTCGCCACGGGCCCGTCTGGCCAAACGCAGAGATAGCAAGGTAGATGATGTCTTCGTTGTGTTCTTTGATGGTTTCGTAATCGACATCGAGACGCTCTGCGGTTCCCGGTCGGAAGTTCTGAATGAAAATATCCGTCTCTTCGACGAGTTCGTACAGTAGCTTCTTCGCTCGCTGATTCTTTATGTCGAGTTCGAGACTTCGCTTCCCGTAATTCACCGTCCAGTAGTACGGGGATTCGTCCTCGATGAACGGCGGTCCGGAGTGGCGGATCGCATCGCCGTACGCTGGCTGCTCTACCTTGATAACCTCGGCTCCCTGATTCGCGAGCATCTCCGAGCAAAACCCTCCGGTAACGAACGTCGAAAGGTCCAATACTGTTATTCCGTCTAACGTTTTTTGTTGAGTATTCATGTTAGTTTCGTCTAAACGCTGTCTCGATTGCGACGAAGTGGGCATCACGACGGCTTCGTGACCGCACACCAAAACCGGCACTAGTAGTAACACCGGCACTAGTAACCCGACTCACGATCGGTGATGCGCCCAGCAGTACCTAAACCCACCGATGGTTGGGCCCTCGAAGTGCAAGTCGCCTGCTCTATTCGCTGAGAGCAGGGAAGAGTCTCGGTCAAATTGCGGTGTTCGTCCGGGGATCGAATCGAACACCTGTGGAACAGACATCATTCGGTTACGATATCGGCAACCGCTCGAACTGCGACAGACGCATCGCCGACAGCCGACACGATATTTCGGGCGGAATGTCGTCGAATGTCTCCCACTGCGAATATTCCGTCGACGTTCGACTCCATTTTGTCGTCCACCTTGACGTACCCGTCCTCGTCGAGCGGGACGGTATCCTCGAGGAATTCTGTATTCGGTTGGACGCCGGCGTAGGCGTAGAGACCGCCAACTTCTTCGGTCCACTCGGCACCGGTGTCTGTCTCTCGGAGTTCGATCGAATCGAGAACGTTTTCCGCACCGTCGACGGCCGTAATTTCCGTCCCGGTATTGACGGTGACGTTCGACTTGCTCGAGAGTTCATCGCGGAGGGACTCGTCCGCGGTCACTTTCGAACCCGGATCGATCACGATCACTTCTGTAGCGAACGTAGCGAGGTGAAGCGCGTCAACGATCGCGTGGTCCGTTCCCCCTACAACTGCCACGACTTCGTCCCGATACAGCGGCCCATCACACGTGGCGCAATGAAAAATACCCTGTCCGTGGAACCGGTCCGCCCCGGGAACGTCGAGCAGTTTCGGCCCCCCGCCGGTCGCAAGGATAACGGCGTTCGCCTCGTAGTTGCCGGACTGCGTTCGAACGATGTGGGGCTGTCCAGGGACGATGTCTTCGACTTCGGTGAGGAGCACCTGTGAATCGTATCGATCCAACGCCTCGATCAGGGTAGAACGAAGCTCCGTTCCCGGTACGCCGTCCGGAAATCCAGGGTACCCTCGTATTTCGTGTCGATTGACTAACTCTCCCCCGATACTTTCTTTTTCGAAAAGGGACGCTTCCAGTCCGTGTTTTCCAGCGTAGATGCCAGCCGTCAAACCGCCGGGACCAGTTCCGACGATGATCACATCGCTCACGCGCTCATTCGACGTCGTCGACTCGTCTGTTGAGCGTCGAGCTGTCGATTGGTTCACCATGTGTGTGGTTTGGTACTGTGTTACTTGGCTCTTGCTTTCCACAGCGCTATTTATTATGCACCGCTCGAGTTTCGATTCGTCGACGGCTCGATTCGCGTGGCGTCCGTCGTACGGATCGAACGATCACGTCAGAAGGTATCGATTGTACGAACCGCGCGAAACGATTATTCGGGTGGGCCGAGACATCCCTCGTTACTGTGGGGAGCCGAAAGGCGAGACGAAACGGACGTCCCATGACGGAACTTGCGGGCGTCTCGCGCAGAGAACAATTTAGCTCCCTCCTCTTCGAGTCGAAGATTCGGACAGTTTCACTCGAGAGAGGAGGTGATAAAACCAAAAAGTTATTCGAGATAGCGGGATGTTGTATGGATACGAATGACACGGAAGGTCAAATCACGGGCGAAAACGACTGAAACCACCTTCGCAGTCGTCGACGCGTTAATGGAGTTAAAGGGGGCGACGATCGACGAACTATCCGACTATATGGGATTGGCACCGAGTACGGTCCATCGCCACCTGGTAACCCTACGAGAACACAATTACGTGACGCTCGATGGGAATACGTACACAGTCGGCCTCCAATTCCTTACGATCGGTGGATACGCGCAGCGTCAAATTCCGGCGTACAACATGATAAAGGAGAAGGTCGACTTTATGGCCGACGAAACCGAAGAGCGGGCGCAGTTCATCGTCGAAGAAAACGGGGAACGAGTGTATCTCTACACCGAAGTCGGGCAGAGTGCGGTCCAAACGGGAGCGCACATCGGAAAACGAGGACCCCTTCATACTAGCGCCGCCGGAAAAGCTATTCTGTCGGAGTTGCCACGGTCGCGCGTGAACCAGATAATCAAAGAACGGAAACTATCGAGACAAACGCCGCACAGTATCACGACTCGAGAACAGCTTTACGAGGAGTTAGATCTCATCGCTAATCGCGGTTATGCGACCAACAAACAAGAGACGACAGAGGGGGTTCACGCTATTGGCTCAGCAGTTACTAATTCCAATAATGAACCCATCGGAGCACTAAGCGTGTCGGGACCTGCAAATCGAATTACCGAGGAACAACTCCACGACGAGTTACCTCAACTTATCTTGGGAATTGTTAACGAGTTAACCCTCCATATCGAACATGCTATCGAAATGGATTGAGGCGTTCGAACGAGTAACGTGAGAATCACCATTACCGAAGCAGAAGGACGAACTTCCGACATTATTGTATGCGTTTTACCAACTAATATATTAGCTTTATGAACAGATCCGAATACGTGAGACGGTATTTGGTATATCTCCACCTAGGTAGGCAAGATATTTACACCAGTATTATCGTAATGAATCAGGGTGAGATTGGATCCAATCCGCTAGTACATATAATATCCGAGTATACGGGATGGCAAGTGCGTCCCGATGCAATCACAAGCGTGGACGATCGACCGGAAACTGCATCAGCGAGTCTTATGAACGTGTACACGGCAACAACCGGTGTCTCGACATGATCATCTTCTCAACGCGCCATACTGAAGGCTTTGAGAAGGATAAACGAAAATTAGTCTACCGCTTGCAAGGAAGAGCATCGGTAATGCTGTGACCGAAGCTTTTATACCTTCTTAGGGGAGTTCCATAATTGACCATGACGTTAGCACGACGCAGTGCACTTAAAAAAAGCGGAGCGGTTATTGCATCGGTAGGTATCGGAACGACTGCTGGCTGTATCGCACAAGAGGGCGGGGGTGAGGGGGAGTACCCTCAAGAAACGATTACGTACTTAGTTCCAGCCCCTGCTGGAGGGGGGATGGATTCGTACGCGCGCACGTTGGGACCAGAGATATCCGACAGTTTAGGCGTGCCGGTACAGATCGAGAACAATCCAGGGGGCGGTCAGTGGAACGCGCTCGGTTCGCTAGCTACCAGTGAACCGGATGGGTACACGGTTTCGGCGGCTATCGTTCCTGGGGCGGCGGTAAACGCGATGGTCGAACCCCCGGATGTCGACATCGACGATATCGGATTTGTCGGCGGGATGGGGGTCGAACACAGTCTACTCGTTACCAATCCCGACCTCGATCAATTCGAGAACGATATGGGTGCCGCGTTCGATGCGGCCGAAGACGGCGAGTACACACAAGTTTCCGTCGCAGAAGGAACGATGGAATACGTGTTACCCACCCTTGCACCGTTCGAACCCATCGCGTACGGTGGTTCGGCCGAACAAACGCAAGCCGTGATGAGCGGCGAGGTACCGTTCGGAATTTCGTCCGAAGAAGGCGCGTTGGATCTAGTCGAAGAGGGATCCCTGGTTCCAGTCGGCGTTCTCTCGAGCGAACGGATCGATACGTTCCCCGACGCTCCAGCTCTCGTGGACGATCTCGGCTATGAATCCATCGATTACGCATCCCAGCTACTTCGACCGCTTATGATTCACACCGATACGCCCGACGATCGAAGGGATCTACTCGAGGAAACGCTTCAGGACGTGATCGAGTCGGATATTATCCAAGATTGGTCAGATGACACGGGACTGGACATCGAATACCTCTCGTCCGAAGACGTTACCCAGTCCTGGAACGATGCATTTGATCAATTAGAACAGTTCATCGACTAGCTCAATACATGAATTTCGACATGGAGGCGTTAAAACGGATTGACGACGAAAGAACGATAGCGCTCCTCTTTTTACTGGTTGCGACATACATGTTTATTGGGAGTTATTCCTATTCGGCTCGAGCGGCGACGTGGCCTCGGTTTATCGCACTAGCGACGATATGTGGTAGTATCTTGGTTCTCTTTCAAAATCACTTACCCGGCCTGATCCGGACGCTAGTTCAAGAAGAGTATCAAGCGATCGAAAGAGACGAGGACATGAGCGACCAAGCTGTAGACGACAACGTAACGTTTAATTCGAGATATGCGGTTTTGACTACGGCACTAATAGTCGGATTCGGGATCGCGATCGTCCTGTTCGGGTACGTGGTCGCGACGGTGTTCTTCATTTCGATGTATACCTACTACTTTGATATGGATGTCCGATATTCGGCGGTTATTCTCCTTGCTTGCTTGGGAATACTGTACGTCGTCGGTCCCTCGTTGAATATACCGATCTTCGAGGGACTGGCCGACGTAATCCCGCGGGTGACAGTATGATTGAAAGCCTCGTCGATGGACTGTTCCTGTTGTTTAGTTGGCCGGTTATCTTCTTTGCGATTCTCGGCCTCCTGTTCGGAATAATCGTCGGGATAATTCCCGGTATCGGACCCGCCGTTGGAATGACGCTTTTGCTCCCGTTCACGGTGGTTCTCGACGGGCCATCTGCGATCATACTGCTAGTCGGCGTCTACATGGGCAGCGCATACGGTGGCAGCGTTTCGGCGATCCTCATGAACGTGCCGGGGACGGCGGCGTCTGCGGCTTCGACCTTCGACGGGTATCCGATGTCTCGGAAAGGACTCGCGTTGAATGCGCTTGCAGTTTCTGCGACCGCTTCCGCAGTCGGAGGGGTACTCGCAGTTGTCCTCATATTCCTCTCGACGCCGTTCGTAACGGAGCTAGTTCTGTTGATCGGGTCTCCAGAGTACGTCCTCGTCGCCTTTCTTGGCCTTTCGATGATCGTCATCGTCGCGCGAGGCTCGATCGTTAAAGGGCTCACGGCTGGAATGATCGGAATACTACTCGCGACGTTCGGACCGGCGGAGGCTACTCCCGAAGTCCGTTATAATTTTGATTTGATGATACTATATGACGGAATCAGTCTAATCGCCGTCATCATAGGGTTGTTTGCGATATCCGAAATGATCAAGTTATCAGGTGAGTCGGGAGGGATAGCAAATTCGACGGCCGAGCTTGGCGGATCGATATCTGAAGGTGTCGGTAGAGTATTCCTCGAACCGATAACCACGATAAAATCGGGATTGATCGGTACGCTGATCGGTGCTATTCCCGGCGGCGGCGCTTCGATGGCTAATTTCATTTCGTATGCGGAGTCGATGCGTGTCAACAACGACTCGGACACGTTCGGTGATGGAGACGTGCGGGGGTTGATTGCCGCAGAATCCTCGAACAACAGCGCTGTTGTCGGATCGTTCATCCCAACGCTTTCACTTGGTGTTCCCGGAAGCGTGCTCTCGGCGATTCTACTGGGCGCGCTATTGATGCACGGAATTCAACCCGGACCCAACATGTTTAGCGGCGATTTAGATATCACGTTCAGCATCTACTTCTCATTACTTCTCGGAGCAGCCATAATTATCCCGCTAGTTGGATTATTATTCGTAACTCGACTGGGATTCATTACGAAGGTCGACACTGATTATATCGTGCCACCTATAGTTGTCTTAACCCTATTTGGGGTGTACGCAGTACGGTTTAATTGGATCGATATCTTCATCGCGATCCTCATGGGTATAGTCGGATACTTCATGGTAAAACACGGGTATTCGATAATAGCACTCCTACTCGGAATGATACTCGGTCCGATTGCAGAGGACAATCTCCACAGAACGCTCCAGCTATCGGATGGTTCGTTGTGGATCTTCGTCGAAAGTGCGACGGCGAAAGTGATGGTGATAGCGATTGTTTTCTTCTTGGCAAGTCCGCTTATAGATAAATATATGAGATAGCCTCCTTTTCAGATTTTATTTCGTGCGCCAGACGGGCAGAATCGGATGGGGAGCTGTAAGTTCTCTTTCCACCGGTAGTAGAGAACTCCACGGACGGCTTCCTTGCGAAACAGAGACATCTAGATCCTTCGGCACAGATGAACGAGTGGCAGCCAACTGATCGAGTCGATGGATATCGCCCCGAGATTCCTCTCCGACGGGACGTATCGAATACGGCCGATGGTGGTACCCGCCGATCAATCGGTGCGATATTGGAGTCACTCCATCGTTTTGCGGTCCTCTTCGGCTTTCGTTCGCTCGGCCATCATGGTAGCCGCTGCCTCCGCCCATCCGCCCCACAAAAATCCCGCCCCGACGATTATGGCCCACGATACGTAGGTGAGAACCATTCCAACGTACACGCCAGGAAGACCGTATTCGAGCGAGACGCCGAGGAAATACGAGAGTCCGAGCATGAACACGAACGCACCAACGAATCGAGCGTAAAAGGGAGTCCGAGTATCTCCCGCTCCCCGCAACGCCCCGGCGAGCGGGAAAAAGAACCCCATGAAGAACAACGAGACGGCAAATACACGAGTGAACGCGATCGCATATTCGACGGTCGTGGGGTCCTGCGTAAAGACGGCCACTAACGACCTTGCTCCGACGAATAGGACGACCCCGGCACAGCCCAGAGAGAGAATACTGAGGAGCAAAATTGCCGTAGCGGAGCGTCGGGCTTCGACGGGACGTCCCTCGCCTAACGTCTGGCCGATTATAATGCTCGAAACAGTGCCGAAGGACCGATATATCGGGCCCGTAAACTGCTGGTAGATTCGTCGAGCAATATGATACGCGGCGTTCGCTTCAGTTCCAAAAAGTAGTATGAGAGCGTTGAACGGGAAGTTCACGACGGAAGTGCTCATTCCTTCCGCGAAGTTTGGGGCGCTTATCGCGATGAGCTGGCGAGTAACCGTGATATCCTTCGGTCGAGCGAGCGACGGTCGTGTCCGGTCACTCGCGATTGCCCCCACGATCGCGAGCGCTTCGAACGTTCGACTGATCGCGGTGGCAATACCGACACCGACGATACCGAGAGATGGGGCAACCCACACGCCAAGGCCCAAACTAACCGTCAGAAAAATATTCAGGAAATTTGCGCACCCGTTTACGAGCATCGGAGTACGCGTGTCGCCGGTCCCCTGTAACGAGCGGGCCCCCACGAGTCCGACAATCCGCATCGGCGAAGCGGCGAAAATAATCATCAAATAGAGCCCACCTAACTGGACGACCGCTGATTCGGCTCCGAGAAGGTCGATCAATGCGTAACTGGAGAAAGAACCGACGATAACGAGCGGAATCCCGCATAAGGCACCAATCAGAAGCGCCTGCGTGATGGCTCGGTCACGGGTGCTGGTGGCGTCTCGGCCGGTATCCTGACTGGAGAGGGCAATCGCACCGGTACCGAGACCCATTCCGGTTCGGAGCGGGATCTGTGCGTAGAGATCTGCGAGTCCGATTGCAGCCACAGCGGCCGGAGAGAATAGTCCCGTAACGATGATATCGACCGTTCTCATGAGCGTGTTGAGCAACTGCTCGACCGCAACCGGCCACCCCAACGAAAAGGCTCGTCGCCAGATAGAAAACAGTCGGCTAGAAGAGATAGACACTACCTATTCGTACACAGACCAGCGATAACAAACTATTGGTATCGGAAACCTGGCGTGTCGTGAAGTCAGCGGATGACGGTGACACCGCTCGCGTTGGTGCGGTGAGTGGCCGGTCACGCTGATTTTCGCTGAGCTACTTGATAGGGGTCGTCACCGCGTGGAAACCACGACGCCATCCATCTCAACTCACTGCCGTCGATACAGACGGAATCGTTCGAAGAGTCAAACAGTATCAGAGAGCCGGGAAGCGTCGATCAGCGACCGATTACAACGGTCAACGTGCTTGGGAACCCGCTACGGTTTACCCGTCGACTCGCGGGGTTTGATACTCCGCACAATCGCTCGAATCGAGTTCGTCACGTGGTAAAATTCTTTGGTACCATCAAATTATCGTCTATTCCGGATTACCGCTGTGATAGGTTCAACACCGCGATTTACTCGACAACGAGTCCTTAACCCATACATAGGTTTATTAATATAACTAAAGAGAACACACACATGACGACAAACAACCACCGTGAAAACGCGGAAAGACGGATACCAAGCCTTCCGGTGTCCGACGGCGCTCAGCGTCTCAATTTGATTTTCACGGCTCTTTCCGACACGCGCCGCCGACGCGTTCTCCAGCACCTGACGGACACAAAGCGAGCGTCAGTAACCGAAATTGCCCGACGAATCGGTTCGTGGGAAAACGAGTGCCCGCGGAAAGCGATTCCCGAGACGTCCCTGACCGAGGTCGAGGCTTCATTGCACCATGTCCACCTCCCGGTGTTACGTGATGCAGCGCTCGTCGAATACGACGGACGTGCCGCAGTCGTTCCGAATCAATCGCTTCCTGCAATAGTTGAAATCTGTCTCGAGCACTGCACTCCGGTGAATACCGCCGATTAGCGTACCGAGTACGGCCCGTTAACTATTGCTCACGAGCACACGTTCCAATCCGCATACGCTACGGTACGTCGTTTCTGGATAACTGAACAGCGCGAACCCGACGGGCTCGGAATCACCCCGTGGCCGATAGATACTTACGAGTACTCTCTGAAAAAGCCATAATGACAAATAGAGATACATTGTTACAACCAACGAGCGGTGATCACGAGAAGGAAATAACGAAACTACGCAACGAACGCGACTTTTGGCGGAGCCTTTTCAACGAGTTCGTATCGGAGTTTCCCGAACCCGCCATGGTTATCGACGACGAGGGAACGATCACACACTGGAACGAGGCTCACGTCGAAATGACCGGAATCAGTACCGAAGAGGCGGTCGGAAACGAAGCGATGGACATCCTCGGAACTGACGACGTGGACGAAACGTTAGCGGAAGAAATCGCTCGGACCGGAGAACCCGTTCGAGAGGATCAAATTCGGTCGGCGAAGAACGACGGCGAAGAGTGGCACATCCGGGCGGCAGGGACGCCGCTTCGAACGCCCGATCAGACGTCCATCGGAGCCTTCGAGTACGTTTCGATCGTTACCGATATCATCGAACAACGAAAGGAGGTCGAACGAACCCAGGAAAAGATCAGCGAAACCGTCGATAAAGCCGCGAACGAACTGCTTTCGGCGGCCGAAACGAGCGCCGAAAGGAGCGACGAAGTCGATGAACTCGCCGGCGAACAGATCGAAGCTCTCGACGAGGTTCAAGGAGAAATGGAGGCGCTCTCGGCGACCGTCGAGGAGATATCAGCAAGCGCCGAAGAGGTTAGCACCCAGAGTAACACTGCGGCCGATTTGGCCGTCGAGTCCGAAGAGGCGACGCAAGAAATCGTCTCGATCATCGCCGAGGTGAGAGAGGCCACTGATACGCTACTAGAAAATAGCCGCGACCTCGAAAAGCGGATGGAAGAAATCGATACGGTCATCGACGTGATCGATAGAATCGCTGACGAGACCAACCTACTGGCCGTAAACGCGAACATTCAGGCGGCACAGGTGGATACGGGGGCGGCCGGATTTAGCGTCGTCGCCGACGAGGTCAAGGAACTCGCCGATCAATCGAAAGAAGAGGTAAACGAGATCGAAGAGATCGTCGACGAGATACGGACGAACACCTCCGAAACGATTCGCAACGTCGAGCTGACGAGCCAGCGGGTCAACGAGGCGAACGAGCGCGCTCACGCCGTCGACGAAAAACAATCCGAGATCAAGTCCGCTATCGAAGAAGCGAGCACGGGCATTGACCAGATTGCCGGCGCAACCGACGACCAAGCAGTCACGACGGAGGAAGTCGCGAGCATGCTTGGAACGTCGGTCGATCAGATCAAAAACGTCGCGACCAAAATCGAGTTACTCGCGGAAACAAACGAGGAGCAGATACAGAAGGTTCGTAAAGTCCAGGACGACGTCCACGGTCTCAAGTCGGACCTGTGATGTACTGGAACTCGAGGGTGTAACAGGCGGAGGGCACAACACATGAGACCGAATAGATCGATATTCTACTGTACCTTTCTTTCTCGAACCGACGGTGAAAATGGAGGAGAGCCTCTCACGATCCGCAGCTGTTTGGACTGCGTGTTACTCGATCATGGTCGTTACAACCGGCCACTCCGACTGGAGCAGAATATCTTGCGTGACGCTTCCGAAAACCGCCTTTCCGATCGGCGTGCGTTGCCGGCCGCCGATGACCAGATATCGAGGGTCGATCGATTCGGCTTCCGTGAGGATGGCCGTGGCCGGGTCGCCTACTCGCCCTGCCATCTTCACTCTCTCGTACTCGTACTCGTCCAGAACCTGCTCGACAATGCGCTGGCTGAAGCGAGCTGCACTTTCTTCTTCTTGGTTCAGCGAGAAGTCCTGAAAGCCGTGTGATTTCCGCTCGATCTCCGCTTTGTGTTCTTCGAAGTCCGCTTCGGGAATAACGTGGAGAACGACCAACTCCTCGTCGTGCTTCACCGCCAGATCGTATCCGATCGAGACGATTTGCGCTGATGAATGTTCTTCGCCGATTGCTGCGAGTACTGTCATACCACCAATTTTGGGCAATATTATAAGAAGTTTTCCCCGAGCATGTGAAGTTACGCGCCTATTTCGGTCTGACGGAAGGTCGCGTCGGGCGTACCGTCGAAGTCGTTTCGGCGTGTTTCGAGAAGTACGCGGGTTTGCAAAACGAAAAACGATATAGGTGTCGTTCGCGAACAGGTGTCTATGAGCGATCAGCGCCACGCCAACAGTGGTTCGAGACGGCTCAGTGATAACCGCACAGCCCGCGACACGATTAATCGCCGATCCGCTACTGGAGACACCCGATCAGAGACGACCGCGGTCACGGATGGCGGACAACCGCTCGAGAGCGAACACCGAAAGCTCATCATCGCCGGGACGGGAATCGCCGGGCTGACGGCCGCGATCTACGCCGGCCGCGGCGACAACGATCCGCTGGTCATCGAGGGCGACGAGCCCGGCGGTCAGTTGACCCTGACGACCGACGTCGCGAACTACCCGGGCTTCCCCGACGGCATCGGCGGCCCCGAGCTGGTCAACAACATGAAAGAGCAGGCCAGGCAGTTCGGCGCCGAACTGAAAAACGGCATTATCGCCGACGTCGACGCTTCGAGCCGTCCGTTCCGCGTCGAGTTGACCAACGGCGATGTCTACACGGCCGACGCCGTCATCGCCGCCTCCGGCGCGAGTGCGCGGACGTTGGGCGTTCCCGGCGAAGAGGAACTGATGGGCTACGGCCTCTCGACGTGTGCGACCTGCGACGGCGCGTTCTTCCGCGACGAGGACATGCTCGTCGTCGGCGGCGGCGACGCCGCCATGGAGGAAGCCTCGTTTCTCACGAAGTTCGCCGACACCGTCTACATCGCCCACCGCCGCGAGGAGTTCCGCGCCGAACAGTACTGGGTCGACCGCGTCCACGAGCAGGTCGAGGACGGCGACATCGAGATCATGAAAAACACCGAACTCCTCGAGATCCACGGCTCGCCCGAAGAAGGCGTCGACCACGTCACCCTCGCCCAACACGACGCCGGCCACCCCACCGACCGACTCGACGATCCCGAAACCGACCAGTTCGAGTTCGACGTCGGCGCCGTCTTCTTCGCCATCGGCCACACGCCGAACACGGAGTACCTCGAGGGCACCGGCGTCGAGATGGACGCCGACGGCTACCTCAAGACGAACGGCGGCGACGGGGCCGGCCAGACCGAAACCGATGTCTCCGGTATATTCGGTGCCGGCGACGTCGTCGACTACCACTACCAGCAGGCCGTCACCGCCGCCGGCATGGGGAGCAAAGCCGCACTCGACGTCGACGAATACCTCGAGGACCTCGACCGAGTTGCCGACCCGGGTACGCTCGAGGCCGCGACGAACGACTAACCACCGATCACGAATCTCCCTACTTCTAGCGAACCCGTCTCGAAGAAGACTGTTCACATCGTATTGAGCTACTTCTCCTCCAAGCGGTCTCCGGAACTAGATCCGAATAAATCGGACTTACACGATCCAGCACCGATTTCAGTTGAACCAGTTCTATAGGGGCTAAATGACTCTCGAGACCCATTTGTCTCCATCAAATGATTTGTGCTATTGTTTCCCATTCACATTTGGGTTAGAATACCATTGTATCAAGATATACGGCTTATTTTTACAGCTGTACTATTGTCATAATTTCCATCTGGAACTGGGGCAGTATAATATCTTTAAGTATTCTATATGAATTTTACTGCTATAGACTTTAACATATATTTAAAGAATATGTAAATAATTGACAATATCAAATGGCGATCCGAGATGCACAATCGGTAGTTCCCATCGAGTCAAGGGGTAGTCAGGACTGACAAGGTTACATTCTCAGAAAGCGCCCAGGTGGGTATTGTGCAGTTCATATGCCATCCAGACGCCGTTCTTACGGCCTCTTACTTGAAAGCTTAGCGCTTAATCTCCTCTCGGAGATTCCGATTCCCGGAGTCGAAACTGTGGCTTCGGCTCCGGGATCATCCGGCAGACGCCCCTCCAAGCCGCTGTCGATCAGAAATCTACCAAGGCTGATACTGACAGCACTCTCGGGACGTACTCCGACAACTACACGCTGGCTCAGCTTCATACCGTTCCTGCTGCTGAACTCGACCGCGTCGTTAACGACCTTTTCGTCTAGCATGCGGCGATGATCCTCGGGCCGGGATAGAGGATCATCTGCCTCGACTTCGTCGATCTCGATGTGCTATTGCTGCGGTCGTCACGGGATCCAAATCCACACCGACCGCGGTTACGTGAGCAGGTAAAGTCAGTCGAGTTCTGGTAACGAACTCGCCTGACGAGGCGGGCCGAACCGGCCCGACTGTATAGCGATGGTTCTGGAACGGCGGCGCACTCGCGCTCGTGAGTGCGCCGCCTTTGCCAAGAGACACGGCGGAGCGTTGCGTGGCGTTCTGGGCCAGCAGTCATCGCAGGACAAGCGCGCTCAGATTCGACGCAATCTCGGCACAATCCTGGTCTCAGACAGTCACTAAACTAGAATGGATGGGGTAAAGACCTAAGTCCCCTTCCACCAAAACAATAGTGATGGTTGGAGTGAAATACTCTCACGTCACAATCGTAGTTGACGACCTCGACGAGACCGCCGAATTCTATCAGGAGGTCTTCAACGTCGAGGAGTTACCGACGCCAGACTGGGACATCCCCGTTAGGTGGTTCGGCATCGGCGATGCCCAGTTACACCTCCTTAATGACTCCTCGTCTCCAGCAGAGGTCAGTCACTTCGCGCTGCACGTCGACGAGTTCGAGCCTGTCTATGAGGGAGTTCGCAACTATGACAGTGCTACTGTAGAACCGTTCACTGACCGGACTGGTGCCGAGATTGTCGACGGCCACCAACCAGTTTACTATCTCCCCACAGGGACCGTGCAGTGGTACATCCGCGATCCCTCGGGGAACTTGATCGAGATCAATCATCCCGGGGTGGACGAAATCGACGAGTCGGTTGTCCCCAACATCGTCGAGCGCCAAGACGTGGAACCGAACGACGGCCCCCATCCAGGTGACATATATGGGGAATTCGGCGTCCAACCCGGAGACGACTGAGGAGTGGGCACGCACGGCCGAGCGTGGTCCGATCTGGCGCAGTCTTGTCCTTTGAGATACTGTCTGACTCGAACCCAACAGTCGTGATCGTCGAGTATCGATTCAGCACATCTCGCAGTTTATCATATACAATCCAAATGTTTATTATTCATGAACTAATCGGTATGGCCATGGTAGAAGATACCACAACAGAGCAGAGTATTGATCGGCGAACCTGCTTAGCCTCATTGGCTAGCGCTGGTGCGGTCTCGGTTGGAGGCTGTGTTGGTGGCGACGATTATGACGGTGGAGAACGTGTCCCAGAACTCTTCATCGAATTCGCTGAAGGGCTCGGGAACTTTTCAGAGATACAACGAGATATGGCCGATATTACCGCGAATAATTTATCGGATCGGCTCGGAATTTCTGTTGAGCCCCGTGCGAAGGAATTCCTTACGCTTTACGAAGAACGGACCCATGACTCACGCAACGCACACCTGTACACGGATGCGAACAGTCCCAGCCCTGGTAACTTGGACCCGACCACTCTCGGGGACCAGTACCACATCCAGTATGCGGGTAACGTAGACGGATACAATCCGACTCAGTACCACAACTGTGAATACTCACAGCTCATGGAGGATGCGCGCTTCGCCGAGACCGAGGAGGAATTCGAAGAAGCGACGACGGAAGCTATGCAGATATTCTCCGAGGACATCGGCCAGTGGCTCACAACGGCGTTGATGGCGTATGAGGCGGTGAATACGGACCATATCGTCGCTGACGAGGAGCTGTTGGGCGAGCAGGGAATTAGCGGATACAACTACGATTTCAGGACCAATCTGGAGGCGGCGGGGGATGTCACCCCGTCAATAGAAGTCGATGGGATCACGTTGCGGACCAGAAACCACCCGATGATCGATTTTCCCAATCATTCGGATTGGGCGAACCTGATCTATTCGCCGTTATATAGGCGCGACCAGAACTACGATCTTCAACCTGTGCTCGCGGAGGACAGCGAAGTCACTGACGAATTCCGGACGGTCACGATCACCCTCAGGGACGCAACGTTTCACAACGGGGAACAGATCACTGCCGAGGACGTGAAGTACACGTGGGAACTCTACTACTCCCCGTACGATAACTATGTTGGGGCTGATACACTCTGGCCCATCGATTCGATCGAGGTGATAGACGAGCAAACGGTGGAGTGGAACTTCGCGGAATCGACGCCAACATTCATGGAACGGGGCGACATTACCGGCTTCGGCATTCTACCGAAGGATGTCTGGGAAGAAAAGTTGGATGGCGACTTCTCGAATCTCCCGAGTATATCGTTCGAGACGGACGAGGTAGTCGGATCGGGTCCGTATGAACTAGATACTTTTGAGGTAGAGCAGTTTGCGTTGCTGACGCCGTTTGAGGATCACTTCGAAACGCCGAATCAGGAACTTCGGTTACTCGGGTACACCGATGGACAGGCGGCTTACCGGGACTTCGAGCAGGGAGAACTCTCGGTATTCGCCGAACCAAGTGCGGGGCAGATTCGAGAGCTTGAAGAAATGGATCACGTGTATACCGGGTCGGGGGAGGCGATGTCCGCGTATCATATTTATCCGCAGATGAGTTTCCCACCGTTCCAATTCCGAGAGATGCGACTGGCGTGCTCCCAGGCACTCGATCGTGCGGAGATGAATGTGGTCGCACAGTACGGGGACTCCCATGCAATCCTCGAATCGAACATCTTCTCCGATACCAATCCGGAATACCCGGATGAAGGGATGACACAGATCGCGCCATCCCCGGAAGGTAGCGAGGAGATAGCTAGGGAGACGCTGAGTGACGCGGGGTATACATGGGACGGCGATGGGCGGCTGCGGTACCCCGAAGACAAGGATCTGACGCCTCGGTGGACACAGGGCGAATCGACGATGGACCACCCGGATGAGTGGCCATGTGTTGAGGAGATTCACGACGCATACTAGAATCGAATAATGTTCCGATACTCGCCACAACGTACATAATATGTCAAGTAAATCAGGAAATTTGATGCGGAGCCTGACGAATACAGTGAATGAGTGGTTTGAGAGCAATCTCATCTTGGATGGTCTGACGGACTTCGCTGGCGAAATACGTGGGAATCGACTCATGCAGGCGTCGCTCTTGTTTCTCCTGTTCGTTGGATTCCTAGCGGCATTCGGAGAGACATTGATGCCGTACGAGTACGATGTACGTCACTACAACGCTAACGACGAACTGCTCCGCCTAGAATCACCGTCCACCAGCCATCCCCTTGGAACCACCGAGGGGGGATACGATATCCTTTCAAGGCTCATGTATGGAGCCAGACCAACGTTATTGACTGGCATATTAGGCGGTCTCTTGATCGTCTCAATAGGATTGACGGCTGGGACCACCGCAGGTTACTATGGAGGATGGATAGACGAAACCATAATGAGGATCGTGGATATCCTCTACGGTATCCCGTTCATCCCCTTTGCGGTCGTGTTACTGGGCTTCCTCGGAATCGGATTCTGGACGACCATCTTCCTTATCGGTGCGTTGCTGTGGCGGGGAAACTCTCGTATCTTCCGCTCACAGGTATTACAGATCAAAGAGCGAAGTTACGTTAAGTCAGCTAAGGCAAGTGGCGCAAGCGACTTCCACATCATAGTAAACCACATCCTCCCTAACATGGTCGGGATGATCATTCTGTTTCTCGCGCTGGGGATGGGTATTTCCATCCTCCTCGCGGCAGGGCTCGCCTTTCTCGGGTTCCTTAATCCCTTTATCCCGTCGTGGGGCGTCATGATCAGGAACGCGTACAATTCGGGATTCCTGCTTGAAGCATGGTGGTGGTCCTTTCCACCAGGGATGATGATTTCGTGGACAATCCTAGCGACATATCTTCTCGGACGAGAGTACGAACGAATGCAAGAAGTTGAGACGGAGGCTGAGGCTCTATGACAGATCCAATACTCGAGATCGAAGACCTGACCATCCGGTACCACACTGAACAGAGGGACATTGCCGCCGTCACCGATGCCTCATTTGCGGTTGAAAAGGGGCAGTATCGCGGCTTAGTCGGCGAAAGCGGCTGTGGAAAAAGTACGCTTGCGAAGTCCATTATCGGTGCACTGGACTCCAACGGCGAGGTCACCGATGGAAAGATCAAGTTTCGCGGCAAGGAGATCCAAGACTTCAACGATAAGGAGTTCAACGACCAGATCCGATGGAAAAACATCTCCATGATTCCCCAAGCGTCGATGAACAGCCTCGACCCCGTGATGCGGATCAGCAAGCAGGCGATCGACCTCGGAAAGTACCATACTGACTGGTCCAAAGAGGAAACGCTCAATCGACTCGCGGAACTATTCGATATCGTCGGGTTACCCCCCGAACGGATGGATGAGTACCCTCACCAGTTCTCCGGAGGGATGCAACAGCGGGTCATCATCGCGCTCGCCTTGTTACTGGAACCCGACCTGATCATCGCTGACGAGCCGACCACTGCGCTCGACGTGATCATGCAGGACCAGATCATGGCCCACCTTCAGGAGATCAAAGCAGAAACGGACGTCGCCATCCTGATGATCACACACGATATCTCGCTCGTCTTCGAGGAATGTGATTCAATGGCCGTCATGCATGGTGGACAGATCGCCGAGACTGGGACGACCCACGATTTGTTCTACAATCCGAAACATCCCTACTCGATCCTCCTCCAAAAGACGTTCCCAGACATCCGATATCCGGATCAGGAACTCACCACCATCGAAGGGGATCCGCCGATCATGTCCGGCGATGTAACCCGATGTACATTCGCCGACCGGTGTCCCTGGGCGCAATCTGAGTGCCGAGTGAACACCCCGCCGCTGGAACCAACCCAGGGGGACCGAGAACACCAAAACTCCTGTTTCCGGAGCCACGAAATGGACGAACTCGCATCTGATCAGACACGACACGCCGAGGTGAACAATGACTGAAACTGACCCGATCCTCAGGACTGACAGACTGGAAAAATACTACAACCAGGAGACAACGCCGATCGAGGTACTGCAAAACAAACTGACCGGTAGTTCGACGCAACCCGTCAAGGCCGTAGACGGGGTAGACCTCACATTCCACCGCAACGAGATTACTGGCGTCATCGGCGAAAGTGGCTGCGGGAAAACCACGCTACTGGAGACGCTTATCGGCCTCCACGAACCAACGGGAGGTGAGATCTACTTCAACGGCAACCCGACGTCCGATTTCAGCAAGGAGGACTGGCACGAATACCGCAGGCGGGTGCGCATCATCTTCCAGAACCCCTACGAGGCGATGAACCCGAAATTCACCGTTCGACGCGCCCTCACGGAACCCCTTTCGATACACGGGATAGAAGAGGATGATGACCGCGTTCACGAGGTGCTGGAGCAAGTCAATTTGACCCCGCCATCGCAGTACCTCGATATGTACGAGGATCAGCTGTCAGGCGGAGAGAAACAGCGGGTAGCGATCGCCCGCGAGTTGATCGTCGATCCGGACGTAATCCTCGCGGACGAACCGGTGTCCATGCTGGACGTGTCGACGCAGGTCGCCATTCTGCGCTTGCTCAAGAGACTCGCCACCGAAAACGAGGTGTCCGTCATCTACATCTCCCACGACATCTCGACGGTGTCGTACGTGTGCCAGAATCTCAACGTAATGTACCTCGGGAAGGTCGTTGAAAGCGCACCAACGCGAGAACTCCTCAATGAGCCCGAGCACCCGTACACGCGGGAGCTTGTCCAAGCGGTCCCGGTCCCGAATCCCGACCACGACCGGACGCGGTCGAACGTTTCGGGTAATCCGCCCGACCCAGTGAATCTCTCAGCCGGATGTAATTTCAAGGATCGCTGTCCCGACCAGATGGACATCTGTGATGCCGACCCGGTTCTCTATCCCACAAGCGAAACCCACCAGGCAAAATGCCACTTACACTACGACCACGACCAATCCATCGATATGAATACTGATAGGCAACTACACGAACAGGACCTCAAAACAGCCGAGGAGGAGGAGTCACGATGAATTTTAAGTATCTCATCCAGCGAAGTTTCTTGACGGTCATACTGATCTTTTTGTCGGTTACGCTCATTTTCTTCTTCCTCAGACTGATGCCTGGCGACACGCTTACCCAACTGACTGCTTCCGGTGCCGATGAGGAAGCGGTCCAAGAAATCAGGGAACTGTGGGGGCTCGATCAGCCGCTATACATGCAGTACATCGACTTCATGGTCAATCTGGCACAAGGTGAGACCGGTATCTCTCACCAGTACGGACAGCCGGTCTACGACGTGGTAAGACCCCGGCTAATAAACTCGCTCATCCTGCTGCTGCCGGCGCTGCTGATCAACGTCATCGTGGGATCCAGCCTCGGTGCGGTCATTGGAACGCGAGTCGGGTCTAGTCTCGAGAAGTGGGGTATCGTTATTCCGACGATGTTCGGGACGGTTCCACAGTTCTTCATGGGCATCGTCCTCCTCACGCTGTTCGCCGGTGGCTTGTTCAACGTGTTCCCGACCGGCGGACTGGTCAGTCCCGAAACGTACGAGAGTGATCCCACGTCAATATTCCTCACCTGGGACTTCCTCTGGCATTACACGCTCCCGTTCCTGACGCTCACGCTCACTGGGGTCTACTATTCCACGCTGATAATGCGATCCAGCATTATCGAAGTGAGCGGCCAAGACTTCATGTTCTTTCATCGGGTCAAGGGCATCCCGCGGGGAAGGCGTCTCCTGCGATTGACGCGGCACGCGTCGCTCCCAATAGTCACGGTACTTCCAGTCCAATTCACGACGATCATCAGCGGAGCTGTTCTGGTCGAACTGATTTTCAACTGGCCGGGAATGGGACTGCTGATCATCGATGCGACCTTTGCTCGTGACTTCCCGGTGATTCAGGTTCTCTTCCCGATCCTCGCGGCCATGATCATCATCGGCAACTTCTTGGTCGATATCCTCTACAGCGTCTTGGATCCGCGGGTCTCGGTCGGGACCGACACCTAACTCTCCGTCTCGAGTTTCGTGCGGTGGTCGACGTCGTCAGGAATGGGTGCGTCTTTTCGGTGCTGAGCGAAGGATTCTCGCTATTGTTGAGTTCCGTATTTTGCGTCAGGATTGAAATGACTGGCTTCGAGAAGGACCAAGCTGACGTGGGTTAGAGATAGTATTCAACATCAACCAGCCCCACCTGCTATCCACCCCCAAAGAAGTAACTATGCTCCCACAAATTAGGTTCCACAATGGCGACTACGGGCAAGATGACGGTGCTGGAGAAGCGGGAGGCGACCGAAGGCATGAATCTCGCGGAACGACCGATCCCGGACCCAGGAGAGGGCGAAGTGCGGATCGCCGTGAGGTCCGTCGGCATCGACGGCGGCGTCGAAGCCCCGTTCTACCGATGGGAGGAGTCCTACCACCGTTACAAGCCACACCTCCCACAGGTGTTCGGCCACGAATTCGCGGGTGTGGTAGACGCCGTAGGACCGCGCGTCGAGGGCTGGGAGGGCGGTGAGCGCGTCGCAGTCGAGCCGCGGATCTCCTGTGGGCGGTGCCGGAACTGCCGGGAGGGACACAGCAATCTTTGCACGAACGAAACCGGATTCTCGCCGCACGGCCGGAAGGCGATCGGGATCGACACCGAGGTGCCCGGCGCGCTCGCGGAGTACGTGGTAGTGCCCGCGCGCAACCTCTACACGCTCCCCGAGGAAATTACGGTCGACGAGGGCGTATTCCTCGAGTTGCTCGCCATCGGGGTCCACGGGATCGAGGCATCATCGTTCGAGGTTGGGGATCGCGTCGCAATCACCGGCCCCGGATCGGCGGGGTTAAGCGCGCTGCTCGCAGCGCGCGAAGCGGGTGCGAGCGAGATAGTGATGATCGGCGCCGACGTCGACGAGGGGACGCGGCTCCCGATCGCCGAGGAGATGGGCGCCACGTCGACGCGAAACGTTACAGAGGGCGCGCTCGACGATTCGGCCGACGTGTTCCTCGAGGCGTCCGGCCACGAATCTGCGCTCCGACTCGCGGAGTCGAGCATCCGCTCGGGCGGCGAACTCGTCCAGATCGGCGTCTATCATGGTGCCGAGCGCGTCCCGTTCGGCCTCAACGACCTCCTAAAGGAGGAGATTTCGGTCCAAACGGTCAATGCCCGCCGCGAGTCGGACTGGCGCCGGACGCTCGCGATCGCGCCCGCGATCGATCTGTCGCCCGTCGTCGGGCCACGATTCGAGATGAACGACTTCGAAGCGGCTTTTGCCGCCGAAGCTGACCGGCAGGGAGTCAAAGTCGTTCTCCATCCGTGATTTGATTCTCCGGCACCCCTTGAAAGGATATGATGAATTATTGGTGTTTTCAGGAGCGATAATAGAGAACTTCTATAGAAACCCTGGAACGACATTTCAGCAGGCCGAACCAGGATTCAATGACAGAGCTGCACAAGGCGTCGACGTGACGAACCCGAATCGTCCGTCTCGCACCGACCCGTAAGCAGACAATACGGCGAGCGTACCGACAATGTGATTGTGAACTCAATGCCGTTTCGCTTCCGACCCGAAGAGTTTTAGACAAATCGACAGTATCCCGCTGACATGGATGCCAATAAAATTCTCAAGCGATTGATCAACGCCGACGTTGTTAAAGACGCCAACGGTCAGATCACCCCCACCGAGGACTTCGCTGCCCGCCGCGCGGACGTTCTCGAGGACGAAAACACCCGAAACAAATCCGACTGGGAGAACTCAAACGTGATCGACGACGGCGACGACGACTTTCTCGCCACTGTAACGACTATCGCCGAGTTCGTCGAGGAAATGAGCGAACAGGACATCCTGGTGGCGGCGCGGGTATTTGATCGGCTCGAAAACCCACCGACGTCCTCCGGTGCTCCAGAAAACTTCGTCCCGCTGCATCAGGAAGACATTCAGGGCTTCCTTATGGAACACGCCGCTGCAGTGATATACGTGTGGAAGCCGAAAAACACCCCCTGTGCAGAGATGGCCGAGACGCTCAGCCAACTCCACGAACTCTCAGCCGTTGACGAGACGGTCGGGCTCGGGTCAATCTGCGTGGAAGACGGTGCTGACCGCTTGCGAGAGGAATACGATGTTGGGATCCTCCCAACAACGCTGTACTTCGTCGGACAGACAGTGGACATGCGGAGCGTCGGTGTACGGAACCTCGAGCACGTCGAACGGCAGGCGCAGATAATAACTGACCTGGCAAACAGAACTTCCACGGCAGACACCCAGTCGGACGCGTGACATTCCTCCCTATCTCGAGGAAGTGGGTCATCCCTGAGCGGCTTCGTACGGTAGTCCGGATACGCGTTCACTCCGGTATCAGGACTGTGGCCCAGATCAAGTGTTCTCGTGATTCGTGCCGGAAGTGTCGGATTCAATTTCCTTGATAGGCAGGATCCTCTCTTTGAAAGTAGAGAGGAGCGAAGAAACACATTGTCGAACGCTCTGATGATGACCGCAAAATGCTCGAGTGGTTCATTTGACCGGTGAGGAAAAGACCACGGATAAGGTGTGAGTGAGGCCCCCCTTGAAGGGAGTAGAGATTCTGCTGGTATCCTAGGCTATTTATCAAACCCTAAAAATATCATAGGGTGAGCGTGTATCGTGACTATCAGAAGCTAGTCTGGCCTGTTTGGAAACGGCTTAGCGCACTTTCGTGGCCGGTAATGGCAGAGCAAGTATTGCGCACCTTGATGCGAACAACAGATGGTATCGTCGCTGATTTTTTCTCCACCAGCAGCGGTCGCAGCGGTAGGATTGGCCGATCTCTATGCACGTCTTCCACTGCGCGTGGGTCTCGGTGTCGGGGATGCCGCAATCGCGCTTTCCAGCCAAGACACTGGTAGTGATGCGGTCGCAAATCGAAATGAGACTGTTACGCAAGCACTAGTGATCGGGTTGCTTGAGGAGACCATAACAACGGAATGAATAGTAATCCTGACCAGGATATTTTGATCAAAAAGACTAATATGAAGCCGAGAGTGCTTTCCAATATGGATGTGCTTCTATACGGTGCTAGCGGACGTATTGGTACTCGAGTAACAGAAGAACTCCTCGAACGAGGACACTACGTAACGGGCGTTTCTCGTAGTGGGACCGTTGAAGGAATCGATGATCCAAACCTTGTTGAAATGTCGGGGGATGCCACTGAGGCAAATGACGTCGCGAAACTTGCGACAGCTCACGATGTAGTCGCCTCCACGCTTGGCCCGAACGGAGACGAGTCTCCCGACGTCCTTTCAGAGATGATGCAGGCAGTTATCGAAGGACTGCAACAAACCACTATCGATCGACTCGTCTGGACTGGTGGCGCTGGTGGCCTCAAAGTGGATTCGGAAACACGATTGATCGAGACCGAGAACTTTCCCGAGGAGTCAAAGCCAGTCGCACAAGCAGCGATCGATGCATTCGAAATTCTCCGCGAATTCAACGATTTTGAATGGACATACGTCGGACCTGCCGCAATCATTGAGCCTGGTGAGCGAACTGGAGCATATCGAACCGCTGAAGGAGGACTGGTCACTAATGAAGACGGTGACAGCTATATCACGATGGAAGATTTCGCGATTGCTTTCGTTGACGAAATCGAGGAAAAGAATGCTGTCCACACCTATCTTGGCGTCGGTCAATAAAAAGCTGGTTCCGTCTACTATCGATGGAGCGGAATGAATTTTGGCTCTGTTGACTCGATGGAAACGCTGCTACTCCATGAGAGCGTGAAACAAGATATGGGGCGCAAGAGACCGACAAGGATTTCGTGCCACAGAGCACGTTCTGTTGACTGGTCCGTGTGCGAAAGAAGCCGAGTCATGGGCGTGACAGCCCGGATGCCGCGCGCCGCGGCATCCGGGAAAGCCCGAATAGGTGAATCTCTGCTTCACGCACTGGCGTCCCGGGTGAACAAACCATGTACCTCGGAATCGACGTCCACAAACGGTACGCACAGGTGGCAGTAATGGATGAGGCTGGGATGATCGTCGAAGAGGTTCGCGTCGAAAACGCGAACCTCGACGACCTCGCCCAGCGGTACGCCGGCGCACAAGCCGTGATTGAGGCGACCTCCAACTACTACCACATCCACGATACGCTGTCAGAGCACTTGGATGTGACCGTCGCTCATCCGAAAAAGATCAATCAGATCGCAGACACTGACAAGAAAACCGACCGCGTGGACGCGAAAGAACTCGCGCGGATGTTACGGTTGAACTCGGTGCCTGAAAGCTATGTTCCGACCGAGGAGGTACGGGAAGCCCGCGCACTCGTGCGCGGGCGACAGACGTTGGTCGAAAACCGTACCAAATACGCCAATAAGGTTCACGGACTCCTCTCCGATCACGGCATCACTGAGGACGTGAAACCACTGAATGTGGAGGGACGAGAGTTCCTGCGGGAACTCTCGATCCCGACGCCGTGGGACACGTTGCTTGAGTCGTATCTCGACCTGATCGAGTCGCTCACCGAAGAGATTCAGAAGCTTGAGAAGACGATTGAAGAACGCGCTGGGTCTCTAAAGGAGACCCAGCTGCTGATGAGTATTCCCGGAGTGAGTTACTTCACAGCGTTGACTATCTACGCGGAGTTGGGTGATATCAGCCGGTTTGACGGTGACAAAGCGGTCGTCAGTTACGTCGGATTGAACCCGGTGATCCGCGAGTCAGGTGACTCGCGGATCGAAGGGAGTATCTCAAAACGTGGATCAGGTCGTGTGAGATGGCTGCTCGTCCAAGCAGCAAACACCGCAGTCCATACCTGTAACGACGAGTATCTGAGTCGGTTTTATGACCGGCTAGCAAGCCGAAAGAACTCACAAAAAGCAATCGTGGCAACGGCTCGGAAGCTGCTGGTGTCGATCTACCATATGCTTGATCGGAGAGAAGTGTACGATCCACCGGGTGTGACCGCATAGAGAGAGATCTGAGGGCCGCCGGACCGGCGGCCCTCAGTGGCCGACCGAGGCCCTCCATGAGCGTCAGCTATCGCCAGACAGCGACCGCACCGCAGACACGATCCGACCGCCTACCGGCTGTGAGAACAGCAGATTCCAAGACGGCGTAATCATTTTGTCGCTAGCCGTGGTTTGATCGGCCAGCAGCGTTTCCATAGGTGAAACCCTTGGAGAATTACAAGTTTGGCCAGCATCCGTCTTTAGCTATGGAAATTCTGCTGCCTGAACAAACCACCGTTGACGACATGATATTTTGAACCCCCGAGCTGAGTGATCCAGGACGTGAGAAAACCGTCAGACTGGAGGGCGATTCCATCGTAACTGGCGGAAAGCGGGAGACATCGCGTGCGGTAGCTGTAGCTGATGCGGTCCGCGACCCCGCCACTGACCGCCGCCAGTCAAGCACCTACAACTTGGTGGGTTATATCTGAAGACGTGCGACAGCCGCCGTCATAGCGGTGCAGGATTGACGTACGGGTTGCCCTAATCAACACATTTAATAATAAATGATGTGAGTTATAGCACATGAGAGCTGCACTCTTCTACGGTACAGAAGATATGACTGTCGAAGACGTTGACGAGCCAACCCCCGGAACAGGCGAGATACTAGTAGACGTAGCGGCGTGTGGGATTTGTGGGTCCGACCTCCACTTTTATACAGAAGGACTCCACGGAGACGCTGAACTACCCGTGACGCTCGGCCACGAAGTCGGCGGAACGGTTATCGAAACCGGCGAGGACGTCGATATCGAAGTCGGGACGGACGTCGTTCTCAGCCCACACACGCCCTGTATGGAGTGTTGGTGTTGCGAAGACGGGCTCTACAACCTCTGTCAGAACTTGAATGCGACCTCGGCCCAGCCGGGCGGGTACGCGGAGAAAGTGGTAGAAAGCGCCGACAACGCGATCGTCCTGCCGGAGGGCGTCTCGCCCGAAGAGGCGGCTATCGCTCAACCCGTCAGCGTCGGCCTGCACGCCGTCCGCGAATCCCCGTTAGGAATCGGCGACAGCGCGATGGTCGTCGGTGCCGGGCCGATCGGATTAGGCGTAATCCAGTTCGCGAAGTCGACGGGCGCGGGACCGATCTACGTCTCGGAGCCCCAGGAGTCGCGCCAGGAGGTAGCGAGAGAGTTCGGCGCAGACGCAGTAATCGACCCGACCGACGAAGACCCGGTCGAACGCGTTCGCGAAGAGACCGGAACAGGCGTCGACGTCGCGTTCGAAGCCGTCGGTCACCAAGCAACGCTCAATCAGGCCATCGAGTCGACGCGCGCGAACGGCCACACGACCGTCATCGGCGTGTTCAGCGATGACGTCGAGATCTCACCGCAGAGTCTCGTTGGCTCCCAACGGTCGATCTCGGGCTCGACGTCCCACCAACTGGGACCACGGGTCACCAAGGAATATAACGCGGTACTTCGCCAGCTCGAGACCGGTGAACTCGACGCCGATAAGTACGTCACCTCACGTATCGGCCTCGAGGACGTCGTTGACGAGGGATTCGAAACACTCCTCAGCGAGGATAACGAGGAACGCAAAATCCTTGTCTGTCCGTAACGTCGCGAATCGATAGTCGCACATCGACGGTAACGATCCCAATCGGCCGATTTTCGAACCGGACTCCTTTTTCGGGATAGTGGTGACGACGAGGACGGTCCAACTAATCGATCCGTGAGCGATACGCGTCGCTTGCTACTTCGGAGAAAGACTGGTGGGAATGGATACCGTCCCGAAAGAGAAGGTGTCTGGTTGAAGGACACGAAGTTGGGATCACGGGCTGGTATCCCTTCACACCGTCAAAGGGAAGGTAGCACCGACTACCCTATTGGGCAAATCGTTGCGGGTTACTCGTAGAATCCCTCGGTTGGGACCCAGTTGCGTTCGACCGAGTACTCCTCCACCAGCGAGTCCCACTCGTCCGGGAACTCGATCTTCTTCGTGACCGGGCCGCCGATGGAGGTCCCCGCGATGGCGTTGACGCGGCCGGCTCCGCCCGTGGCCACGATGTTGATGGAGTCGGTGTCATCGTACTGTCTGACCTGCCGCGGAACGACCTTATCGGTGTCGAGCATCGAGTTGGACGTGCCGTCGGTCTTCCGGTAGGAGTTCTCGACGATGTACTCCTTGATCTCTTCCTTGCTCAGGTCTTCTTTCTCGAGTTCTTCGGCATTGTAGGGATTGACGAAGTGAGTGATCGTGGCGTTCAGATCTTCTCCGCTACTTGCGCGCATCGACTCCGGCGTGTTGTCGATCATCCCACGAAGGACGTCCTGAGCGCTGTTCTCGTGTGGGAACCACTGGACCCAGCTGTTCGGTCCGGAGAGGGAGATCGTACTGTCCTCCTCGTCGAAGCCGTTCGTGACGTGGTAGGGCTCCCACGGACTACTATCTTCGTTCTCGCCGGCGAGGAAGCTGAACTTGGCGGGATTCCCCATTACGCCCATATCCTTTTCGCCGGGATAGATCTTCGCGGTGTTCCGGTAGGCGATCCCGAGGGCGCGTGCGATGGTCTGGTTAGCGTGGAAGCTCGGACCGAACGCTCCGGAGCCGCTCTCGATATCGAGGGCGTCTTGAACGGGGCCGTTGACGATCCACTGGTAGGCCCACGACCCGGTACTGACCGAGAACTGGATGGAGTTCGAATCCGGATCGGCGAGCGCCCGAACCCCGGCTTCCAGTACCGGCATATACGTCGGCAGACAACCGGCCATCACCGCGTTCGACGCCAACTTCTCGACGGTAAGCGGATTGTCATTGTTTCCGATTTCCCCGAGAACGTGGTCCCGCGGGTTGTCGGTGCCGCGCAACATTTCTTCCACCCGCTCGTCCGTTGGTGGTATGACCGGAAGGCCGTCCGTTAGCCCTTGTTCGTACAGTGATCGGTTGATCTCCTCTAGCGACTGCTCTTTTTGTGTTTGATTAGACATGGTCTCTCCTGGTTGCGGTGGTTACTGCGCTACTTGCTCTGCGCGCTCTTTGTCGTTCAGCGACCGGGTTAGTTCTTCTTCGATCCCGTCCACGACTTCGTTGCTCACTTCCTCACGAACTCGATCGAGATCCGTCGTCTCGCATCGAACGGGCGTCTTCTTGTATCGAAGTGGACGGCCGCGCTCGACGGCGTTCGACTGGTAGTCGAGTTCGAACCCTTCGTCGATAAGGCCGACGCCGGGCGTTCCGGCGTCCTCGATGAGTTCGATACCCCACGCGAGGAACTTGGTACAAGAGCCACAATCGCCGATCGCACCGATGCCGATGTCGACGTTCTCGGCCCAGTCGACGACGCTCTCCTGTTCGTCGTCGTTCTTGATCTGGTTTAAGTGTTCAACGTGGTACCATTCGAACGTCGCATCGGGATACCGCTGTGCGAGTTTTTCTTGAACGGCTGTCAGTAACGGTTCGGCCGCTGGCTTCCCGTTATCGTACAGCCCGATGTGTTTGCCTTCCAAGGAGGCGACTCGAGAGACGAGCGGTTTCTGTTCGGTATCATTCCCCGATGAAGAGGGCGTTATGAGACCCATATGAGAGAGTAACACTCGCATGCGGCATATAGTTTTTGGTGACAAGTAACAATGGTGTATGAAACGAGTCACCACGCCGCAAGCGGTGCATCACTCGTCGAAATCGTACTCCGCGACCAGGTGGTCCCACTCGTCGGGGAACTCGATCTTCTTCGTAACCGGGCCGCCGATCGATGGTCCGATAACTACGTTGGACTGGCTTTCACCGCTCCCGCCGGCAACGACGTTCACGTATTCGGGACCGCTGATCTGGGGAACCTGTCGACTCTCTACCGCGCCGTGGTAATCGTCCAGGGCGTCGTCCCAGAGAACGCCTTTCTGGAACCGTTCGATCGGAATGTGAGAGTTATCTGCAATGTACTCTGTAACCTCCCGTTTGGAGAGACCGGCGTCGGCAAGCGTCTCGAGGTCCGTTGAGCTGAGCACGTGCAAAATCGTTTGGTCGAAATCGCCGCCTTGCTGTTCCCCGCCGACCATCGACGGTGGCGTGTTTTCGATCATCCCGCGGAGAATCGCTTCGGGGCTGTCCGCCCCGGATTCCCACTGGATGAAACTGTTCGGCCCGCCGAGCGTGATCGTGCTGTCCTCCTCGTCGAAGCCGTGCGTGACGTGGTACGGTTCCCACGGACTGGTCGACTCGTTCTCGGCGAGGAATAAGCCGAACTTGAGCGGGTTCGCCATCACGCCCATGTCTTTTTCGCCGGGATAGATGCTCGTCGTGTTTCGATAGGCGATCCCGAGCGCTCGCGCAGTTGCACGATTGACGCGGGTGGTTCGGCCGAACGGCCCGCGCCCATCAGCAAGCCCAAATTCGCCGAGAACGGGACCGTTCAGAACCCACTGGTACGCCCAGCCGCCCGTACTAACGGAAAACTGAATAGAGTTCGAATCCGGGTCAGCGAGCGCTCGTATCCCCGCCTCGAGTATCGGCATGTACGTCGGCAGACAGCCCGCCATCACCGCGTTCGACGCCAACTGCTCGACGGTGATCGGGCTATCATCGTTGCCGAGCTGACCCAGAACGTGGTCGCGCGACGTATCGGTACCCCGGAGCATTTCCTCGATGCGCTCGTCCGTCGGGGGTACGATCGGGAGCCCGTCCGTCATTCCCTCCCGATAGAACGACCGAGACACTGTGCTAGTCGACTCGTCCGGCGGCTCGTGTTTGGACATTGATTACTCCGTTAAGTAGGAGGTACCGACTGAAGTACCTTGATACTTTTGTCAACGGTGTGGCCTGTACGCTGATCGAACGCCAAACCGGTCAGTTCTCGTGTTCTGCGGGCTTGCTCAGCGGAGATGTCACAGTCTGTCTCTATCTGCCACCAATCTACGGGGACAACCGCAAACCATTAGTTACCGTTCCAAGTAGATTGTGAACGTCTATCATGTACGACTACGTGATCGTCGGTGGTGGGAGTGCCGGATGTGTACTCGCCCGCCGATTGACCGAATCCGAAGACGTCGACGTACTGTTGCTCGAGTCAGGTGAACCAGCGGAAGACAGGGATATGGTGAAAGATCCCACCCGAGTGTGGGACGTCCTGGGATCCGAACTCGATTGGAAGTTCGACACGGAACCCCAGCCGGGGATGAACGGTCGAACCATCGACTGGCCGCGGGGGAAAGCCCTCGGCGGCTCGAGCGTGATCAACGGGATGGCCTACGTCCGCGGACACCCCTACGACTACGACAATTGGGCCGAGATGGGCAACGAGGGCTGGAGTTACGACGACTTGTTGCCGTACTTCAAAAAGTCCGAAACGCTGAACGCCGACGGGGACGAGGAGTACCACGGAACCGACGGGCCGCTGAGCGTGTCTCGCGGGACGCCCAGCGATTTCTCGAAGACGCTCGTCGAGGCCGGGGTAGAAGCCGGGTTGGAGCTCAACATGGACCTCAACGGTTCACAACAAGAGGGAATCGGCTACTACCACTCCACGACGAAAGACGGTCACCGACACAGCGCCGCGGCGGCGTTCATCAAGCCGATTCTCGACCGGCCGAACCTGACCGTCGAGACGAGCGCACACGTCACCGAACTCACGTTCGACGGGGATCGGGCGACAGGTGTGGTGTACGAACAGAACGGCGACCGGCACGAGGCGGAAGTCAACCGCTCCGGAGAAGTGATCCTTTCGGCGGGAGCGATACAGACGCCGCAACTGCTGATGCTTTCGGGGATCGGTCCGGCCGACCACTTGGAAGACCACGACATCGACGTGAAACACGATCTCCCTGGGGTCGGTCGAAACCTGCAGGATCACCTCCGGGTCCCGGTCGTCTACGAAAGTTCGAAATCGATCGGCTCCGCACCGGAACCGATCGAGGTGGAGGACGACGAGGAACGCGGAACCCGATACGACACTGTCATGGTCGGCGCGTTCGAGCGGACGGAGCCAGAGCTTCCCGCCCCGGACATTCAGTACGGACTCTCCCCGGGATCCGAAGCCGATCCGCAGGCAGGGTTTTCGATCATGGTCCTCCCGCTTCGCCCGGTCGCCCGCGGACGCGTGACGCTCCAATCGGACGACCCGTACGACGATCCGATACTCGATCCGAAATACATGGTCGACGAAAAGGATGTCGACGATTTCGTCAGAGGGATCCGCCGGGCGCGACGCATCGGAGAGACGGACGTTCTCTCGGAGTACCGAGAGAAGGAGATAAAACCCGGCGAAGACGTCCAGAGCCACGAGGGAATCGCGGAGTACATTCGAAACAACGCCGTTTCCGGATACCATCCGACCTGTACGTGTAAGATGGGGACCGACGAAGAGGCCGTCGTCGACAGCGACCTCCGCCTCCACGGTCTCGAGGGCCTCCGCGTCGTCGACGCGTCGGTGATGCCACAGATCACGAGCGGGAACACGAACGCACCGACGATAGCGGTCGCCGAGAAAGGTGCGGACCTCATCAAAGATGCATGATTAGCAGCCGGACTCGAGAGGAGAGGACTCTCGGTTCAGCGTGTATCGACAGCGAGTGATAGCCAATTCAGCGTCGATATCGTCGGCCAATGGAAGATACCGACGGTGCGCGATAGATCGGGTTTCGGAGCGATCCGGTTTTCACCTAACCGTCACCTTGAATACCTGCTGTCGTAATTACTACCACAATGCAACATGAGATAGAGCGCGTTGCAGTGCTTGGAGCTGGTAGTATGGGCCACGGAATCGCCGAACTCGCGGCGATCGCCGGCTACGATGTCTCGCTTCGGGACATCGAGGAGTCGTACGTCGAAGACGGCTACGAACAACTCGAGTGGAGCGTCGAGAAACTCGCCGAGAAGGGGCAACTCGAGGACGATCCGGACGCCGTCCTCGAGCGCGTAAATACGACAACCGATCTTTCGGCGGCCGTCAGTGACGCGGACATCGTTATCGAGGCCATTCCCGAGGATCTCGAGATGAAGCGAAACTTGTTCGAGGACGTTGCAAACGCCGCGGGGGACGACACCATCCTCGCGACGAACACTTCGAGTCTCAAGGTTGGCGATATCGCGCAAGCCGTCGATCGACCCGAACGATTCTGCGGAATGCACTTTTTCAACCCGCCGGTGAAGATGGATCTGGTCGAAGTCGTTTCCGGCGAACAGACCGACGACGACGTTGTCGACGCGGCGTACGAGTTCGCCGAATCGATCGACAAGACGCCCGTACTCGTCCGAAAGGACGTTCCCGAGTTCATCGTGAACAACGTCCTCGTCCCCTTCATGGAAGAAGCCGCGTGGTTATTCGACGAGGACGCGACGGGAGTCAGACAGGCGGACGCGGCCATGGTATTCCGGCGAGGGTACCCGATGGGACCGTTCGAACTCGCGGATTTCGGCGGACTGGACGTGCTCGCACACAGCCGTGAGCAGTGGAACAAACCCCTCCCCGAGAGCGTCGAGACGCGCGTCGAAAACGACGACCTCGGTCGGAAGACCGGACGGGGATTTTACGACTACGAGGACGGAGAGACGTCGGAGACGTCTCAAGGAGACGGCGAAGCCGTCGACAGCGATGTCGACTACGAACCCGGCGACGGCGAGGGCTTCGATACGCTCCGGATCGAGGCTCGGATGGTAAACGAAGCGGCGCGTCTCGTCGGGAAGGGCGTCGCGGAGCCCGACGACATCGACATCGCGATGCGACTCGGCGGCGGCCTCCCGGAGGGAACCTGCCGGACCGGCGACAAGCTCGGCCTCGATCGGGTGCTCGAGAAAGTCGAAGCGCTCTACGAGGAGACCGGGGCGGCGCGCTACGAGCCAGCCGACTACCTCGTCGAACTCGTCGAGGACGGCCGCACCGGAGAGGACGCCGGCGAAGGATTTTACGACTACGGCGACGGCGGGCCCTACCACTACATCACGCACACGCTCGACGACGACGGCGTCCTCGAGGTCACGTTCGACCGCGAGGAACGACTCAACGCGCTCTCGACGGACATGCTCGACGAGATTCAACGGCTGCTCGAGACGGTCGACACGGAGGAAGTGTCCTGTGTCACCTTCGAAGGGGCGGGCGAGCGAGCGTTCAGCGCCGGTGCCGATATCACGGGCTTTACGACCGCCGACCCGACCGATCTGATGGGCGTCGACGAGGCCGTCGAAACCATCTACGAGTTCGAACGGCCGACGATCGCGAAGGTCGACGGACTCTGTCTGGGCGGCGGCTTCGAGATCACACTCGCCTGTGACATCCGCATCGCGACCGAGGAGTCGAAACTGGGGAGCCCGGAGATCAATCTGGGGCTCATCCCGGGCGGTGGCGGAACCCAACGGCTCGTCCGCCTCGTCGGCGAGGCGCGCACGAAGGAACTCGTCTTCCAGGGCGAGCAGATCAGCGCCGAGCGCGCGGCCGACTGGGGGATCCTGAACCGGGCGGTGCCGGCCGACGAGTTCGAAGAGACCGTCGACGGGTTCGTCTCGAACATCTCAAGCGGCCCGAAAACGGCGCTCAAAGCGGCGAAACAGGTCATCAACGAGGGCCAGAACGCGAGCCTCGATACGGCGATCGCGATGGAAAGTCAGGCGTTCGGCCTGCTGGCCACGACCGACGATATGCTCGAGGGCGTCGAGGCGTTCACGCACGACCGCGACCCGCAATTCGACTAGCTTCGGGGGCCGACCCCGGCATCGGTCACCGCTGACCGCTCGCCACCGACGCGGATACCTAAGGTATATTAAATAACGCTTAATGTGCGCAGTCGTAATTCTCTCAGTAGAATGGACGAAATCGACCGACTCGAGAACTACCACTTTCACGAACGAGGATTCGAAACGATAGCAGCGGCCGAGGAGTGGTTCGATTGGGAGATACCCGAGACGTTCAACATCGCTCACTACGTCTGTGACCGGTGGGCTGAAGCGGAGAAGAACGACATCGCTCTTTATATCGACGAAGAGGACGGGGACCGGAGTACGTACACGTTCCGCCAGCTCCAACAGTACGCGAACCGGTTCGCGTCGTTTCTCGAGAGTCGGGGGATCGGACCCGACGATCGAGTCGCCGTCAACGGAACGCAGTGTTTGGAGTCGCTCGTCGCGCACCTCGCCGCGTTCAAGCTCGGTGCGAGCACCGTCCCGCTCAGCGTCCTCCTCGGTTCCGACGGGCTTCGGTACCGACTCGCTGATTCCGAATCCGTCGCGTTTGTGGTCGGCCGAGGCGCAATTGAGACGTTCCGCGAGATCCGCGACGACCTCGATGCGATCGAACTCGTCGTGACGACCGAGCCGTTCGACGAGGCGGACGAAATCAACTTCCGGGATGCTATCGAGGGCCGCTCGAACGACTTCGAAACGCGAGAGACGGATCCGGAGGACGAGGCCTGTATCATCTATACGAGCGGAACGACGGGCGAGCCCAAGGGAGCAGTTCACGCACACAGGCACCTCCTCGGCCTCCTTCCGCAGTTTATCAGCCTCCAACGGCACAACACGGGCGACGATCAGGTCGTTCGGACGATCTCCGAGTGGTCCTGGATCATGTCCTTGAATCAGATGGTCTTTCCGCCGCTGTTCTACGGAATCCCGGTCGTCGGCTCCCCGGGCGGATCGTTCGAGGCCGAAACGGAGTTCGAACTCGTCGACCGGTTCGACATCACGCACCTGAACCTCCCGCCGACCGCGGTTCGCATGATGATGCAGGTCGAAGACGCGGACGAAAAGTACGACCTGCGGAGCTTGCAGGCGTTTTCGACCGGCGGGGAATCCGCGGGAGAGAGCATCATCGACTGGGCGACCACCACCTTCGAGAACGCGGCGTTCATCGAAGGGTACGGCGCGACCGAATTCGGCGGGCTCATCTGCGACGATCCAGGGTTCGACTACGCGCACCGGACGGGCTATTTCGGGATCCCGTCGATCGGTCACGAGGTCGCGGTCCTCGACCGGGAAACGATGGAACCGATCGAGCAGCCCGGCGAAACCGGCGAACTGGCGGTCCGCTACGAGGGCGACCCGATGCTGTTCGTGGAGTACCTCGACGAGCCCGAGAAAACGGCGGAAAAGATCCAAGACGGCTGGCTCCTCTCGGAGGATATCGTCTCGTTCGACGAGGACGGGTACTTCCAGTTCCACGCTCGTGACAACGACCTTATTATCAGCTCCGGCTATCGATTCGGCCCCGACGAGATCGAGGAAGCGCTCGTCACGCACGAAGCCGTCGAGCAAGCGGGCGTGATCGGCGTTCCCCACGAAACGCGCGGCGAGATTCCGAAGGCGTTCGTCGTGTTGACCGACGGCTACGATCCCGGCGAGGACCGTCGCTCGGCGTTGAAACAACACGTCAAGGATCGACTGGCGAAGTACGAATACCCGCGCGAACTCGAGTTCGTCCAGGAACTCCCGCGAACCTCGACCGGAAAGATCCGCCGAACGGTGCTCCGCGAACGAGACGACGTCGCTGAGTAGCGATCTGCAGCCGGAACCACCCGCTTCCGTCGAAAAAGATTTACCGTCGTCTTTCAGTTATCCATCATGGAGTTACTGGACGAATCACTGGTTCCTGCGTCCGTTAGGCCCATCAAACGAGAGGCTCGAGCGTTCGCAGACGAGTACATCGAGCCCAACGCCGAGCGACACTTCGACGACGGGACCTACCCGACGGCAGTCGTCGACGCGGCGATCGATGCCGACCTCGTCGGAATAGAGATCGGCGAGGAGTTCGGCGGGCGCGGCGCGTCGCTCCTCAAGAGTTTGGCGGTCACGGAGGAGTTTTTCCGCGCGGATGCCGGGATCGGGATGGCAATTCGGGGGCGGAGCTTCGGCGCGAACATTCTCGAGCGATACGGAACGGAACGACAGAAACGAACGCGCCTGCCGCCGATCGCGTCCGGCGATGAGTTCGCCGGAATGGCGGTCTCGGAACCGGAGACCGGAAGCGACCTTGCGGGAATGACGACCGCCGCGGAGCGGGACGGCGACGAGTGGGTGCTCGACGGCGAGAAGTACTGGATCGGAAACGGGATCGACGCCGACTGGCTCCTCGTGTACGCGAAGACCGGATCCGATCCCGAGGACCGACACGGGAACCATTCGTTGTGTATCGTCCCGACTGACACACCGGGGTACGCCGCAGAACACATCCCCGAAAAGATCGGAATGCGAGCGTCCCAGCAGGCCCATATCGAGTTCGACGATTGCCGGATCCCTACGGAGAACCTCGTCGGCGAGGAGGGCGAGGGGTTCAGGATGATCTCCGAGTTCTTCGATCACGGCCGCGTCTCCACGAGCGGACACGGCCTCGGAATCGCCGCCGCATCCCTCGAGGAAACCTGGGAGTTCGTCGAACAACGCGAGGAGTTCGGCCGTTCGATCGGCGAATTCCAATCCGTCCAACACGACCTCGCGGACGCCCGAACGGAGTTCGAGAGCGCACGCGCACTGACCTGGCGCGCCGCAGAGCTGGTAAACGGGGAAGAAGACGCGACCGATTGGGCCGCGATGGCGAAGACGAAGGCGACCGAAACGGCCGTCGAGTGCACCGAAACCGGAATGCGACTCCACGGCGGACGGAGCGTGCTGGACGAACGTCGGATCTCCCGGCTCTTCCGCGACGCGCGCCTCCCGATCATCTACGAGGGCGTCAACGAAATCCAGCGCGACCTGATCTACCGTCACACGTGATTTGCCGGGAGTACTCGACCGAGTTCATCGAGAGTAGTAGACGAGATCCCCGTCGCGCTCGCGGGACGCCCGACCGCGGTTGACCAGGTGCGTGAGCGCACTGAGAATTTCGGGGTAAAAGTGCATCGCGTGGGCCTCCGCCAGAACTGCCTCGGTAACGTCGGCTGCCGTCATCGGTCCGTCTACGAGCGCGTCGGCAACACCTTCGATCCGGCGATCGAGGCTCGCGCGATCGTCCCGGAACGACTCGAGCGGGGCGTCGTGGACGGGGCCGTGTCCGGGGAAGATTCGGTCGATGGTGCGCTTCTCGAGGCGGTCGAGCGAGCGCCGATAGCTCGCGACGGCGCTATGGTACTCGCGGTCCAGTCGGTTATTGAGGAGGACCGCTCGGAACGGTTCGATACCCATGTCGCCGGAGAAGAGGACCGACTCGCCGTCGACCGTCGTCGCGTAGCAGTGGTGGTCGGCGTGGTGACCTGGCGTCCAAATCGCGTCGACGGTCCGCTCGCCGACGGTGACCCGCTGGTCGTCGACGAGCCAATGGTCGACGGCGTCGAAGGGGAAGTTCGTCCGCATCCATCGCTGTAAGTGTGTTTCGTCGTCGTAGATCTGTTCCCGTTCGGACCGATCGAACCCGCTCTGAGCGATCGTGTCTCGAATTCGGTCGGTGACGGTCTCGAGGGGGCGACTGAGCCGGTCGCGTGCAGTAAGCGGGGCGTACACGTCCGCGTCGCTTCCCTCGACCAGTTCCCGGAGGCGACCGACGTGGTCGGGGTGTGGGTGGGTCAAAAAGACGTGATCGATCTCCTCGAGAGCGTAGTCGCACTGATCGGCGAACGAAACCGGTTGCTCCGTCGACATCGAGGCGGGACCGGTATCGAACAGAATCACCTCGTCTCCGTCCAGAACGTACGCGGAGACGTGTCCCGGCGGGAACTCCATCGAAAATTCGACGCGCGAGATCGTCGCAGTGCTCTCCAGCATTGATAGGAAGTGTTGTCGGGTGTGGGTATAGTTCTTGCTCGTTCTCATCGTCTGCTGGTTGCCACACTCCTCGTCGCCGACCAGGCATCGGTAAAATTATTTAGTATGAGCTTGTTGTAACTTTCTACAGCGGTTTATCCGGACCACCGATGCAGTCCCGCTGTTGATATACTATGTCAGATTCAATAAAGGATACGTACGACTTGTTCATCGATGGCGAGACGGTGACGGCCTCGAGCAACGACTATCTCACGACGGAAGACCCCGCGACTGAGGAACCGATCGCGGAGTTCGCGGCGGGGACCGCCGACGACGTCGACGAGGCGGTCGCCGCCGCGCGGAATTCGCTCGATGAGTGGCAGGCGAAAAAGCCCGGCGAACGGGGCGATATCGTCCAGCGAATCGCAGACGGCATCCGCGAGCACGCGGAGACGCTCGTCGAAGTCGAAACGCTCGATCAGGGGAAGCCGTTGACGGCGTCCCGGGGCGCCGTCGAGGGGGCGGCCGGGTGTTTCGAGTACTACGCGGGCGCGGCGGACAAGCTCGAAGGCAAAAGTATCCCGGTCGGCGAGGATACGCTGGATTTCACGATCCGAGAGCCCTACGGGGTAAGCGCCCAGATCATCCCGTGGAACGCACCGCTCAACTTGAGCGCGCAGGGAACCGCGCCGGCGCTCGTCGCGGGAAACGCGGTCGTTATCAAACCCGCACCGACGACGCCGCTTTCGTCGCTCCACCTCGCGGAAATCTGTAAAGAGGCCGGCGTCCCCGACGGCGTCATCAACGTGGTTACCGGCGCGACCGAGCCCGGCGCCGCCCTCTCCTCGCACGAAGGCGTCGACACGATTTCGTTCACCGGAAGCGTCCCAACGGGACAGGCGGTGATGGAATCTGCGGCGGAGGACATCACGCCGGTCACGCTCGAACTCGGCGGCAAGAACCCGGCGATCGTGATGCCCGACGCCGACCTCGACGAGGCCGTGTTTTCGATCGCGATCGGTATCTTCAGCAACACGGGACAGATCTGTGCCGCCGCAGACCGGGCCATCGTCCACGAATCGATCTACGACGAGTTCGTCGAGCGGATCGTCGAGCGAGCGGAGGCCTACACGCTCGGCCCGGGCATGGAAGATCCCGATATGGGGCCTCTCAACCACGCCGCACACCACGAGAAGGTGCTCAACTACATCGACATCGGCCTCGAGGAAGGCGCGACGCTCGAGACCGGCGGCGAAGCGCTCGATCGGGACGGGTACTTCGTCGAGCCGACCGTCTTCTCGGACGTCAGCAACGAAATGCAGATCGCCCAGGAGGAGATCTTCGGGCCGGTACTGACGGTCATTCCGTTCTCGGATCGCGAAGAAGCCGTCGAAATCGCGAACGATGTCGAGCTCGGACTTACAGGCGGCGTCTTCTCGAACGACCTCAAGGGGGCGCTCCAGACGGCACGCGAGATCGAGGCCGGATCGATATACGTGAACCAGTGGTTCGGCGGATCGGCGGCGACGCCGTTCGGCGGGATGAAGAAAAGCGGCATCGGCCGCGAGATGGGCCTCGAGTCGCTCGATTCGTACCTGCAGACGAAAAACGTCTGCATCGACATGACGATGGACGAATAGGTAGACTGCGAAGACGGCCGGTCAACGCGTCGTTTCAATTTTGCTGATCACGGTCGGACGAGAACCTTTACCTCCTCGCTGTCGCCGTCGACGAGCGCCTCGAACCCGTCGTCGGAGATATCCTCGAGGTCGATCCGAGACGTAACGAGGAGTTCGGGGTCTACCGCACCGGTCGCGATCTTCTGGAGCACCGCGCCGAAGTCTCGGTCGGCGAGCGGCCCCGTGTGGTAGGCGGCCGAAGCGTTGACGGATCGTTCGTTATTGACGAGGTCCATTGGCTCGAACTCCACCGCTCCCTTGAACACGCCGACGAGGGTGGTGTGTCCGCTCGGTTTGGTGGCCTTGATCGCATCGTTTAACGCGGATTCTTTGCCGGCCACTTCGAACGCGACGTCGACGCCGCCGTCCGTCTCGTCCCTGATCCGTTCGATCGGATCCGTTTCTCTCGGATCGATGACGACGTCTGCGCCGCACTCTCGAGCGAGTTCCCGTCTAGCTTCGCGGTGACCCGACGCGTAAACGGGGCCCGCACCGGCGGCCTTGGCGAGTTGTACCAGTCCCAGTCCGATGGGTCCGAGCCCGACGACCGCGACGGACTGTGCCGGTCGAAGCGGAGATTTCATAAGGGCGTGAAACGCGACCGTCACCGGTTCGGAAACCGCGGCCATCTCCGGCGAAACGCCGTCCGGAAGGGGGACCACGTTACCGGCCGGCGCCGTCACCCGCTCCGCGTAGGCACCGGGCCGTTGCGCGCCGATAACCTCGAGGTTTTCACAGAGGTTGTACTTCGACTCGGCACAACGCGGGCAGTTTTCGCAGGCGACGAGCGGATTCAACACGATTTCGGTACCGACCTCGATATCGACGTTCTCGCCGGTCTCCGCGATCGTTCCGCCGACCTCGTGTCCCATCGTGTACGGGACTCTGTCGTCGGACCGCGGCCCGTGAAGGTATTCACCGATGTCGGAACCGCAGATTCCACAGGCGTCCACGTCGATCAGTACCTCGCCCTCGTCAGGGGACGGTTCGTCGATGTCCTCGACTCTGATATCCCTGTTCCCGTAATATTGGGCTGCTTGCATAACCACTGGTGGATACGAACCGCCACGGCATAAAATATAGGGACTATGACCGAAACACGACGGTCGCGGCCTCGAGGACGATCGTTACCTGGCGTTTTTGAGTAGGTCAGCGCCTTTCTCGGCGATCGCGATCGTCGGTGCGTTCGTGTTGCCACTCGTGATCTTCGGCATGATCGAGGCGTCGATGACACGGAGACCGGACACTCCGCGAACGCGGAGTCGGTCGTCAACGACCGCATCGTCTCCCGTCCCCATCTTACACGTACAGGTCGGGTGGTACCCCGTCATCACTGTGTCCCTGACGAACTCCGCGATCTCCTCGTCCGATTGCACGTCTGGGCCCGGTCGAACCTCCGTCTTCCTGTACTCGGAGAGGACGTCCGTCTGTGCGATGTCTCGAGCCCGTCGGATGCACGTCACGATGTCGTCGACGTCCTTCTCGGTCGCGAGGTAGTTCGGATCGAGTTTCGGTTGCTCGTACGGATCGCGAGACTGGAGCGTAAGCCGTCCGCGACTCTCCGGACGAAGCGGTAAGGCCGTAATCGAGAATCCGCCTTTGGGATCCTCAGGCGAAATCCCGACCGCGAGGCCGTACTGAATATCGGGGGCGGGAAGGTCCGGGTCCGATCGCTCGAACGCGCCGACCAGCGTTCGATCGAAGCGGGTTTCCGGGTCCGCTTGCTCCGACGGGACGATCGGTTCGGGGCTTTCGTACGCGATCGAGACGCGAAGGTGATCCTGCATGTTTCGGCCGACGCCGGGAAGATCCCGTCTCACGTCGATGCCGTGGTCCTCCAAGTGACCGGCCGGCCCGATCCCCGAGAGCATGAGCAACTGCGGAGATTGGATCGCGCCAGCTGAAAGAACCACTTCGCCGCCGTCGTCGACTTCCACTTCGGTTTGGGCGTCGTCTTGTTCGTAGACCGCTCCGGTAACGCGGTCGCCGTCGAACAGCAGACGGGTAACGTGAGCCGACGTTTCGACGGTCAAGTTCGGCCGATCGAGGACCGGTTCGATAAACGCCGCCGCGGCGCTGTGGCGCTCCCCATCGTCGACCGTGGAGTGATAGTAGCCGACGCCCGCCTGTTTTTCGCCGTTGAAGTCCTCGTTCGGCTCCATCCCGGCTTCGATCGCCGCATCGACGAGCAGTTCCGAGAAGGCGTCCGAACTCCCTCGCTGGTCGACGCTCAGCGGGCCGTCGGTTCCGTGGAACTCGTCCGTCTCTCCCGTGAAATCCTCGGACCGCTTGAAATAGGCCAAGAGATCCTCGTAGCTCCAGCCGTCGTTGCCCTGGGCCGCCCAATTGTCGAAATCCCACGGGTGACCCCGAACGTAGGCCATCCCGTTGATCACGCTCGAACCGCCGAGGGCTTTCCCCCGCGGCCAGTCGATGGCTCGGCCGTTCAGACCGGATTGGGGTTCGATTTCGAACGTCCAGTCGATATCCGACCCCAATAACTCCGACACCTGCGTGGGGTCTTTCACGGTATCGCGGTCTTCTTGCGGTTCCCCCGCCTCGAGCAAAAGCACGTCGACACTCCGATCCTGCGTGAGCCGGTTCGCGAGGACACAGCCGGCACTACCACCGCCGACGATGATGTAATCGTACATGGCTACAAATCATACCAATTGTTCACACACCTAATAGATACCGATCGGTTCAAGCCGCCGCGGCGGCTGATTCGATCCGAAACGGATCACTCATTTGTGACAGTTGCCATCAACGCTCAGTGTCGCTTCAACCCCGGAGTTCGAAGCGCTCTTCGGACTCGACTGGATAGAGCTAGCGAAGTTTGACCCGGGCATCAGTAATCGTGAATTGCCACTCGATAGACCGAAAAGGTCCGTTCGGTAATCCTGCGACGCATCGACCTCCGCCTGGAGCCGCTGCGCGGTAGATCCGGCGGTCGAGCCATTGACGTTTGAGCGCGCCCAGTTCTATTTCGTCCATGTTTAGCCAGCTTCCTCTCACAGTAGGTCAGTTGAGGCTAAACTCGTACGTGCAAACTATTATTATTTAGCACCGAATGCTAGCTCCTATGGGTTCACCCACGGGAGTGAGTGACGAGCAACCACTCCAAGAGTTCACCGTGATTGATTCGGACGTCCATGTCGAGGGGCATATCCCCGAGATTGCGAAGATGGTCGCCGAACGAATGGAGATGCCGTACAGTCACCTGTTAGATCCCGACAAGGGGTCCGGTGGCTACGGGTTCCCCCGGTCGGGAGCTCACAGCGAAATCCCCGGCAAGATGAGCGTATTTAACTTCGAAGGGTTCGATCCGGTACTGGAACCGTCGGACATCGACGAAACGCTCCGCACCGAACTGGGCGTCGACTACCCGGTCATCAATATGACCCCGATGTGGGATGTCTACCCCGACACGGACCAGATCCTTCAGGAGATGCCGGCGACCAACGACGTCTTGCTCGAGGAGTTCCTCGATTCGAACGACGACTACTTCGGCAGTATCTCGATCCAGACGCGGGAGCCGGAAGCGGCCGTCGAGGAGATCGAACGACTCGCAGACGAGCGACAGATGGTCGCGGTCCTCGTCCACCCCGGTGGACAGGAGCGCGGGCTCGGCGACTCCCGGTACGATCCGATCTGGGCCGCCGCGGAGGACAACGACCTAGCGATCGCGTTCCACACCACGGCGACCGGACAGATGTGGGAGATGCCGGGGATCATCGGTTCGATGTCGACGATGCCGGAACTACACACGCTCAGCCATCCGTACTCGATGATGTGGGTAATGACGAGTCTCATCGCAGAGGGGACGCCGGCGAAGTTCCCGGATCTAAACTTCATCTTCCTCGAGTCGGGCATCGGCTGGGTACCGTACATGATGTCGCGACTCAACCGCGAGTACAGCACCTGGCGGAGCCAAGCACCATTGCTCGAGAAGATGCCCGAAGAGTACATCAGAGATCAGTTTTACTTCGGGACCCAACCGCTCGGCGAGTTCTCGAAGCGATCACACATGGCCGACATCATCGACATCGTCGGGTCGGAAAACATCCTGTTTTCGACCGATTTCCCCCACTTCGACATCGACAACCCAGAGACGATTCGTGGCTTCTTCAGTCACCTTTCGGAGGAAGAACAACGCGGTGTCTTCGGCGAAAACGCCATCGACGCCTTCGGGTTGCCAATCTGATCGCGTTAACCGATCAAACGCTGACGACGATTTCGCCGTCCTCAACGAATACGTCGTGTGAAATCAGCTGTACTCCCGTTTTCGAGTGGCACTCGCCGGTCACCAGATCGAACTCCCACCCGTGCCACGGACAGGCGATGATTTCGTCTTCGCGCGTCCACTCGATGTCCGTTTCCAGTGACTCCCTGTTGAACTCCGCGTCGAGAAATCCTGCGGTTTGTCCCTCACAAACCGGTCCGCTTTGGTGTGCACACCAGTTCGTGTGCGCGTAGTAGTCGCCGTCAATGTTGAAGACGCCTATCTCGCGTCCTTCAAGTTCGACCACGAGGTGATCACCGTCGGCTAATTCGCTCGCTTCGACGATCGA
Organism: Halostagnicola alkaliphila; assembly: GCF_055379965.1. NCBI lineage: Archaea > Methanobacteriati > Methanobacteriota > Halobacteria > Halobacteriales > Natrialbaceae > Halostagnicola > Halostagnicola alkaliphila. The sequence goes on along the minus strand of NZ_AP043825.1, from coordinate 247,340 downwards.
GTGTTCTGCCATGCACAGTTGGTTTACCGTTTCAATATTAATGGTTTCGGTGATACGGTACGCGCCGGTATGTCCGGTTTAGGTGGTAGGCTGAAGTGAAACTGAAACGTCGACACGTACTTTCACCTCGAGACTGTACGCTCACGCATGAGCGGCGATCGAGAAAAACCCGACTGGTGGCGGGCAAACGAACGTGCAAGAGCGTCGATGGATCTTCCGTCGTACGAGCCACCCCGGTTCGACGACAGCGTCTACGTTCACGAGGTTGTTCCGACTCTCGAGTCGGTCCACGACTGCGAGATTCTGTTTCTCGGTATCAACGTTGAATACACCGACGAATGGACCGTCCAAATCGACGGCGACGACGCGTTTTCCGTCGAGCGATCGCGCGACGACAGCGGCAACACGATCTATCACATCGATTCGGCGGCGTTCAGATCCGCGGTCGAACGAGCGACCGACTGACTGCTCAACCACTCGGAGATAACTCGGACCGCCGTTGGAGATCGTCCGTCAGACAGCCGAATCATCGGGACGGCCCTACTGATCCTCGGCCGTGATCGCGGATCGATGACTCTAGCGATCCGACAGAGCAGGGTTCTCCGAATCGTTCAAATTGATTTGAGAGCGTCAAATAGCTGGAGCGACCGACTGCTATCCGCTTTCCCTGCGTTGGTTTATCGCTTGGAAAAGACGACCGGGATACAAATTCCGCGGGTACGTATCAATCTACTTTTATCGAATCACGCTATTCTGTCGGAATCACCTGTTGTTTGTGCTCTCGATCGATTTAACCCACTGCATCTATCGCCTCTTTCGGGAGAGACCCCGTAATTATCACAGTTCCGAACAAAAGCTCGCGAATTTACACCCATACTGGTGTATAGGTCGGAGGAAGGAGCCGCCACCAGTTTGGCATCGTCAAATGTTACAGAAGGCCAGTCTCGGTATGAATGTTGATTTCGATGTTGTTCGCCGATCGAATGACCGCCTTGGCGAGTTCGTTCTCGAGTTGTTTTCCCTGCCAATTGTTGGCCGGTCCGGAGATGCTTATCGCACCGATGACAGCTTCGTGCTCGTCGATGATCGGCGCGCCGATACCCTGGTTTCCGTACACGACCTCTTGGTTGTTAACCGCGTACCGCTGATCGCGAATCTGGTCGAGTTCCTCGTATAGTTCGTCCTCATCGGTTATCGTATGGGACGTGTACGCCGGCAACCCCTGTTGTTCGATGATTTGATCGACCCCCGATTCAGGCAGGTGGGCGAGTATCGCTTTTCCACCGGCTGTACAGTGGGTGTGAACTTGCGGTTCGTCTCGTTTCTTGGTGTGGACCTCTTTCCCGATGGCGTCCTTACCGAACGTTTCGTACAGAATAAGCGTCTTGCCCTGATATTCCGTTATCAAGTGTGCCACGGCGTCGTACTCGTGAGCTAACTTCTCGATCTCCATCTTGCCGGCACGAAAGAGATCGGTTTGCCCTCGAACCCGCTCGCTAAAGGGGATAAATTCCATCCCTAACTTGTATTTGTCTCCCTCCTGCTGGACGAACCCGTTTAATTTGAGCGTTGTCAGATGCGTGTGGACGGTCCCCGGTGAGAGCCCGATATCCTCGGAAATTTCCGAGACGCTACTACAGCCGTTTTCGTTGATTTGACGGAGTATTTGAAACGACCGATCGACCGATTGGATTCGGCGGGTTTCATTCGACATAGACAATAATACACAATGGAAGTATATATTCTTTTGCGAGGGTCAAAATGAGACGTGTTGCCGCTTCATTCTTCTACCGCAACATCTCTTGGTCAGTCAAGACCCTCCGACAGCAGTGTACCTCGGTGAGAGGAATCCGACCACGATTCGTCTTTTCGACTTCAGTTCGACAAGCAGGCGGGTAACCGGTGGCACTGACCAAACTCTCGAGTTTGTATCCGACTAATTTCGAAGAGACGAACCGATAGACTGAATTAGCTAGGCAGTAAGTTACTATATCATGGTTGATGTCTACGACCCGATTGAGATCCAGCCATGGGAAGAAGTACTCGCGAAACACGAGCGCCTCCTTCCCAGTCAGCTTGAATATCTCATGGAACAGTCAGCGTATTACCGTCGTCTCTTCGAGGAATGGGATGTCGATCCCGCGGTCATCGATACGCTTGACGAATTCGCCGAACTTCCGTTCATGACGAAGCAGGACGAGCGCGACAGCCAAGCGAGCCAAACGCCGGCCAAACCCCTCGGCGAACACCAAACTGCTCCCACCTCGGCGCTCAATCGGGTCATTTCGTCGTCCGGAACGACGGGCAAACCCACTTACTTCGGGCTCACGTCGAAAGATCGACGCGACTGGAATACGGTCCAAGAGCGCGCATTTTACACGGTGGGGGTCCGGCCGTCGGACACGGTGTTGTTCGGGGCGGGACAAACGATGATCACCGGCGGAACGCCGTATTTCGAGTCGCTAACGAAATTGGGTGCGAACGTCGTCCCTGCGGGCGGGGAAAGCACCGACCGACTGCTTTCCGTCGCGACCGATATCCATCCGGACGTCTTGTGGACGACCACCTCACACGTCCAATACCTCTCCGAACAGGCGGAGGAAGTGTGCGGCGTTTCGCCGGAGGATCTGCCCATGACGAAGGTTATCGGCGGCGGTGGGCCCGGAATTTCTAACCCGGAGATCCGATCCGAGTTCTACGACATCTGGGACGCAAACCTGGTCCGCGAGGCGATGGGGCTGGGTGATGTCATCGGTTGTATGTGGGCCGAGTGCGAGGAAGAATCGGGGATGCACTTCCACGGCCAGGGCCACGCGCACGTCGAACTGATCGATCCGGAAACGGGCGAGACCAAACCCTTCGAAAGCGGGAACGAAGGCGAACTCGTGTACACCCACCTGCGACGGGAAGCGACGCCGTTGGTTCGATTCCGATCGGGTGATTACGCCCGCGTGACGGGGACCGACTGCGATTGCGGTCGAACGTCGCCGAAGATTCAGTGCATCGGCCGAACCGACGACATGCTCATCTACAAGGGCATGAACGTCTTCCCGTCGGCGGTCCGCGACGTCATCTCGGAGGTCGACGGCGTCGCACCGCGCGTTCGAATGATCGTCCCCGACGAAAACAAAGTCCACTTCGAGGATCCGATTTCGATCGAAATCGCGTCCGAGCCGAACACGACCCGACCCGAATCGGAACTCATCAACGACGTCGTCGACATCGTCCGCGGTCAGCTCAAAGTCCGCGTCGATCCCACGGTCGTCGATGCCGACGAACTTCCAACGGACGAGTACAAAACGGACCTTATCGAAGTTCGCAACTGACCCGGTGAAACGCTCGCAGCGGCCGAGCGAGCAGCGATAGCCCGCAGACTCTCCGTCGCCGAACGGCCGCAACCCGGCGAAATACACCGTTCTCGAGTCGGCAACGAAAGACTCGTAGTGAGACGACCTAGCGGAGAACGATACCAACGCCCGAGATAATTCGGTACGCTTATTCATGTCGCACGAGAACGAAACGCATGATCAGTGTTGATCTGACAGATGAGACTGCGATCGTCACCGGTGGAGCACAGGGGTTCGGACGCGGAATCGCCAAACGCCTCGGCGAGGCCGGAAGCAACGTCGTGATCGCCGACGTTCAGGTCGAGAAAGCTGAGGAGACGGCCGAAGAACTTCGAAACTACGATATCGAGGTGGAGGTCGTCGACTGTGACGTGACCGACCCTGCGTCCGCGGAAGCGCTCGTCGAAGCCACGGTCGATCGGTTCGGAAGCGTGGAGATCCTCGTCAATAACGCCGGCGGAAGCACGACCGACCACTTTACCGAACTCGATTTCGACACGTGGGCCGACGGCGTCGGGTTGAACCTCTCGGGCCCGTTCAACTGCACGAAAGCCGTCGCGTCGGAGATGCAAAAACACGGCCAAGGGCGAATCGTCAACATCTCCTCGATGGCAGGTCGAAACGTCACCGTCCACGGCAATCCAAGTTATACCGCTTCGAAGTGGGGCCTCATCGGCCTCTCGAAGCACACGTCTCGAGACCTCGGGCCGGACGTTCGGGTGAACGCGATCTGTCCCGGCGGCGGTCCGAGCGGCCCGTTGGATCGCGGCGTCACGTCCGATGACATCGCCGACGGCGTCCTGTTTCTCGTGTCCGGTCTCTCCGATTACATCACCGGGACGGTCCTCGAGATCGAGGGCGGCGGGAGCCTCAACGAGCGACCCGACTACCTCGAAAAGCCGCCCGAGGAGTGGCCCGATTTCTTGCAGGATCAGTAAGGCTATTCGAGACCGACCCCGTCTCGGTTTCTTGAGTCCTCGCTACCAAAAGAGAGCGGCTGCTTTGGGCAGCACGATCAAAACTGGGATCGCATCGCCTCCCGTCCGAGAGGCGGAGCTCTCAGCCGAAACATTCGAAAGGAGAGAAGGACACGCCAACTGCCGCTTGCACGAATCGTCGCAATGGCCCGACAGTCGCGACGCGGGTTCGTGTCAGACGGGTTCGAACCGGTAAAACACGCGATCTTCGTCGCGCGGACCGTCGATATCAACGATTTTTAGCGTCACTCGATCGCCGATCGAGAGGTCATCGTATGCGGCCCCGTCGATGCGAGCCGAGAGCCGGACGTCGACACCCTCGAGGTCGACGATACCCATGACGAACGGGACATCGTCCGTCATGCCGATCGGTGCACTTCCGCGGACGACGGAGAACGCGAACAGCGTTCCGTCGTGTGGGAGCGACTCGTAAGAGAGGTCATCACTGGTACACTCCGGGCAGATGACGCGCGGCGGGAAGTGGAGCGCGTCGCAGTCTTCACACCGCGTCGTCGACAAGGACCCCTCTTGAAGTCGGTCGTAGAACTCGTGAATGCGCGTCTCCTCCTCTGACTGGAGGTTGTAGAAATCGAGCAATCGCGGAAAGTCGATCCGCTCCGGAACGGCGACGGTGTCCCGCGGCGGTGTCGGATCGTCGGTCATTGTGGATCCCTCGCGAGCGTCATGACGCTGTGAACCGACGCGCTGCCGCTGAGATTGTGGATGAGGCCGGTCTCCGGACTGTCTGGGACCTGCCTTTTGGACGGAACGTCGCCGGTGAACTGGCGGTAGATTTCCAACGCCTGCGAAATGCCGGTCGCACCGAGCGGGTGGCCACAGCCAAGGAGGCCGCCGCGAGGGTTGACGGCGATGTCGCCGTCGAGAGCGCTTCGGCCCTCCTCGATGAAGCGCCCACCCTCGCCTTTTTCGACCCAGCCGAGATCCTCGTACTCGATGATCTCGCTGATGGAGAAACAATCGTGTATCTCGGCGACGTCAAGTTCGTTTACGGGGTCCTCGATGCCCGCCTGTTCGTACGCCTTTTCGGCTGCGACGGTCGCCTGCGGCCACGCCGACAGCGACGGGAGGTTGTTGATCGAGTTGCTCGCCATGCACGATTGCCCGCTTCCCGTCACGTACGCGGCCGTGTCCGTGAGTTCGCGAGCCTTCCGTTCACTCACGAGCAAGAGCGCCGCCGCGCCGTCCGTGATCCCGCTGCAGTCGAGCAGATTGAGCGGCGGCGCGATTGGATAGGACTCGAGTACGTCGTCGACGTCGACTTCCTTCTGAAATTGCGCGTAGGGGTTGTTCGCCGCGTGGGTTTTGTTTTTCTCGCTTACCGCCGCGAGTTGCTCTCGAGTCGTGCCGTACTCGTGCATGTGTCGCTGGGCGATAAGCGAAAAGTACGACGGCGCGTTCAGGCCGTTGACGCCGTCGAACTCCCTGTCGACGACGTTCGTCATGCTCGATTGCATCTCCTCGGCGTTTTCGTCCGGGAGATTCATCTTCTCGACGCCGACGACGAGCGCGACGTCCAGTTGTCCGGCGGCGATGGCGAGCCAAGCGTACCGGAGCGCGGCCTGTCCGCTCGCGCAGGCGAGTTCCGTTCGGGCGATCATCGAGTCGACGTCGACGCCGAGCAGTTCCGCGACGAGGGGTGCCACGTGCGATTGGAACGCGAACCGTTCGGGCTGGACGGCGCCGACGAATAGCCCCTCGACATCGTCCGGGGTGATTCCGGGAACGTCGTCGAAGGCTTCTTTCCCGGCCTCTTGAGCGAGATCTTTCCACGTCGCCTGTCGGTCCCCCCAACGAGTGTGGCCGCCGCCAACGATGGCTGCGGTCTGGGTCATCGGTTCCTCCCTCCGCCGTTCTCGCGCGTTGACCACACGCCAGGTTCCGATAGTGCGTGGGTACCCGCGGGTAGGAAAATTGTGTGGACGCTACTGTGATTCAGCATCATCCGAAAATTCGGGGGGACCGTTATTAGTGTTTGCGCTACACACCCTCACGCGATTCGCGTCTCGGCCTTCTCGTCGCTTTCCCCGTCACCGTGTTGGTGGCTCCGGCGGCACCTCGGGTATCACGAGCCGAGAATCGTACTCTCCGCCGGTGTGGATCGTGTGCTCGCCCTCGTTGATCGTTTCCAATCCGAGTGCCGTTTCCCCTCGCTTTCTGGCAGGGTAGGTCTCAGTCATGTCTTCGTGCCCGAACAGCGTCCCGGAAATTTCGACTTGCAGCGTCTCCCCTTCCTCATAACGGGTCCCAGATGGCCGGATCGGGATCTGACACTCGACGGGTTCACCCGGATCGACCGGCTCGGGATCCGCATTTCGCTCGAGGAACGGTTCCCATCGAGTCGATTTCGCCGCGTTCAGGCTCCGGTGTGACAGTCGGAGGAAGCCGAGCCCAACCGGGTGCGCCAGCGGGGCGGAGTACCCGTGAAATTTCACTTCGTCGCCGTTCCGATCGAGCTTCCGGACGGTAACGAAGAGGTCGGCGTCCGCGGCGTCTTCGGGGGTTATCCACAGCTTCAACCCCTGGTACCCGACCAGCGCGGTCTCCTCCTCGAACGTGTGCTCGAACGCGACGCTGTCGGTCGTCGTCGCGTCGTAGCTGACCGCGCTCGCCCGGTCGGGCGTTCCTCGTTCGGTGAGCGAGCGGTCGGCTGCATCGAGATGGAGCGTCTGATACTGCGTCTCGGGCAGCGGAAAGTCGTCCGCCGTCCGAACGGACCAACTGCGGAGCGAGTCGCGAACCTCCGCCCTGACCGGCTTTTCGTCGAGAATTCTCGAGTCGGTCCCCTTCAAGAAGTGATCGAAGAATCGCTTTCGGAAGGCCTGGGCCTCCGTTTCGTAGAACGTGGCCCACTTCTCCCGACCGTGATTGTAGAGCCACTTGTGCTCGGAGTCGATGTTTCGAAACGTCCTGAAATCGCCCCGGCTAAAGAGGCCGTGACTCGACCAGGAGCCGCAGATGAGGGCGGGTTGAGTGATCTCCGCGAAGAGCTCGTCCTCGGATCTGGGATCGGGCGTCGGCGGGTTCGTCTCCTCCGGCGCGGGCCAGGCGGGGTCCCGGGGAACGGGAAAGTCGTCGGTCGATGTCGGCGACGTCACGGGCCCGATACCGCCGTGTCTGTACAAATCGTCCGGGGCGCCTTGCCAGGGACAGATCGCCTCAAGGTGCGGCGGATTCGCCTCGGCCGCGTAGTACTGGAGGATCGAAAGGATCGAAACGCCGCTCATGCCGACGTTTCCGTTGCTCCACGGTTGGCGCGCCGCCCACTCGATCGCGTCGTACATGTCTCGACCCCACGCTTCGAATCCCGTAAACTCTCCCGGCGAGCGGCCGAACCCTCGTCCGTCGACGACGATGTTGACGTATCCGTGTGGGACCCAGAAATTGGGATTCTCCGACTCGAACGTACACGAATGTGCGACCGGTGGGCTCCACGGTTCGTAGCCGACTCCCGTTCCCGGCCACCGTTCCCCGAACAGTTCTTCGGCTTCCCCCCAGTAGATATCCTTTCCCCAGCCGGTAAACTCCATGATCACCGGGTACTCGCCGGGAACTTCACCGAACTCTTCGCCGGGTTCTTTGGGCCGGTAAACGTTACCGGCCAGATCCAAACCGTCACGCATCGGAATCGGAACGTCGGTCTCTTTGGTGATTCCGATCGCAACTCCTTCAACCGGTGATTCCCACACGTCGCGTGATTCCGTCGCCGCTTCGGGTCCGCCATCACACCGTGTCGGTCGGTTCGTGCCTGCGTACTCGAGTGGTTCGTCATCGACCCCGCGTGAGTTATTTTCTGTCATGAACTCCTTCGAGTACCATATTACGGACCACACACTTAAGAAATTGTATCAGAGAGCGGGTTATAATCGAACAAACGACACGACAACACGGCAATCGCGACTCGCCGAGACGCAAAACTTCGGTTAAGCGCCGGAGACAGGGGAACGTTTTTTACCGGGTAGATAGCAAGTACTGCTAGACAATGGGTTACGATATCGCAATTATCGGGACCGGACCGGCCGGACTCAGTGCAGGCGCCTATGCGGGACGAAGAGGATACGACACGTTGTTCTTCGAGGACGAATCGATCGGCGGGGAACTCGTAAATCGACACGAAATTCGGTCCTACCCGGGTTTTCCGGACGGGATAGCCGGAACGGAGCTTCGATCTCGGCTCGTGAATACTGTCGAGGGGTACGAACCCGAGGTCGAGATGGCCGCCGTCGAACGCATCGATCCCGGACGGCCCCACGAACTCCACACGCAACACGGACAGTTTCAGGCCGCGGCGGTCGTCCTCGCGACCGGAAGCAGTCCGGAGCGACTCGGCGTTCCCGGCGAATCGGACTACTGGGGCCGAGGCGTGTTCGACTGTGCGACCTGCGACGGACCGCTCTACGCGGGCGAACGAATCGCCGTCATCGGCGGCCGGAACCACGCCGTTATCGACGCACTGTTCTTGACCAACCACGCGTCGGAGGTGCTCCTGATCGAACGAGCGGAAGAATTGACTGCCGACGAGTCGCTCGCGGCCGACGCTCGAGCCAACGAACAGCTCGAGGTTCTGACCGGGACGTCGGTGACGGAAATAGCGGGTGACGGTGACGTCGTCAGCTCGATACAGCTGCGAGACCGCGAAACTGACGAGATGCGCACCGAGTCAGTCGGCGGGTTGAACGTCAACGTCGGTGCCGTTCCGAACACGTCGTTCCTCGATGAGACCGTCGACCTCGACGACGACGGCGGTGTGATCGTCGGACCGAATATGGAGACGTCCGTCGAAGGCATTTACGCGGCCGGGGACGTGCGAACGGATAGCCCGCTGGAAGTCGCCGCTGCGGTGGGCGACGGCGTTACTGCCGTCCGATCGGCGCGCTCGCACGTCGAGACGAACTCGAGTTCGTAACGGTGCTGGGTCGCCGTGCGACAGTCGAGTACCGGTTTTCACCCACCGTGAATCGGCGGCGAGAGACGCACGATGTCGCCATCGGACAACGCCGTGTCGTCCCCCTCGAGCGTCCGGACGCTTTGTTTATTGACGGTGACGATCGTAGATAGCTCGCCAGCGTCGTCTCGGCCGTCGAGGACGGCTCGCGCGCCGTCGAACTCCGAACGCAACGTCGCTAACAGGTCGCCGACGGTCGCGTCCGACTCGAGCGTGCAGTCGTAGGATTTCGTGCCGATGGCCTCGCGAACCGGTCCGAAGGCGCGGACTTCGACGTTCATGTGTCGATGTTGGAGATGGCACTATTAGATCTTTCTACGAACGAATCCCTCCCTCGTCCGACCCGCACCGACGTAGCGGCTTCGTAGTGGGACTGCGTGCCGGAAGCAGAGAATACTCGCCGAGAGTCGGGTTCTCTCAGGCCTTCGACGTTTAGTTCGTCGGGACGGCACTAGGGGCGGCGGTTTCGACCGTCGAGTCGGGGACGGTGCCGTCGTCGTTCAGGCCGCGAGCGTCGTAGTACTCCCCGATCGCCGCCTCGAGATCCGGGATTTCGTAGGGGAGTTCGTCGTCCGAGCGATCGATTCCGCGACGGTTGTTGAAGTGGCGCTCGAGTTCGACGGTTCGGGCCCCGATCTCGAGGAGTTCCTCGTAGGACGCGTCGAACAGCGTCTCGAGACGCTCTTCGGTGACGTACTCGCTTCCGAAGGCACAAACGATCCCGGTATCCCGGAACGCGGCCGAGTTTTCCTCTCGGACGAGCGTCTCCGCCTTTCCGAGCGTCCCCTGCGGATCGATCTGGCCGCTGTACTCGAGCGATAACATTCCGGCGTACATGTGGTCGGCACCGCGGTTCGCGACGGCGTAGGAGAGCCCTTGGCCGTGGAGGACGCGGCCGTCGTGAGCGGCGAACTCCATCCCTTTGACCGTGAAGTCTTCGACGCCCAGTTCGTCGTGACAGCGCGCAACACCTTCCGCGAGGGTGTCTCCGACCCCTTCACGATAGGCAATCTTCTCCGTCACCTCCTGTGCCAGGGCGGCGTTTCCGAACTCGTCTTCGCTCGCCAGATACGCAGCGACGGTCACGCCCGCGGAGACGGTGTCCATTCCGAGCGAATCGCACAGTTCGTTCCCCTTCATGACGTCGACGATATCGTCGACGCCCTGACTGGAACCGAACGCGTAGATCGTTTCGAACTCCGGGCCCTCCGTCTCGAGGCCTGTCTCTTCGTCGCGCGTCGGGAGTTTGCAGGCGTACGCACACGCCGAGCACGCCCCTTTCTTGTACTTTTTCTCCTCGACTGCGTCGCCCCCGATATCCGCCGCGTGCTCGAATTCGTACTCCTCGAAATACCGCGTCGGGAGCGAGAAGTTGTCGTTGATAAACTCCGTTCCGCCGGCGGTTCCCTGTCGACGCATCGGATCGTCCGACTGTGCGGCCTCGCGGTGAACGTCCGTCTCCGGTGGATCCGGAATCTCGATCGGCGGCTCGACGTCTCCCGAAAAGGTGACACACTTGACGTTCTTCGATCCGAGTATCGCGCCGAGTCCGCCGCGACCGAACGTGCGGGAATCGAACGTCATCACCGAGGCGAATCGAACGAGGTTCTCGCCGGCCGGTCCGATCGCGATACAGTGTTCGGGTCCGAGATCGTGGTTCGTTTCGACGTACGCCGAAACTTCGGGAACGGTCGCCTCCTCGAGTTCCGGCACTTCTTCGAACGTGACGCCGTCGTCGGTTACGTGAATCGCGAGTAGTTCGTCACTCTCGCCCGTCACCTCGAGAACGCTGATACCCGTTCCGACGAAGTTTCGAGAGAGGTACCCGCCGGCGTTGCTCGAAGCCAATCCGTCGGTCAGTGGTGAGAGGCCGGTCATATTCATCCGACCCGTAAAGGACATCTGGGACTGTTGGAGCGGACCGGTCGACAGATACGCTCTGTTCTCCGGACCGAACGGATCGGCGTCGAAGGGGATCCGCTCGTGGGCGAGTGCCGTCGCCGCCGCACGGCCGCCGACGTGCGTCTCGAGCAGCGAGTCGATATCCGTTTCCGTTGCCGTTCGTTCGCTCACATCTAGACTCAACAGCGGACCTGTTGCGTGAATCATACTCCATCATTATCAGTGCAAGACTATAAGTGTGAAGGGGAGCCGAACCTCGTTCGCGCCACGAGACTTCGTCGACCCGACGAATCGGTCGCGGAAACGCACGATCGCCGGTCCGAACGTCAAATTTCCGGTTCGAACATCGACGGCTCGCCTCGAGGCCGATAATCTGTCTCTCAACGGCGAGACACGGTATCACAATTCGCGTACTGGTTTACATTCCCAGGGAATTACGCCGTATCCGCAAACGCCTGAGACAATGATAACGCCGCACGTTCTTTGACCCTCTCAAATTGGAATGTGAACAACCACCATGGTAGAACGACGGAACGGTGCGACGCTACCTCGAGGAGGGAGCGATTCGCCCAAGGGCACCCGGTGAAAGTATTGTCGACCGTGACCGCCACGTTCAAAAGAGACGGACAACCGGACCGGTCACTTTCCGGGAGCGGAATTGGACCGCTGAACAACACACCGGAAGAGCACCGTAATCGATTCGTTACCGTGTGACGCAACTGGTAAACGGAGACGCCCTCGAAGCGGAGGAACGCCCGGATCACTCGACGGGACGAGTGCTTCCGAGAACGAACCGTTCCATCGGCGCTAGTACAATCCTATTTTGTCAGCGTCAAAAGAGAGAGTCCTGCGAGGGACAATTTTATACATACATATGATTGTAATTGATTGATCGAGTGATGTCTTTGAAGACGGGGTGAAACCGGAGTTCGAGTTGAAGAATTGCAATTATAACGAGCGTTATGGCGTATTCAACGTCTTCTCTAGTTGCTTGGTGAAATACCACATAGCATGGTACACGTCCCAAGAAATTACGCACCCCATCGCTGAACGAGTGTAGCAAATTTGCTTTTAGAAAGGATTCAACCGGTTGAAGTACGTTACCGTCTGTTATACTGAACGGGGTACTTGGATTTGACAGTGTCAAATTTGGAATGGGAGGAATGAGAGGTCTCATCGAATAATAGAGGTCTCATCGAGTACTAGCAATTTAAACGCGCTCACGAATGCGATTGAACGGGAGTCCGATTCGAAGCATTGCTCGCAATAGGACAGCGATTTCTCCGGTTTGACCCGTGCTGTGACGGAAACTCTCATGAAACACATTTGTCACGTTTCATTACGCGATGAGCAACTTATATATATGGTGCCGAATAACACAAGGGTGTGCTATACACGCACAAGTGACAAGGGTCCGATGCGGAAGCCAAGTGGATTATAATGAGTGATAAAGACACAACTCACGAGTGGAGTACCGATAGACGAACATACCTGGGGGCACTCACGGCGGCGGCCGGAGCGGCCCTCGCGGGGTGCATGGGAGGGGGCACCGAAGAACACGAACCCGGTGAACCGGTTCCTACGTTGCAAATCGATTCGATGACAGGCGTTACGGGTGAATCCTCGATCGAACAAGCCCACCTTCACCTCGCCGAGGTGCTCGAGGACGAGCTAGGGGTCCCGGCAAATGTCTCGACGAAAGAGGTAAACACCATGTGGGACGAGATCTACAGCGACGATCGGTCCCGGCACCTCCACCTCGACGTCACCCCGGACATGCCACAGTTTCTCGAGCCGCACAATGTCCTTCGACAGTTCCAGGCCCAGCGGGCGGGCGCAAACGGGTTAGGAAACGTAAGCCAGTACGCAAGCTGTGAATACACAGATCTCGTCGACGAGCAAGTCACCATCTCGGACCCTGACGAGCGCGAAGCGGTGATTCAAGATGCAGTGAGCAGCTTTTCGGAGGATATCGGCACGATCAATCTCTTCTCGATGTACGTTCAATCTGCATACCGGCCGGACGGGGTGGACATTCCCGACGATACCGGCGACCAGGGGGTTGCCGATCGAAATACGGACCTCTTCATGGAGATGAGCCCTGCAGACGGCGACACGATCCAGACGAACCTGACGAGTACGGCGATGCAGTCGTCCACTTACATGGTGAACACACCGACGACGGTCTGGGGGACCGTCGTCTACTCGCCGCTGGTGTACTTCGACAAGAACAACGAGCTCCAGCCCTTCCTCGCGACGGATTGGGAGATCGAGGACGACGCGACCACGTTCACGTTCCATATCCGCGAGGATGCCACGTTCCACAACGGCGATCCCATCACGGCCGAGGACGTCCAGTGGACGTTCGAGTTCGTCAACGAGAACACGGCTCACTTCCAGGAGGCCAGCGAGGTCCCCTACGAGTCGATAGACGTCATCGACGACCACACCGTCGAGTTCAATTTCGCCGAACCGCACGCCCCCTTCCTTCGCGGAACGGCGACGACGTGGGGTATCGTGCCAAAAGACGTCTGGCTGGACGGCGGGGCAGAAGAGAACCCGGACAACGTCGATCTGGATCCGATCGTCGGATCCGGCGCGTACCAGGTGGTCAACTGGCAGCGAGATCAAATCCTGCACTTGGAGCCGTACGACGACCACTGGATCGATACCGAGGGCGAACTGGTCATGCGATCGTTCGAAGATCAGACCGGTGCCGTTCGAGAGTTAGAAGACGGCGACCTCGACGCAATATTCAGTCTCGGGAGCGACCTCGTGGCAAATATCGAAGACGACGACGACATCGAGATCGACGGGGTGCCAGGGTTCGGCGATTGGGAGCTGACACCACAACACAGCTTCCCGGTGACACAGTTCAGAGAGTTCCGTCTCGCGCTCTCAGAAGCCATCGACCGGGACTATCTCAGGGAGCTCCTGTCGAGAGGCAACGGTGAGATACACTTGCACTCGGCCCCGTGGGGAGAGCAACATCCGTTCTACCCCGATGACGCGGAAGGGCTAACCCAGATCGCTCAGTCGCCGAGCGGAGACACCGAACGAGCGCGAGAAATCCTTGAAGAAGCGGGTTGGACATGGGACGATGATGACCGGTTAGTGTATCCAGACGACATCGATACGGACCCACGTTGGCCAGCGGGTGACGAACCGGCTGATCATTCCGACGAATACTCGTGCCTCGAGTAACTTGTTTGGCACAAATTTTGTAGATCCTTCAACAAACCCCCGAAATACGACAACACGAAGAAGCGGACGGGTCAATTGGGTTCGGTACTAGCACGGGGGCTAAAACGGGTTGGTGTAAATTTTCCGATGAATGATGACAGCGACGTTTGAGGGAAACATTTATGTAGATTCCCTGTGTGACATTTTAACAATTAGCTCAATATGAGTGAATCCACCGACATAGAAGCCCGCCTCAATTCATTACTGAAAAACAACTTTGTAGAAAGTTTCAGGGATGGAATTAACAAGTACCTTTCGGACCGAATAACGATAGCCTGTCTCGTCTTTCTGGCGATACTCGTATTCATTAGCGTGTTCGATCAATTTTTGATGCCGTACGAACACACGACGGTCCACCGCACTCCGAACGGAGAAATCGCCAGACTAGAATCGCCGTCGATGGCGCATCCGCTCGGCACGACTACGTCCGGAGAGGACGTTTTCTCCCGGTTACTTTTCGGTGCAAGCTCGACCTTGCTCACGGGCCTAGTCGGTGGTCTGATTATCGTCGGTATCGGGCTCACCGTTGGGATGGTGTCGGGATACTACGGCGGACGAGTCGATGGCTTGCTCATGCGATTAACTGACTTCGCGTACGGTATTCCGATCATCCCGACCGCGATCGTGCTCGTCGCCTACTTCGGAATGGGGTTCTGGAGTTCAGTCCTCATCATCGGGTTATTACTGTGGCGGGGGAACGCCCGCGTCTTTCGATCGCAGGTATTACAGATCAAGGAGCGCGAACACATTAAGGCCGCAAAGATGCTGGGCGCGAGCGACCGATACGTCATCACGCGCCACATTCTGCCGAATATGATGGGGATGGTGGTGCTTTTCTTGGCTCTCGGAACCGGAATAACCATTCTAATCAGTGCCGGTCTCGCGTTCCTGGGCTTCATGGATCCGTACGTTCCATCGTGGGGTGTGATGCTCCGAAACGCGTACTCATCCGGGAGCATGACCGAGGCATGGTGGTGGTCGATTCCGCCGGGAGCGATGATTTCCTTTACGGTGCTCGCGATTTTCCTTCTCGGACGGAGCTACGAGCGAGTAAACGAAGAGCAAGTTAACCAGGTTTCCTAAGACAATGACAGAACCACTACTCGAAGTCGAAAACGTAGACATCACGTATCGGATGGATAGCGAAGACGTCCATGCCGTAACCAATGCGTCGTTCGAAATCGGTGCGAACGAGTACTTCGGACTCGTGGGCGAAAGCGGCTGTGGAAAGAGTACGCTCGCAAAATCGGTGATTAAGGGGCTCGATTCGAACGGGGAAATCTCCGCAGGAACGATACGATACAAGGGCCGGGAAATCCAGGATCTCTCCGAAAAAGAGTACAACGAGGAAATCCGCTGGAAAGAGATTTCAGTTATTCCACAGGCGGCGATGAACAGCCTCAACCCGCTCGCAAAGCTGAGCGACCAAGCGATCGAAATCGCCAACGTCCACACCGACTGGTCGGCCGAAAAGTCGGTGGATCGGCTCAAGGAACTGTTCGATATCGTCGGTCTTCCGGAGTCGAGAGTCACCGACTACCCACACCAGTTCTCCGGAGGGATGAAACAGCGCGCGATAATCGCGATGTCGTTGCTATTGAATCCGTCTCTGATCATCGCCGACGAACCGACGACGGCGCTGGACGTGATCATGCAGGATCAGTTCCTCAAACACATCGACGGGTTGCGAGACGAACGGGACCTCGCGTTGCTTCTCATTACGCACGACATCGCGGTCGTCTTCGAGACTTGCGATTCGATGGCGGTCATGCACGGGGGGCAGATCGCGGAGAAAGGAACCACGAAGGAGATATTCTCCACGCCGAGACATCCATACACGATACTCTTACAGCAGTCGTTCCCCGATGCTCGACACCCCGATCGGGAACTCGAGGTTATCGAGGGAAGCCCCCCAGCACTACGCGAGGAGGTCGACTACTGTACGTTCGCGAACAGGTGTCCGTGGGCCGAACAGGAATGCCAAGAATCGTTCCCGCCGATCGAATCGATGAACGGAAACGACAGCCACGGTGTCTCGTGTTTCCGAAGCGACGAGATGGAATCGCTCGCGAGCGAGCACCTGAACACGACCGGGAGACCACAGGCGAACGCTATCGAAAACGAGGGATACGAAGATGACGACTAACAACGAGACCGAGCCGATACTGGAACTTCGAAACGTCGAAAAGCACTTCGAACAGTCGACGAATATCGCGGAAACTCTGCGCCAAGCGTTCTTCGGGGAGGGCGCTCAAGAACCGGTTCGTGCCGTCGACGGCGTCAACCTCGAGTTAGCTGAGAACCAGGTCCACGGTATCATCGGAGAAAGCGGGTGCGGGAAGTCGACGCTCCTGTTGACGCTTATGGGAGAACACGAGCCGACGGGCGGCGAAATCCTGTACAACGGGCAGCCGATATCGGAGTTCGATAAAGCGGACTGGAAGGCACTCCGTCGGAAAATTCAGGTGATCTTCCAGGATCCGTTTAACACGATGAACCCCCATTTCACCGTCCGAGAAACGCTCAAAGAACCGTTCAAGATACACGACATCGAGACCGACGAAGCGGAACTCCTTGATATGCTCGAGACGGTTCGACTCACACCGGCGGAAGAATACATCGATCGCCGCGAATCGCAGCTGTCCGGTGGCGAGAAACAACGCGTCTCGATCGCTCGAGCGTTGATTCTCGAGCCGGACGTCGTGCTCGCCGACGAGCCGGTGTCGATGCTCGACGTTTCGACCCAGGCGTCGATCCTGAAGCTCTTGAGCGATCTCACCGAGAAGTACGACGTCGCGATGTTTTACGTCTCTCACGACCTATCCACGGTGTCGTACGTGTGCGACACCGTAAACGTCATGTACCTCGGTCGAATCGTCGAAAGCGCGCCGACGCAGAAGATTCTTTCCGATCCGAAGCACCCGTATACGCAGGCGCTGATAAACGCGATCCCGGTTCCCGATCCGTTCCACGACCGAAGCTGGACCGAACTCGACGGAACGCCGGGCGATCCGCAAAACCTGCCGAGCGGTTGTCGGTTCAAGGATCGCTGCCCGGAGCGAATGGACATCTGCGATCAGCAACCGGCGTTCGAAGTCCACGACGAAGAGACCACACATCAGGTCGCCTGCCACCTGTACGACGAGCAACCCGTCGATGATTCTCCGATCGAAATCAACAAAACGGGGGTGTCGGAGTCATGAGTAAAATCAAATACTACATCCGTCGACTCTTCGTGACGGTGCTTTTGATATTCGGTGTCGTGACCTTCCTGTTCATCGCGTTCCGGCTCATGCCGGGGGACTACGCGACGACGTTGGCCGGCGGCGGTGCGTCGGCCAGCGAATTAGAAGAGATTCGAGAATCGTGGGGACTGAACGAGCCGCTGTACATGCAGTACTACCATTACATGGCGAATATGGTGACGGGAGACGCCGGTACCTCCCACGTCTCGAACGAGCCGGTCTTGAGCTACGTTCGCGGCCCGCTGATGAACTCGCTGATCCTGGTTATCCCCGCGATCGTCGTCGCGTTCACCATCGGTTCGATCTACGGCGCATTGCTGGGAACGAAGTCGGGGACAGCCTTCGAGAAATACGGGATCCTCCCACCAACGCTCGCCGGAACGACCCCGAACTTCTTCGTCGGAATCCTGCTCTTAGTCATATTCTCCTCGGCGTTAGGGTGGTTCCCCGTCGGCGGTATGGCGGGGTACGAGACGTACGCCGAGGTCGAGTCGCACTATGAGATCTACCTTACGACCGACTTCTGGAGTCACTACGTGCTTCCGTTCACCACGATCGTACTGACGTTCCTGTACTATCCGGCGTTGATCATGCGCGGGAGCGTCATCGATGTCAAAGGACAGGAGTACACCTACTTCCAGCGCATCGCGGGACTACCGAGTAAAACTCGGTTCAAACACCTCATGAAACACTCCTCGCTTCCAGTGATTACGCTTTTGCCGGCACAGACGGCGACCGCGATCAGCGGACTCGTCCTCATCGAAACCGTCTTCAACTGGCCCGGTATCGGGACGCTTCTGTTCGACTCCGTCATTGCGCGGGATACGCCAGTAATCCAATTCCTCTTCATCATCGTCGCGATCTGGATCATCTTCGGCAACCTGATCGTCGATATCTTCTACACGGTGATCGATCCGCGGATCACGATCGAAGACTAAATCGGACGGCTTCGACCCCTTTTCGGTGCCGAGACGTTCACGCTGGACGACGACTGAAACGAACAAGTACTCGCTCGAGAGAGGAACGTCTAATCGAGCGTTTTACATGGCGTTTCAAAACTCGAAGCGCCGGTTTCGGAACTCGATGCGGCTGGCTGTTCAGAACAAAGCCGACGCCGGATGAAACGGGATGGACGAAGACGTAATGGGATGAGAGGCCGGCGGTGCGACGAGTGACGCCGCGAAATCGCCGCTCGAGGGTCGGTTTATCGGCCAACGTCCACGACTGCGGCTCGAATACCCGTCGCAGGAATCGCTGTCAGGGATGGATTGTGGCGACCGTATTCCACTGAGCAATGCCGAGCGCCTCGAGTCGTTCGTCCGACCGTCGACACCGTATCGGAACCAACGCGACGGCTCAGTCGATACCAATTGGTACTGATCGGCGATGAAACGATAAAAAGGAGAACTATACGGAACCCGTTACTGAGCGAACGGAGCGCTCAGTCATCGACCGGCATCGGTTCGTCCTCGAGTCCCTTCTGATCGTCGGTAACGTTTCCGTCGCGCCACGTGCCCAGTCTGAACCAGAAAAAGGCGATGATGCCGCCGATGACCGTCGAGATGGCGAACGCGAGCCACACGCCCTCCGAACCGAAGCGTTCCGCACCGATCCAGGCGAGCGGAAACCGAATAACGCCGAGCGTGAGGACGGAGATAACGGCCGCTATCAGCGTCTTTCCAGCGCCGCGGAATCCGCCACTGTACGCCCGCATGACGCCCATGAATCCGAACGTCAACGCCGTGTATCGCAGGAACAACGCACCCTCGGAGATGACCTCGGGGTCGTTCGTAAAGACGGACACGATCGGGTTGGCGGCGAAGAGAACGAGCACGCCGAGACCGCTCAACACGAGCAACATCACCTTCGCGCCGAAGTGATTGGTCCGCTCCGCACGATCGATCTTTCCGGCGCCAATATTCTGCCCGGTCATCGTTTCCACGCCCTGTGAGAACGCGATCGCGGGAAGGAAGATGACCGAGAACACTCGAGTTCCGATCCCGAACGCCGCGACGACCGTTTCGGGGAACATGGCAATAATAACCAACAACAGATTGATCGAAAGCGCTCGGGCCGTTCCCTCGACGGAAGCGGGCATCCCGATATCGACCAACCGGCGACCGTACTCTATATCCGGCGACATCTCCGAGAGGTGGATTTGAACGCCGTGGGTGCCGCGAAACAGGATCACGAGTCCGACGCCGAACGCCAGCGTTCGCGAGAGAACGGTCGCGATGGCCGCGCCTTCGATCCCCGACCCTGCGTAGCCGGTAAGCGCGAATAGTTCGGTCTCTAGGCCGCGGAGCCCCAGATAACCGAATAGGGGATTGTTCTCGAAGCCGAAGATGAAAAAGGGGTCGACGACGATGTTGATCACGACCGATCCGAACATCACGAGCATCGGCGTGACCGTATCGCCGTATCCGCGCATGAGCGCGAGGAAGACGAAGAAGCCGAAAACCGAGACCAACCCGATGGAGTACACGCGCATGTAGTCGGCGACGAGAGGTGCGACCTCCGGTGATGCACCGAGCAATCCGAGGACATCGTCGACGAATACGTAGCCGAACGCGCCGAGGATAACCGACGTGATAATCGAATACGTCACCGTCTGCGACGCGGCGTACTCCGCCTGGTGTTCCTGTCCCGCGCCGGTGTACTGGGCGACGAGAACACTCCCGGCAACCGAGACCCCGAGCGCGAGCGCGATGAGGAAAAAGACCATCGGAAACGCGAAACTGATCGCAGCCAGCGAGGTGGTGCTATGTTGTCCGAGCCAGAACGTGTCCGCGAGGTTGTAGGTAACCTGCAGAAGATTCGTGATAATCAGCGGAATCGAGAGGTATATCAGTGGTTTTGCGATCCCACCCGATGTGAGATTGAGTTGATCCGACGATTTGAATATCGCGTTCAGATGCTCTCGGAGCGTCACTCGACGCTAACCTCCACTCCATCCGATACGAGTACGTGTTCCGCAATGTACGTCTCGAGCGTGTCACAGGTCCGTTCGAGAGGGTGTCCGACGGCGACGTGACGAGTCTGGACGCCGTTGAGTATCGTCACGATGAAATCGGCCGTCTGGTCCGGGTCGATCTCGTCGCGAAACGTTCCCGCTTCCTGTCCCGCCTCCAGAATCGACCGAAACCGGTAGTGGAGGAGTCTATCGAAGTCCGCCAGTTCGGAGCGAAATCGATCGTCGTAGGGTCCCTGGGCCTTGATCTCGAGCAATGCCGTCCTAAAGCGCTGAAAGGTCTCTTCGTTCCGCGGGGCGAGGTACGTCTCGATGAGCGCCACGAGTTGTTCATCGGGCGTGTCTCCCTCCAACCCCGCGATTCGCTCGGCGAACGAGCGCTGTAAGTAATCGAACAGGGAGTAGAGGAGATCCTGTTTACTATCGTAATAGTAGTGCAGCGTCGATTTGCTCTTCGAGGACTCGTCCGCGATATCCTGCATTCGAAGCGACGCGTAGCCGTGTTTACAGAGGGCTGCATAGGTCGCGTCCATGAGTTCGTCGGTTGTTTCGTTCATTGTGCTCAATTTGACTGGCCAGCCAGTCAGCCGTTTTGTTATATAAAGCGTTTGCCGGACAAAAAAGCACCGGTTCACTTCGACGAAAGGACTCGGGAATCCTCGGAATTTCTCGAGAGCGGACAGGGCCTCCAAAGTGGACCCTGACGTTTCTCGACGTTACTCGTTTTCAGTTCGTTTCCGCTCGACCAGCGACAGCCCGATCATCGAGAGCACGATATCACCGTCTTGATTCGTGACTTCTCGCAGGGTTTCTATGTGACCGCGGTCCGGCTTGCTTTCGGACGCTTGTTTATCGACAACCTCGACTCGAAGCGAAAGCGTGTCGTCGGGCGTAACCGGGTTTTTCCACCGCAGTTCGTCGACACCGATACCGGCGATCGTCGCGAACTCGTCTCCCATCCCGTCGGCGCTCAGGCGCATGCAGATCGCCGCGACGTGCCAACCGGAAGCGACCAACTCGCCGAAGAGCGAGTCCTTCGCGGCCTCTTCGTCGGTGTGAAACGGCTGCGGATCGTACTGTCGTGCGAACTCGGTAATTTCTTCCTTCGTGACGTGGTAGTCGCCGTATTCTCGAGTCTCACCGACTTCGATATCGTCGTAATACTGCATGCTAGTACGTAGCAGGAAAAATGCAAAAGTGTTCTGTTGTCGTTCATCGTCGTCCCTCCGCGGTCGATCCGCGAACATCGTGAGAAACAGCCTGTCCGACCGGCGGCGATACGCTTCGTCTCGCCGTTCTCGAACTCGTCGGCGGGAGCGACTTCAATACGGTCGACGTCGTTCATAGACCGAACACCTCCGTCGCGTTCCAGCTGGATATTCAAGAGTTACGCTGACCACTCCCGCCGTGCGTGCGCGAAGCTGGCACCTCGGATTCCGAGAGATGGGTCTCAAATGAGCCACCTCCAATCTTCGTCGAACGGGTAACTATTCGGAAAGCCAACCGCAGTGTGACGAGTTCTACCTATCGTCTAAAAGAATGAAAACGCCGAAATCAAGCCCCGTCTACCGACCCTACGAAACAATAGATTTATACTGATGTGCTAATAGCACAGACATAGGTTTGATGATAACATGAGACATGCCACCACTATCGGTCGGCGTCGCTTCCTGAAAGGCACGAGTGCAGCGGGTGCAGTAGGTATCACAACGCTTGCTGGTTGTCTGGGAGAAGGGGGAGGCGAGGACGAATTGGTTATCGGTACCGCCGCCTCAGCGACGGCGAACTACGCGTCAATGCAGGGCTTCGGCTCCGCGGTGAACGAGAATACAGACGACATCTACCTCGACGTGCGTCCCAATGACGGGATGGCCGCCAACGTCGGTGACATGGCACGAGGCGAAATGGATCTCGCGTTGCTCACTGATTACAACGCCCTCCTGATTGAGCGCGGTGAAGACGAATACGCCGATATCGACTACGAACTCACGCAACTACTGAAAACGGCCACGACGGAGTGGATTCTGGTATCTAACGACGAGGACATCACCTCGTACGACGACATCGATGCGGATACCAGCGTCTCTGCAGGTCCGTCCGGTACAGCAGTCATGGACTACTTTGTCGAAATCATGGAGCTACTCGAGATCGAGTTCGACGAGACCCCAGTCGGCTTCGGTGACATGGGCTCTGCTCTCGAAGAAGGGCGGATAGACATCGGACTCTCGGCGACCAACAACGCACCCACGGCCGACGAAGAGGAAGGCACCGATCTAATCACCCCGGGTTGGGTCCAGCAACTACAAGGGTCGTCTGATGTCCATCCTCTCGAAATGGCGGAAGACCAGTTCGAAACTGTTTCCGACGAGTTCACGACGTTCGCCATCGATCCGGACTTGGTAGACGGGTACGATAGTACCCCGGACTCTATTCCGGGAATGGTCCAGACGACGTATCTCTGTGCACCTTCCGATGCGGATGGAGACCTTATTACGACGATGATGGAAACGGCGTGGGACCAGCGCGACGACATGGGCACGTACCACGACTTCCTGACGTTCCACCAGTACGACGACCACTGGACTCGATTCAGTTTCGATGGGTTCCCGTTTCACCCGGCCGCGGCCGACTTCTACGAGGATGTCGGAGCCTGGGACGACGACCTCGAGCGCCTGTCGGAGTAGCGGAACTTCACCCACAATACAAAATATGATACTAGTTATGAATACGGGAGAGGAGCCTGTATGAATTGGACCAATCGAAAGTCGCTCTATCGGTTCGGAGACGGCGTGATCTGGGTTCTCGGAGTCATCATGTCGTTGCTCCTCATCTACTACGCGTTCTCACTGTACGGTGTCCGCACGCAACACGCCAATCTCATCCTCGGCTTGAGCATGGCTATCTATTACATGCTTCAGTTTAGAGAGATCTACGGCGAACAAGAGGCTTCGGATACGATCGATGAGGACAACGTGGCCGTGCCGATTTTTAAATACATCCGCATCGAACAATACCTTCCACAGATCGACGCCGAGGTGAAACATGTGTGGGTAGCCGTCAGTCGGTCGTACGAGAAAATAAAACCGGCACTGTTTCTCACCCTCACGGCGCTCTCGCTGGCGACTGCCCTCTACATTCAGTTTCACTTCTCTCGACTCCTCACCGAGGCCCCTATCGCCGGAAATACCCAACTGGATTTCCTCGTCGGTGCGATCGTCATCGTGCTCGTTACGGACGTCACGACGCGGGCTTTCGGGAAGATCATGGGCGCCGTCGTCGTTATCGGAATCCTCTTCGGTTTCTTAGGCCCGTATCTCCCGGGTCTGTTCTACCACGGCGGTCTCGGTTTGGAACAGATGATCAGAATCGCGGCGATCGGTCTCGGCGGCGTCTACGGGTTCATCCTCGAGATCGGCGCCACCTGGGTCGCGATATTCCTCCTGTTAGCAGGCTTTACAAAGTCCTACGGTATTCTCGATTACATCGTCGAAGTGAGCGAGGAATTCAGTAAACTCACTCGAACCGGAATCGTCCACGTGGCCGTCGTCGCGAGTCTCGGCTTCGGATCGATAACCGGTAGCGGTGCTGCGAACACTGCCACGACCGGGAACTTCACGATTCCCATGATGAAAAAGCAGGGCGTCGATAAGGCCTATGCCGGCGCAGTCGAAACGGTCGCGTCGATCGGCGGTCAACTCGTTCCACCGATTATGGGCGTCGCTGCGTTCATTATGGCCGACCTCGTCGGCGTACCGTATCTCTCGATCGTACAGGCGGGACTGATTCCGGCCTTCCTGTTCTACTTCAGCATCGTCGTGGCCGTCCAACTCCTGATCTTCAAGCACGGCTGGACGTCGAACACGTCGGGCGATGTCGACTATCGTCTCTTCCTCCAGTCCGTTTGGTACATGATCCCGTTCGCTGTTCTCATCTATCTTCTCGCAGTGTTGCGGTTTAGCCCGCTAATTGCTGGCTACTACACTGTGCTATCACTGATAGGCGTCTTCTTCGTCAAAACGATCGTCGAAGACGGGAGAGACGGCGCGAGAGAGGCCACCGTCAAAACGGTACACGGGCTCCGACAGGGTGCCGTCGACATGGCCGCACTGATCGCCGTACTCGGATCCATCGGGATTCTCATCGAAGTGCTAACGCAAACTGGATTCGCACAGCGTTTGAGTACGTTCATGGTCGGGCTCGCCGGCGGGAATCTTCTCCTCCTGCTCGTTCTGGCGATGATCGTTAGCCTGCTGTTCGGTCTCGGAATGCCGGCACCGGCGGCGTATATCCTCACCGCGTCACTGGCGGCGACCGCTATGGTCGGCTTCGGTATCAGGGATATTACCGCCCACATGTTCGTGTTCTACTTCGCGCTGTACGCATCGTTCACACCACCTGTTGGTCCGTCAACGATCATCGCGGCGAAATTAGCGGAAGCGTCGTACCTCGAGACGGCGAAGCAGTCGATGCGACTCGCCTTCCCCGGGTTCCTGATCCCGTTCGTATTCATCGCTAACGATTCGTTGATCTATTGGGAGAGCCCGGTTACCGTACTCTTGCTACTGACGACCGTCGTCTGTGTCATCGGCCTCTGTATGAGCATGTTCGCATTCGACGGCCGGAACCATCTCTCGACGATCCACCGGGTCATATTCCTCGTGCTCTCGCTGCTCGGTATGTTCGGTACCCAGCTTGGAG
Source organism: Halostagnicola alkaliphila (assembly GCF_055379965.1). Classification (NCBI taxonomy): domain Archaea; kingdom Methanobacteriati; phylum Methanobacteriota; class Halobacteria; order Halobacteriales; family Natrialbaceae; genus Halostagnicola; species Halostagnicola alkaliphila. Next base: position 221,994 of record NZ_AP043825.1, on the reverse strand, counting down.
TGTTCGATACGTACCTGTACCAGGTTGCGGTCGCCGCCATGCTGGCGACGTTGATGGCCGTGAGTTATTTCATCTCACCGAGGATGGAGACTTCCGGCCTCACAGCGCGCTCCGACTAGTCGAATTCGTTCCCCGATTTAGGGATCTTTTTCGCCAAAATACCGACAAAAGCTTTTAGCCACTGATAAAGTAATAGTGCATGTGTATTATGAACACACACGGGTTAGTTGTGCGGAGAAAACATGTTACGAAACAGACTGTAACGGGGATCGGACCGTCTCGTTCACCCGATCGGGATTCGAGTGACCAGCGATGGAATTAGATCCCGACGAACGGGCCATGCTGAACGGTGAGGAAGGTCCCGCCAAACAGGTGGCGATGGATCTACTGATCAGGTACGCCGAAGCGCTAGACGCCGACCGCCTCATCGACACGGACAACGTTGCTGGCGTCCCCGGAGCGGTCAACGAATTCCTCGAGAACTACTACGGTGGGGAGAGTACCAGTCACGACGAAATATTCTCGCGATACGATCTCGATAGCGATCGGGTCGTTGACGTCCCCGATACCGAGGCCGGTGCCACCCGACTGCAGGGGAAGGTCGAACCCAAACATTGGGACGAGCTGGGAACCGACCAGAAAAACGCCGAACTGGACCGTATAAGCGAGGAATTCGCCGCCGACCACGATGTCGAAGTTCTGAAGACGTGTACGCCGTACCACGCGGGAAACCTCCCGTCGTACGGGGAACACTGTGCGTGGATGGAGTCGTCGGCCGTCGTGTTCATCAACTCCGTCCTCGGTGCGCGGACGAACGTCGAGGGACGTGAGAGCACCAGTGCCGCGATGCTCACGGGGAAAATCCCCGACTGGGGGCTCCATCGCGATGAGAACAGGTACGGAACCCACCGGATAGAAGTCGACGTGCCGGTCGACGACATCATGAATTGGGGGATGCTGGGCTATTTCGTCGGTAAACACATCCAGGAAGACATCCCCGTTCTGGTCGGTGACTACGGGAGTCCGAGCCGGGTAGAGCACAAGCACTTCGGCGCCTCTGCGGCGACCTCCGGCGGGATCGAACTCTACCACGTCGTCGGCGAAACCCCGGAAGCCGAGACCGAGGCCAGTGCGTTCGGTCCCAACGAACCGGAGAACGTCTATCGCTACAACGAGGAGGCCCGCGGGAAGGTGTACGACGAACTCAATGCTATCGGTGACGACCGCGACATCGACTTCGTGATGCTGGGCTGTCCGCACTACTCGATAGAACAGGTACGGGAAGCCAGTCGTCTCCTGGAGGGGGACGAGCTCGACGAAGACGTCGAACTGTGGCTGTTCGCGTCTCGAAAGGTTCGGGATCAAGCCGAACAAGAGGGGCACGCGGACGTGATCCGTGCCGCCGGCGGGAAGATGATGACCGATACGTGTTCGTCGATGAGTCAGGCCGTCCCGCCGGAGACCGACGTCGTCGCGCTCGATTCGGCCAAGCAAGTTCACTATCTTCCGGCCATCATGGACGTCGAAGCGTGGTTCGGCTCGACCGAAGACGTCATCGACGCGGCTGTCTCCGGTTCCTGGGACGGTGAGCGGCCATGACCGACGAGACGATTGTTCTCGAGGGACGCCCCGTCGTCGACGGTTATATCGAGGCGGAGGCCATCGTCACCGACGAGACGATCTCCGGCTGGGGTGGCGTCGATCCGGAACACGGGACGATTATCGAAATGCGCCACGAACTCCACGGCGAATCGTTCACGGACAAGGTGCTCGTGTTCCGAGGGGCGAAAGGCTCCTCGGGCTGGTCGTCAGTCTTTCACACGACGCGGCTGGCCGATACCGCACCCGCTGCGATGATCTACGAAGAGACGACCACGAAAGTGGCGCTCGGGGCTGTCGTCACGCGGGTGCCTGCCGTGACAGACCTAGACGAGGATCCGACAGAAATCATCGACAACGGCGATCTAGTTGCCGTCGACGGTGACGAGGGTATCGTAACGATCACGAAACGCGCTGGCTCCGGCGACGGGGACGTACCAGAGTAACCGGCAGATCCGATCACGAACCGGACATCATCAGGGACTCTGGCCCCAAGCCAGGGTTCGTCAACGGACAGGGAAACACACTACAATGACAGAAGACATCCAGACGGATACGGTATCCAAATCGGAACAGGACGAACGAACGCACATCGAAGCCGATATCTGTGTCCTCGGCGCGGGAATATCAGGCGTTTCGACCGCGTTAGAGGCTGCCAAGTCGGGTGCAGACGTCGTCTTGGCCGACGCTTCGCAGTCGATCGGCGGTCAGGCGGTCGGCTCGATCATCGGGACGCTCATCGGACTGTACTCCCACGGTGACGACCCCTATCAGCTCACTCACGGCATCGCTGACGACCTCATCGAGGACTTGGAACCGGAGGGGTCGATTCAGCGGCTCAGTGCCCAGACTTCGGAACTCTCGACGGTCCTGTTCCAGTACGACGAAGTCGAACTCCAGCGGTGGATGGAACGAAAGTGCCAACAGCATGGCGTGCGAACGCTGCTCGCTGCGATACTCACTGATGCGGAGTTCACCGACCGTCGCGTGGACCATCTCGATTTCACGACGCGGTACGGTTCAGTTAGAGTCGAAGCGGACGGATTCGTCGACGCCTCCGGCGATGGGAGCCTCTGTTGGGAGGCCGGACTCAAGCTACGCGAACCCAACGAACCGGTGTACGGCTCGCTGAACTTTCTCATCGAGGGGTACGACACCGACGCTGTTGGGGACTTCTCGATGGACGACGTCCACGATCGGCTCGAGGAAGTTGGCGAGGAGTACGATCTCGTCCGGGAAGACGGCCACTTGATGCACTTTCCCGAGAAGGATTTCATGCTGGCTAACATCACTCACATCGAGACGCCGCTGGACCCGCTCGGGTACGGTAATATGGTATTCGAGGGACGCCGGCAGGCCGACAAGACAGTCGAGTTCCTGCAAACTGAGTTTTCCGAAATCTTCGAGGGCGCGAGCGTTCGCCGCTACGGGAATCCCGGGATCCGCCAAACCCGTTGGATCAAGAGCCGTGAGCAACTGACGCTCGACGACCTCCGGGAGGGGCACCGGCCAGACGACGCCGTCGCGCGCGGTTCGTGGTCGGTCGAGCTCCACGACACCCCAGAAGACGTTCACTGGGAGCACTTCGAGGACGGCCACGTCTACTACATCCCGCTGTCCTGTATGATACCCGAGGGAGCGGACAACATCGTCACGGTCGGCCGCTGTGTCGATGCCGATACCGAAGCCCTCTCGGCGATCCGGATAATGGGTATCTGTATCGCGATGGGAGCTGCCGCTGCACACAGTCTCGATCTGGCGGGTTCGGACCCGGTATACGAGATCGACATGGACGACCTCCAAGAGCGGCTGTACGATAACCTCGAACGAACCGACTAATCACCGATTGTGCTCTTCTATCCGATTTCGGCACAGAAACGGGGTAATCGAAATCGTTCGGAGCGAACAGCGAGTGCGACGGCCCTCGCTACTTGCACACTGGCTATCCCGGCTGCGTCGGGCGAACGCTATCGCTCGAACCAGTACGAGTACCTCATCTTTGTGCAGCCACAGGGAATGTGCGATTGGAACCGATATGATCGGATTCGATCCGATCCGCGATCACACGCAATAGTCCTCGAGCGTTCAGGCGGTCTCCGCGTGCGGATCGTACTCGCTGGAACGACAACGGTATCAATCGACTCCGACAGTGCTAACCCATAAAACTCAAGCAAGTAGAGATGTAACCATTGCTCGATGACTAAACAGGCTACTCGGCCAGACGAACCCGAGATATCCATTGACGGTGACTGGAATGCGCTCTTTATCGACGGCGAATGGCGCTCCGTCGACGATCGAGAGCGGGTTGCCGTGGAGAACCCGGCAACGAGAGAAACGGTCGCTCAGGTTCCGTTGGGGACGGTTGAGGACGTCGATGACGCGTATGACGCGGCGGTCAGCGCACAGGAAGCGTGGGCCGAAACGACACCCGACGAGCGTGCCAAAGTGGTGCGAACGGTCGCAGAACTGCTGGAAACTCACGCCGAAGAGATCCGCGAAATCCTCGCAGTCGAAGCGGGAAGCGCTCCGCCCAAGCTAGATATCGAACACGGCGGTGCCGTGACGTTCGTCCACGATGCGGCGTCGTTCCCATTTCGCATGTCCGGCCGGCACAACCAATCGAAGATTCCGGGTAAGGAAAACATCATCCAACGCGACCCGGCCGGCGTCGTCGGCGTCATCAGCCCGTGGAACGTACCGCTAAAACTCGCGATTCGCGCCGTCGCTCCCGCCATCGCCCTCGGGAACAGCGTCGTTCTCAAGCCGCCGACCGAGACGCCGATATCGGGCGGACTCGTCATCGCTCGGTTATTCGAAATGGCCGGATTGCCCGACGGGGTCCTAAACGTCGTTCCCGGCCACGGCACCGTGGCGGGCGACCGGACGGCGTCCCATCCCGACAGCGACGTCGTCGCCTTCACCGGCTCGACCGGAGCCGGACGACTCGTCGGTGAAAACGCCGTGAACCACTTCGCGCTCCCGGCGCTGGAATTGGGCGGGAACAACCCGCACGTCGTCCTCGAGGACGCCGACCTCGACGCCGCGGTCGACGCCGGGACGTTCGGTTCGTTCTGGCACCAGGGTCAGGTCTGCATTTCGATCAATCGCCACCTCGTCCACGAGTCGCTCTACGACGAGTACGCAGAGCGGCTCGCGAACCGCGCGGCCGAACTCCCGATCGGCGATCCGACCGACGAGGAGACGGTCATCGGGCCGATTATCAACGAAGAACAGCGTGACGAGATCGTCGAATACATCGAGCAAACGATCGACGAAGGCGCGACGCTCGAGGCCGGCGGCGACTACGACGATCTGTTCGTCGAACCGACCGTCCTCACCGGCGTCGAAAACCACATGGCTGCCGCCTGCAACGAGCACTTCGGACCCGTCGCGCCGATCATCCCGTTCAGTACGGACGAGGAAGCGATCGAACTCGCGAACGCGACCGAATACGGACTGGCGGGCTCGGTCCATTCGGCGGACCGCGGTCGCGCTCGCGACGTTGGGGACCAGATCGAGGTGGGAATGATGCACGTCAACGACCAACCGGTCAACGCGGAGCCACACACGCCGTTCGGCGGCAAGAAGGACTCCGGTATGGGTCGGTACAACGGCGACTGGATCATCGACAAATTCACCGAAGTGAAGTGGACATCGGTCCAGCGCGAGTCGCGCGATTACCTGTTCTAAGCGCACCGAGGCGACTCCGAAATATTCGGAAAAGACTCTCCGAGGATCGATACGCCACTTCCATCGCGATCACCTCATCCGCTTTGCAGTAGTACTAAATATCGCTAATACGACTGTTACCGTATGGCAGTGAACGCCGCGATAGTCGGTCCTGGAAACATTGGCACTGACCTCATGTACAAGATCCTCGATCGGAGCGATTCGATCGATCTACAGCGGATGATCGGGATTTTTCCGGTGGACGAGTCCGAGGGGCTTCAGGCCGCCGTCGACGAAGGGATCGACGTGGGAACGAACGGAATCGACAGCGTCCGAGAACACGCCGACGAATTCGACGTCGTCTTCGAGGCCACGAGCGCGTCGGTCCACGAACAGCAGGCGCCGGTGTACGAGGAACTCGACCTGTTCGCAATCGATCTCACCCCCGCGGCAGTCGGTCCGTACACGGTCCCTGCCGTCAACATGGACGACGTCACGAACAGCGGGAACAACATCAATATGGTCACCTGCGGCGGACAGGCGACGATTCCGCTCGTCCACGCGGTGAACCGAGTCGCCGACGTCGAGTACGCGGAAATGATCTCGACGATCTCTTCGGAAAGCGCCGGCCCCGGAACCCGCCAGAACATCGACGAGTTCACCCAGACCACCGCCGCCGGCCTCGAGGAAGTCGGCGGCGCCGACGAGGGGAAAGCGATCATCGTCCTCAATCCTGCAGAACCGCCGATACTAATGCGAAACACGGTGTATACGAAAGTGTCGGACACGACCGACGTAGACGACGTACGCGACTCGGTGGCCGAAATCGAGAGCGAAATTCAGTCGTACGTCCCCGGATACGAGGTAACCCTTGAGCCGAGCGTTAAGGATCAAGACGATGTCGGCTTCGACCTCGGCGATTCGATCGTCATCACGACGATGCTCGAAGTAGAGGGAGAGGGACAGTACTTACCGCCGTACGCCGGAAACCTCGATATTATGACCAGCGCCGCGCTCGGTGCGGCAGAACGGATCGCGGAACACTCCGCTGAGGCGCGGACCGTCGGGGGTGATGCCGATGACTGAACGCGACGTTCGACTCGTCGACATGACGCTTCGCGACGGCATGCACGCCGTCGACCACCAGTTTACGCCGGACCAGATGGCGGACATCGCGAGCGCCCTCGACGAATCTCAGATGGACGTGGTCGAAGTCTCCCACGGCGACGGCATGGGCGGCTCGTCGATCAATTACGGATTCTCGGCGGCGGATACGGCAGAATACCTCGACGCGGTCGTCCCCGAGCTAACTGATACCGAGCTGTCGGTGCTGATGCTACCCGGAATCGGAACCGTTGAAGAGATCGACCTCGCAGTCGACCGCGGTGCCGACATCTGCCGCATCGCGACGCACGTGACGGAAGCGGACGTCTCCGCCGAACACTTCGAATCTGTAACGGACAGGGGACTCGAGGCGAACGGACTCCTGATGCTTTCGCACATGGAGCCGCCGGAAAAGGTGTTAGAACAGGCCAAGCTCATGGAAGAATACGGCGCAGACGCGGTATACGTGATGGATTCGGCGGGGGCGATGCTCCCCGAAGACGTTCGCGAGCGCGTGGGACTGCTCGCCGACGAACTATCGATCGACGTCGGATTCCACGCGCACAATAACCTCGGCCTCGGGATCGGGAACACGCTCGCCGGTATCGAAGCCGGAGCAACGACAGTGGACGGCTGTCTTCGCGGCCTGGGTGCCGGCTCCGGGAACGCGCAGATGGAAGTGCTCGTCGGCACCCTCGAGAAAGCAGGGTACGACGTGACGCCCGATTTCTTCAGTACGATGGACGCCGCAGAGGACGTTCTGGTTCCGATGTTGACCGAGGAAACGATGCCCGAACTCGATAACGACTCGCTCGTTCTGGGCTATGCGGGCGTCTACTCGTCGTTCCTGCGACACACTCGACGCGTCGGCGAGAAATTCGACCTCGATCCTCGAGAAATCCTCGTCGAACTGGGCGAGATGGGCGTCGTTGGCGGGCAAGAAGACATGATCACCGACATCGCCGCGAGTATCGCGGAGGAACGAGCGGACGAAGTCGAGGCCGACGACTAACGGGCTCTCGAGTGGTCCCGTCTCGTTTTGCTAACCGATCGGAGAAGCGTCGCGAACCGCCGGTCGTCAGTCGAATTCCTGAACCAGTTCGATACCGTAGCCGTCCGGATCCTCGATGAACGCCACTCGAGCGTTCGCGCCGTCCGAGGTGAGCGGACCCCGCCGAACCCGACAGCCCGTTTCTTCGACGAGTCGCTCGACTTCGGCGTCGGTATCGTCGACTTCGATTGCCACGTGGTCGAACCCGTCCGAGGACGCCTCACGGTCCGGATGGGATTTGAACTGAATCTCCGTGTCGGAGTCGCCGGCAACGAACACATTGTGAGCCCCCTCGCCGCTCTCGAATTCGCGCGTCTTCTCGAGGCCGAGCGAATCGACGTAAAACGACAGGGTCTTATCGATGTCCGATACCCACAGCGCACTATGTATAACGTCCATAGGAGTAGATAGATAGCTGAAAACATAAAATCGTCGGAACAACGCGGTGAGACGAGCGACGGTCGAGGGCTCGCGCCGACTGAGTACGAGACGGGGAAGAGCTCGCCGTATGGACGTGAGGTTTATATGACGGCTATTCGTTAGTAGTTATGTATCATCGGTATCACAACCCGAGTGCCGTATCGGAGGAGACGGGTTCGACGACCGCTCACATACTTCCAACGATGAAAATCGACGCATTCACCCACGCGCTGACGGAACGGTTCTACGAAACGTTGCTCGAGGAGTACGAATTTCAAGGTCTCAGCGGTTCGCCGTCGTTCTTGTGGGATCTCGATCAGCGCCTCGAAGACATGGACGAGTTCGGCATCGACAAGCAGGTGATCACGATCGCCCTGCCGCCGATCTGGCAGGGGATGGGCGACGAGACGGCGCTGGAACTCACGAAATTAGCGAACGACGAGATCATGCGTATCGCCGATCAGCACCCCGATCGGTTCGTCCCGGTCGGAACGATTCCGAAGGTCAACGACGAGTTCATCGACGAGTTCGATCGGTGTGTCAACGACCTCGACATGGCCGGCATCCAGATCTTTTCGAACATCGACGGCAAACCGTTGGATAGACCGGAGTTCGATCCGCTCTTCGCGAAAGCCGACGCCGAAAACACGCCCTTGTGGATCCACCCGCAACTGTTCGAGTGGTACGACTGGGCGAGCGAATACATGGATCACCGACTCTTCGGCTGGCCGTTCGATACCACCCTCGCGCTCTCGCGACTCGTGTTCGGCGGAGTCGTCCAGAAGTACGATATCGACATCGTGTCGCACCACGGCGGCGGCATGATCCCCTACTTCAGCGGACGTATCGACGGGTTCTACGAGACCCGCATGCAGTACCCGGACAACTACGCCGATACCGATCTACCCGACTTAGAGCAACCGGTGAGCGACTACTTCGGCGAGTTTTACGCCGATAGCTGTCTCGGAAATTCCGTGTCGGCTCACGAATGCGCGTACGACCTCTTCGGAGACACGTTCATCTACGGCACTGACTACCCGTTCGGTCCGGGTCGAGGACGCGCGGGGATCGAAAACGGACTCGACGCCATCGAGGAGATGGATATCGACGAAACGGAACGAGAGCAGATCTATTCACAAAACCTCCTCGAGTTGATCGAGTAGCGCGCTCGAACGGCAGCCCGTTGCATATTTTGTCGTCGATATCGGAGTACTCGGTCGTCCGATGTCCGGTTCGATAGCAGGCGACCGGAGGAAAATACCTATATATCTGTCTTACGAACAGTTTTAGCAAGCCGCCAACGGTGGTTTGTGTCAACAGGAGACACAGGAACGCGGCTATCACTAGCTGGTGATATGAATGATGAAGTCACAAATCGCAAAACTCGGCCACGTCGCGATACACACGCCCGACCTCGAGGAATCGCTCTGGTTCTTCAACGAGGTTCTCGGGCTTCAAATAGTCGAACAGACCGACGATACCGCCTATCTCCGCGGCCAACGAGACTGGGAACATCACACGCTGAGCGTTACGGAATCGGGACAAAAAGGAGTCGATCACATCGCGTTTCGAACGTCCAGTGCCGACGCGTTAAGCGAACTCGCCGACCAATTCGAGACGGAGGGCACCGACGTTACCTATCTCGACGCGGGAGTCGAACCGGGACAGGGAGAAGCGATTCGAATCGAGAAGTTCGGCCACCCCTACGAATTCTATTACGAAGTCGACAAGCCTCAACCTCCCGAAGACCAACGGTCGGGTCTCAAGAATCGTAACTACACTGAAGCGGTCGCGAATCGAATCGCGCCGCGGCGCATCGACCACGTTCACGTCCAAGACCCGACCGAAACGGCTACGGACCACGCAGTCTGGTTGGAGGACGAACTCGGATTCCGACTGAACGAGCGATACCGAGCGGAAGACGGCGAACTCTGGGGGTGGTGGCTCGCGGTGACGCCGCTGCCGCACGATATTGCGATTCACCGGGAACCGCCGGGAACGACCGAAGGGTTCCATCACCTCTCCTATCACCTCGATAGCCTCAACGAACTCTGGAGCGCCGCCGACATCCTGAGCGAACACGGCATCGAACCGGACGGCGGTCCGGGTCGTCACGCGATTACGCGTGCGGACTTCTTGTACGTGTCCGATCCCGCAAGCGGGTTCCGCATCGAACTGTTCGCAGGCCCCGGATACCTCAACTTCGAACCCGACTGGGAGCCGATCGAATGGACAGAAGAAGACATCGGTGGCGAGACCAACCACCAGTGGGTCGGCCAAGGACCCGCATGGGACGGCCTCGACTACGTTAATTGAACGCGATCACCAACTCGACACGGCGTTCGACTTCAAGACAACGTATCGGAGCGGAATCCGAGTCGATCCGACCATTTCGGATTTCGGTCGCGCTCATCGTTATTCATCGTTGAAACGAGACTATCGATGCGGAAGAGGCGGAACACTAAATAAGCAATCACCGAAAGAACAAACCGGATGACTCTTAGCAAAGACGAAACGACCGAGTTCGCGGAATCGCTTTACGAGGCACAGAAAACGAGTTCGCCGATTCCACCGATTACGGACGAAAAAGAGATTTCAGTGGACGAAGCCTACGAAATACAATCAGGAGTCGTCGACCGCATTTGCGGCGACGACGGACGGATAACCGGTCACAAGCTGGGCCTCGTAAGCGAGGCGAAACAAGAACAGCTCGGAATTCAGGAACCGATATTCGGCTCCGTAACCGAAGAAACCGTCCTCGACGGGACGACGATACCGACCGACTCGCTGATTTCCCCCCGACTCGAGGCCGAAATCGGCCTTATCCTCGACGAGGACATCTCCGCGCCGGTAACCCCGACCGATATCCTCACGGCCACGCGCGCCGTCGTTCCGGTCGTCGAGATCCTCGAAAGCCGATTCCAGGGGTGGACTATCCCGTCGGCCCAAGACGTCATCGCCGATAACACGTCGGCCGGTCGCGTCTTCGTCGGCGAAACGCTCCACGACGTGACCGACGTCGACCTCGCGATGGAAAGCGTCGTCGTCTCGGTCAACGGGGAAATAGAGGCGACGGGAGTCGGCGCGGATATCATGGGACACCCCGCTCGAGCCGTTGCTTGGCTCGGAAACAGACTCGACGAACTCGACGAAGGGCTGGAAGCGGGCGAGGTTATCCTCACCGGCGGTATCAACGCTGCAATCGACATCGAACCGGGCGACGTCTATCACGTCAAGTTCGCGAACATCGGAGAGATTACGCTCACCGCCGAGTGAACACCGGGTTGTCCGCTGTTCTCGTGTGACAATGATCCGATTTTTGTCCGCTCTCATCAGCCACAGTGAGTCTCAGTGAGACGGTGAAAATGCTCCCTCGAAGACGGCCGAAACACCGTTCGTTACTCGACGGTCGCTGTGATCGTCCCGATCGAAGCGAATTCGGCCGTGAACACGTCTCCGGGTTCGATATCGACCGCGGGTGTCAACGAACCGCTCAAAATGAACTGCCCGGCCTCGAGCGTCTCTCCCAAATCGGCGAGCGTGTTCGCGAGCCACGCGACGGCTCGTGCAGGATGATCGAGAACCGCTGCGCCGACACCTGAGGCCTCGAGCTCGCCGTTGTGATAAAGTTTCAGACCCTCCAGCGAGAGGTCGATTCCGTCGACGGCGCTTCTCGTCTCGCCGGTGAGATACAACGCAGACGACGCGTTGTCCGCGATGGTATCCTGAATTCGGATATCCCAGTCGCGAACGCGACTATCGATCACTTCGAGAACCGGAACGACGAACTCCGTCGCGGCCAGGACGTCGAGGGACGACACCGGCGGCTCGAGATCCTCGCCGATCATGAAACCGATCTCGGGTTCGATACGCGGTTCGATCAGTTCGTCGCCGGGAATTTCCCGTCCCTCGACAAACATCGTATCTAACAACCGACCGAAGTCGGGTTCGGGGACGCCGAGTTGGTCGCGGATCGCCGTGCTCGTAAGCCCGATCTTGTGGCCGACGAGAGACGCACCGTCCTGCAGACGACGATCGACGAGGTTCGATTGGATGGCGTAGGCATCCTCGGTCGTCAGGTCGTGCGCTTCGGTGAGCCTATCGATGGGGTCGTTCGTTTGCAGTGCTTCGTAGAGCGATCCCGCAAGTCGATTTCGGGTCTCGTCGTCAAGCATACGTGTACAAGAAGCGGTCACCAGCAAATAGATTGGGGTATGAAGCGAGACGAACGCCGCATCGTCCGCGTCGGGAAGCGGCGAAACGGAGAACACTCCGGCGGAGTTGCGTCTCGATCTCCGCGTTCGAACGCGGTGATCGCTACTCGTTTCCCACCCGACGCCCGTTCATCTGTATCTGCCACAGCGCCCGGTATAGCGTCTGAAGCGTACACTCGCACCGATCGGCGACCGATCGACACACCTGCAGATATCGATCGTAATCGGTCGGCGACGGAGGCGACGGATACTCCCGCGAGAGTTCGCCACACCGTCGTAACGATTGCCACTCGGACTCGCTCAATACCAGATAGGTTTCCGGATCGAGGAACTGCAAGAACGCGGTCGCGACCGAAACGTCAACGCCGGTCAGATCCGTGAGACATTCGAGTTTCGCTCCCGTCGTCTCGCACTCGAGCGCGCCGTCGATTGCCCCCTGGATGTCGTCGAACTCGTTATCGCCGAAGGCGTCTTCGGCTTCGCGTCGTTCGGCATCAGGATAGTCACCCAGAAACCGCCGGTAGTACCACTGTACGATCCACTCTACGTCGCGGCGCCCGTACGAACCGCTTTCCAGCGTCGAGGGGAGCATCTCGAGGTGGTCTGCCTCGACCCCGGCGAGGGGTTGGGTGTCCGGATACGCTTCGACGAGGCGACCGACAGATTCCGCGGAGAGATCCATACCATCAGGTACGTGTGGCAGGTGCGTGAATGTTGTCCTCGGAACCGCCACCCGACGGACGAACGGTCGCTTACGAAAGCGACGGACAGTCCGACGAATCGAGACGGGTTTGAGAGAAAGGTTCATACCGTGGGAAGAGTTAGTATGCCGTATCATGCTCCATAACCAAGCAGGTGATCACGATGTCGACGGATGACACAGATTCTCCCACCAAAACGATCTGCCCGTACTGCGGCGTCGGATGCGGGATTCAGGTCCAACAGGGCGAGGAACCCGACGACGTTCGGTTCATGCCCTGGGGGGACGCGCCGGTCAACGAAGGTCGAATCTGTATCAAAGGCGGTGCGGCGACAGAAGTCATTGCCCACGAAGATCGGTTGACCGAGCCGCTGATCAAGGAAGACGGTGAGTTTCGTGAGGCGACTTGGGACGAGTGCTACGAGTACATCGTCAGCGAACTCGAGCGGATCCGATCAGAGTACGAGCCCGACGCGATGGGGTTTTTCGGCTCCTCGAAGACGATGAACGAGGAGAACTACCTCCTCCAAAAGCTGGCTCGGCGATACGGCACCAACAACGTCGACAACTGCACGCGCATGTGTCACGCGTCGACAGTGTGGGCGCTCCGGACCAGTCTGGGTGCCGGCGCGATGACGAACAGTATGCAAGATCTTCGCGACGAAACGGACGTCTTCTGGATACAAGGGGCGAACCCCGGCGAGCAACATCCGATCGCCAACAGTCAATACTTCCGGCAGGCGATGCTCGACGGTGCGACCGTTATCCAAGTCGATCCGCACGCGAACAAGACGACGCAGTCGTTCCAAATCGACGATACGGAGCGGCACATGCACCTCCAGTTGAACCCGGGAAGCGATATTCCGCTGTTGAACATCGTTCTCAAGACGGTTCTCGAGAACGATTGGATCGACGAGGAGTTTATCGCGGAGCGAACCGAGGGATTCGACGACCTCAAAGCGACGCTCGAAGACTTCGACAAGGAAGCGGCCGCTGAGGAGTGTGGCGTCCCACTTGAGGACATCGAGTTAGCCGCGGAAAAGTACGCGACGGCCGGCAACGCGGCGATCTTCACCGGGATGGGGATGAGCCAGCATCGGTGCGGCGTCGACAACGTTCAAAACGAGATCAATCTGGCGCTGGTCACGGGCAATCTCGGTCGGCCCGGAACGGGCGTCAACCCGTTGCGCGGACAGAACAACGTGCAAGGAACCTGTGACGTCGGAGCGATGCCCAACGTCCTGCCCGACTATCAGCTGGTCGACGACGACGAGGCCCGCAAATCGGTCGAAGACGTCTGGGGCTTCGAGGTCCCGCCCGAGCCGGGCTTGACCAACGTCGAAATCTCACACGAGTTCGGAGATTCGATCAAAGGGGTGTACGTCATGGGCGAAAACCCGGTCATGAGCGAGCCCGACGCGAACCGGGTCGCCGAACGAATCCAGGACCTCGAGTTCATGGTCGTCCAGGACATCTTCATGACCGAAACTGCAGAGTACGCGGACGTGATCCTCCCGGCGACGTCGTGGGCCGAACGAGACGGGACCGTCACCAATACCGACCGCCACGTCCAGCGGATGCGCGGAATCGACAAAGTCTACGAAAACACCCGCCACGACCTCGACATCCTCTCGGAAGTCGGAACTCGTCTGTTCGGCGATGAGAAGTTTGATTTCGACGGACCTGAAGCAGTCTTCGAAGAGTTGCGACAGGTTTGTCCGAGCTACCACGGCATGACCTACGACCTGCTCGGCGAAGCGGGACTTCACTGGCCGTGCTACGAGCCCGGCGACGAGGGCGACCCGTTCCTCTACGAGGAGGAGTTCGATACGGAAAGCGGGCTGGGACACATCGAAGGCGTGAATCACACCCCGCCGGCCGAGACACCCGACGACGAGTACCCGCTCGTCCTGACGACCGCTCGCCTCGAGGAACACTACAACACGGGGACGATGAGCCGTCGATCGCCGACACTCAACAAACAGACGCCCGAGAACTTCGTCGATATCCACCCCAACGACGCCGAGCAGTACGAAATCGAAACCGGTGACGAAGTCACGCTCAGATCTCGACGAGGGCAAATTACCGTCGAGGCGCAGGTCACCGAAGATATCAAGGAAGGCGTCGTCTGGACGACGCCCCACTTCGCGGCCGCCTCCGCGAACAAGCTCACGAACGACGTCCTCGACGACCGAGCGAAAATCCCCGAGTACAAGGCCGCTGCAACCGATATCGAGGTTACACTCGAGAACGACAGCTCCGGAACACCGGCCGACGATTAACGGGGTACTTCGATTCGAATTTAACTAATTGATCGAGTCGGCGACTCTTGGGGGACCGATTACGTAACCGTCGTCTACTCAGTTCCGAGAGTATAACCGATAGCTGATAATTAGAAGGTCGCTCGCTCGCGGTTGTCGAGACGAATCAGACAACCCGGGAATCGAGAGACGCCGGTCACGGGCCCCTCGGCGATCTGGCCGCGCTTGCGACGTTCTCAGTTGTATTTCACGGTATCCAATCCCCTGATCTCGCCGATCCATTGTCGGTCGTCTAAGTCGCCTTCCTGCCAGGCGATGGGCTCCCAGTTCGGATCGAACACCAGGTAGCCGCGGACGTTGAATTCTACCCGGTGACCGCTCGAGTCGTCCCTAACGTAGAGGAATTTGCCCCTCGAGATCGAATGCTGGCCGAGTCCATCGATCGGATACCCGCGTTCGTTCATCGTATCCGCCGCATTGAACAGATCTTCCGCGCTCTCCGACGTGAACGCGATATGGTGTAATCCTGGACAGTCGTCCTCGCTCTCGCCCTGAATAACCGCGACCTCAATTTTGTTCTTTGATGCACTCAAAAAGGTACCCCAGCGCGATCCGTCTTTTTCATCATAATATTCCATTACCGACAATCCGAGCGTCTCCTGCATCCATTCGGCAGCTTTCAACGCGTCCGTGTCCCAAATTTGAACGTGATCGACGCGAAGGGGGGCGATCGCGCTCGTTTCATCCGAAATGTACGATTTGTTTTTCAGCTTCGACCGCCGCTGCTTCGGCGGGTCGGGTTTTTCCATCTCGTGGTAGATCTCGAACTCGTGGCCGTGTGGAACCTGAAACCGAATCGCCTCCCCTTGCCCGAGCTCTTCGCCGGCTTCCAATCGCTCCACCTCGATACCCTGTTCGCGGAGTCGCTCTGCGAATCCGTCGATGCTTTGGTGATCCTCCGTTTGCCAACCGATGTGATCGACGCGGGCGGAACCGGTTTCGGTAAGTCGGAGCGAATGGTGATCGAACTCTTCGACGCCACGGAGATACGCCGTGTCACCGTCTCGTTCTACCTCCTCGAGGCCGACCGAATCTCGGTAAAACCGAAGCGAATCTTCGAGATCGGGTACTTCGAGTGCGACGTGACCGAGACGGGACAGTTCCGGAGACATAGATAGCGAGATGCGATCCACCATAATAATTCATTCGATATGGTAGATGTTCGCGGGAAACACGGCATCCTCAGATAGCGCGTTTACTCTCGTTGCACGGTAAACAGACATTTAATGCGGCCCGATCCAAATCACGTTTCGAAATCTGCGACCGGTCCGAAGGGGTGCCGGCTCGAAGTTGTCTATCCGACTTACTCGGATGGAGAATGCGGCTGGACGGTGCTTCTACGCGCTAGTCAACGACCGCCTCCCATCGTATTGCGGAGTTCAAACTATACACCCCACACTATTTCGTTAATTGATCAGCTAGTACTAGGAAAATAGTACCGATATAAGCGGAGAGATCCTTTCCGATGCAAACCGTATTGAGAGCGGATGCTTTTATTAGCCAATTTTCGTGTCTTTCATTTCTCACCACACCATCTTTTACAACGGTACAATGTAATTCTAAGAGGGATCATCGTCCGAGAAGGTTTCCGATTATTTCGGAAATTTTCGATAGCAGCGGTTCCATCGTCTCCACGACGACTGTTCGCCTCTATGCGACGCCGAGAGAAAGTAGGGGGTTTCGACTGGCCGATTCTCGAGTTATTCGCCAAATTGGTAGTTTATCGTCACTGTCTCCTCCATTTCTTGCAGCTTCCGCAATAATTCGTTCTGGTATTGTTCGTCTTGAATACGTCCGGTCGGGACGACGATTCCGAACGATCCGAGCACTTGATCGTCAATCAGAATTGGAACCGAAGCCATACCCATGCCGATAACCTGCTCGTTCCAGTCGACGGCATACCCTTTGTCCCTAATTTCGTCTAATTCGTCCTTCAGCCGATCGAGATCGGTTATCGTATACTCCGTTCGCTGTTCGAGGCCGCGTTCGGCGATAATCTCGTCCACTCGTTCATCCGGTAAATGTGCTAGTATCGCTTTCCCCGTGGCAAGCGTGTGAAGCGGAGTTGCAGCTCCTGTATGCGTCCCGAGACTCAAGGCCTGTTTCCCCTCCTCCTGGTGAAAGACCACCGCGATCCCGTTGTTCTCGATCGTCAATCCGACCAATTCGTTCGTCTCGGCGGCGATTCGCTTCATCTCGGGTTTCGCGACCTGGAAGAGACGATTTCGATATTTCATCTTCCCTCCGATTGTGAGAAAATACGAACTCAGAAAATACTCTCCATTTTCGCGCGTAACGTACTTCGTGTCGCTCAGCGATCGGAGGTAATCATAGACGGTACTATCCGGAAGGTCCATGCGGTTGGCCAACTCGGTGGGACCCGCACCGTCTAACTCCCACAGGAGCTCCAATATTTCAAACGCCCGGTGAATCGTTGTGAGTGAGCTTGTCTTGCGTGCCATAGGGAGACATTGAACCGGATGCGTATTGTAATTTCCGATGTATTCGGAAACGGTCGTCGGTGGTCGAGAGTGGACTTCGCAACGAACGGGGCCAGACTAAACTGCATTGAACACAACTATTAACACGTTGGAGACTGAGTGAGTATTTGAGGGGTAGAGTACCTCATCACTTCCCTAGCCCTGGGAGGTCATCAGCCATCTGAGAACCATACCCCTCCGTAGCTCATATTCGGTGAGACTCATAGCTCACCCCGGTGGCCTCATTCTTTGACCGGTTCGGCGGAAATACCGACAACCGCGTGTCGCGGCGTTCTGGGACCGGAATGTATATTGTAGTGTACCATCCAATGAGTAGTACACGATGGACCAGACAAACGATTTCCGAAGAGCGATCGAAAACAATGGATCCGTACTCGGGGCCAGAGCCTCGACGTTCTCACCCGCCGTGATAGAAATCTACGGAGAATTGGGGCTCGACTTCGTCTGGCTGGACTTCGAGCACATGGGACCCAGCCCGTACGATAGCACGATGTTCGAAGAGTTAACGCGCGCCGCCGATGTCGGCGGAATCGAGTTGTTCGTGCGACTCCCCTCTGCAGACCCGTCGCTCGTTCGAAAAGTCCTCGATACGGGCGTTCGAAATATCCTCATTCCCCGAATTGACGACGCCGAAGAGGTTCGAAAAGCCGTAAAGGCATCCCGATTCGTTTACGAAGGCGAACCCGGGGAGCGCGGAATGGCCAGCGGAAGAGCGCGAACCTGGGGATTTTCTGAGGACTACGTCTCGACCGAAGACGACGAAGTGTGTCTCGGAGTGATGATCGAGAAGACGACCGCCGTCGATAACTTGGACGAAATAGTATCCGTCCCCGAACTCGGGTTCGTATTCGTCGGCCCGTCAGATCTCTCGGTACAAATGGGCCATCCGACGAACAAAAACCACCCAGACGTCACGTCACAAATCGGGGAAATAGAGGAGGCCTGCAAAGCGGCGAACGTTCCGATGGGGTGTATCGCGAACAGTCCCGACAAGATCGAATCCGTCGTAGAAGACGGCTACCAGATCGTCCGTATGGGAGGCGACCTTTCGGCAGTGAAAAATACCTTAGGGGAACGACTGAGCGAAATCGGCGAATTGTAACCGCGACGCGATCAAATCTGTCGCAGCGAACACCGGTTTGACCGTCTCAAAACGTTTCACTCGAAAACCGCCGGACACGTTCCGCGACCGTTATTTTTCTGCCGTCGCGATATACCGCTCGGAGAGACGCTCTCCGTCTATTATTCGCGTCACGTTCGACGCAAGCTGGTCGATATTTTCGGAGCGAGCTTCGGTCGTCATCGCGGCCACGTGCGGCGTTACGACGACGGTATCTAACTCGAGAAGCTCCGAATCGGAATCGAGCGGTTCCGTCGCAAAAACGTCCAATCCGGCCCCCGCGATCGAGTTCGAGGAGAGTGCGTCTAGTAGTGCGTCTTCTCGAACGAGGGGGCCGCGACCCGTATTGATGAGCACCGCGGAGGAATCCATAATGGACAGCTCCCGTTGATCGATGATATGACGCGTTTCGTCGGTTAGCTCAGCCGTGAGTATGACCACGTCGCTTTCCTTGAGAAGCGTTCCCAATGACGCCTCCTCGCCGCCGACCAGTTCGGTGTCGATACTCGGGACGTACGGATCGTACGCGAGAATGTCGACGTCGAACCCCGAAAGGATTGTGCCGACTCGTTTTCCAACGTCTCCGAATCCGACGATACCTACCGTCGATCCCGACAGGTTCGATCCGAGCGAATACTCGTCTCGCCACCGATCCGTCGCGATAAGGTCCCGGGCCGCCGTGAGACGACGGAGCGTCGCCAACGTGAGACAGAGCGTGTGCTCCGCCACCGAGAGGGCATTGTGTCCCGGCGTGTGCGTGACCGAAATATCGGTAGCTTCGGCTGCGTCGAGATCGATCGAATCGATTCCGGTTCCGAGTTTGCCGATGACTTCGAGCTGCGGCGTCTGCTCGATTACTTCCGCCGAAAAGGGAATGCGGGACGTAACGAGCGCAACGTCATAGCCAGCGATCTGTCGCGCGTATTCGTCGTTGTCTATCCCAACGGTGGCCTCCCACGAATCAGGCAATTGATTGAGAAGCCGCGAAGTGGGAGTAATGTCTTGATCGATGATTACCTGAACCATGCTACAGATCATCTTCACAAGCACTTGATTGTACCGGTCAAGTTTATAAATCGTTCCCACAGTTACGTCGGAAGCTCGAGAGAGACTTGAGGACGATCATATCGTGCACAAAGAAAAACGTCGGCGGTATCGTTCCTCAAATACGTCCGACCGGTTCCGTCCCTCGCCGAATCGCTATTCTGGACCCACGTTGAAGAAGCGACAGAGATTGGGCTGAAAAAGAGGGTCTATGGCGGTAGATTTTTGGTCGAGAACGTATTCTATCCATACGACCGCAACTGACAGCGGCAGTGTTAGAGATGGATACGAAACTAACCGAAATAACAGTCGTCGGTGACGACGATACTGGCCTTTTAGCACGAATCACGACCCTCCTGTTCGAGAACGATATCAACATCGAAGATCTCGATCAAGAGGTGAAAGACGACGTGTTTCGGATGACGATGCGCGTCGACACATCCGAAATGAACTGTTCGGAAAGCGAACTCGAGGACGATTTAGCGGAGCTGTGTGACGAGCTAGACGTCGATTTGCGGGTTCGATTCACGGACGACGACGAGTGTGAGTCCCTCGCGGTGCTCGTAACGAAAGAGAGTCACTGTCTCCAAGCGTTGCTCGAGGAGGACGAAAGCGGCGAACTCGATGCCAACATCGACGTCGTGATCGGCAATCACTCCAAACTGCGACCACTGGCCGAACAACACGACGTCCCATTTCACGATATCGGCGACGGGGAAGGCGTGCCGGACGAAGACGAACTGCTCGAATTGCTCGACGAGTACGACGTCGACCTGATCGCACTCGGACGATACATCCGCATTCTCAGTCCGGACGTCGTCTTCCGCTACCAGAACCGTATTATCAACGTTCATCCAAGTCTGCTTCCCGCGTTCCCCGGTGCGGCAGCTTATATGCAGGCGATCGAAGAAGGCGTCCGAATCGCCGGCGTCACGGCGCACTACGTGACGCCGGATTTGGACCAAGGTCCGATCATCACGCAACGAGCGTTCAACGTTCCCGACGACGCGACCGAATCGGAACTAGAAGACCGCGGGCAGCCGCTCGAAGCTGATGCGCTGATCGAGGCGATCAAACTTCATCTGAACAACGACGTCGTCGCCGGAAAGGGACGAACAAACGTTCAGGCCGACGATACGGAGCTCGGCCTCCCCGAAGAAATCAACGAGTTAAATCCCGACGGTCCGGTAGACAAGGACTCGATCAAAGCACAAAATCTGGCCGAACCAGCCGACGACTGACGACGCGTAATCGAATATCGCACCGCCGTCGGCCGAGTTACGAATAGAATTTGATTTTCGCGGCGTTCGAGGACGAGAAAAACACGTATTTCTCGACGGAGTCTGGTCGTCAGTGTCCGCGATGAGGCACGGAGAACAATTCGGTTACAATCGACCGGTACGCCAAGACTCGGTGTCGGGGACCTGATTAAACGTGTAAATGTGTAGCCCCCGGATACCGTACTCCGGATCGTCGGCGTAAGCTGCGAGACCGTCGACGAGGTCGTCAGGTTCGTACTTCCCGCGCGAACCGATGAATTGACGGACGAATCCGAGGATTCCGCTCGTCTTCTTGAGAAAGCGCACGGAATCGCCGACGCCGACCTTCTGTGAGATATTTATTAATTTCTGATATTTCATCACACCCGGGATGCCAACCTCGACGGGGAGTTCGATCCCACGAGCGCGAATGTCTTCGATCCAGTCGATAACTGCCTGGGAATCATAACAGAGTTGGGTCGTTATGTAGGTAGCGTACGACGCTTTCTTTTCCATCGCTTCGGCTAACGTCTCCTTCGAGAGAAACGCGTGTCCCTCCGGATACCCCGTGATCCCAACTTCCTCGAATTCGTACTCGATCGTCTCGAGCGCTTCGAGCAGCTCGTACGCCGATTCGAACTCGCCGATCGGTTCTTCTCGGTCCCCTCCCGGAACGAAGATATCCGTGATCCCGACCGCCCGCAACCGTTCGGCGATACTTTCGAGATGTTCGACATCTTCGACGTATCTGGCCGAGACGTGTGGAACGACTTCGAATCCGCGCTCTGCGGCTTTCTCCGACCATTCGATCGTCGACTCGAGTTCGAGCGTCGGCGAAGCGGTGATTGTGACCGTGGCACCGTCCGGAAGGTGCTCGATTTGCTCGCCGAAGCTCTCGAAGGGCATCAGCTCGTATCGGAGATCGTTCAGTAGGTTCGGTACCGTGTCCGTCGTCGCGGCCGACTGGGAATTAACTGTCATTAGTTGTAACCTCTCTTACACTGGTTGGATCGCGGCTCATTGGGAGGTGATCTGGTTCGCGGGTATTTGTCAACTGTCCCTTGTCCGGTTGGGATCGGCACGTTGTGTGAATTTACGGCAAAGTCATAAAAGCTTTTCTGTATGACGGGATACGATCATCAAATTCGCGGTAAACGGCCATACCGACGGACCCCCACCAGCAGGTGACGAAAGATCTTGAACCGTGGCGCTATCGCGTGATATTCGTAACTGGTGTCGTCTCGAGCAGCCAAAGTATCGCGTTCGCAACGGGTCTCTCGAACCGAAGTTGGCTTTAGTCCGTATCCACAATCAGTTCCTATGAAGGTTGCGCTGGGCGGAACATTCGACCCGATCCACGATGGTCATCGAGCGCTATTTGAGCGAGCGTTCGAACGGGGGGATGTCACAGTAGGTCTCACGAGCGACTCCCTCGCACAAGAAACGCGCCAAACGGAACGAAACGTACGGCCGTTCGAGACACGGAGACGGAATCTCCGTACCGAACTGACGGAGTACGACGATGGTCCTTCGTTCGAGATTCGCCGTCTGAACGAGCCGACAGGAATCGCAACGAAACCGCAATTCGACGCCCTCGTCGTCTCGCCGGAGACGAAGCCTGGTGCGAAGCGTATCAACGAGATCCGCATCGATCGAGGGTACGAGCCGTTAGAAATCGACGTCGTTCCACACGTCCGCGCGGAGGATGGCGGAATTATCTCGAGTACGCGAATCGTTTCCGGAGAGATCGACGAATTCGGTAATCTGACTGCACAGTCTACCGGCGGTACTTCCGCTACGCGTTGATCGAGAAAAGACGTAAAACGGTTATCCGAAATTGCAACTTGAATAGTGGCAGGATCGGTGGTACACGCCTAAGCGGTGATCGGTTCGGTATCTATCGTTTGTCCTCGCTGTACGGGGCAGTTGCGACGGTTGCCGTGATTTCTTTCTGGACGTGGCGTTCTACTTTCGGATTCTCCGTGCCTTCTGGTTCGCCCCAGGTGAGGGTAACCTCGGTTCCCGGTTCGCTGTACTCGGTATCGACGACGGCGAGCGAGAGCATCTCCCGTTTGTTGTAGATGTAACTCTTGTCCGTGGAAACACCGATGTGTTCGCCATCTTTCGACACTTCGTCGTACGGACACGCCGCAGATCGTGGATGGGGAAGCTCCATGAACTGATGCGTGTCTCCTTCTTCGAACAGCGAGGCGAAAACGTCGACCACGTCGTCGCCGTCCCAGACCAGCGTTACCTTCTCACGCTCGGGATCGTCGACTTCCTTCTCGAGGGCGTCCCGGCCGACGAAATCATTACTGAGGTCGAGAATGTGGTCGTATCCGAGTTCCACGGGCGTGAAGTAGTAGTCCGTGATGTCGTCCGATTCGAAGCTTCCGCCGATCGAGAGGAGCCCCTGCCCGACATCCAGCCACTCACGGTAATCCTGCATCTCCTCGTCGAAGATTGCGGGCACGACGAGCGGAACCCATCCGAGGATGGCGTTCGGCGTCTGGTAACTCTCCGCACCGAGACGACGGATATCGTAGGCTTCGCCCGCATCGAGAACGGCGGACTTGACCTCGTCACCGTACTCGTACGGCCCCCAGAACTCGAATCCGGGCTCGCCGGCCATCCCGTGACGCAGGAGGTTGACGCTCTTTCCGTCGATCGAGATCGACTCGAAGTTGAAGAATCCGAGATCGGGAAGCGGTTCGTCGGCGGCCTCTTCCATGACCTTAATCGCTTCAGGACCCTGAACTTGGAACCTGAAGTTGTTTGGATCGTCGCCAGTCTGAACCGGTCGACCCTGGAGTTCGCCGGTGACGTCGTACTCTCCCGTCTCGATCTGGTACTGGAGCCAATTGTGGGCGGCCGCGCCGCCGACGCTCAAGAATTCGTCGTCGTCGAGGTGGAAGAGAATAGCGTCGCCGATGAAGTAACCGTTCGGATTGGAAACGACCAGTTGCTTCGCCTTTCCGGGTTCGGTATTCTCAAAGTTGTTGATGCCGAAATTCGAGTAGAATTCGACGGCATCGGGACCTTTCACGTGGTGATCGGTCATGTGATAGGACTGGTCAGCCAGCGCAACCGTCTCCCGCCACGAACGCTGTTCTTCGATCCAGTGAGTGTACTCGTCCGGGACCTTGGTGAACTGACCGACTCCCAGATCTTGCATCAGTTCGACTGGATTCCCGGCAGCTTCGACTGCCTCTTCCATACTGTCGCTAAAGGACCATGCTCTTTCGCTCATTGTATATCGCGATTTGATGGATGTCCTTCGAGTATTTATAATTTCCGCAGACTAGTTATCGAGCGGAAGCGATCCTCGGTCCATTGATAAAACGAAAAGCAGAACCAGACACACTACTCCGGGGCTCATCGTACTGGTTCAGCCTTCCACCGATCGAACGAGACCGAGGAACAATTGGTGACAGCCTGAAAATTACGCCTCCACCGAATTGTGAGAGGTCGGCGCATGGAAACGCTACGGTCGCGCGGTCCGTGCGCACGAACAGGCCTGACTAAATCAGCCCCAGACCCCATCATCCCGCAAAGTGAGCGCCGAGACGCGGTCTCTGTGATACCCATCCGGTAACAATAACGTCGCACATTCAGACGGCGAACACGCCGACAGAAGAGTCAACATTCCCCCGCAAGAACCGGGATCGCATCAGCTCCATGCACCCTTCTTCGGCGTCCCCCAAACGAGAAATCACTAGGCGAGCAAAGTGATGAGACGGTGACGGAAGAAACCCGTCTATTGAATATCCTCGTGTTTCGTCGTTTTCCGATCGAGTTTCCCCGTCGAAGTGCGAGGCAAGGGTTCGTCCACGAAGTGGTACGTACGAGGCCGCTCCATGCGGGCCAATTCATCGCTCGCGAGACACCATTCGTCGAGCTCATCGACAGTGAGGTCGGACGTCGCGGGGTAGACGTACGCGGTGACTTTTTCCCCGTACTCCTCGTCTTCGACGCCGACCACCGCGGATTCGTTCACTTTTTCGTGCGCGTTGAGACGTTCCTCGACGGGGTTCGGATACACCTTGATCCCCTTCGACATGATGAGGAAATCGGTCCGCCCCTCGAGGTACAGAAATCCGTCTTCGTCCCGGTAACCGAGATCGCCGGAATGCCACCAGCCGTCCTCGAACGTCCTTTCAGTTTTCTCCGTTCGTCCCCACGCCCAAACCGGACAATCGGGCGCCTTGATGGCTATCTCTCCGACCTCGCCCGTCGGTTTGATATCATCATACGAGCCGTCCCGATCGATGATCCGAATCTGTACCCCCGGCACCGGCTTTCCGACGCTTTCGATTCGACCCTCCTCCAGTTCGTCGTTCGTCATCACCGTCGCGTACGCTTCCGTCGCCGCGTACGAATTTTTGACGATCTCACAGATGTTCTCCCGCAATCGCTCGAGCGTCGTCGCGTCGAGGACCTCTCCCGCCGACGTGATCGCCCGAAGGGAGCTCACGTCGAAATCGTCGAACGAATCGAGGTTGAGAAGTTCCCGCCACATCGTCGGGACGAGAAGCGCAGTCGTAAGATCGTGCTCGTCGATCGTCCGGAGGTACTCTTCGGGATCCCACGTCTCGAGGAAGTACGTCGTCGCACCGGATACCAGCGCCGGAAGCACCACCGAGTACCACGCCGCGAACGACGGCGTAAATACGTGGGGTTGTCTGGTCGCCCGGTTTACCTCGAGAACGTCGACAACCGCCGTTGCGCGCATGTACATCCCGCGGTTAGTGTGACACCAGCCCTTGGGTTTCCCCGTGGTTCCCGATGTCCACATGACGACTGCAGTATCCTCCTCTCGAGCGCGGACGTCCGGTTCGTCGGTCGGTTGCTCGCTGACGAACGTCTCGAACGATCGATCGAAGTCAAACTGCGACTCGCCTGTACTGACAATCAGGTCGATGTCGGTCGAGAGCTTATCGCGGACGCGCTCCTCGAAGAATTCGACGGTCGATTCGTCGACGACGAGCGCGCGAGGCCGAAAGGAGTCGATACAGTACTTGAGTGTGTTCGGGGACGCACGGACGTGGAGGTTCGAGACAGTACATCCCGCTTTGAGCGCACCGTTCCAGAGAGTCGTATGTTCGAGGGAATTTTCACAAAGCAGTGCGACCCGATCACCTTGACCGAGGTGTTCCCCGAAGGCGTTCGCGGCCTGGTTGCTCTCCTCGTCGAACTCTTCCCAAGTTACCACTCTGCCGTCGATACCGTTGCCGAAGGCCGGTTTGTGGGGGTTGTTTTCGGCCGCAATACTCGAGAGATCTTTGATCGGCGGTACTTCGACTGTCGACGTGTGGTGCATAGTAGATAAACTTGTAGTGGCTTCACTTATAGTTTGAGTGTTATTCCGCCGCATGTCGTAACTTCACAACCAATATGGGAGAGACGGTGAGTCCTGGCGAATGCGGTGATTTTCAGTCGGTGGAACACGGTATCAGTTGAAGGGAAGTTACTTATACAAAGGAAGAGCAATTGCAAACGATGTTTCAGTACGAATGGAAATGCGCATGGGGAGAAGCTGATCCGCAAGGTATCGCCTACTATCCACGGCTCATAAACGCCATGCACTGCGCTGGCGAGGAGTTCATGGACGACAAAGGAATCGCATACTGGGAGATTCCAGAGGAGTACGGGATTTTCTTGCCAATCGTCGCGATGGATATGGAGTTCGAACGTCCCGTGATGGTCGGAGATGTGCTTCAGATTTCGGTCGAGCCCGAAATCGGAAACAAGAGTCTCGGGATGCAGTTCACCGCGACGCACGAGGACGGTGGCACGGCGTACACGGGACACGAACAACACGTCTGCGTCTCGGAAGAAGACAATCAAAGTCGACCGTTACCCGACGAGATCAAGACGATTCTCGACGGCTCGTCCGAATAGACCGTTCACAAGCGGCTGTGTTGATTCACAGCGCCGATACGTTTCACTCCTAGATTGTCTTCCACAAGCACTAGCGCAATTTCGGTTATACCTGACGGCTCGTACCCTCTAGCGGTTCGCACGGTGACAGCAAAGAGGGGTAACGCTATCGCGCCAGTACTCATCCACAGAAGATCCTACACACTTCAGTTATATACACGAGTGATTTATCACTCGATGAATGGGAACCACCAATTTCCGATAATATCGGATGTTTGCTCAAACGAGCCAGTACGCGTCTCCCATTACAATCATTTGAGAGTGATTTTTTCAGGAGTTTCTTACACCCATACTACTGTAAATGGTTCGTGTTTCCAGGGGTTTCTAACCTTACTCACCCAGACGGGGGCAAACACAACGGCATGACTAGATTCTTGTTGGAGTGTAACACACCACAATACTGCGGTTTTAACTGATCTAGACGCCCCTACACGAAAGTAGCGACTATTTCCGAATATTCCGGAAAAGATTCCAAAAAAGCCCGAGTGGACGAACAACCCTCCAACCACAAACCGCTAAGCACATGCGCAATTTGCCATGAATGCGTGTTATCTCCTACCAATGTCAGCGTCTTTCGTCCTATATACTCGGATCGAATCCATCCGGTGTGAGAGCGGTATAAACGTTCACAATAGTATCATCACACAAATCAGCGGCTCATTCGAAATGATTACGCAAATGTCTCCCAGAAGAGACCGTTAGCTTAATACTTCACAGAATGTTACCGATATTATGGAGTACTTCGAGGCAGTCAATTATCTAGCTACCCTACAGCGATCTAGACCGAAGTTTGGGACAGAAACGACGGAGGAACTGCTCAGAAATCTCGAGGTCCCATACGAAACCGTCGATTACATCCAGATTGCCGGCTCCAACGGGAAGGGGAGCACAGCAAGTATGCTCGCAAGCGTTCTCGAAAGGGAAGGGGTAGACGTGGGGTTGTACACGTCGCCCGATTTGAACGACCTTCGCGAGCGGATCCGTCTCAACGGGCGAAAGATACCGAAAGCGCAGTTGACATCGCTGGTTGAGCGGATTCAATCACACGTCCGCGAACGTGACGCCGCCGGCGATTGCCCGACGCAGTTCGAGGTACTGACCGCTCTCGCACTTGCCTACTTTACTGAGCACGACGTCGATATTGCGATACTCGAGGTCGGAATCGGCGGGCGCTACGATGCGACGAGCGTCGTCGACCCCGTCGCCAGTGCGGTCACGTCGGTCAGCTTGGAACACACGGATATCCTCGGTGAAACCGTCGAAGAGATCGCGCGTGATAAGGCTCAGGTCAGCCCTTCGAACGGGCCGCTGGTGACCGGTGCAACCGGTGAAGCGCTCGCAGCCATTCGCGAGGAGACGGCGACCGTAACTGTCGGTGACCGAGATGCGGACGTCCACGTCGAGAGCGGCGGCTCCGTTTCCGACACGGAAGAGCTCGTAACCGTTCATACCCCAGATTGGGACCTCGAGGCGCGGATACCGCTCCTCGGACATCATCAAGCGGTAAACGCCGGGATTGCGACAACGCTTGCAACGCAGGTTGCAGACGTCGAACGGCCGACGCTGAAAGAGGGGCTCCGACGAACACAGTGGCCGGGACGTTTCGAGATCGTCACGTCGGATCCGTACATCGCGCTCGATGGCGCTCACAACCCGGACGCCTGTTCGAAACTCGCCTCACTCGTGAACCGATACGACTACGAGAACCTCCACGTGGTCCTCGGGGCACTGGAGGACAAAAACCACGAAGAGATGGTCGCCGCTCTCCCTCAGTTCGACACGGCCGTCGTCGGTCAACCGGACGTGAGTCGCGCCGAGTCACCAGAAGCCCTCAAAAATATCCTCGAGCGAGAAACAGATGCCGCTATCACTACCGCCTCGACGGTTCTCACCGCGGTCGAACGAGCGATCGAGCGCGCCGAACCCGACGATTTCGTGCTCGTGACAGGATCGCTGTATACGGTCGCTGAAGCTCGAGACCGATGGACGAGACACCTAATTCCGACGAAGACTCGCTCGCGGGCGAGGGTAAAGAAGGTGCTCGAGAACAGTCAGATCCCACCCACGCGCGCATCGAACGTACTGGAGCAGTTTCAACAACAGACGGTCAAGACCTTCTGTCGACCAGGGAGCGTAGACAAGGTAACGGAGAGCATGCGATCGGTGGGTGGAATGGCAACCGCCTCGGCTATCGAAGACGTTCACCAACACGTCGACATCGTTTTGAACGGTTCCAACAACCAGTTCCGCCAACTCATCGAGGGTCTCGACGAAACCGACGGCGAGTTATCTCATATCGCGTCCCAACTTCGCACTACCCTCAGTTTTACCGAGGACAACCCATGGAGCGAGTATCCGTGGGACCAGAACTCACCGACCATCATGGGAATCATGAACATTACGCCGGACAGTTTCCACGACGGAGACGAGTACAACCGGACCGAAGACGCCGTCGAAAGAGCCCATCGTCTTATCGAAGACGGTGCAGACATCATCGATATCGGCGGCGAAAGTACGCGACCGGGGGCGAAGCCGGTATCTGCCGCCCAAGAACTCGATCGCGTTATCCCCGTCATCGAACAGCTCGCGGATAGCTCGAGCCTCATCGCCGTCGACACGCAAAAAGCCGATGTCGCGAAAGCGGCTCTCGATGCGGGAGCGGACATCATCAACGACGTCTCGGGGCTTGCAGATCCCGAGATGTGCCAGGTCGTCGCCGAGTACGATGTTCCGGTCGTCATCATGCACAGCCTCGAGACGCCGGTAAATCCCGATCAAACGGTAACGTACGATGATATCGTGGAAGACGTTATCGACGATCTTACCGAGCGAATATTGCTCGCCGAACGAAACGGGATCGAAAGAGAACGGATTATCATCGACCCCGGCATCGGGTTCGGGAAGAGCGCCTCAGAAAGTTTTGAGGTGATTAGTCGACTCGACGAACTGCAGGCGCTCGGTTGTCCGGTGCTTCTCGGCCATTCGCATAAATCGCTGTTCGACGAGATCGGGTGCGGGCCCAACGATCGCCTCGCACCGACAGTCGCGACGACTGCACTAGCCGTCGAACGCGGTGCGGACATTATTCGAGTCCACGATGTCGCCGAGAACGCGGCGGCCATCCGAACGGCGAAATCGGTGAAGTAGTCCGAGTATAATTCAATCTATAGCATAGTAATCGTGTCATCAATAGGGTATCTCTCTGAACAGCGAATCCAATTCCGGGGAACCATTTATCTTGGTCACCGACGTACGCAGCGATAGATGCGAGGCACGCTCATCGGAGCACTCGCCACGAATAGAAGTACCCAACTATGGCTGATCCAGAGATCAAAACGGAGTTCGAGACGTTCGCGAACGTCGCCGAAAGCGCGCCCTCGAACGCCAGAATCCCGGTCGAAGTGCAGGTTGTCGTTTCGGACACGTTCGACGCGTACCGAAACGCTCGAAACGGAGCCGGCGGGTTCTATCTCGAGACCTCCGGCGGCCAGGACGGCTGGGGATACTTCGGCACCGAACCGACCGAACGCGTTCGGGTCGACGCGGGCGACGTCTCCCGCGAGGACAGCGACGCGAGTCCGTCGTTGGCGGCTATCGACGAACTCCTCGATCGCGAACTGTTGGTCCGTGGTCACTGTACCGTGCCGTACCCTTGCGGTGCCTTCGGTTGGCTCTCGTACGATGTCGCCCGCGAACTCGAGGATCTGCCGACGACGACGAGAAACGAGCGAGCACTTCCCCACCTCCAGCTCGGTGTATTCGACTGCGTCGCCGCCTGGCGTCAGCCGTGCGACGGGGAGGTTACACTCCACGTTACCGCCTGTCCGGTCGTGAAAGACGATCCGAAGGCGGCGTACGAGCGCGGACGTGAAAAAGCGGTCGCCCTAGCAAAAGACGCGACGACGGGTTCGTCCGAGGTACCGATGCCGACGTCGGTCACGGGATCGGCCAGCTTCGAAAGCGATTGCGGCTCGCAGGGGTTCGCCGAGCGAGTGAGAACGGTCAAAGAGTACGTCCGCAACGGAGACACGTTCCAAGCAAACGTCTCTCACCGACTCACGGCACCGGCGAACGTCCATCCGGTCGAAGCGTTTTCGGCGCTCCGGGCCGTTAACCCGGCCCCCTACTCCGGACTGCTCGAATACCCGGGCGTCGATCTGGTGAGTGCGAGCCCGGAGCTTCTGCTCGAGGTGAGAGACGATCGGGTGGCGACGGAGCCGATCGCCGGGACTCGACCGCGCGGAGAGAGTCGGGAGAAAGACGAAGCACTCGAGACGGAGTTACGCGCGGACGAAAAAGAGCGCGCGGAACACGCGATGATGGTCGACCTCGAGCGGAACGACCTCGGAAAAGTCTGCGAGTACGGAACCGTCGACGTTACCGAATACCGCCGTATCGACCGGTATTCCGAGGTGATGCATCTCGTCTCACTAATCGAAGGGAGACGGCGTTCGGGGACGTCGATCGCGGACGCCATCGGCGCGGTCTTTCCCGGCGGGACGATCACTGGCGCACCCAAACCGCGAACGATGGAAATTATCGACGAAGTCGAACGCACGCGTCGCGGGCCATATACTGGCAGTATCGCCGTCCTCGGCTTCGACGACCGCGCGACGTTGAACATCATCATCCGAACGCTCGTCCGGTACGAAGACGAGTACCACCTCCGGGTGGGAGCGGGTATCGTCCACGACTCCGAGCCGGATAGCGAATACTACGAGACGCTCGACAAAGCTGCCGCACTGATCACCGCTATCGACACGGCACTCGACGACAGCGGGTCTTTCGACGTCGAAACACCGACCGGTACGCTGGAGGATGTCAAATGATTCTGATTATCGACAATTACGACTCGTTCGTCTACAACCTGGTACAGTACGTCGGTGATGCCGTCCCGGAAACGCGCGAAATCGAAAAACACAGTTCGTCGCCGGTCGTGGTCCGGCGCAACGACGAAATCGACATCGTCGGGGTTCGCGAACTGGATCCGGACGGAATCGTCGTGTCACCGGGACCCGGAACACCGTACGATGCCGGCGTCTCGATGGATATCTTCGTTGAAACCGAGTATCCGACGTTGGGCGTGTGTCTCGGCCATCAGGCGCTCTGTGCGGCCAACGGTGTACCCGTCGGCCACGCACCCGAGGTAGTCCACGGAAAATCATCGACCGTCGTACACGACGGCGAGGGACTGTTTGCCGGTCTTCCGAATCCGATTACGGCCGGCCGGTACCACTCGCTGGCGGCCGCAGATAGCGAACTTCCCGATTGTATCGTCCCGACAGCACGAACGGACGACGAGCGAGACGTGCTTATGGGCGTCCGACACGCGGAAAAACCCCATTTTGGGATTCAATTTCACCCGGAAAGCATCCTCACCGAGACGGGAGAGCGGATGGTCGAGAACTTTTGCAGTTCGATCGCGGCTGTCGAGTGAGAACGACGCTGTACGCCGGACGGTTACTCGCGTGAGCACCATCTCACGTTGCATACATCGAAATCATTTTTTAGGGTGATGACGATTTGATACCCACCGAGTAGACAAGGGCGGTCGATATTCCGGATCACGTGACGGACCAGCCTGAATCGACTCGTATTCAGACACGGAAACGAAAACGAAAGGTGTTCGCCACAACATGACCCAAATTATCGACGGCAACGAGATCGGAGACCAGATCAAGAACGAACTGACGGAGAGCATAACCACGCTCTCGGACTCGGACGTCACTCCGAGCCTCGCGACGGTCCTCATGAGCGACGACGACGCCAGCGAGACGTACGTCTCGATGAAACAGCGGGCGTGTGAGGAAGTCGGCATAAACGGCATTCACATCGAAATCGACGCGGATTCATCGCAGGAAGAGTTATTCAAACATATCGACAATCTAAATTCGGATCCCGACGTGAACGGCATCCTCGTCCAAATGCCGGTTCCCGACCACATCGACAAGCAGGCGGTCCTTCAACGGGTAGATCCGATGAAGGATGTAGACGGATTTCACCCGGAAAGCGTCGGACGACTCGTCTCTGGTAATCCGCGGTTCGTTCCGTGCACACCCCACGGCGTCCAGAAACTACTGTCGGCGATAGATGTCGATCCGGAAGGAAAAGACGTCGCCATCGTCGGTCGTTCGAATATCGTGGGTAAACCGCTGGCAAACTTGTTAACACAAAAAGGTCCGGGCGGTAATGCGACCGTCACCGTCTGCCATTCGCGTACTAGCAACCTTGCCGAGAAAACTCGTAACGCGGATATCGTCGTCGCAGCGACCGGCGTTCCGAAGCTCATCGACGGTTCGATGATCTCGGACGGAACAGTCGTCATCGACGTCGGCGTCAACCGCGTCGATGCGGATACCGAGAAGGGATACGAACTGGTCGGAGACGTCGAGTTCGAGAGTGCAAAAGAGAAAGCAGGCGCGATTACGCCAGTTCCCGGTGGCGTCGGGCCGATGACGATTTCGATGCTTCTCTACAATACGGTGAAAGCGACGAGCCTGCAGGAAGATATCGCAGTCGAGTTGCCGGAACCGACGCTGTAATCGTTCCCACTCCGGGACGTTCCGCTGAGTAGCCGTCCGACGAAACATCTTCCCGTACGAACGGTCACGTAGAAATCTACTCGGACTGATAGGGATTATCGTAGCCAGCCGGATGTTTCGCCTCGTAAGGGTTGACACTGTGTTTCGATTCTCGAACAAGAAATCTATGAATTCCTACGATAATCCCTATGAGAAAGAGGGGTGTTCCCGCTACGTCCAATTAAGGATTCTAAAGCGTACCTGACGGAGGCCCCTGTCGAGAGCAAATCCGAGAATCATGATCGCGATCAACGTCGCGTATACCTGCACCGAATCGAACGTTCGAACGCCCTGAATCTCGATGTGGCCCAGTCCGCCGCCGCCCGCGACCATTTCGAAGACGAACGTAATGATGAGCGAAATCGGTAATGCGATCTGGATTCCCGAGATGATTCCCGGAGCCGAAGCCGGTACGATCACTTTCCTGAGAAGTTGTCGATCCGAGGTTCCCATCATTCGTGCCGACCAGATGAGGTTCTCGTCGACGTCTCGAGTCGCGTTACGAACGTTGATCGCGACCGGCCAGAAACAACCGATTGCGACGAGCACGATTTTCGAGAGGTCTCCGGTCCCGAACCAGAACAGGAAAACGGGAACGAGAGCGATCACGGGGACGGGGTAGCCGACCTCGATAATGGGATCGAAGAACCAGCTCGCAATTCGATTGCGAGCGCTCAACACACCGACGACGATCCCGAGCGTACAGGCGATCACGAGACCGACGAGGGCCCGTCGAACCGTCAGATAGCCGTGATAGATGAGCGTCCCGTCGACGGTCATCTCGACGAACCGGACGAGGATATCCGAAAGCGGCGGGAGGAAGTAGTAGTGAACCATGCCGAGTTGGGTCACGATCTCCCAGAGCACGAGCACGATGACGAGCGAATAAACCGACTTTCCGGCGTTTATGGCATCGCTTCGATCGAATTCGAGTTTGTTGCTTACGTCCATCGGACCACCTTCCGTTCTACCCACTCGTAGCCACGCACCGCGAAGAACGCGGCCGCCGAAATAATCACGAGGACGGCGAACATGTGCGTGTAGGCACCGACCTCGCTGTAGCGCAGAATTTCGAATCCGACGCCTTCGTTCGAGGCGATGAGTTCCGCGCTCACGAGCGCGATGAACGCGATCGGTATCGCCTGTCGAATCCCGGTGAGGATACTCGGAATCGTCGCCGGAATAACCACTTTGAGCGGGATCTTCCAGGACGGCATCCCCATCATTTGGGCCGACCAGATAAGGTTCTGATCGACGTCTCGAGCGGAGTTATAACTGTTCAAGACGATCGGGAGCAAGCAGGCCAGGAAGACGATCAGGATCGCCGTTTCCGTCCCGACGCCTAACCAGAGGATCGCGAGCGGAACGAGCGCCGCTTTGGGAATGGGATAGATCAACGCGAGGAAGACTTCGAAGAAGTCCTCGACGGGATCCGAACGAGCCATACCGACCCCCAGTAATACGCCTATCGAGATGCTAAGTGCGAGCCCGACCGCGACGCGGTACAACGACACCTGCAAGTGTGGAAGCACGTCACCGGAAACGAGCAACTCCCACGTAACGGACGCGACTTCGGACGGTGGCG
The DNA here is from genome assembly GCF_055379965.1 of Halostagnicola alkaliphila. Taxonomy (NCBI): domain Archaea; kingdom Methanobacteriati; phylum Methanobacteriota; class Halobacteria; order Halobacteriales; family Natrialbaceae; genus Halostagnicola; species Halostagnicola alkaliphila. The sequence goes on along the minus strand of NZ_AP043825.1, from coordinate 186,886 downwards.
GGAGGACCACACTGGGAACGAACACGCCGCTAGCGAATTCCCAGAACCCCACGGCGATGAGCAACGGGATCCACTCGAGGAGAAATCGAACGGGCCGCTGGATCGACTCGGGAACCGTTTCTTCGACATCAGCTAATCGAAGGTTGGCATAGGACATGTGTTACAGTTGTTTCTCCGGTTGGGTTTCTTCACGAAGCGACTGCCAGACCTGGTTTTTCACGTCGGTGTACTCGTCGGACATGATGATGTCCTCTCGGTCTTGCGTTCGGTCGACGTCGATTTCGACGGACGTCTTTTTCGTTCCAGGATGGCGAGTCATGATCATCACGCGCTCCGAGAGATAGACTGCTTCCTCCACGTCGTGGGTGATGAAGATGACCGTCTTCTCGAGATCGCGCCAGATATCGAGAAGGTGATCCTGGAGCAGTTCGCGAAGCGGTTGGTCGAGGGCACCGAACGGTTCGTCCATGAGGAGGATCTTCGGATCGTACGCGAGCGTCCGCGCGAGTGCGACGCGCTGTTTCATTCCACCCGAGAGCTCCTTCGGGTACTTATCCTCGAATCCGTCGAGGTCCATCATATCGATGAACCGCTGTGCTCTCGAGCGACGTTCCTCCTTGGCGACGCCGCTCTGTTCGAGGCCGTACGTGACGTTACCCATGACGGTGCGCCACGGAAAGAGCGCGTAGTCTTGGAAGACGACGCCTCGATCGGTCCCCGGCCCGTCGATCGACTGGTCGTCGACGGCCATCGATCCCGACGACACCTCGAGAAATCCAGCAACGAGATACAAAAGTGTGCTTTTTCCGCATCCGCTGGGACCGACGACGCTCAGAAACTCGCCGCTCGGTACCTCTAACGAGAGGTCCTCGATCGCCTTCGTTCGTTCAGCCCCCGATTCGTATACTTTTTCCAAATTCGAGATTGTGACGTGTCCTTCAACCATTTTTGACTAGGAATGCGGCGAAATGCTATTTAACTGTTCTCATGCGATACGACCACAGTAAATCGATTATCTTACGAAACGAATTCGTTCGTCGCGTGGTCTTCCATATCGACCTGTTCCTCGGTAAGCCCGAGATCGTACATTTCGTCGACGATCCCCTGAAGGGCGTCGAAGTCGATCTCGAAGTCGCGGTAGTAGTCGTTTTCCGTGAGGAAGAACTGGTCGACCTGCTCTTCGGGAATTTCGAAGTGATCGGCGGCCAGCGAGACGACCTCGTCGCGGTTGTTTTCGATATAATCGATAACGTCTTGGAAGTCGTCCATCCACGCTTGGAGCTCATCTTCCTTTTCATCGATCGCATCATTAGTCGCAGTCGTGAAGGTGTACGGGTACGGCTGAAGTTCCTCCTGGAACGCGTCTCGGGTCGTAAATATTTCAGTGAGTCCCTCGTTTCGCGCGTCCACGGAATACAGCCCGGGGAAAATCGCCGCATCGAAGATTTCGTCTTCGAGCCCCGGAATAAACGTCGGGAACCCCTGCTCGATGAATTCGATATCTTCCTCGTGGTCGATCCCGAGTTCGTCGAACATTTTGACGTAAACTGCGTGGACGCCGGTCCCGACCGCGTTAACCGCGACCGTTCCACCCTCCAGATCCTCGGGTTCGGTGATGTCCGAGTCCGGCAGCGAACAGACGTTCACCGCGAAGTAGTCCGGATGAGCGTCCCACATATCGATAGCGATCGTTGAGATTCCTCCGGGAACGGCGTCGGCGGCAACTGCGTTGGGGAAGCTCTCCATGGTTAGTAATCCGAGATCGGCTTCTCCGGATGCGAGCGCGTTTACCGTATCAGGCGTACTCGCGTCCTGATGAATCTCGAACTCGTAGTCTTCGCCGACGTGCTCTAATTCGTCTTGGAGCTCGGGAATATCGAGTAGGGAGCCCAAATTTTCGATCGGAACGACGAAGTTGAATTGAAGCGCCCCCTCATCCGATCCCACGCACCCTGCCAGCCCTGTGAGACCGACGGCTGTTGCGGCTGTACCAGTTTTAAGGAATTGCCTTCTGCTACTAGGTAGCATACATTCGTAAACATACAGAATTGGTAAAAGTGTTACGGTAACACGCCACGCATATATTAGTTCATCAATGATTCGAGAGCTCGACCCGACCAAGCCTAGAACGTCGTGGAAAATATTACCTGTAGATAAAACTGTTTATCGGTAGTTAGGAGATCTAGAGTCGTACAATGGATAACAGCCCACAGTCCATCTCTTCCATAACGGGTGATGTCGGCGTCGACCCGATTTCGCAAGGAGACGTGGAGATTGAAACGTACTCCGTGATAGATCCCGACGGATCGTTCGATGCTGACCGGGTACCTGATCTCAGCGACGACGAATTTCGCGATCTCTATCGATGGATGCTCGTACAGCGCGTGTACGATAACCGCGCAACGAAACTTCAGCGCCGCGGTCGTCTCGGAACGATCGCTTCCGGGCGAGGCCAAGAAGCGAGCATCGTCGGGAGTGGATCCGCCCTTTCCCTGGACGACTGGATCTTCCCGTACGGTCGCGAGGCAGCTGCGTTGTTGATGCACGGACTTCCTCTGCGAGACCTCCTTATGTATTGGCGCGGTATCGAAGATGCGTCGAGAATGAGAGGTGCAAATATTGTTCCGATGTCTATCTCAGTCGGTGCGCACGTCCCGTTCGCAACCGGAAAGGCGTGGGGGATGCAACTCGGGGACGAGGACGCCGTGACGTTCACGAACCTCGGCGACGGTGCGACGTCGACCGGTGCGTTTCACGAAGGGATGAACTTAGCCGGCGTTCTCGGCGTTCCTGCGGTGTTCTTCTGTCTGAACAATCAGTACGCTATTTCGCTGTCGTTCGACGAGCAGACGAACGCGGAAACGGTCGCACAGAAGGCGCTCGCGTACGGAATCGACAGCATCCGAGTCGATGGCAACGACGTTCTCGCCGTTTACAATGCGGTCTCAACCGCCCGAGAGCGCGCCCTCGAGGGCGAACCGGTCCTGGTCGAAGCGGTCACGTACAGACGAGGAGCCCACACCACGAGCGACGACCCGACCCGTTACCGAAGCGACGACGAGGTCGAGAAATGGAAAGACCGTGACCCGCTCGAGCGGTACCGCTCGTTCCTCGAGGAAACCGGTCGGTGGGACGCGGTCGACGAAGCGGAGATTCGCGAGGAGTTCGGGACGGAGTTCGACGAGGCCGTCGAGGCCGCAGACGAGTTCGAAGAGCGCGACGTCGAAGAGATATTCGAGTATCTCTACGAAGAAATGCCGCCCGAACTCGAGCGGCAATTAGCAGAACTAGAAGAGTTTCTCGACGAACGGCCCGACGTATACGACCATATCGAACGCCGTCCGAAAGGATAAGAGGTATCATCATGAACGCGACAATTATCGAAGCGGTCAACGACGCATTGCACAAAGAGATGGAAAACGACGACAAGACGGTCGTCTTCGGGCAGGACGTCGCCGAATCCGGCGGTGTCTTCCGAGCCACCGAAGGATTGGTAGAGGAGTTCGGGTCCGACCGAGTGCTCGACGCGCCGCTCTCGGAAATCGCCATCGCCGGAGCCGCCATCGGGCTGTCGACTCACGGATACCGCCCGGTCGCCGAGATCCAGTTTTCGGGCTTTCTGCCGCCCGCGTTCGACCAGTTGGTCACGAACGCCAGTCGAATCCGGTGGCGGACGCGCGGCGAACTCACCGCACCGATGGTCGTCCGAACGCCCTACGGAGCCGGCGTTCGTGCGCTCGAGCACCACTCCGAGAGCCTCGAAGGGGCGTACGGACACATCCCCGGCCTGAAACTGGCGATCCCGTCGACCCCACACGACGCGAAGGGGATGCTCATCAGCGCCATCCGCGATCCCGATCCGGTGTTGTTCATGGAACCCAAACACGTCTATCGCTCGCTCCGAGAAGACGTTCCCGAGGAAACGTACACCGAACCGCTCGGGAAAGCGGCGGTGCGTCGAGAAGGAACCGACGTCACCGTCGTCTCTTGGGGATCGATGATGCACAACACGATAGAGGCCGTCGACAACCTCGAGGGAGTCGACGCCGAGATCATCGACCTCCGAACGATCTCTCCCTTCGACAGAGAGACCGTTCTCGAATCCGTTCGAAAGACGGGCCGTTGCGTCGTCGTCCACGAAGCGGCCAAGACCGGCGGTTTCGGCGGCGAAGTCATCGGCGCGATCAACGACGACGCGCTCATGTACCTCGAGGCACCGATAAACCGCGTCACCGGGTTCGATATTCCCGTCCCACTTCTGTCGATGGAAGATTTCTACATTCCGCACCCGCCGCGTATCGAAGAAGCGATCGAAGAAACGATGAGTCACTGACGGCCCGTACCCGCGTTTTCTTGCGATACGGCTCGTTTTCGGACGATTCGATGCGGTCCACCCGGTTCGCCGAGCAGCGCGAATCAGAATTTCGTCTCGAGGGTTACCGATTCAACGTATGAATGGCCCGATCACGAGCGTTCTCGGACGCTTCCATGATGGCCTCCGACAGTGTCGGATGGGCATGGACGGCTCCCGTAATATCCTCGAGTTTCGCGCCCATTTCGATCGCGAGACCGAGTTCGGCGACGAGTTCCGACGCCTCCGGCGCGACGATCTGGCCACCGAGTACGAACCCGGTATTTGAATCGGCAACGACCCGAACGAACCCGTCGGATTCGCCCATCGACAGCGCTCGGCCGCTGGCTTGAAGCGGCATCGTCCCGACGACGGGGTCGAACCCCGAATCGTCGGCCTCGGCTTCGGTCATCCCGACCGTACCGATCTCCGGGTCGGTAAAGACGGCCGCGGGGACCGCCTGGTGATCGAGCGCTGCGGGTTCTCCCGCGGCGACACCGGCGGCGACAAGCCCTTCGGCGCTAGCCTTGTGGGCCAGCATCGGTTCCCCCGCCACGTCACCCACCGCGAGGACGTGCTCGAGATCGGTTCGCGTTCGCTCGTCGGTTTCGACGAATCCGCGATCGGTCGTCTCGAGCCCGAGCGCGTCGAGGTCGAGTTCCGCGGTGACGGGTTCGCGACCGACCGCGACGAGCACGCGGTCGGCGTCGAAGACCGACTGTTCGCCGTCTTCGTCCTCGGCGACGACTTCGATTCCCTCGTCGCTTTCGCGCCACTCGCTCGCACCGAGGCCGAAGTGGAAGTCGATGCCGAGGGCTTCGGCTCGCTCTCTGACGACGCGTGCGATGTCGTCTTCGTAGGTCGGGAGTGCGTCCTCGAGCATTTCCACGACGGTTACGTCCGCGCCGGCTTTCGCGAAGACCGTCGAGAGCTCCATCCCGATGTAGCCAGCGCCCACGACGACCAGCTCATCTGGAATTTCCTCGGCCTCAAGCGCTTCGCGCGAGGACCAGACGGGGTCGTCGGCGAAGTCGAAGCCGGGAATCGACATCGCTCGGCTACCGGTGGCGATGATGGCGTGTTCGAACTGGATCGATTCACTTCCTTGGCCCTCGCCGCCGTGGGCGACCCGAACGGCGTCTTCGTCGATGAACGTCGCCGTTCCCTCGATCAGCGAGACGCCGTTTGCCTTACAGAGCTTTTCGACGCCGCCGGTCAGTTGATCCACGACGTCGTCCTTCCACTCGACGAGCGCTCGCATGTCGATCGACGGGTCGGCGTGAACGCCCATCTCTTCGGCGGTCGCCGCCTCGTGTGCGACGTCCGTCGCGGTTATCATCGCTTTCGAGGGAATACAGCCGTAGTTCAGACAGGTCCCGCCGTAGGCGTCCTTTTCGACCAGCGTCGCGTCGAGGCCGTGTTGGGCGGCCCGAATCGCCGCCACGTAGCCGCCGGGTCCGCCGCCGATTACCAGTACATCCGTCGCCGTCCGCACATCTCCCATCACCATTATTCGAGTAACAGCAGTTCAGGATTGTTCAGGTATCGCTTGACCTCGTTCGTAAACTGTGCCGCCTCCGCGCCGTCGACGATTCGGTGATCGACCGACATCGAGATGGGGAGCGTCTCGCGAACCACGAGTTCGCCGTCGTCGACCCACGGTCGTTCTTTCAACGATCCCATCGCAAGAATCCCCGCCTCGGGATAATTGATGATCGGGGAGACGTATTCGCCGCCGATCGCTCCGACGTTCGTGATCGTGAACGTCCCGCCCTGCATTTCATCGGGTGCGATCGAACGGGTTCGAGCGCGTTCGGCCTTGTCGTCGATCTCTCGAGCTAACTCGATCAAGCTTTTTTGATCCGCATCGTCGATCACGGGGACCATGAGTCCGGCGTCGTTCGCCACGGCGATCCCGATGTTGTACTCGTCGTGGAGGATGATTTCTTCGTTCTCCTCGTCCAACTCCGCGTTCAACGCCGGGACTTCTTTCAACGCCGCCACCGACGCCTTGATCGCGAACGGCAGGTACGTAAGCGACGCGTCGCGATCCGAGGCCACTTCTTTGAGCCGACTTCGCATCTCGACCAGTTCCGATACGTCGACCTCGTCCTGATGGCTGACATGGGGTGCCGTGTACTTCGAGGTCGACATCTTTTCTCCGATCGTCCGCCGTACTCCAGTGTACGGAATCCGATCACCCGGCCGATCTTGGTCGGGTTCAACGACTCGTGATTCTTGCCGGCTGGACGCCGTTCGATCGCGCTCTACGTACGCGTCGACATCTTCGGGCGTGACGAACGGTTCTCCTTCCCGCCGTTCGCTCGCCGGAACCTGATCTATGGCAACGTCTTTCTCGCGAGCGAGTTGTCGGGTCGCCGGCATCGCGAGCGTCCGATGTCGGTCCGTGCTTTCAACGCGTTCGGCTGGCGCCGAGTCGTGCTCACCGGGTCCCGATTCGTTCGTCTCGAACCGATCTTCGGCTTCAGCGCTCGTCGTCGCTTTGCTACCCGCCGTCGATCTATCACCCGTCGTTTCGTTCGAGTTTACGAACGTGCGTACGTCGGACTCGGAGATTCGATCGGCCGAACCGTCCATTCGACTCCGTACCGCGGAAAGATCCACACCCTGTTCTCGAGCGAGACTTCGAACGCTCGGCGGGGCAAATACGCGTTCGTCTTGGACGGGAACGTCGGTTCCGCCGCTCGTCCCGCTCGCCGGTTTGGCCGAATCGCCCGTCGAGTCGGAGTCGGCGGACGACTGTTCTGTCGAAGCGCTCGAGTTACCCGAAGCCGTGTCGTCGGATGAGGTCCCCTCAGTGACGGTTCCGTCATCGACTTCGAACGTGACGAGGACGTCGCCGACCGGTACCGTCTCATCCTCTTTCGCACGAAGTTCGGCAACGACGCCTTCGTACGAAGACGGAATCTCTACCAACGCCTTATCCGTCTCAACTTCAGCAATCGGTTGATCCTTCTCGACGTGGTCACCGGGTTCGACGAACCACGTAACGAGCTTACCTTCGGCGACACCTTCGCCGACGTCAGGAAGTTTAAACTCCTCTATAGCCATGCGTCCTAGTACATCGTGTACAGAGTGCTATACACTCTTCGGTGAGTGATATTGGCAACTGCATCAATTATCACTACTTCGACCGAGCGTCTTCGATGAATTTCGACGCGAGCCTCAAGGTGATTCTCCGTAGGCGCAAAAGACAGCGTTTCCTATCGCCCTTTTGATCGAACTGTACTAGTATGCGGAATCAGCACCCAGCAGGAGGGATGGATGATAACTTGGAAAAAGGATAGTCACTAGTATACGTTGCCGCTACCGAAAGTAATACGTGACTAGGGAATTTCCGGTCACATGTGATTGGAGAAATCGACCATATCGAGATAGAGGCAAGCAACGCTAACGAAATGGCCGAGTTTTTGAAAAAGCTCGGATACGAAGAACTTCGAACGACGGAACACCACGGCGAGTCCTTCGAGCTCGAACCCGCGTCCGGGGACGGCCCGCTCTTCGAGATTCACACCGTCGAAGGGGAAGAGGTTCCAGGAATCAACCACATCGCCTTCGGGGTTGACGACATCGACGAGGTATCTGAGCAACTCGAGGACGAAGACATCGACTCGATTGTCGGTCCGTACGATGTTGAAGAGACCGGGCGCACTATTACGAACTTCCGCGACCCTGACGGTCGACGGTTCCAGGTAGTGTCGGACGAAGAGTAAACGATACGAGTGCCGACGAACGGTGAGTGAGGCGCTTCGGTCGGTGAGACACCGAGATCGAAGACGCAGACCGTTGCAAACCGTCCACCACTCGCGCTTTGATTTTTGGGTCGATACCGCAGATAGTAGACGCCTTCGTACATTCCTCCTCGAGAATTGGTTTCGAGAGTTGCGTTACTCAAACTATTGATCGAAGAGTATCCCGTCCGATCGGAACACCGCGAATCCGATTTACTCGGATCATGCGAATCATAAACCCACACATAATAAAATCCGCGCCCTAATTCAAGATGTTTATTCGAGATTGCCAGTATATTACATCCATACATTTGTAATAGTTTGGCGGAGAACCTTCGGTAGATCGCCATCCGAATATAGCGGAAACGAGAGAAACCAGTACTTGGCCCGCAGATCACTACGCAACGCCGTTTGAACAACACGGAACGCCGAGTCACGGGTGATGCTAAAACTGAGAACGGATTCTGTAACCGTGCTATCAGTATGTTTATTGGTACCGCACGGATTTTCCATAGCAATGCATATCGCAATCATCGGCGGGGCGAGTACGATCGGATCGACGTTCGCGTACACAGTCACGGCACACAATCCAAACGCGGACGTCACGATCGTCGAAAAAGCGGAAGCCGCCGCGTGGGGTCACACGACAGATATTACGCATAGCCAGTATCATTTCTCCGATTCGCCGAGGGATGATCCGTCCTCTCTCGGAACAATCGAGAGTATCGGAACGGACGAAATCGAGACGATAGAGCCAGACGTAGTAGTGATCACCGCTCGAGCGCCGCTGGATATCGATCCAAAAGAAGCCGAGAAAGGGGGGATCCGGAGAAAAGAGCTAGCGGGAAACGTTCCGATTATCGATGACATCGCCACACAGCTGCGATCGATCGGCCCGTTGCCCGTGATCGTCGTTACGAACCCGATCGATAGAATCACGTACAGGCTGTGGGATCAATTGGAATGGGACCGCGAGAGGTTTCTCGGGTTTTCGTTAGCCGAAACGGCAAGAGCAGCGGAGACGATAGCTTCGCTGTACGATGTCCATCCATCCGCCGTGTCCTGTCCGACGATGGGCGAACACGGCGATAACGTCGTCCCCATCTTTTCGAAAGCGACGGTGAACGGGGAACGCGTAAGCCTATCGACGGAACAACGAACGGAGATCACGGAACGGGTGCTCGAGATTCCGTTCAAAATTGCAGAGGGCCGCGGAATAGAAGATTCATCGCGATGGGTAACCAGCGCGGGATTGAGTCGCGTACTTAGAAACATGTTCGACGAGACTCTCCAAGATCGTTTGTGTCTCTCCGTTCCGATCGACGGGGAGTACGGATTGGAAGACGGGTGCCTGAGTATCCCGGTGGAATTGAACGAACACGGAGTGAAACGAACCGTAGAGTGGTCCCTCTCGAGTGCAGAAACACAGCAGTTGGAAACCGCTCACGAAAAGATTCGAGCGGATATCAACAGACTCGATACGTTTAACTGAGTGGAATGGGAGGGTACGATAAGATAACTGAAGCAGTCCGGGAAAGCACAATGATGTGAGCACCATTGTCGAACTAGATAGTTGCAACACTGGTGAAGGGACACACCTCTATCGATGTGTTTTGAGTATTATCATATTACTTATCGATGAGTGGCTTAGTGTCATCGAACGGTTTCAAAACGGTACACTCCAGCGGACGGGAGGACATCGTGGGTTATACTATCCGACGCAACGATTCCCCGAGTACTCAATGACAACTACCGAAGACCGAATCCGCACGACGCACGTCGGAAGTCTCCCCCGTCCGCCAGAGCTGCTCGAGCTTCTCAAAGCGCGCCAGGACGGCGAGGACGTCGACGAAGACGAGTGGGAGGCGACCGTCACCGACGCCACACGAACCGTCCTCAAACGCCAAGCCGACATCGGACTCGACATCGTCAACAACGGCGAGCAGTCCCGGGTCTCGTTCAACTGGTACGTGGCGGACCGACTCAGCGGTATCGACGGCAAGCGCGAACAAGAAATCTGGGCGGACCTCGAAGAGTTCCCGGAGTACGCCGATGAAACGTTCAAGACGGACGTTATCGATCTCTCGATGCAGCCCGTCGTCGACGACGAGATCGAGTACACCGGCCAGGAGGAGGCCGACGCCGAATGCGAGGAGTTCCGCGAGGCCCTTGCAACCGTCGACGCCGAATACGAGGAGACGTTCATGACCTCAGCGTCGCCGAGCATCGTTACGACCACGCACGTCAACGACTACTACGACTCCTACAAAGAGTACCTCTTCGACGTCGCGGACGCGATGGCAGACGAGTACGAACTGGTCGCCGAAACCGGGATGACCATCCAGATCGACGCCCCTGAACTCCTCACCGTCGGCCAGACGTCGGCCTTTGCGGACGGACCCATCGAGGACATGAAAAACGCCACGAACCTCCACGTTAAGGCGCTCAACAGGGCTCTCGAGAACGTCCCCGCCGAACAGGTCCGGCTTCACACATGCTGGGGGAGTTACGAGGGCCCCCACCACCTCGATGCAAATCTCGTCGATCTCCTGCCGGAGATTTACGAAGCTGATATCACTGGACTGCACGTCGAACAGGCCAACCCGCGCCACCAGCACGAGTACCGCGCGTTCGCCGAACAGCCGCTGCCGGACGGGTGGACGCTGATGCCGGGGGTCGTCGACGTGAAAACGAACATCATCGACCATCCAGAGACGATCGCGGACCGCCTCGAGCGGGTCGCCGACGTCGTCGACGATTCGACGCCGATCGTCGCCGCGCCCGACTGCGGCTTCGACACCCAGGCCGGGATCGGCATGGTCGATCCCGAAATCGCGTGGGCGAAACTCGAGGCGCTCGTCGAGGGGAGCGAGATCGCGACCGAGCGTCTCTACTGAGAGAAGGCTGAAGCGGTCGAACGATCGCGGTTTAGCGTCTTCTCGAGCGGGACCAGCGTCGTATCGGTTATCGCCTCGCCGTAGCCGATCAGCCTCTCGAGGAACTCCCGTCGGTCATCGGCGATCACGCGGTCACCGTCAGCCCGTTGATCGACCCGGTTACCGCCGCGAACCCGTGACCGAGCCGTCGATGATTCGTCCGTCGACGAGTGGCGTTCATGCTGTGCGACCTACCGTACTGGAGTCCTCGAGCGGTACGAGACTAACCGATACGCCGCACAAGACTCGGTAAGCAGGTCTGTGAGTCTTGTCTCAAACAAATTCTACGACCTGCTTGTTTCTCAAACTGGCCTAACTGAAAAGTAGCGGGCTCGAGAGAAGTGTTAGTTCCTGATCAGGCAATCAAACTTCCAATCGACCACCATTCTATGAAATCCGACATATTAGGTTACCTGAGACGTAAGAAGTCGATAATTACTAATTTAGCTACGGTTCGCTATCATCACCCCCCATGTAGACTTTCGGCGAACCGGTTCGACTGCGATGACGATGGGCGTGTTCCGGCCATCAATTGAGAGCGTTACGTACTCTCCGTCCGTGTGGTCTCCTTTCGATAGGTCGAGTTACTCGATTTGGTTCGGGAACTGCTGACTGATCCGGGTTCGAAAAAATAGCCACTGTACGCTGATACTTTTCCGATATCAGCAGATAGTTTATAATACATCACTGTCCTTCGCGTTCGATGCTCGTCCTGTATCGAACGCAGCAAACACACGCTCCCGACCAAACACAATGATCTCATCCACGGTATCGTCCACAAACCGGTGGAGGGGCGGCTTCGATGAATTCCTGTCTGCGGTCCCAAACAACCCGTCCGGATCGTGTGACTGTGTTACCGACCGAGACGGGTGATGCCGTCATAGAACTATTCTCGAGGGGGTGTTTTTCATCCCGACTCCGCTGAACCATCCGATAGATCGATTACGAAGCGACCCTCACCTCGCCAAAACAACTATCAGTGACAACGGTCACATCAGTTGCAATGAACGGGCTCGATCGCGTTCGACCGCACGTCATCGGAGAAGGGCGGAGCGGTGGGCTTTTCCTACTGGCAGTGATCGCTCTCTCGTTGCTCTTCTCCGGTGGTTTTGTGCTCGAAATACTGGATGTGGGCTTCTCGCTTAGCTGGGTCGTCGTAGCGTTCGGAATCGCGATCGTCGCAGGAGGGGTGAGGGCAGGCCTCATACCGGCTATCGGTTCACTGTGGTTTTTCGCCTTCTGGTGGTATACCTTTCCACCGCTCGTGGGCTATCTCACCGGCGATTGGGAAACGGTCTCCCGATATACGTACCCTCGGACGTTGGGATACGGGTACGAATCAGCCTACCACGAGCTAATGGGTGGAATCAATCGGGGCGTTAGATCTGGCCTCTTGCTTGCTCTTTTCGTCGGAACAATTGGATACAGTATTGGAACCGCCGTCGCTTGGTTTCGACACGATTGAGAGGTCGTCGATAACTATCTCCTCTGTACGTACCGTTCGTCGGGGAGTCGCGGAGAGGAGATGCAAATCGTCCTATGACACCGCCATACGGGAGACCGGCAGTGCGACCTCACCGAAAGATGCGATACTCTCCCGGTGGGGTGTGTTGGGCGGCCACCCATCCGTTTTGCTGATCCGCGAGAAATCGCGACAGGCACCCCGTGGCCCCCCTACGAGTAACGCGCGTATGGCACTTCGAGCCAGCCACTGGGAGCATGATTCCGAGTAACCGAGAGCGCGGTCGCTTCAGTTCCACTCTAAGACGAACCGTCTTGGTTGTAGATCCCGTCGAGTAATCGAGGGACAACAGCTATGACATCCATCGGTAACGTCACGTTCGCATGTACGGACCCCGACCGACTGGCAACCTTCTGGGCAAGCGCACTCGAGTACGAACGAGAGGAGTGGCCGGCCGAGTTCCAGCAAGCGTGGGAGGACGCAGGTCGTGATCCCAACGGTGCTGCTGCGATCGTCGATCCCGACGACAACGGACCACGGCTACTCTTCCAGAAGAAGCCGAAGACGCCGACCGAATCGATCCCCATCCACCTGGACCTCACGACGGACGACCGGGAGGCGACGGTCGAACGACTCGTCGAGCGTGGGGCGACGGAAGGGGAGACGAAGACGATGGAAATCGGCCCGCACACGGAAACCTGGACGGTAATGACCGATCCCGAGGACAACGGCTTCTGCGTACAAGCGCCGGATCAGTAACAAGGCCGATCGCGGAACGCGGATCGTCGTCGTTCGAGCCGGTGTCCGTCGCCGATTCTTCCCGTTTGGTAACATGGGGTTTGGTCATCGTCTCTCTCGTTCGTCCGCTCGTGAGAGAACGCGATAGGTCAGGTGCGTCACGGCCGGTGACTCGACCACCCTCGTTCGCTCGAGTTCGATTCCGCCGTGATCCGATCGTCCGAACAGCCGAACGCCGTCGCCGAGCACCACCGGCACGAGGTGGAGTTCGAGTTCGTCGAGCAAACCTGCCTCGACGCACTGTTGGATCGTGCTCGCACCGCCGGCGACCGAAACCTCCGCGTCGCCCGCAACCTCCCTGCCCAGTTCGACCGCGGACTCGATCCCTTCGGTGACGAACGTGAACGTCGTTTCGCCCAGTTCGAGGGGCTCTCGCTCGTGGTGCGTGAGCACGAACACCGGCACGCCGAAGGGTGGATCCTCGCCCCAGTGACCCTCGAACGGGTCGTCTTGCCACGGTCCCTCGCCGTTGTCGAACATCCGCCGACCCATCACCACCGCGCCGACGTTCTCGATCGACTCGCTGAATATCTCGTCGGCTCGACCCGTCTCGCCGCCCTCGAGACCGTGGACCTCCCGCCAGCTCGCGAGGTCGTAGATCCACTCGTGGAGGCGCTCGCCGCGGTCGCCGAGGGGGTTCTCGCGACTGTCGTTCGGCCCGGCGACGAAGCCGTCGATCGAGACCGAGATGCTGGCACGGACCTCGGCCATCTCAGGGTCCACCTCCGCTCGCCGCTTCGTCGCCTTCGTTCGCCGACAGGTGCTCGTCCGTTCGGAGCGGTTCGAGGGCCGCTTCGAACGCGGCCGCCGTGAGGTTCGCTGCCTTCGCGGAGTCGGGACTCACGATCGAGTTCCTCCGTCTGCGACCCCCAGTCCTTCCGATTCGAGACCGTTCCGTAGGGTCTCGAGAACCGACGGGCCGATTCCGTGCAACGCCTCGATTTCGTCCGGATCGGCCCCGTCCAGCTGGTCGAGGCGGGAGTAGCCGGCCCCGGCGAGAGCGCGGCGCGTAGGCGCGGTCAGTTCCTCGGGGAAGCCGTCCCGAAGCAGGTAGGTGATTTCGGTGGTCCACTTCGACCGATCGGATTCCGCCGTCGGATCGGTTTGGAAATGCTCGTATCGTCCCTCCCAGCGGGTTGTCTCGCCGTCCGTTCGACGGGCGATATCGTGTCCGTTCGCCTCCGCCCAGTCCTCGAGCGCCGCGTGTCGGCCGGGAAGATCGTCGGGATCTCCCTCGTGTACTAGGATCGCGTACGTGCCGGCGGGGATCGTTCCGGGCTGCACCCGCTCGTCGCCGTCGAGTCGCCCCTCGGTCGGAACGCCGACCTCGAGCTCGAACGGCCTCGTCTCGTCGCCGAGGACCCGATACCGGTAGAACGGAGCGCCGACAAGCGGCTCCTCGTGCCGGTCGAGCCACTCGAGGAGCTCTTCGACGAGGGCGTTAACCTGCCCCCACTCGGCGAGCGTGGCCTCGATCGGGATCTTCACGCAGGGACGATCGCTGCGGTGCTCGAGAGATGGGGTCGTCGCCGTCATGTGCGAGCGCCTCCCGACTCGTCGAGGTATTCCTCGAGCTTTTCGAAGCTCTGGCTCCAGCCCATTTCCATTCCGCCGAGGGCCTCCTCGACGGCCGGCGTCGCCGAGATCACTTCCGCCTCGAGCGTGAGGGACGTCTGATCTCCATCTTCCTCGAACGTGACGGTGTTTCGAACCTCGAGTTGGTAGGTGCCGTCTTCGTCCTCGAGCGCCCGGCTCGTGCTCACGAGCCGCTCGGGTTCGACGACTTCGTGGAACACCCCCTCGTCGGGGTAAACGGTTCCGTCGGGCGCTTCCATGTCGATACTGAACGCGCCGCCAGGGCGCGCGTCCACCTCGCAGTCGGGGACGGTGAATCCCTGGGGACCCCACCACTCGGCCACCTGATTAGGGTCGGTCCACGCCGCCCACACCGCCTCGCGGGGAGCGTCAAAGGTTCGCGTGATCGTCGTGTCGTACTCGCTCGGGTCGAATTCAGTCTCGTTGGTCATCGTTCTCGGATCTCGTCGTTCCGCACAGTCGCCGCCAGCGTTTCGATCGCCGACGTCCATCCTTCGGCGTGTTGCTCGGTGGTCTCTCGGTCCGGAAGACCCTCGTGAGTGAGCACGACCTCGGTGCCCTGGCCGACCTCGTCGAATTCCACCGTGACTCGGCCGACGTACCAGGTGTGGACGAGGCGCTCGCGCTCGATCACCTCGAGGAACTCGCACTCGATGTCGTAGTCGGCCTCGTCGTCACGCATGGTGATCGAGAACGAACCCCCAGGTTCGGCCTCGAGTGTGTGAACCTCGACGTCCATGAGGCCCGATCCGTACCACCGACCAACCTCGTCGGGGTCGGTGAACGCTCGCCAGACGGCCTCGGTCGACGCGGTGACGGTGCGCCGGACGGTCAGGCTCGTCTCCGTCGTTTCGAGCGAGGATCCCGCCGTCACGAGATCGGCCAGGGTCTCGAGGGAGTCGTTCCATCCCTCGTTCGCATCCGAGGGCGGAATCGCCTCGGGGATGTTTTCCTGACGAACGGTGACCTCGGTCCCGTCGTCGACCGACTCGAAGGTGACGGTGACCGTCATCTCGCCGGCCATCTCCGGCTCATCGCTCTCGAACTCGTCCGTGTAGACGATCCGTTCGCCTCGAGAGAGCTCCACGTAGGTCCCGCCGAACGACTGCTCGAAGTCCGCGACCTCCTCGGCGTCGCCGTAGAACGTCATGCGGTACGTGCCGCCTTCCTCCGGTTCCAAGTGGTGGACCTCGGCCGTGAAACCGGTCGGCGGCAACCACGCTGCGAGTTCGTCCGGTTCGAGGAAGGCGTCGTATACCCGCTCGGGCGACGCCTCGATCACGCGACTCGCGGTCATCGTTCGCGTCTCAGACGTCGGAACGTCCGTCATCGGTTCGATCCCTCCTCGAGTACCTCCGCCAGTTGAGCGAGCATGCCCGTCCAGCCCGCTTCGGCACCGTCGGGAACCGGACCGGGGAACTCCTGGGTGATCACGACCTCGGTGCCGCCGCCGACGTCGCGGAACTCGTACGTGAGACGGAGTTCGCCCGCCTCGGTCTCCTCGGCCGAAACGAGGCGTTCGGCTTCGACCACGTCGACGTAGTACCCCTCGTTGTTCATGTGCGTCTCCCCGTCCGTCCAGCGGATGGCCATCTCGCCGCCGGACTCGAGTTCGTTGGAGCGGACTTCCGCCGTCATGCCCTCCGGTACGAACCACTGCTCGAGTTCGTCCGAATCGGTGAACGCCCGCCAAACGCGTTCCCGTGGGGCGTCGAAGGTCCGTCTGATCGTCAGGTGCTCGGCGCGCGATTCGGATACTGCTTCGGTGTTCGCCGTGTCGTCTGTCATTGGCTTGTTTCCTCCAGATGGTCCTCGAGTGCGTCGAATCGATCCTCCCAGAAGACGCGGTAGCGGGTGAGCCATCCGAAGGCGTCGCTCAGCGGAGCACCGTCCAGATGACACCGGCGCACGCGTCCATCCGTTTCGACGTCGATGAGATCCGCATCTTCGAGCACCTGCAGGTGCTTCGAGACTGCTGCCAGGGACATGTCGTGTGGCTCGGCCAGGTCGCCGACGCGTTCCGGTCCGCTGGCTAATTGCTCGATAAGTTCCCGCCGAGTCGGGTGAGCCAGGGCTCCGAAGATCGCGTCAAGATCGATGTCGTTCGGGTCTCGTTCAACCATCCAGTTGAATATATGCTGCGGTATTATTTAACCTTTTAGTTGAATGAGGAGAAGTTCCAGTTCGCGTACCCTCCGTACGAAGGTTTAGCGACGCTATCGGGCCGCTTCAACGGAGACCGGTGTCGGCGAGTTCGACCGGATGGTCCGTCACGTTGGGCTGTACTGTCTACGACCATCCGAGTCGGTTTTGCTCGAAGTGCAGATCGATCGGCTCGGCGACGACCAGTCCGTCATCTCTGCGAACGAAGCCCTGATCGAAGTTGAGAGCGATACGGAGTCAGTACGCCGATCCAGGACCGCGTCCAAGAACTAACAAAACGAGACGACCGCGAGATCGAAGTCCTTCACACCCGACGAATCAATGACCGTCGACGAACTGGCTACCGATGGTGATTGTTGACGAGTCGAGCGTCGGATTCGTCGGCAAGAATTAGTCTACAATTGTCAAGTTGGGGCAATGGAGAGTTTCGGGCCAGCGTCGCTCCGGCCGGTTCGGTCGGTTGGCGAGTAACTGAAATATACTCGCCGTAATTACAGGCACACGTTTGTAAACCACTCGTCGTCAGACCATAATATCTCAATACAGGGACAATTTGTGCCGCGGCCAACTCGTCGGAGCCGGGTCACCACTCGTCCGCGGACTCTCTTTCGGTGTCGATCCGGTGAGGACCGACTGGCGAAGCGTGGCGACGAAACGTATTCGTGATCGAACCCAGGTGCGACGGCCTCGTCAGTTACGTCACCTCGCGTATCGCGTCGGTCAGCTCCGGAACGACCTCGTGAAGGTCGCCGATCACGGCGTAGTCGGCTTTCTGGATGATGGCGGCCTCCGAGTCGGTGTTGATCGCGAGGATCTTGTCGGCACCCTTGCAGCCGACCATGTGCTGGACTGCGCCGCTGATCCCACAGGCGATGTAGATGTCGGGACTGATCTGTGCGCCGGTTAGCCCGATCTGATCGTCGTGGGGCCGCCAGCCCTCGTTGATCGCGGCCCGCGACGCACCGACCGTTCCGCCGAGCAGATCGGCCAACTCCTCGAGTTTGTCGTAGTCCTCCGGGCCACCGACGCCGCGGCCACCGCCGACCACGACACGGGCTTCGCCCAGGGGAATTCCCTCCTCGTCTGCCGTCTCGACTCGGTCGACGCGGACCCGGAAATGGGCGTCCTCGAGCGACGGCGTGAACTCGTTGATCGTCGGCTC
The DNA here is from genome assembly GCF_055379965.1 of Halostagnicola alkaliphila. Lineage (NCBI taxonomy): Archaea > Methanobacteriati > Methanobacteriota > Halobacteria > Halobacteriales > Natrialbaceae > Halostagnicola > Halostagnicola alkaliphila. The sequence continues at coordinate 168,666 of NZ_AP043825.1, read as the reverse complement.
GGTCGTCGACGCGGCCTCCTCGATCGGGTATTCGTGCTCGGCGGCGGTCACCAGCTTCGTCTCACCCTCGAGGCGGGCGTGCTCGACGAGGCTACCGCCCCAGCGGTCACGGCGCACCTCGTAGCTCTCTCCCGCCCCGGTGACGTCGACACAGTTGGTCGCCATCGGGGCGTCGAGCGTGGCGCCGGCGTGGGCCAGCACTTCGTGCCCGCGATCCGTCCCGGCGGCCGCGACCGTGCTCGCCCCCAGTTCCGAGACGAGCTGGGCGACGCTTTCACCCCACCCCTCCGGTGCGTAGCCCTCGAGGCGGTCGTGAGTGACGTGGTACATTTCTTCGACGCCGTACGGGCCGAGCTCGTCTTTCAGGGCGACCCCCTCGTCACCGAAGACGACGGCACAAAGCGCCGCCTCTTCGTCCGTAGCGAGCTCGCGGGCCATGGTGAGCATCTCGAGGGAGGTCTCTTCGGGAACGCCGCTTTCGTGTTCGACGAATCCGAGGATCATAGTACTTCGATCTCCGACTCGAGTAGTTCGACGATCTCCGGGACAGCGTCGGTTCCCTCGCCGAGAACCGTGGCGTCGGAGTCGTCCGCTTCGGGGGCCTCCAGGCGGGTTTTCTCGAACGTGCCCGGAGCCTCCGTCCGATCGGGCTCGAGGCGGCCGACCTCCTGGCGGCGCGCCTGCATCTTGGCGCGCATCGAAGCGTACCGGGGCTCGTTGATCCCTTCTTTGACCGAGACGACCGCCGGCAGGTCGATCTCGTACACTTCCTCGCCGCCGGAGATCTCGCGTTTCGCGGTCGCCACGCCGTCCTCGACCTCGAGCGATTTGATCCCCGTCACGCAGGGGAGATCGAGTTCGGTCGCGACGCGGACGCCGACCTGGTAGTTGGCCATATCGGCCGACTCGTTCCCGAACAGCAGCAGGTCGAACTCGGCGCCGTCGTCGGGCAGGTCGCGAATGGCGGTCGCGATGGCCGACGCGGTCTCCCGGGGGCCCCACTCCTCGCCCTCAGTCTCGAGCAGCGTCGCCTCGTCGGCCCGCATGGCAAGTCCCGTCCGAAGCTGTTCGGTCGCTTCCTCCGGGCCGAGCGTGAGGACGTGCGTCGAACCGCCGTGGGTTTCGACTTGCTGGATGGCTTCCTCGGCGGCACACTCCTCGTGCGGGCTCATGGTAAACCCGAGATTACTCGTGTCGATCCGTTGGTTGTCGTCCGTTAGTACGATCTTTGCACCGGTGTTCGGTACCCGTTTGATACAGGCTAGTACGTTCATTGTGTGGATGGGAGGCCGCAGACGGCCTCGGTGTGGTTCGCGTGCTGTGCTAGCTGCGGATCCGTTCGTTCTCCGGATCGAACAGCGGCTCGCTCCCGACGACTTCGACGGTCACGGGGTACTGCTCGCCCATGTACTCGACGTGCAGTCCCTGCCCCTCGTCGGCGTATTCCGGCGGGAGGTACGCCATCAGCAGGTGTTTGCCAACGCTCGGACCGGTTCCCGCGCTCGTGACGTAGGACTCCCGGCCCTCGTCGTCGACGATCACGTCGCCGTCCTCGTTCAGTACCGGCTCGTTGCCGAGCATGAACCGGCGTTCGCCGTCGGACGACGTGTGATCGTCCACCGAGAGGGTACAGAGCGTGGCCGCGTCGTCTTCCTCGAGCGCCTCGGCGTAGGCTCCCTTCCCGATGAAGTCGGCGTCCTTGACGCCGTGGAACGTAAGTCCGGCCTCCGCCGGGGTGTACTCGAGTTCGAGTTCGTGGCCGTGGAGGCGGTACCCCTTCTCCATGCGGCCGGTCGTTCCGTAGACGCCCATGCCGACGGGCCGGATGTCGTACTCCTCGCCGGCCTCGGCGATGATATCCCAGAGGCGCTGGCCCTGACCCATCGACGTGTAGATCTCCCAGCCCCGTTCGCCGACGTAGGAGAGGCGCATCGCCCAGCAGTCGACCTCGCCGATGGTGAGTTCCTGTGCGGTGTACGGCGGGAACGCTTCGTGGGATACGTCCTCCTCGGCCACGCTATCGACGACCGCACGGGCGTCGGGGCCCCAGACGCCGAGCGTGCACAGCGACTCGGAGCGGTCGATCAGCGTCACGTCCTCGTCCGTTCCGATGTGATCCCCGAACCAGGCGCGGTCGCCGCCGGCCGCCGCCCCGCCGGTGATGACCCGGTAGCGTTCGGGACCGAGCCGGGCGATCGTCAGGTCCGAGACGAAGCCGCCGTTCTCGGCGAGGATCGGCGTATAGACCGTCTTCCCGACGTCGACGTCGGTCCGGCCGACGGCCATCCGTTCCATGTAGTCGACGACGTCCGAACCCACGAAGTCGAACTTGCCAAAGCCCATATCTCCGACCATGGCAACGTTGTCCCGCATGTGCAGATGTTCGGCCAGGATGATCGGCGACCACCACCGCGAGTCCCACTCGTTGGGTCGTTTCAGCCCCTCGAGGTCGTCGTCGTATCGCTCGAGGAGATCGTCGTTGGACTCGAACCACTGCGGCCGTTCCCAGCCGGCGGCCTCGAAGAACCGCGCGTCGAGGGCGTCCTGCCGGTCGTAGAACGGGCTGGTCCGTAGCGGTCGGGAACTCTGCCACTGTTCGGCCGGGTGAACGACGCCGTAGATCTTCTGGAACCCCTCGTGAGCGCGGTTCTTAACGAATTTCCTGGAGGTTCCGTACTCGTAGAACCGGTTGACGTCCGAGCTGTGGAGGTCGATGTCCGACCAGCCCCGCGTCATCCACTGAGCGACGGCCTCGCCGATCGCTGGCGCTTCCTTGATCCAGACCGCGGCACACGACCACAGCCCCTCGACGTCCTGGAGCGGGCCCAGCAGCGGCATTCCGTCCGGAGTGACCGACAACAGCCCGTCGATCTCGTGGCGGATTCCGGCCTCGGGATCGTCGAGCAGTTCCGGAACGATCTCGAGCGCGTCGGCCATCGACTGCTCGAACGCGTCGTCGGTCAGCGGCGGCTGCGTCGGCGACAGCGGCGCCTCGTCGATCGAGGGGATGTCCTCGACGTCCCAGAGGATCGGCCGGTGCTGGTAGGAGCCGACCTCGAGGTCGTTACCGTGCTGGCGCTCGTACATCTGGGTGTCCATGTCCCGCACGACGGGGAAGGAAATCTCGCCCTCGTAGTCTTCGAAGAACGAGATCGGTCCGACGCTGACCATCTGGTGGACTGCTGGGGTCAAGGGGATCTCGGCGCCGGCCATCTCGGCGATCTTGGGGCTCCACAGCCCCGCGGCGATCACGACCTCGCCGGCCTCGACCGTCCCGCGGTCAGTTTCGACGGCCTGGATCGCCCCGTTCTCGACGTGCAGATCGAGCACCTTGGTGTTCGGCGAGAGCGTCAGACCGCCGTCCATCGCATCGTCCGCCCGCGCCCGCATGACCTCGCCGGCGCGGAGCGGATCGCAGGTTCCGGCACCCTCGCTGTAGAAGCCGCCCTTGATGATGTCCGTATTGACGTACGGCACCATCTCCTCGATCTCCTCGACGGTGAGCAGTCGCCCGGCTTCGCCCCACGATTTGGCCGACTGGACGCGTCGCTCGAGTTCGTCCATCCGCTCGTCGGTCCGGGCCACCTCGATCCCGCCACTGTTCGTGAACGTGTCCATGTCGTCGTACTGTTCGATGCTCCGGCGGGTGAGGTGGGTCATCTCCTTCGAGTGCTCGACCGGCATCAGGAAGTTCGACGCGTGACCGGTCGAGCCGCCCGGATCGGGGAGCGGCCCCTTGTCCATCAACAGGATATCGTCCCGACCCTGTTCTGCGAGGTGATAGGTGAGACTGTTCCCGACGATTCCCGTCCCGATAATGACTGTGTCCGCACTCGACGGGAAGTCGCTGTCGCTCATCGTCGGTCGATACCTCCGTCACGTAGCCGTCCGTTGCTCGAGTCGATCCCTACTCTCGAGTTGGTACCGTACAGTAGCATCTTCGGTTGTTTGGTACTACCTCTCAGGGTATTAAGCGTCCGCAAACCTGACACCGAACATATGAAACGAGCAATCCGGACGCCGATCGGTGGTGGAAGGCAGTTCGCGAACCGGCCCGTAGCAGCCCCGAACTCCAGTCGAGCAGCGTCCGAGGTGACTCACAAGACATCCACAACGTATCCCTCGTTCTAGAGGTTGTGCCGTTCGACCGGTGATTCTGTGGTTGGATCAGGACGAACGCCACGGCCGATTTCAGTCGGAGCCACAGCGCCGAACGATCGGAGTCCCACGCCGATCCGCAGCGACGGCTACCGGTCGGCGACGGTCCGCTCGGCGGTGGCGATCGCGGCGGCGTTCGGAACGACGTCGTGGACGCGAACGAGATCGACGCCGCGCTCAGCCGCCAGCGCCGTCGCGACGGCGGTCGGTACGACTCGATCCTCGTCGCGACGCGTCGCGTGTTCGAACATCGAGTTGCGAGAGTGGTCGATCATCAGCGGTATCCCCAGCGCACGGAACTCCGCGATCCGGTCAAGCGACTCGAAGCGTTCGGCGGGGGTCGTCCCGAAGCCGAGTCCGGGGTCGAGCACGAGTCGCGAGCGATCGATCCCCGCACGCTCGGCGAGGAGCACACGCTCCGTGAGTCGCTCGAGCACGTCGTCGTAGGTGTGCTGTCGACCGGGGTCGGTCGGGGCGGAGAGACTGTGTACGAGCGCGGCCGGTACCTCCCGTTCGGCGACGATGCGTCGCATCTCCGCGTCCGCGAGCCCGGTGACGTCGTTGACCATGTCCGCGCCCGCGTCGAGCGCAGCCTCTGCGACCGACGGTTTGTGCGTGTCGATCGAGACCATCGCCTCGAGCCCGTCGAGGCGCTCGAGAACTGGAAGAGTGCGCTCGCGCTCCGTCTCGGCGGGGATCGGCTCGGCTCCCGGTCGGGTCGATTCGCCGCCGATATCGATTACGTCCGCCCCCGCCGCGACCATCTCCTCGGCGCGAGCGACGGCGTCCTCGAGTGCGTCGTACTCGTCACCGTCGCGAAAGTTGTCCGGCGTCACGTTCAGGACCCCCATCACCGCCGTCCCATCGTTCCACGGGTACTTGCCGCTCGAGTCGTCGGCCCCGATGCCGAGCGCGTCGGTCAGCTGTTCGGCCAACCGACGGCCGCCGACCGCCCGCCCGCGCAGTCGGACGGCGAGATCCGTAAACTGCGCGAGCGTGCCACCGAGCACGACGTCGACGTGCAGGTCCGTCGCACCGATACCGGCGACCGCACAGGTGCCGCCCAGTGACTCCATCAGCGTGCGCAGTTCGGACGCCTCCTTCTGGCGGACGTGAAACCGAAGCGTTCGGTGGGGAAACCGATCCGCGCGGTCCCGGCGTTCCGAAGCGGGGACGTCCGCACGTCGCATGACTGCTCGAGCGCGTTCTGCGGTGGGCGTCTGGACCGATTGCAGCGTCCGCGTCCACCAGTCGCGGGCTTCCCCGACGACGGAGAGTGATCCGGTCACGAGCACGCAGTCCGACGGCTCGGCCGCCCGGAGCGCCCGATCAAGTGCGACGAGGACAGACCCAAATCGATCGGTCTCAGCGTCCGTCTCGCGGTCGAACGTCTCGGCGAGCACCTCCGTTCCGAGGGTACGGTCGACGTCCGCCGCGGCGAGGTAGACCCGATCGGGATCCGGGAGCATCCGACACATCTCCGGATGGTCCTTGTCGCGTAATGCACCGAACACGAGGTGGAGATCGTCGTACTCGAACCGTTCGAGAAGCGTCGCGACCGTCGCACACGCGTCGGGGTTGTGCGCGCCGTCGAGAATCGCGAGTGGCTCGTCGTCCATCACTTCGAACCGGCCCGGCCACCGGACGTTGCGGATCCCCGCCGCGATGTCTCGTTCGGACGTTCCGCCGATCTGTCTGGCGAGCGTGGCGGCGATCCCCGCGTTGACCGCCTGGTGGCGACCGAGTAGCGGCGTTCGGCTCTGGACCTCCCAGTCGGGACCGACCAGCGAGATCGACGACGTCGTCGGCGAGACCATCCCGGTCTCTTCCGCTACCACGTCGATCGTTTCGGCCGATCGATCGCTCGAGTCTCCGTCGCGATCGGATTTCGCGTCGAGGCCGACCCGTACGACGTCGGTCTCCTCTCGGATCGCGTCCAGCGCTGCGCCCGTCGCGCCGGTCACCAACGGCGCGTCCGCCGGCGCGACCTGGGCCTTGTCGCGAGCGATCTCTTCGACCGTGTCGCCGAGGATGTCGGTGTGCTCGAGGCTGACGGTCGTGACCGCGGCCGCCGCGGGATCGACCACGCTCGTCGCGTCGTAGCGGCCGCCGATGCCGACCTCGAGGACGGCGACGTCGACGGCCTCGCGGTCGAAGTGCCAGAAGGCCATGGCGGTGAACACTTCGAAGAACGTCGGCGCCGCACCCTCGACGGCCCGGTCGACGACGAAGGGCCAGACGGTCTCGACGAAACGCACCACCTCGCGTTTCGGGATCTTCCGGCCCCCGACCGTGATACGCTCACGCCGGTCGTTCAGGTCGGGAGATGTGTAACAGCCGACAGTGCGCCCTTCCGCTCGGAAGATTCGGTCGAGAACGCGAGCCGTACTCCCCTTGCCGTTCGATCCGGCGATCTGAACGACGACCAAGTCCTCGTGTGGATCCCCCAAAGTCGAAAGCATCGCAGCGGTCGTTTCCGTTCCCATTTCCGGCCGGATCCGTCGCAGTCGTTCCATCCTGGAGACGGATTCGTGGTACTCCATAACACGGTAGATCACACACTAGCCAATAAAGTTCCGACTGACCGGGTTCGGCCCACAAAAAGTACGGTTTCTTACACGTTGTGCCGTGTGGCCGTCTCCGTTCTGTCGTCAGCTTCCGTCCACGTTCGGACGTCGATTCGAGGACGCTACTCGCGCCAGTCCTCATCCGCGGGCCGCCACCGGTACCGTACCACCGCAATACCACGGCTTCCGGCATCGGGAGGGGAGTAAACTACTGGGCACTGCACGGCGGCTATCGCCAGATTCGGCTCGCCACCCACGTCGTATCCGGAACGTTATAAGTGTGTTAACACTTAACACCAGGCGCGGAAACGTATCTGTACATGACAGCCTCTGAGGAAACCGACCAGTCGATACCAACCGACTACGAAATTGCACAGTCCGCTGAGACGAGCCACATCGCTGACGTCGTCGAACCGTTCGGTCTTATGCGGGACGACCTGCAACTGTTCGGCGAACACAAAGCGAAGGTCACACTCAAGGCGATCGAGCGGATCCGCGAGGAGCGATCGGCTGACGGCAAGCTCGTTCTGGTCACCGGGATGACCCCAACGCCGCTGGGTGAGGGCAAGACGGTGACGACGGTCGGGCTCGGACAGGCATTCAATCAGATCGACAAGGACGCGCTCATCGCGATCCGTGAACCGTCGCTGGGTCCCGTCTTCGGCGTCAAAGGTGGCGCTGCAGGCGGCGGATACTCCCAGGTACTCCCGATGGAGGACATTAACCTCCACTTCACTGGCGACCTCCACGCGCTCACGTCGGCACACAACCTCATCGCGACGATGCTCGACAACCACATCAAACACGGAAACGAACTCGACATCGCGGTCAACCAAGTCAACTGGCCGCGCGCGATCGACATGAACGATCGCGTGCTCCGCGAGACCGTGATCGGCCTCGGTGGTGACGTCACCGGCGTCCCTCGCCAGGACGGGTTCATCCTGACGGCCGCGTCGGAACTGATGGCCGTCCTCTGTCTCGCCGACGGGATCGACGATCTCAAGGAACGGCTGGCTCGCATCATCGTCGCCTACGACGAGAGCGGCGACCCGGTTACCGCAGACGACATCGGCGCGACGGGTCCCGCCGCGATCCTGCTGAAAGACGCGTTGAAACCAAACGTCGTCCAGACGATCGAAGGCACGCCCGCGTTCGTCCACGGCGGCCCGTTCGCGAACATCGCCCACGGGACCAACTCGCTGATCGCAGACGGGGTCGCCGCCCACCTCTCCGACTATCTCATCACCGAGGCCGGCTTCGGCTCCGACCTGGGCGCCGAGAAGTTCATGAACATCGTCTGCCGGTTCGGCGAGATGGAACCCGACGCGGTGACGCTCGTCGCGTCGGTGCGAGCGCTGAAGTACCACGGCCAGGAGATGTGGCCGCCCGACCTCGACGAACTCGAGGCAGAAGACGTCGACGCGGTACGCAACGGGTTCGAGAACCTCGACAAACACGTTGCCAACCTCCAGCAGTTCGGCGTTCCGGTCGTCGTCGCCCTCAACCGCTTCCCGGACGATTCCGACGCAGAGGTCGACGCGGTCGTCGGCCACTGTGAGAACGAACTCGAGGTCAGGGTCGCCGAGTCGAACGTCTTCACCGACGGTGGAGAGGGTGGGATCGACCTCGCCGAGAGCCTGGTCGACGCTGCGGAGTCCGAATCGACGTTCGAACCGCTCTACGACGTCGACGCGTCGATCAAATCGAAGATCGAAACCGTCGCCACCGAAATCTACGGTGCCGACGCCGTCGAGTACCACAGCGACGCCGAAGACGACATCGAGCGGCTCGCAAACCTCGGCTTCGACGAGGTCCCGATCTGTATGTCGAAGACGTTCCACTCGCTCAGTGACGACGCGAGCCGCAAGGGTGCGCCCGACGACTGGACGCTCGAGGTAAACGAGATCTACCCCTCGGCGGGTGCCGGTTTCCTCGTGGTGCTCACCGCCGACGTCCTCACGCTGCCCGGCCTTCCCGCCGAACCTGCTGCCGCCGAGATGGATCTCCACTCCGATGGGGACGTCTCCGGGCTCTTCTGACCCGGACAGCGGGCTCGAGATGCGTCTCCGGATCGAGAACCTGCGGACGCGCGGTCGCTACGGGTATCACTCCAATCGGTTCTAGCTCTCCAGTCGGTCGTCGTCTTCGGCTGGGTCATTCTCGGCGTCGTCTTCGGCTGAGTTTATTCCCGGTCGTCGTCTTCGGCTTCACTAGCCAGCTTCACGCGTGCGGTACCGACGATCGATCTCCGACCGCGTTCGTGTCTGCGGAACGTTCCGACGAGGCCGACCAGGGCGATCAGGACGACCAGGGCGAACGGGCCGCCGGTCAACACGGCCATCGCCTGCAGGACTTCGGCGCTACCGGTGACGAGCACCGAGATGGCAACGAGTCCCTGGAAGATTCCCCAGAAAATGATCGCGCCAGTCGTCGGTGCGAATTCGCGTCTCGTCGCCAGCACCGCTACGACGAGTGTAGACGTGTCGGCGGAAGTCGCCATGAAGACGACGATCAACGCTAGAAAGAGGAACATGAAGAGGTGGCTTATCGCGAGTGCCTCGAAGACCGGGAAGCCGGCAACGGCCTCGGCGCCGCCGTAGGCGTCGATCGCTGCGAGGACGTCCACGGCGCTCGTCTGCTGAAGGTGAAGCGAGGTCGATCCCAACAGGAGAAACCAGACCATCGTCGCCAGTGCGGTCGCGACAAAGCCCGTCAGGACGACCGTTCGGATCCGCCGGCCACGAGAGAGGGCGGCCAGGAAGAGGCCGGCGAACGGAGCCCAGGAGAACCACCACGCCCAGTTCCAGATCGTCCAGTCAGCGACCCACGGGTCGGCGACCAATCCGTTTCCCAGATGGAGGGTCATCGGGACCGCGTTGACGGCGTAGCTCCCAACCGCCCGCGAGGAACTCTCGACGACGACCGTTCGCGGTGCGACGGCGAAAAACAACGCCACAAATAGGCCGAACAGGACGAGGTTGACGGCCGCGATCCGTCTGATTCCCCGGTGGACGCCGCTCTGTGCCGATACGACGAAGACGAACGTCAACCCGGCGACAAATAGTATCGATCCGACGGTACCGAACGCCACATCCCACTGGAATTCGATCCCGGTGAGGAACTGCTCGCCAACGAGCGCGATGGAGGTGGCGATCCCGCCGATCGTCGCGAAGATTGCAAGCAGGTCGACGATCCGACACCACACCGAGTCGAGGTTTTCCACGCCGAGAAACGGCGTCAGGATCGTCGAAACCCGTAACGGTGCCCCCCGCTGGTAGACGTAGTAGGCGATCGGCACGCCGACGGCGATATAGGCGCTCCAGGCCCAGAAGCCCCAGTGGAACAGTGCGTAGGTGAGTGCCGCCTCCGACTGCGGTTCGACGTCGAAGTACGGCGGTGGCGTCTCGTAGTGAAACAGCGCCTCGGCTGGCCCCCAGAAGACGATTCCGGCGGCGATGCCGGCTGTGAAGAACATGGTGAAGTAGACGGGGTAGGTGTACGCCGGTTCGGCGTCGGAACCACCGAGTTTTATCGTTCCCCACGGCCCCACCAGCAGGTACAGAGAGAACACCACCGCGAGCAGCATGACCGCGACGAACAGCCAGCCTCCGTACGTGGTGACGGCCCGCTGTGTGGCACCGACGGTGGCGATCGTTCCTGACGGCACCAGCAACTGCCCGAGAAAAAAGAGGGCGAACGCAGCGACCGGAACCCCGAACGTAACTGGATCCTGGCGGGAGAGAAATCCCCTGACGGTGCCGGTCAGCCCGAGCCGACGGACCCGGAGCAGATACTCCGGATCGAGCGCGCTCACGTTCTCGTCACTCTCGGCCGGCAACACGGCGAGGTATGCCAACCCCGACCCGAAGAAAACGAGCGAGACGACGAGCCACATTCGTCCGGAGACCGTTTCCCCCACGAGTTCGGGGAAGAAAAAGCCCAACACGACGACGGCCCCCGAGAGGACACAGAGCGGAGCCAGCAGCTTCCGAAGCACCCGTTCGGCTGGGCTGACTCCCTGAAGCCCCATAAGGAGGAATAACCTCCCGTTCCGTTATAAATACCCCAGTCCGTCGAATCGAGTGGACTCCCGTTACGGAATGGGTACGGGGAGCCCGGTCCTCGTTCTGGCCCGCGCGTGGATTTCCCGTCCGAACCCAGCTACCGGACAGTCGGATCGGCCCCGTCCGAACGGCCGTGTCGTGTCCGCTTCAGTCCGAGTCCTCGTCAAGATTCTCGAACAGTGACTCGGCGGACGCCTCCTCGAGGATCGATCGACCGAGGAGTCGGCCACCGATCTCCATCGGGCTGATGACCTCGTCTGCGCCGACCTCCTCGAACTTGTCGACGTGCTGTCGGTCGTTCGCCGCGGCGACGATGCGGACCTCCGGATTCGACTTCCGCGCCGCGAGGACGGCCAGCACGTCGTTGGCGTCGTCCCGCGTCGCGACGACCACGCCAGAGGCGTCGTCGATCCTGGCGTCGCAAAGCGTCTCCTCGTGGGTCGGATCGTCGGTGAGGACGTTGACGTCTCGATCGTTCAACGTGGAGGCCTCGTCGGCGTCAAGCGTGACGACCACGACGTCGACTTGGTCAGCGAGTTCGTCGAGCAGTGATTCAGTGATGTCGCTGTAGCCGAGGACCAGCACGTGGTCCTTGAGCAGGGTGAGTTCTGACGGTGTCATGGTTCCGAATGCCGCGGCCATTCGCTTCTCGATCGCCGGCACGACCAGCGACCCAATCGCGACCGTAAACGCGCCGGTTCCAAAGAGGATGACTGACACCGAAAACCACCGCGCCCCGGCCGTCAGCGGAGTGATGTCTCCGTAGCCGACGGTCGCGATGGTGACGATGACGTAATAAAGCGAGTCACTCCAGGTATCGATCTCGCTGAACTGGTCCTGGAGGGCGTACGAACCGATGGTCCCGTACAGGACGACACCTACGATCGAGGAGAGTGAGGCGATCTGGAGTGAAGAGAGTTCGATCCGCCGGTCGAACGCGCCCCGGTTGGTGAACAAGAGCGGGAGCGCCACGAGGATCGAAAGCAGGAGGGGGACGTCAGTAGTCTGGAACGTCGTCAAGGGTAACAGCGTAACCAGTGTCAGAACGGCAAGCGTGAGGTACCACGCGAGACGCTTTCGGCGCTGCAGGCCGAAGACGAGTCCCGCAAGAACGAACGCGATCAGAACGCCAGTAAATTGCACGAAGCCTGGATCGACTGGAATGACCGCCGCCAAGGGACCGTCGTAGGTCACGTTCGGCTGGCTGAGATTCGACAGTCCGGTAACGAACGTGAGGACGGCGACGAAACCGGTCAACAGCACCGCCGCCTTCGCCCCAGAAAACTCGCCCCAGTAGACGAGCCGGATCCTCTCGGAGTGATAGAACAGGCGCTCGAGAGCGGGCTCCGACGGATCTGGGGTATCGGACACGACCGCTTGACGATACGGGAGCGGGATATATAATTGGTGTCGAACCAGGCTCTGTGCTCCGACTCGATCCGCACGGGAACCGCAATCAGCTAGTGAGATGTGTTAACAGAAGCAAAGATTATACGAGATACCCCCGATATTACAGACGGGGACGAGTACAAATGTACGATAACGTTCTGATCGCGACTGACGGCAGCGACGAGGCCGAGGGTTGCGTCGACCACGGTCTCGACATTGCCGAAGCGATGGATGCGAAGGTACACGCGCTGTACGTGGTCGAGACCAAAGCAAGCTACATCCTGACCGTCGGTCTCTCCGACGAGGAGCTAGAGTCCTACAGGGAATACGGCGAGGATGTCGTCACCGAGGTGATCGAGAGTGCCTCCGTGCGAGATCTCGGCGGGGAAGGCGTGGTCAGGACCGGGCGCCCATCCGAGGAGATCGTCGACTACGCCGAGGGAAACGACATCGACGCCATCATCATGGGCAAACAGGGCCACGAGGCAATCGAGAGGCACCTTGGGAGTACCGCGGAGAAAGTCATGCGAATGGCCGAGACACCAGTGACGATCGTCGCCGGGGATTGACGAGCAAGCGCGGAGAGGATGGACGCTGGTTCCACGCATCGGTTCCGAGGACGACCCGACGACCCCGCGTGAACTTTCGAACCGTTATAATTGATATGCTCCCCCTCGAAGAGGGGATAGAACGTATGCACTGGAACCCCAGGACGTACCTCCGACTCTTCCTTCTCGTCGGCGGGACACTCTTCCTTGCCAATGGGATCCTTGGCGGTGAGCTGCTGGAGATGGCCATCGGGGCCGCCGCGGTGGGTCTCGGCGGCGTCGGCCTGGCCTCCGAGTGGCGGGAGTCGTCGGCCTGACGACACGTATAAGTCCCGTCCTCACAGTTGTTCGTACATGTCCAGCCGGGTCGCGACTGTTTCCACGATTCTCGCGGTGGTACTGGCCATCGCGAGCCTCCTCCTTCTTCTGGCAGGCCGTCACTTTTTCGCCGGCGTACTGTTGACGTTCGTCGCGTTCTCCATCTATCTCAGGGAGACCAACACGGACTGAACCGGTTGGCGCGTGACACACCCCGGAGACAAACTATTTTGTACAGCCCTCCGAAGACTCAAACAGTAGCACGGTTATGCTAGACAAGATACTGATTGCGACGGACGGCAGCGACAGGGTGTCGAAAGCGATCGAACACGGGTTAGATCTCGCGGAGGTGTTCGATGCGGAGGTACACGTGATCTACGTCGTCGAGACGGAGGCGTCGTACATCCTCACAGTCGGGGTGAGCGAGTCGGAGATGGAAGAGTACCGACAGTACGGCGAGGACGTCGTTACCGACGTGGTAGAGCAGATCGAGGGACGAGGCCTCGACGGCGTCGGCGCGGTCACAACCGGAAAGGTCGCACAGGAAATCGTCGATTACGCAGAAGAAGAAGACATCGACACCGTCGTCATGGCCGAGCGGGGCCGGGGTACGCTCGAGAAGTACCTCGGATCCAGCACGGAGAAGGTCGTGCGGATGTGTCCGAAACCGGTCACCGTCGTTCGCTCCTAGGTCTGCACCCGGTCGGTTCGGATCCCCCGTGCCAAGATCGTCACGGCGTCCGAGCGATAGTCTGCCGTGCCGACGAAGCGGACGTCAGTCGTCACTGACGTCGATAATTCTGTCCTCTCTGGTCCTGACGTGGGTAACGAGGTCGCCGGTCTGGCTCGTGACGACGATCTCCTCTTCCTCCTCGAGATCGTCTATCAACTCGGTGAACTCGTCGGACTGGAGGAGCCTGTACTCCCGCCTGAGACCGATCATCACGGCGTAGATCATGAACAACAGAATAACGGTGAACGGGAGGCCGCTGGCGATGGCGGCCGCCTGGAGTGCCTCGACGGCCGCGTCGCCGCCGGCGATCAGCAACGTGGCGGCGACCAGCCCCTCTGATGCGGCCCAGAAGACGCGGCCGGCTGGCGGCGTCTCGTGTTTGCCGCCGGTGCTCAGGTGTTCGAGAACGAGCGATCCCGAGTCCGAGGAGGTCACGAAGAACGTCGTCACCAGGATGATCGCGAGCAGGGACAGGAGCACCGTTCCCGGCATCAGATCGAACATCGCGAACATCGCGACCTCTTCACCGATCTCGAACACCGGTCCGCTGATCGCACCCTCCGTCGCCTCGCTCAGTTCGAAGCTGAGGGCACTCCCGCCCATCGCCGCGAACCAGGCGAAGGAGAATACGACGGGGATCAGGAGCACTCCACCGACGAACTCCCGGATGGAGCGGCCCTTCGAGATTCGGGCGATGAACATCCCGACAAACGGCGACCAGGAAATCCACCAAGCCCAGTAGAACACCGTCCAGTCGACGAGGAAGGCACCCTCACCCTCGCCGCCCGAGCCGTAGTACTCCGAACCCTGGAAGTAGTGGTTGTCGAACGAGTTGCCGAAGAAGGACAGCTCGAAGAAGTTGCCGAGGTAGCCGCCGATGCCCTGTGGCAGCGCACCGAGGATGAACAGCGTCGGTCCGAGGACGAACACCGACGCCAGAAGAATCATCATCAGCGTGAGGTTCAGGTTGCTGAGCCGTCGGATCCCCTTGTCGAGGCCGAGGTAGACCGAAACGATCGCCATCCCCGTGACGACCCCGATGATTGCGACTGCAACCCAGATCGAGTCGGGCACTGCGGGGAACGCGCCCACCTCCTGGCCAACGAACGTCAGCCCCGCATTGATCTGCAATGCGCCTAACCCGAGAGAGGTCACGAGGCCGAACAGCGTCGCGAAGATGGTGAAGATGTCGATGAGATGTCCCGGCCAGCCGTAGATCCGATCACCGAGCACCGGGTAGAACACCGACCGGAAGGTCAGTGGCAGCCCGCGATTGTACGAGAAGAACGCCAGGCTGAGCGCGACCAACGCGTAGATCGCCCACGGGTGAAAGCCCCAGTGGAACAGCGACACCGCAAGCGCCACTTCGCCGGCACCCTCGGTTCCCGCCTCGGCACCCAGGTGCGGGTCGAAGAGGTGAAACACCGGTTCGGCGACGCCGAAGAACATGAGGCCGATCCCCATGCCCGCACTGAACAGCATCGCGACCCACGAGATGTCGCTGAACTCCTTCTCGCCGTCGACGCCGCCGAGTCGTATCGAACCGTACTTGCTTATCGCAAGATAGACCATGAAGATGATGAAAATATTAGCGGCCAGGATGAACAGCCAGTCGAAGTAATCTGACACCGCGACTCGAGTGTCCTGATACGCCGTCCCCGCCTGATCCGGGAACGCGAGCGAGAGGGCAATAAAGAGGATGATCAACCCTCCCGCGATGAGAAATACGGGTGGGTTGATGTCGAACCCGTATCCTCGCCAGTTCTTGTCGCCCGGTTCTCGGTCCGTCTCCGCGTAGAACAGACCTTCCTGTATTCCGCGTTTGTCTTCGTCTGCCATAGTTACCCTCCGTGTTCGTCCTGTCGTGTTCTGTCCGTTCGAGGCCGTCCGTCAGTCGTTTCGAAGCGGTAGTTCGTAGCATCACGCTCGACCCGGTCGATCGCGCTGACCCTCTCCAACCGCCCGGTCCAACCTCCACTCACCGTGCGAAAGCGTCTCGAGTGGCATTCATTACCAATCCCATTACTTCGATTCCATGCATTTCCGTATATAGTTTTGGTAAATATACCGATATTTCACAAGGGATCCTATCGTCAGGCAGTTAATTACGACCGTCTCCGGTTCAAAGTCCGACATCGCGGGCGTCGGGTGACACTCTCAAAATCGGGCGAAGATGGAACCAAGCCGGTACGGCGTGGCGAGAAACGAAACGACGAACATCACGACGGCGAGTCCGAACGAGACGACCGCGAGTCCGGCGAGAAATGGCGCCAATCCCGTCCAGAAGGGCATCATAAGCACGATCACCGACATCGAAACCACGACGACCATCAAGAACACCATCGAGACGCGAAGCCCCATCTGTCGCGGATTGAACCCGCACTTAGGACACCCTTCCTCGCCCCCCTCGAGCCCGCACCCACACCGTTTGCAATGGGGCACCCCACCAGTGAACGGACGCATATACTAACTTCTCGTTGAAACAATAAAAAGACGCGGCCCGTATCTGGACTCGAGTAATCGAAAGCGTGATCGGTTCCTCTAGCGATTGCGACGGAGCAGTCCGTCGACAAACTGCACGAGGTAATTCGGCTCCTCGGACACGTTCGGCATCGCAGGCATATAGTTAACGAGTTCTTCTGTCGACGTTTCGTCGGATTTCCTTTCCGTTCTCATTCACTCCGACATTCGAACCACCGGGGATTAAGAATTGCGAGTTTCTCTTTGGTAACCAGCAAACACGTTCATTCGCTCTAACTGGATGGATTCGGTCAGTTCACCACGTCGACCTCGTACCCGTGGTCAGCGATCGCCTCGATGATCTTTCGAGCGTGTTCCGCACCGCTGGTTTCGACCTGAAAGATCAGGTAGGCCTCGCCGACGTCTAAGTCCTCGAGGACACGATCGTGGCGGACGGTCTGGATGTTGGCACCATGGTCGGCGATAACCCCGGAGAGCTCCGCCATCTTTCCGGGTCGGTCGTCGATGTGTACCCGCAATCGCAGGATCTGCTCGCGGTGAGTCAGTGCGTGGATGAGTATCGCGCGGAGCATCGTCATGTCGAGGTTGCCGCCACAGAGCAGCGGCAGTATGCGCTCGCCGTCGACGTCGACCGCGTCGCTTCGGATCGCTGCAACCGCGGCGGCACCAGCCCCTTCCACCAACTGTTTCGCTCGCTCCAGCAGGACCAGTACGGCTTCGGCGATCTCCCCGTTCGTCACCGTGACGACCTCGTCGACGTGTCGCTCCATAATCGACAGCGTCAGCTCGGAGATGCCGCCCGTCGCGATTCCGTCCGCGATCGTATCGACCGAGTCGAGCGTCTGCGGGGCACCCTTGTCCAGGCTGTCGGGGACGGTCGCCGCCTCCGCCGCCTGGACGCCAACGATCCGCGTCTCGGGGCTGCGTTCGGCGAACGCGGTTGCGATCCCGCTGATCAGACCGCCGCCGCCGATCGGCACGACGACGGTGTCGACCTCGGGAACGTCCTCGACCATCTCGAGTCCGAGCGTTCCCTGACCGGCGACGATCGCCGGGTCGTCGAACGCGTGAACGAACTCGGCCTCCGATTCCCCGGCTAGCTCGCGCGCGAAGTTCGTCGCCTCCTGGAAATCTTTTCCGACGAGTTCGACGGTCCCGCCGTAGCCCCGCGTGGCGTCGATCTTCGTCTGGGGAGCGGTCGTTGGCATGACGATCGTCGAGTCGACGCCGAGTTTCGTCGCGGCGAGGGCGACGCCCTGTGCGTGATTTCCGGCGCTCGCCGCGACGACCTGCTCGAGTTCCCCCTCCTCCAGACAGCGCTCGATCTTGTTGTACGCCCCGCGGGTCTTGAACGAGCCAGTCCACTGGAGGTGCTCGAGTTTGAGCATGACCTCCGTGGCGCCGGTCATCGACTCGAGCGACGTGTTCCGCTCGACCGGCGTCCGCTTGACGATCGACGGATCGTCGAGTCGCTCACGGGCCGCTTCGACGTCGGCGAACGTGACGGGGAGTTTGTCTCGACTCATCGTCGTCTCACGGGGGTTCGATCGGCTCGAGGCCGTCGATACAGTCGCGGAGGGCGTCCTGAATTCGGTTCGCCACCGCGTCGCCGTCGATGACGTGGGTCACGGAAACTCACCGTCGGTCCTCTCGTACGTGTCGGTTGCGTCGAAGGTCATTCTCTCTCACCGCTGCGTCGCTCCCGACGAGTCGTCGTGTCGTCCCTGTGGACGTCCGCGCACGTCGGGCGATACTGAAAGCTAGCAGTGCGAAGAGTTATCAATGCACTGGGTCTCGCGGGTCGAACGCGGATTTCGGGACCCGTTCGGATCGAATTCCACATCGTATAAAATATTCGTTATGTATAGTCGGACGAAAATCTCCCTCATCCGCACCTCGTTGAATCCAAGCTATTACCCTTCTCGAGGTTTCTCCGGCGTACTATTGCCGGTTTCGAAGATTGAGAAGTAGTGGAGATCTCCTACTTTTATATTCTACGGGATACATATGCATGATAATGTCTGACAGCCAACCACCGGAACAGGACAGTACGGAACACCCGAACTACCCGAGCGTCGATCAGTCGGATCGGACCCTCCCGAGAAATCTGCGCCAGTCCGGCGATCCAGGAATCGAGATGCTCGTTTCCACGCGCGTTCGCAAGTCACCGTTCTTCCACAAGTCGTTCGTGGAGAACGGCGCCTGGCGGGCGACGGTCTACAACCGAATTTACCACCCGAGGGGCCTCGTCGAACCCGAAGATGGCGGCATGATGGAGGAGTACGATGCGCTGGTCAACCGGGTAACGCTCTGGGACGTCGCGGTCGAACGACAGATCCGCGTCCAGGGGCCCGACGCCGAGGCGCTCACCAACCACGTCATCACCCGGGACGCGACGGAAATCGAGACGATGCGCGGCAAGTACGTCATCCTCTGCAACGAGGACGGCGGCATCCTCAACGACCCCGTGTTGTTGCGACCGGGCGAAAACGAGTTCTGGTTTTCGATCTCGGACTCGACGCTGATGCAGTGGCTCCAAGGCGTCAACGTCGGCATGGATTTCGACGTCGAGATCGACGAGATCGACGTCGCGCCGATGCAGATTCAGGGCCCGCGCTCCGTCGACGCAATGATCGACGTCGTCGGCGAGGAAGTCGAGGAAATACCCTATTACGGCCTGATGGAAGCCGAGGTCGACGGCTGTTCGGTGCTGGTGAGCCAGACCGGCTTCTCCGGCGAGAAAGGCTTCGAGATCTACGTCCGGGACGCCTCGAAAAACGCCGAAGCGGTCTGGGATCCCGTCCTCGAGTCCGTCAGGGATCACGGCGGGATGCAGGTCGCGCCTGCACACCACCGCCGTATCGCGGCAGGGATCCTCTCGTGGGGCCAAGACATGGATCACGAGACCTCGCCGTTCCAAGTCAACCTCGGCTACCAGGTCCCCGACGACAAGGACGTCGACTACGTCGGCAAGGAAGAACTCGAGCGCCAGCAGGCGCAGATCGAGAGCGGCGAGTACCCGTTCGTCCACAAAATGGTCGGCCTCAAGATGGCCGGCGAGCCGGTTCGGGACTACGCGCCGGACTTCTGGCTCATCTCCGACCCCGACACCGGCGAGAACTGCGGTTACGTCACGTCGCCGTGGTACAACCCCGAGCTCAAGACGAACCTCGCGCTCGGGTTCGTTCCGGCGGCGAAACTCGACGGCGATCCGATGGCGGTCTACGACGGCGACATCGGAACGGAGTTCCAAGTCCACCTTCCGGACAAGTACGCCGAGGAACCCGGCGAGCCGGTGTACGCCAAAGTCTCGGAGGTCCCGTTCAAGCCGTCGGTCAACCCGAGCGCCCGGGAGCAGGCCAAACTGAACGCCAGAGAGGAGGCCTCCGAGTGAATCGTGACCGGGAGAGTGGGAGCCAACCGGTCACGGCGATGGCGGAAACGAACCGTTCGACGTTACTACGGACCGGTCCTGTGTCGGCCACCGCCGACCTGTTCGCACCACCGTGGCGACGCCGAATCGGTCGCCGGATCGATCGGTAGCCGATACGTACGTCGGGCTCGAGACCCAACGCGGTACCGGAGCCAGCCGACGGCCGACTACACTCGCCCCGGTAACGAGCGTTCGTGTCGAGGGACGGACCAGCCACCTCAGGAGTGAGACCATGTCATCCGAAATACAGTCGACCGCGATGGCGGAAGGGGTAGTGGAGTTACTCGATGAGCCGCGCTTCGAGCTGATGCCGTTCGAGAGTATCGACGAACAACTGGGGCACCTCCCGGACGGCGCGGAGGTCGCGATCACGACCTCGCCGACGCTCGGCCTCGAGGCGACGATCGACTGGACCGAGAAAGCGACCGATCGCGGCTACGAGATCGTCCCGCACGTCGCGGCGCGCTACGTTCGCAACGAGGACCACCTCGAGGAGATCGCGAGACGGCTCACCGACGCGGGAGTTACCGACGTCTTCGTCCCGGGTGGCGATCGCGAGGAGCCAGCGGGGGAGTTTCACTCGGCGTACGACCTCCTCTCGGCGCTCGAGGAACTCGGCTACGCGTTCGAAGAGGTCGGCATCACCGGCTACCCCGAGGGTCACGCGTTCCTCGACGACGAGGTGCTCGCCGAGTCGATGGCGAGGAAAGAGCCCTACGCCACGTACATCGTGACACAGCTGTGTTACGATTCCGACGCCATCCTCGAGTGGATCGCGGACGTCCGTGACCGGGGGATCGAGCTCCCGGTCGAGGTCGGCATTCCGGGCGTTATGAAGTACCAGCGGTTACTGGGTATCTCGAAAAAGGTCGGCGTCGGCGATTCGGTCCGTTTCCTCCAGAAGACGAGCGGCGTCCTCGACTTCGTCCGCCAGCTCGTCGGTTCCCGGGGGACCTACGTGCCCGAAGAACTCATCGAAGGTCTCGCGCCGTACGCGACCGACCCCTACCACGACATCCGCGGCGTTCATATCTACGCGTTCAACCAGGTTCCGGACCTCGAGTCGTGGCGCGCGGACACCCTCGCCCGGTATCAGTGACGCTGCAGGAGGCGACGCTCGTCGTCGACTCGAAGGACTCCTCTCACCCGTCGCTCGATATCCCCACGGCGACGACACCATCCGACGATTATCCGCGTCGGTCGAGGTCCGGTCCTGAACAGCTCACTCGCCCCGTTTTCGCTCCTGCGTCGGGTGCTCGGAGATGTACACCATCATGTTGTCCGGCACGTCCTCCGTAACCCACGAGTTCGCGCCGATGCTGACGTGGTTGCCGATGGTGACCGCTCCCAGTACCTTCGTCCCGGCTCCGATTACGACGTGGTCTCCGATGTCTGGATGTCGCTTGTACCCCTTCTTCAGCGTCTTCTCCTCGTCTTCTTCCTCCTCGAAGTGGAGCGCACCCAGCGTCACGTCCTGGTAGAGGCGAACCCAGTTGCCGATCGTCGCCGTCTCGCCGATGACGACGCCGGTACCGTGGTCGATGAAGAAGTACTCGCCGATCTTCGCACCCGGGTGGATGTCGATCCCCGTCACCGTCTTTGCATACTCGGTGAGTTCCCGCGCGTACTCGGGAGTCCCGGCCTCGTACAGTTCGTGTGCGACCCGTTGCATCGTGATGGCCTGGAAGCCAGGATACGACCGGATAACTTCGATGTAGGACTTCGCGGCGGGATCACCCTTGTAGGCGGCCTCGACGTCCTTCTTGAGCGTCGCCCGGAGTTCGGGCAGTCGTTCGAGCACGTCGTCGACCGTTTCGGACGGATCCGTTCCCGAATACGGGCGGATCCCGCGACAGTATAGCGACCCCAGTTCCGACAGCACGTCCCGTACCGCCGACTCGTCCTCGAGCAGGGCGTCGGCGTTCCAGCACCTGGGAAAGAGGAGTTGTCTGAGCAGTCCCATCTCCGCCCGCCGTTCCGATTTCGGGAAGTTCATCGACGACTGCGTCGGGAAGGGATCGGCGTCCGCCTCGTAGACCTCGAGGAGTTGTGCGTGTACATCGCCCGTGTATCTGTACTCCATGTCCGTTGGTCCTTCGCGTGCTACGTACAAAGATGTAAATGGCCGAACGCATCGCGAATCAACGGACGATCGGCGCGCCGAAGAGCCGACACTGTCCGAGCGTTCGACAACGGCAAGCCAGTACCGAAGGCCCGAGAGATCGTCTCGCAGAGCGATTCCTGGCTGGACACCGCGCGGTACTCGATCCGGAGCTGGCCGCGGGAGCCGCCTACGTAGTGAGCCGTCGGCTACCGGGCCGAATGCTACAAGAGCGTCGCCGTCGAACTCAGACCGTGTCGACGGAACTGCTCCTCGGCGAACCGGTCGCGGCGGACATCCGCGAGGCGGTGAGCGACCGAGTCCACGACCTCGGCGATCGAGGTATCGTCCCGACGCTCGGGACCGTACTGATGAGCGAGGAGCCGGCCGACGAGCGCTTTATGGACTTAAAGCACGCTGCCTGCGACGATGTCGGCGTTGCGACGCGGGACGTCCGTCTCGAGCCGTCCGAACCGTCACGACGCCTCTATCGGGAGATCGAGGATCTGTGTACCGATTCCGAGATTGACGCCGTGTTCGTCCAGGTTCCGCTCCCGAACCACGTCGCGCTGTCCGCGGTCAGGCAGCGCCTCGAGCCCGAGAAGGACGTCGACTGCTTCAACCCCGAGAACCTCGGACGACTCGTCGCCGGCGAGTCACGGTTCGTTCCGGCCACGCCGGCAGCGGTGTGTCGGCTACTTTCGAGCTACGACGTTCCGATCGCGGGAGCGGACGTCACGATCGTCGGCCGATCCGGAATCATCGGGAAACCGCTGGCGAACCTGCTGCTCCAAGACAGGACGCCGGGAAACGCGACCGTCACCGTCTGTCACTCGAAGACGACCGACCTCGCATCGGTGACCCGTCAGGCGGACATCGTCGTCACCGCCAGCGGCGCTCCGGAACTGGTCGACGGCTCGATGCTCTCCTCCGGCGCCGTGGTCGTCGACGTGAGCGCGAACCGCGAACCCGAGACTGGCAAAACGGATGACGGCTCGAGCAGTCGACACGGTTCAGGGACCGCCGGCGTAGTTGGCGATGTCGAATTCGAGAGCGCCAGGGAGAAAGCGAGCGCGATCACTCCCGTTCCCGGCGGCGTCGGCCCGGTCACGCTCGCGATGCTCGTGAAGAATGTCGTTCGCGCCGCCGAGCGGCGAGGTAGCGACGGATAGAATTCGACGACCGTACAGGAATGGAGTATCTCCGGGCAACCGCTTCAGCGATCGCTGCGCTCGTGCTGTCGATCCGCTCGAATCCGCCCTCGACGACGGAACAGTGTCTTGAAGAAGCGCTCGAGTCGGCCATCGGAGGGAGACATCGCAGGAGTCCCGGGGAGGTAGTATTCCGCGCCGCGCTGTTCTTCCGACGTGGTACGTTCTTGACTCATATTCGAACAGTGGGCCTCGATCGGATTAAAAATTCTGGAATGGTATGAAATAGCGTAACGAATGTTCACCACTGACAATTGTCGTCGAGGAGGTCCTCGACGAGCGTTTACGAACCGTTCGATCGTTCTCAGGGCCGACCCTATTTCGTCAGGACTGTGGAACGGAGGCTTCGCGGAGGCGGTCGACGATCTCTTCGCGACCGATCCTGCGCTCGGGCTCGTTGGCAACGCGACCCACCACGAGGTCGACGAGGTCGAGTTGACGTAACAGTTCGAGCGTCTCGTCTCGATCCAGTTCGAGATCCTGTTTGACTTCGTAGATCGTGTTCGACCGCGACACCGTCTCGACGAGTGTTTCAGCGGTAACATCCTCGGGAAGCCCAATTCCGTCGGTGAGAACGACCGGCGACGACTGCGTGTGTTCTGAACCGTCGACCGGCCGGTCGTCGGAGGAACTCCGTGCCGACGCATCCGAATTGCTGTCGATCTGGGGACGCCCGCCCGAGTCGCCGTCCTCGGTTCCGTCGGTATACGAGTTCGGCTCGTGGATATCGTAATCGATCATATACCGCCGGACCGTCTCCGCGGTGACGTCCATCTCGATAACCTCGCTCATCTCCGTGAACGTGTCACAGGATTCGTACACCTCCGTGAGCAGCTCCGGATCTCTGAACGGCGGCACGTTCCGTCCTCGACCGTCAGTCGCCGCGTCGTCAGTGTCGTCGGTGTCGTCGGTGTCGTCGGAAACCGCAAGCGGACTCGAGTTCCGTTCGTCCGTTTCAAAAGTAGCGCCGCCGGTCTCGTTATCCTCGGTAGCGACGGAGACACTGAGCACGATCGTTATCGACCCGTCGTCGATCGTCACGCTCGTCGGATCGACCTCGAAATCCGGATTGGTCGTCGGAACGAACGGTACCGACTCCAGGGTAAACTGGAGTCGCCCGTCGTCGTCAGCGGTTACGTTGTCGGGGCCGAGCGGCGTCCACTGTTGGCTCGATAACGACGATATCGTCAGTTCGACCTCGGCGGTCGGCCTCGTTTCCGAATCGAGTCGATCGGCGAATTCGACGCTCGTTATGGTGCCGACCTCCTCGTCGAATTCCTCGAGAAAGAGACCCAGGTTCTGAAGGGTACTGCCGACATCCATGGTATATGTTATCTCACCATGCACAAGCATGAGGATATATGATGAATACTGCAGGTGTTTAAGTGTAGCTCGAGTCCAAAACGAGTCAACGAGTGTCTACGTACAACCGACGCCGAAGGGACCGGTCTCGAGACGGAACTCTCCGCCCGCTTCATCGATCGATAGATCGCGTCGTACTGTCCGACGGTTACTTCAAATACACATGTGAGATTTAGTGGTTTGTCGGAATCCATCTTCCGAATTCTGCAACTTCGACGATACCGACGGGACCGGCACGGGCGATGCTCTCAAGATCATGCGGCGAGCTGGCTGGGAGCCAACGAACGCCTGTTTCTCGAAAAAACGGCTCACGTATTCTACGTGCCCATCGTCCACAACCTCGGAGGATGATTCTGATGTGTGGCTTTGTTTCCCCTTAGCCAGAAGAGAAACTGACAGCAAGTAGAGTACGAGTTGCTCAGTAACTAATCGATTCCAGACCTTCTGCGTCGCGTGATTCAACCGAAGGGATGTAGTAGTGCATGAAAATGACAATAGCCGAGGGTCGTGGAAGCGAATCCCAAACTCTTCTTACGACAGTTTGATGGTCCCATCCGAAGAGATTGTTACGTCATACCCTCGGTACCGGAACGAAACGTGTCCGCCTCGGACCGAGTCGTCAACAGCGGTCGGTTCAAACAATCGGTCCAGCGCAGCAGGATCCACAACGTCGTTGAGCGGTGGCTCGAGAGCAATCGGGGAGACATCTTCCGCGTTGGCAATCGCTTCAAGGACGCGTAGGCTCGGCTTTGAGCGCGTTGACTTGGTGGCAGTCATGGATTAGACGAGGAGCTGAATGTCGGATTCAGCCATGTGTTGCAGCGCGGTGGCCGCACCGACGCCGGTGGTGACGCCGTCGTAGAAGTCGTCCTCATCATAGTCCATCAGTTCGATCGTCATCTGACACGCCTGCAGATCGACGCCGCTCTCGAGCGAGAGGTCGATCAGTTCCTCGATGGTGGCAGTCCCATTGTCGTCAATCTTCTTCTGCATCATCTTCGTGGCCATCTTGTCCATGCCTGGCAGAGCAGCGACGGCGTTCGGGACCGGCATATTCGGGTTGCCGACGGCGCTCAACTTGAGGTCCTTCGACTTCTCCTCGTGGAGGATATCGAGCCCCCAAAACGTGTGGAAGACGACAACCTCCCAGCCGAAGGCGGCCGCAGTGCTCGCGAGGATTAACGGTGGATACGCCATGTCGAAACTCCCCTGTGTCGCGACGATGGTCATCTTCTTCTGATCATCGCCAGTGTCCACCGCTGCCATCGATTCTTCCAATTCCTCGACGCGCTCGCGCAGCGCCTGTAACTCGGCGGCGTCGACGTCCGGATCGGCGTCGTCGACTGCCGTCGTTGGGTTATCCGTGCTCATTATTCCGTCTTCTTCACGTAGTGGGTGTAGATGTCGTCCTCCTCGACCTGCTCGAGGAGTTCGACGCCGTCGGTGCCGTCGGCCCACCCCTGAATGTCGCTCATGCTGCCCGAGTCAGTTGCGACGACCTCGAGGACGTCGCCGGCCTCGAGATCGTCGATCGATTGCTTGGTCTTCACGATGGGCATCGGGCACGACTGTCCCTTCACGTCTAGCGTCTCCGTGGTCTGGTATTCCGAACTCATAGTTTCGTTCTGGCTCCGTATTGGAGCTATCATACAATATTGGGCGCCCCCATATAAGGCCTCCGGTTATTGCACAATACACGAATACCCCCCAATCCTGGTGAGGGTAAAATAACTAGTTAGCACCTTCCATACGCATATATAGAAATCGTGAGGCTGTATTTGGCCAGTCTGTATTGTAGATAATAGGAAATACTACACAAACCCTTAAGTGCCAGTAGCCGATACTGGGAACTGTACAACATGGACGATATGGATCTTCCAATGCCGGACGTCGAGATCGAATCGGTCAGTCCAGACGAATTGAAGGGGCGAATCGACGCGGGCGAGGATGTCACGCTCCTCGATACCCGTATGGAATCGGAGTACAACGAGTGGAAGATCGTCGGAGAGACCGTTGAATCGATCAACATCCCGTACTTCGAGTTCCTGGACGACGAAATTGACAACGATGTCCTTGCACAGATTCCCGATAACCACGAAATCACGGTTCTCTGTGCGAAGGGTGGCTCGAGCGAGTACGTCGCCGCACAGTTGAGAGAGCGCGGCTACGACGTTGACCACCTCGAGGACGGGATGAACGGCTGGGCGCGCATCTACGAGCGCGTCGAGGTCGAGCGCTACGACGGTGCGGGGACGCTCTACCAGTACCAGCGTCCCTCGAGCGGCTGTCTCGGCTACCTCATCGTTGGCGGTGACGAGGCGGCCTTGATTGACCCACTGCGTGCATTCACCGACCGCTATCTCCAAGATGCGAACGAACTGGACGCCGACCTGAAGTACGCAATCGACACGCACATCCACGCGGATCACATCTCGGGCATCCGCGACCTCGCCGATGAGGGCGTCGAGGGCGTCATCCCCAAGGCGGCGGTCGACCGCGGTATCACCTACGCCGACGAGATGACTCTCGCAGCAGACGGCGACGAGTTCGAAGTCGGTGCTGCCACGATCGAAACCGTCTACACGCCCGGACATACCTCCGGGATGACCTCGTACCTGATCGACGACTCGCTGCTTGCGACTGGCGACGGCCTGTTCGTCGAGAGTGTTGCCCGCCCTGACTTAGAGGAGGGCGACGAGGGCGCAGAAGACGCCGCACGCCAACTCTACGAGTCGCTGCAGGAGCGCGTGCTGACCCTGCCTAACGACACGCTCGTCGGCGGGGCTCACTTCAGTGACTCCGCTGATCCCGCCGACGATGGCACCTATACGGCACCGATCAGCCAACTCGAAGAAGAGATGGACGCTCTAACGATGGACGAAGACGAGTTCGTCGAGCTGATCCTCTCGGACATGCCGCCCCGTCCGGCCAACTACGAGGATATCATCCTTACGAACCTCGGACAGCAGGAGGCCAACGACAAGGAAGCGTTCGAACTCGAGCTCGGCCCGAACAACTGCGCGGCCAGCCAAGAGTCGCTGGCGGGTGACTGATCACCGTGATCGAGATCGCACTGTTCGCCGAACTTGCCGCCCCGGGTCAGGTAGTGCCCGCCGAGCCGTTTCCCAACGGCATCTCCCGGTACGCGATCGGTGGACTGCTCGTCGGCCTCGGCGCGGTCGTCATCTACCTCGGGACGGGGATCGCCGCGGGCGCGAGTACGTTCCTCGAGTCGACGCTGTCGTACGTTTCGGATCAGTCACGGTTCAAGCAGTACCGCGGCTCCCGGGACTGGCGGGTCGTCTTCACGCTCGGAATTGTTCTGGGAGCGGCGGTCTACGCCATCTTCTGGCAGGGCGGGACGTGGACAACCGACGTCCAGCCCTGGCGGTTGCTGCTCGGTGGGGTCCTCGTCGGGATCGGAACGCGCGTCGGGAAGGGTTGCACATCGGGCCACGGCGTCTGCGGTGTCGGCTCGGCCTCAAAAACGTCGATCGTCGGCGTGATCACGTTCCTGACGGTCGCGATTGTGACCGCCCAGATCGTCCAGGCGATGGGGGTGAGTCCGTAACATGAGCAGAAATCGCCATCCGCTGTTCATGCCGCTGATCCTCGTTGGCGGTCTGATCTTCGGCTTCGGACTAGCGTACAGCCACATGGCCCGGCCGGAAGTCGTGCTGGACTTCCTCCAGTTCGACGACCTCGGCCTGCCGTTCGTCATGTTTGGCGCCGCGATCGTCTCCGGGATCGCCTTCGCGATCATGCCCCGGATTCGCGACAGCGCACCGCTGACGGGCGACGTGTACCGTCGACGGCTGAAATCGTTCGATCGAAACGTCCTGATCGGCGGCGGGATCTTCGGTGTCGGCTGGGGGCTCTCGGGGATCTGCCCCGGCGCGGCCTACGCCAGCCTCGGGATCGGAAACGTTGCCATCCTGTGGGCGCTCGTCGGCATGTTCGTCGGCGCCTACCTGCAGGGGGTCTGGCGCAGCAAGCGCGCCGCGGCCGACTCCGGTCCAGCGAGTGCTGACTAACACCGTTCGAATTTCGCACCTCGAGAACTGAAACGGAGGATTTTCGTACACTAATGGAACCCACAACGATACTCCTGTTCGCAGCGGCCGCGGTCGCGAGCCTCTTCATGGCGTGGGTCATCGGCGCCGGCTCGAGCGGCGCGACCCCGTTCGCCCCGGCCGTCGGCGCGAACGCGATTCCGACGATGCGCGCGGCGTTTCTCGTCGGCATTCTCGGCTTCGCTGGCGCGGTGATGCAGGGCGGAAGCGTCTCCGAAGCCGTCGGCAGCGGCCTCGTCGACGGGATCAGCCTCCCGGTCAGCGGCATCATCGTCGTCCTGCTGATCGGTGCCGGGCTGATGGCGATCGGGATCTACACGGGTATCCGATCGCGACCGCGTTCACCGTGACCGGGTCGGTCGTCGGCGTCGGCCTCGCGCTCGGCGGCGATCCAGCCTGGGGAAAGTACGCCGAAATCGGCGCGGTCTGGGTCCTCACGCCGTTCGTCGGCGGGGGAATCGCCTACGGGATCGCGAGCGTTCTTCCGCGACCGGACGTTCCCGAGGCGACGAGCGTTCCGATTCTCGCTGGCGTCGTTGGCCTCGTGGTCGCGAACCTCGAGTTCGCGTTCCTCGCGTCGGTCGGCGGGACGCTCGCCGCGGCCGGAAGGAACGTGATTCCGATCGACGGAACTGCCGCAACGGCCACGGTCTCGCTCGGGCTAGGCGTCGTCGCCGCAGCCATCGTCCGCTGGGATATCCGACGTGATCAGGCGGGCGGATTACGGCGGTTCCTCCTCTCGCTGGGCGCGCTCGTGGCGTTCTCGGCGGGCGCGAGTCAGGTCGGTCTAGCCGTCGGACCGCTGTTCCCGCTACTCGAGGAGCTGCCGACGGTGTCACCGATCGTGGTCCTGCTCGGCGGCGGCGTCGGAATCCTCGTTGGCTCGTGGACGGGCGCCCCGCGAATGATCAAGTCGATCTCCCAGGAGTACGCGTCGCTGGGGCCGCGTCGCTCGATCGCGACGCTCGTCCCTTCGTTTCTCATCGCACAGAGCGCGGTTCTGCTGGGAGTCCCGGTCTCGTTCAACGAGATCATCGTGAGTGCGATCGTCGGCAGCGGGGCCGCGGTCGCCGGCGGAGCCGGCGTCAGTCCGCGAAAGCTGGGACTCACCGTCGCCGCCTGGATCGGATCGTTCATACTCGCGTTCGGTCTCGGCTACGGGTCGATGCTTCTTCTGGACCTCTGAAGCTGCAGGACGCGTTCGGCCCTTCTTCGATCACCGTCCGTTTTCGATCGAATCTCGGTCGGAATAGCGGGTTGCCTATACGCTTTCGAGAAGCTACGGTAGCAATCGGCCGATCGACGGCCGGTTCGATGCGACGACGCGATAGACGAACTCGCGGACGGGTGCATATCCAGGAACGCGACGAAACAGCGGAAAAAGCTGCGATGGCAGAAGGCCGGTCCGTTCGTAGGCGCGTTCCATCGCTGCCCCACAGGAGTAGGTCGTCTCGTCGGTAACCAGATGCGCACACGCCTCGTAGTCGAGCGGCAAGCGCGCTCGCAGGTCGTCCGTGAGTTCCGAAAAGCCGACGATGTCAATCGCCGCGCGGCGGTCCACGAACCGCGCTGCACGAGTACAGACCCCGCAATCGTCGTCATAGACGAGCGTCGGTGGTGACATTCTCGAGCCGAAGGCGTGGATACCGATGAGGTTCTCAAGCCACTAAACTCTCAACCTCAACGACTACCCTTACGCTTCCCGTTTGGGTTCTCATGCCATCGGAGTCGGCCGACGTTCGCGTGTGGCTGGTCGAGCGCGATTACGACAATCGAGACCTCCTCATCCTCACCTATGCGACTCCCGACGGAACTCGAACCTTCCGAAAGGAACTCGCAGTACAGGCGGTCGACCTGGACACGGTCACTGCCGCGAAGGACGTCTCTCCTGATGACCTCGCGACCGTCGAGGATCCAGACGTTCGCGACCGGTATGCCGACGAAGCAGCGCGCATGGTGGAGGAACACGATCCCGACGAGACGATATAGTTGTGACAGATGACCGGACCCGATCCGTCCCGACGGCGACTACTCGAGCGTACGGCGGGAACGCTCGCGCTCGCCGCGCTGGCCGGCTGTAGCGACCTCGGTTGGGACATTGACTCGAGCGACGTCAACAGGACCGACAAGAGCGACGGCGGAGACGTGATCGACGGTGACGACCTCCCCCCCTCCGTGAGGCGAACGTCGTCTGACAGGGGCCACACCAGTCGGCGTAACAGTCCACGAGGACAACATCGTGCTCTCCGACGACCTCGTCGAGGTGACCCTGACCCGTGATCGCGATTGGCTCGTCGGGTGCGGTGCTCTCCCTGTCGGCCGCATCGAGGCCCCCGCCGTTCTCGAGACGTTCCTGCAGCTCTCGCTTCTTCTGTTCACGGATCCGTTGGCGTTCGTTGTTTGCAGAGTCGCTCATCGATCGACGGTACGGTTTCCACAGCAATAACGGCTTTGTGAACTAACTACAATATCATATGGCCGGTTTGGACTCGCACTGGTCTCGTCGCGGATCGCCGGCCGACTCTCACATCGTTCGGGCTGAGCAGACCGGGAACAGATCGTCCTCGAGTCCAGTAATGAACCATACCACGGCGTTGACACCGCCCGTTTGATCGGGTAGCGCAGTACCGTATCGACCGCTCTCGTGGCTGCTGCGGTGACCCAAGACCGCTTCGTCGCGTCTCGCACCTCCTCCCATTCCGTTTGTCGTTGGTGAACTGCCGACGGTGCATCTCCGCGACCGTTTCCGACTCGAGGATCCGCTCAGTATCGACGGCTCCGCCGTGAAGGTGTACCCGGACGAACCGTGCCATGTCAGTCGCGGTCGCGCTCATCGCTCCAGTCGTGCCATTCCGACGAACTCGAAGGGACGGTCCTCGAATCCGCCGTCTGCGGCCGTGTACCCCATTGCGAGATCAGCGAAAAGCACGTCCGAAACCGGCTGGGCGAACGTGCTCTGATCCATCGAGAGGGGGCACTGCCGGACAGAAATGGCGGCGTCCGGCTCGGAATGCGTCCACCCGCGTACTACTTCTCCCGTCGCAAGCGTTCGCGGCGCTCCTCGAACTCCTCGTCCGTGAGGTCGCCGCGGGCGTAGGCCGTTCTCAGTTCCTCGAGTGCAGGATCCGTCCGTTGCCCGCCCGAGTGCCGAACCGCACTGTACAGGAGATATCCGAGACCGAGGAGCACCAACAACGGAATAATCAACATGAGGAGCCACATCCACGTGGCTCCGGTGCCGTCCCACATCCCGCCGTTCCACATGTGGCCCCCACTCCAGACTCCCATCATGGGCATCGCGAGAGCCATCATGAGAAACGGTAGGAGAAGGATCGCGGCGATAATGATTAGCAGCGTCCGAACCAGAGAATCGTCGGTTGCCATATGTTCTCCTTTGGTTGCCAGAGTCTTGAACGGTATGGTGGATACCGATTCCCGGGAACTGGTCGTCTGTCTGCATCAGGGAAATCAGTCGGTTTCCCTCGACGGCCATTCTCGAGCATCGGATTCGACTAACCCGTACAGTATTCGCCGACGTGTGTCCAGTTCGTCGAGTTCGGTCTCGAATTCGTCGTCCGATATGGTCGGGATACCCTCCTCACGGAGGTGGCGAAGATTCGGCGGGGGTGGTTGGCTGTCCGCGGATTCGACGAATCCTTCGTGGAGTGTCTCGAGTTTCCGCGCCGTCAGCTGTGGCAGCGTGCCGAAGAGCAACTGCGTGAACGCGCCGATCGTAACGAAGTGGATGTGCGTCCACGTGATCCACGATACCTGCGGAATGAGTTCGAACGCTTGAAGGCCCTGATAGAGAGCGAGTGCGAAACCGACAAACAGGAATGCGATGCCAGCAACGTGAAACGGCGTCAGAGTGAGTGTCGGTCCATCAGCCATCCGCCGGGTGGATCGGTATTCGGAGTCGCTTGGACGTGGGTCGCACGGATCCGTATTAGCCATACACGTTCGTTTGATCGGCCGCTGTGTATCCGTTGTCGCGAATATTGCAGGGTGCTTCGAACATGTTCGAAGCGTATGCTACGGTGTTCGACTGCCAACCATCAATACTGATGCCACGGGCGAAACTCACCGTCCAACTCCCCGAATCCCTCTGGATCCACGAGATTTCGACGGCCTATCCCGACACTACGTTTCGAGTCAGTTCAGTGCTGCCGGGATCGGACGTCGCGTCGGCGCTCGGCGTGACCAAGTCGACCTGTAGCGATGTCCTGCATCGCGCGGAGAGCGCGATCGCACACTGGTTTGCCAACGAACGCGTCGACTCCATCTCTCACGACCGGTGAACCGGTTCACGCTCGAGTGAGCCGACGGTTCGCCCTCGTTACGCCGTTCGATCCGGCGGAACGAGCATAACGTTGCTGTCCGCCCGTGCGACGATATCTTCAGAGACGCTCCCGAGCAAGAGTCTGCGGAGCCTGCTGTGACCGCGCGAGCCGACGAGAATCGTCGTCGGTTCGTACTCGACTTCCGCAGCGAGAATCTCGTCCGCCGGATCACCTTGACGGACCGCCGTTCGCGTCTCGATCTCCCAGTCCTCGAGTTTGGTTGCCAACTCCGCCAGTCGCGCTTCGGGGTCGGCGCCCTCTGGAAGCGCCGGATCCTTCGGCGTTTCAACGTGGACTAGCGTCGCCTCCTGTGTCGCGTGACGGAGGTACGAGAACGCCTCGAACGCCCGCTCGGCGTTCTCCGAGAAGTCCGTCGCGAATAGCATCCGCCGAAACAGGTGTTCGCGGACGACGGCTGGCTCGTCCGCCCCGCGTTCGATCCGGTTGACTAGCAGTGGGACGATCGTCGTCCGCGCGAGATTGCGTGCAGTCGATCCGATAACGCGGTTCTCAAGCGGACTCTTTCCGCGCGAGCCGATGACTGTAAGGCTAGCGCCGACCGCCTCTGCGATCCCGTTGATGCGTCGATGGGGCGTCCCGCGAACGACGTGTGCTTCGACGTCGAAGCCCGCGTCTTCGATGACGCTGCGATAGCGGTCGAGCGCTCGCTCGCGTCGCGCTGCGAAGTCGATACCGGGCATCCCCGCGTGGACGTTCGACGGGATCACGGTCACGAGGTGGATCTCCTCGACGCCGATTCGGCCGAGACACTCGAGACAGGTCTCGCTCTCGATCGTCGCCTCGCTGGCGGCCGAGAGATCGGTCGCACAGATCGCTATCATACCGGTCGTAGGCTTCGGACGCATAATATTGTTTGTGTAAACCAATACCTACTCCGAGTTATCAGTCGTAACCGATCCGTAGGTATCGCGACGCCGACTCCGTCTCGCCACGAATCCGCTGACACAGCGTTCCGACCGCGCGCCAGCGGAAGGAG
The DNA here is from genome assembly GCF_055379965.1 of Halostagnicola alkaliphila. Lineage (NCBI taxonomy): Archaea > Methanobacteriati > Methanobacteriota > Halobacteria > Halobacteriales > Natrialbaceae > Halostagnicola > Halostagnicola alkaliphila. Next base: position 134,891 of record NZ_AP043825.1, on the reverse strand, counting down.
TCTCCGTCGGTTCGTTCCTCGGCTCCGTATAACTTACTGGAATATTCTCGTTGGATAGCCGTGAGATAGACTGCAGTAATATTGTACGGAATTCCCAAAAGTGTTATATCCGTCCTCCGGATAGACGATACCGAGTAGAAACCTATGCTCCGCACACAATCGGGCGACGGAGGTCGGTATCGATGATCGACCTCGCAGCGTATTCGTCAGCAGTACAGTCAGGCGCCCTCGTTGGCGCCGTCCTCCTCGAGGCGTTCGTCCTCTACGTCGGGTACGGCGCGCTCGAGCGAGTCGCAGCGCCGATCGTCGAGAAAATCACACGCGCATAGATGGAGTTATTCGGAATCGCCCTGATGACGCTCGCACTGTTCGTAAGCTTCGGCTTCATGGTCGGCGTCCTATTCGGCTTCTTTGGCATGGGCGGTTCGTTCCTCGTCACACCGGCGTTACTCGTGATGGGGTATCCCGCCAGAGTCGCCGTTGGGAGCGGCATGGCCTTCGTCTTCGGGACGGCCATGATCGCGACGCTGAAACACCGCGACCTCGGCCAGGTCGACTACAAACTTGGCGGACTGATGATCGTCGGGACGACGAGCGGTATCGAGGTAGGGAGTCGGATAGTGTACTATCTCGAGGAATTGGGACTCGCCAGCGGTGCCATCGGCGTCACGTACGTCGTCCTGTTGGGTGCGGTCGGGCTATTCGTCACCCGAAATGCGCTCGTAAACGACGGCGGAGACGATTCGAGTAGCAGCCACCACGAGTCCGACGGGGAGATCGATCCGGACGCGATTCCGCCCCTCGCGAAGCGGATTCAGTCTTACCGTATCCCGCCGATGATGACAGTTGCCGGTGGGATCCAGGTCTCGCTCTGGTTGATTCTGGTCGTCGCGTTCGCCACGGGTCTGCTGTCGGGTTTCCTGGGTGTCGGTGGCGGTTTCATCAAGATGCCCGCGATGGTCTACCTCATCGGCGTCCCGGTTCCCGTCGCGGTCGGGACCGACCTTTTCGAGATCGTGTTCTCGGGCGGGTTCGGCGCGTTCACCTATGGACTCAACGGCGGCGTCGATCTCTCGATCGTCGCACCGCTACTTGCGGGGAGCGCGCTCGGCGCCCGGATCGGCTCGGCCGCGACCGGCATCGTCGACGAAGACGACATCAAGATCTACTTCGGACTGATGCTGGTCGGTGGTTCGATCGCCGTCGCGTTCCGTCAGGCGGGCGACTACCTCGGAATGGACGTACTGAATACGGTCAGTTTTGCACTGATCCTGCTCTCGGCGTTCATGGTCAGCGGGGCCGTGATCGTCAGCACGATCATGACGATGCGAGCGCAGTCGAACGCGTCCACGACGTCCACGAACTAACGCCGTAGACGCCACTCACCCCATTCAGATATCGGCTCACCGAGATTGTACAATATTCGCACAATCCTTATATCGTCGCGGTCCCTATCACGTGATAGTTAAATGGCTGACTCAATGGCAGAGCAACTACAGCAGGACATGGAGTGCGAGGGGCTGCTGGAGTGTATCCACGGCCTCAAGCAACTCGACAAGGACTGCTTTCGCGTAATGGTCGAGAGCGAGGAAGCGCTGACGATCGACGAGGTCGCCGAGCGGGTCGACCGCGAGCGCTCGACCGCGTACCGATCGATTCAGCGCCTGCTCCAGAGCGGATTCATCCAGAAGGAGCAGATCAACTACGAGCAGGGCGGCTACTACCACGTCTACTACCCGACAGACCCGACCCAGATCGCGAACGACATGCAGCGAAAGCTCAATGACTGGTACGCGAAGATGGGGCAGCTCATCCAAGAGTTCGAGGACAAGTACGAACACGCAGAGGCCGACATCGAGATGCCCGCACAGAGCTAATCGTCTTCCGGCCGTTACTCTCTTCGCTCTTGTCCGTACTCTCACTCTCCTCGAACCGCTTTTAGGTCGTTTCGCTGACGGGAGTCTCCCGACGAGCCCACGACGCTGGTGCGCTTGCGCTCGTCGACGCCGTACAGGTCCCCGGACAACTACCAATGAACGTCGCGGAGTGGGGTGCTGATGCGGTCGCTGCTGCCGGCCATAAGTGGCTGCTCGGGCTGTGGGGCGGCGGCTTCCTCTACGTCGACCGTGACGTCGCTGAGGGTTTCGAGCCGCGAACGGTCGGCTATCGAAGCGTCGAGACGCCATCCGACGATCCCTACAAGTACGCAGCAGGCGCACATCGGTTCGAAGTTGGATCAGCGAACCCGGCACCCCACGTCGCGCTCCGGGAAGCAATCAACGTGATCGATGAAGTCGGGATCGACCAGATCGAAGACCGCGTCCGCCGTCTCGCCGGTCGACTAGTAGACGGTGTCCCCGTTGACCGTCTTCTCAGCCCCTCAGTGCCGGAGTCGGGGCTCGTGACCATCGATGTCGACGATCCGGCGACGACGGTCGAACGGCTGGCTGCCGACGGGATCGTCGTTCGAGCACTGCCATCTCCGACCGCCGTTCGAGCGTCCGTCCACGCAGTCAATACTGCAAACGACATCGATCGACTGCTCGACGGACTTGAGCAAGAGTGGGAATCGCGGGAGCACAATGCAGGGTAACGGCTTGAGTACATGCTCTCGTAGGATGTGAAAGAGCATCGCATGGATCTCGACACGGAATACATGGAGGAGTGGAAACGGCTCGACGGATCGGACGCGGCTGACCACGATCAGGGACAAGTACCGGACGTAGTCTGTCTCCACGTCAGCGACCTGCACGGCCAGCTCGTTCCCGAATATCACGTCTACTACGATAATCCCGAATCGAGCCCCGATTTCGACTTCGGTGGCGACGACCGGATCCTCCGGCGCGGCGGCGGGATCCCGCTGTTGGCCGGCAAACTCAAAGATATCCGCTCGGCTACCGATGAGACGCTTACGCTGATGAGCGGCGACACGTTCCACGGCACCGCGGTGACGACGTACACGAAGGGCAGGGCGATGCTAGAACCGATAACCGAGCACGTCGATCCGGACGTGTACGTTCCGGGGAACTGGGACTTTGGAAACGAGGCCGCCGAGGACAGGAACCTGCGGAACCTGATGGACGAACTCGAGGCGCAGGTGTTAGCGAACAACCTCTACGGGCCAGATGCGGACGGGTTGCTGTTCGACCCCTACACGATTGAACGTGCGAACGGCGTCGACGTCGGAATCGTCGGGATGACGAACGTCTACGTCGACCGTATGGCGCCGGCGTTCCATGAGGGAAAGTACCGGTTCGGAAAACACCCAGCGTTGCTCGAGGAAGCCGCAGAATCCGTACGCAACGAGGGTGCCGATGTCGTCTTCGCGGTCACCGAGATCGGACTGCCGTGGGCCGTCCAAGCGGCGAAGGACATCGAGAGTATCGATGTTCTGTTCAGTGCGCATACTCACGAGTACACTCACGATCCGATCCTGATCGATAAGACGGAGACGCTCGTCGTCGAATCAGGAACGGGCGACGGACTCGGCCGCGTGGACCTCCACATCGATGACGACGGCGTCGCATTTCGCCACATCCTCTATTGTCTCGCCGAAGACCACGACTACACATCCAACCCGGCACCGGTGGCCGAACGGACGGTTGCGGATATTCGATCGCCGTTCTTCGACGACGAAACTTCCTACGAGCGAGGAGACGGAACCCTCGAGCGGCCGCTGGACACAGTCGTCGGTAGGACGGAGGCGTCGCTCGATCGACAATCGTTCCTCGAGAGCGACTGGAACGCGCTGTTCGCCGACGCACTACGAACGTACTTCGGCACCGAATTAGCGGTCACCCACGGCTTCCGTTACGGTCCAGCAGTTCCCGCCGGCGAGATAACGCTCGAGCACCTATATCAAGCGTTTCCGATGACCGCACCGGTGGCCCGTGGCGAAGCGTACGGTCAGCAGCTGCTGAACCACATGGAGGCGTTCCTTACTGACAACTTCACACCGTACGTTTACGAGCAAGAGGACGGTCGTGTCCGGAACTACTCTTCGAACGTGGAGGTGATCATTGATCCGACCGCGAAACGCGAACGCAGACTCGTCGATCTCGTCGTCGACGGGGAACCGGTCGATCCCGAAGCGCGCTACTCGATCGCGACGTTTACCCGTCCCGGTGATCCCGAACGTGATCTCGGAAACTGCGGCTTCCCGTTCCAAGACATCGACATTGAAGACGGCGTCGTTCCGGTTGACGTCGTCGTCGACTACCTTGAGGACTACTCGCCGATCGATTACGAGGAGACGACGCTCGTCCAGACGCCCGACAACGGCGGATGGGTCCAGAATACGCCCGCTGACGGACCGTACCCGTACGTCCAACCGGGGGTTGATTACGCGGGCAGAGATGAGTACTGCGAGACGCGGTTAATCCCAACCGGGACCCGCTTCCCCGAGAGCGGGCGAAATCCGTACCGGTAGCCGAGGATGCCTATGCAGGGATGAGAACTATCGGCGGCCTCGCACCAGATAGTATTGTAAGGAGATTCCAATGGTGAACCAAATTTCCCCGGAACGGCTCGCGGATATGATTGACTCAAACGAGTCGTTCACGCTCGTCGATACGCGCCCTGAAGATAGTTACGAGGGCTGGCGTATTCACGGCGCCGAGAACATCCCGTTCGGTCCAGACAACGAGATCGGGGACGAAGAACTCGAGCGCGTTGAGGAGGCCAAGGACGGAGAGACAGTAGTCGCGATCTGTGGAAAGGGGCTTACGTCGACGCCGTTCAGCTTCGAACTCGAGCAACACGGCTACGACGACGTGTCCGTCGTGAAGGGCGGTATGGAGGATTGGAGCAAAGTCTACGAGGTCGTTCCCGTCGAGACCGAAAACGACGACCTCGTCGTCCTGCAACTGCAGCGACGGGCGAAGGGCTGTCTCGGCTACGTCGTCGGCTCGAGAGACGCCGAGTCGGCCGTCGTCGTCGATCCGACGCGACAGACGGACCAGTTCAAGATCGTCGCCGAGGAGGCCGGACTCACGATCGAGCGCGTCCTTGACACTCACGTCCACGCCGACCACATCTCGGGCGGACCGAAACTGGCGGCGGAGCTGGACGTCCCCTACCATCTCGGAGAACACGCGAGCGAGCGGGGCGTCGAGTACGACTACGAACCCCTCACCGACGGCGAGACGATCGAACTCGGTGAGATCGGGATCGAAACGCTGCACACGCCGGGGCACACGACCGAGATGGTCAACTACCTCGTCGACGACGAGGCGCTGCTGACCGGCGACACGCTGTTCGTCGAGTCCGTCGGCCGGACAGAGCTTCAATTCGGTGACGAGGATGCGGCACGCGGCGCCGAACTGCTATACGAATCGATTCACGACACCATCCTCGAGTTACCGGAGGAGACGCGAATCCTTCCGGGCCACGTGTCGGTCACGGAGGACAACCGATACGAGGTCGGCTCGCCTGGCGAACTGATCGGCGCTCGACTAGGTGACCTCCGCGACAACCTCGACCTGCTGGGACTGGACGAGGACGAGTTCGTGGACCGATTGGTCGACAATGCGCCCGACAAGCCACCGAACTACGAACGCGTGATCGAGATCAACACGGGTTCGGAGCCACCCGAGGACGAGTCCGAGGCGACGGAACTCGAGTTAGGGCCAAATAACTGCGCGGCCTAGTTCGCGCAGTCAGACTCGAATCGGTTCTGTACGGTCGATCAGCGGTTCCGTGGCACGTCTTCTACATTGGAATCCTTCCAGTCACCTCCTGCCCTGTTCTCTTTGCGAAATTCGTCCTTCGGTTGGGACAATAGGAGCGATCATGAATGGCTGCACCGGACCCGAACTATAACGACTCGAGAACGCGTTCGAAGCGTTCGTAAGCATCGTCACCGATCGAGTCGAGTTCGTTGTCGTCAGCGACACCAATCAGACGCTGCGGGTCGACCGCGCTAACGACGACGCCGTCGTCATCGTCGTACACGACGACGTTACACGGGAGCAACGTCCCGAGTTCGAGATCGTGCTCGAGTCCCTGATGGGCCAACTGCGGATTGCACGCACCCAGGATTCTATACTGCCGGAAGTCCTCGTCGAGTTTCTTTTTCAGCGTTTCCCGGACGTCGATATCGCAGAGCACGCCGAACCCCTCGTCCTCAAGGGCGTCGATCGTTTTCTCGACGATGTCGTCAAACTCGCCGTCGACTTGTGTACGAAGCGTATAGGACATACTGTACCACTGATTTCGAGAACGGTCGTAGTTGGGGTAGCACCAGCAAACCTGCAGCACGTGCGTCAGTTTGAGGAAGACTGTAGTCCGTCCACGATGAAGGGAGTACTATGGTTTCTCGTCGTACCGTACGAGCGATCGCCGCCCTGCTCGGACTCACGCTGCTCGCCGGACTCGGATACGCCCTTCGGTGGCGATCGAACCCATCACCGTGCCCGTACGCCCAGCGCCACGCGATCAACTTCCCCCGTCCGGTCATTACTCGCTCCCGGCTGCGCGACGTACTCAAGTCCCAGCCCAGTGAACGTCTTCTCGAGGTCGGACCGGGAACCGGCTACTATACCGGGATGGTCGCACGGGCAATCGAACCGTCGGGGACACTGCACGCCGTGGACGTCCAATCGGAGATGGTCGAACACGTCCGAACGCGAATGCGACAGGAAGGGAACCCGAACGTCGAACCGATCCGCGGCGACGCACGATCGCTTCCGTATCCGGACGACACGTTCGACGCTGCGTATCTGATCTTAGTCCTCGGGGAAATTCCTGACCAAGAGCAAGCCCTCGACGAACTCGAGCGGGTTTTGAAACCCGACGGTCGACTCGTCATCGGTGAGTCTCTCCCCGACCCGCACTTCGTCGGATTCGAAGGGCTGCGACGCCGTGTCGAACAGCGAGGACTGACATTCGACGCGCGCGTCGGAACGCGAGTTGGGTATTTCACCCGCTTTGACGCGGGTATTTCAGATCGGTCGGCCGACTCTGTCGAATGAGCGGTTGTTAGGTTACTGTGCAAAACCGATCGGGACGGTTCGACCGACGAAAGCGTTGTCACATCTCCTCAATCATCCTCACCGAACCTCTACTTAGCGCGGTCCACGGATCGGTTCGTTCGTCGTAGTGTGGAGAATGAAGACAGCCTCTACTATGGCACCCATATTGTGCAATTCTCACAAAACCTTTAAACACTATCAGTCCATACGTAGTGGTGATGGCAACTGATGCACGCGGTGCCTCCGGAGAATCGCTCGACGAACCGATCTACATCGACGGGAGAAGCCACCTCGAGGACGTCACGACGGCGCACGACGTCGTTCTCGTGGACTTCTACGCCGACTGGTGTGGCCCCTGTCAGATGCTCAATCCCGCCCTCGAGCAGCTCGCGGACACGACCGAGGCCGTGATCGCCAAGGTCGACGTCGACGAACACCAGCAACTCGCGGGCTCGTTCGGCGTTCGGGGTGTGCCAACGCTAGCCCTCTTCGCTGACGGCGAGCAGGTCGAACAGCAGTCCGGCGCGCTGCCGGAAGACCGACTCCGTAGCCTGATCGAGAGATACACCGAATGAACAAGGAAACGGACATGATCGCGGACGTTCGCAACGTAGTGATCGTCGGTTCCGGCGTCGCCGGCCTCTCCGCGGCCGTCTACGCCGCACGGGCCGACCTCGAGCCGCTGGTGCTCGAGGGACCCGAACCGGGCGGCCAACTGACGCTGACGACCGACGTCGAGAACTACCTCGGCTTCCCTGAGGGTGTCGGCGGGATGGAGCTGATCCAAAACGGGAAGGACCAGGCCGAGCGCTTCGGCGCTGAGTTCACTCACGGCACTGTCGAAAACGCGACGCTCGCGGAGCGGCCGTTCGAACTCGAACTCTCGAACGGCGACACGTTGCAAACGCGTGCGCTGATCGTCGCGAGCGGCGCGAGCGCTCGCTGGGTCGGCGCCGAGAACGAAGACGAACTGATGGGCTACGGGCTCTCCACGTGTGCGACCTGCGACGGCGCGTTCCACCGCGGTGACGACATCCTTGTGATCGGCGGCGGCGATTCGGCGATGGAAGAGGCGCTCTTCCTCGCGAAGTTCGCCGATAATGTGACGATCGTTCACCGTCGCGAGGAACTGCGCGCCTCCGAGATCATGGCCGACCGCGCCCGCGACAACGAGACCATCGAGTTCCGCTGGAATACGGAACTCGAGACGATACACGGCTCGCAGGAGGAGGGCGTCACCAGCGCAACGCTCATCTCGCATCCCGACGGCTATCCCGCGGAGAAGGCCGCGACCGGCGTCGACGTCGACCGAGAGACCGTCGATGTCGGCGGCGTGTTCTACGCCATCGGCCACACACCGAACACCGAATTCCTCGAGGGGACCGCCGTCGACCGCGACGAGAGCGGCTATCTCCGCACCCGTACGGACGACGCCGGCCGCGCGACGACCGAGACGGCGGTCGAGGGCGTCTTCGCCGCCGGCGACCTCGCTGATCCGCACTATCAACAGGCGGTCACCGCTGCCGGAACCGGCAGCATGGCAGCACTCGATGCCGAAGCGCACCTCGAGACGCTCGAGCGAACGGAAGAGGCCGCATTTGAGATTCCTCTGTAGCTGGAAACATGCATTCTACGAATTATTAGATTAGGAACGGCTGCTCAGTAAGTCTATAGAATTCAAGAACGAGATCTCACTCGGTGGCTTTGTCACTGTATCCACAATATCACGCCGATTTCGAACCACCATTTTATGTGTCGATATCGGACGAAGAGACGATGGCTACTGATTCAACTGTTCACGATTACGAAGTTCTTGTCGTCGGAGGCGGTCCGGCTGGAATGACCGCAGCGCTGTATACGACGCGACTCGGTCATCGAACGGCCGTCGTCGATCGCGGCGGTGGACGCGCAGCGATGATGCAAGAAGTCCACAATTTACTGGGTGTCACGGAGGAGACATCCGGGAACGAATTTCTCTCGGTCGGGAGAGACCAACTTCGAGAGTACGGGTGCGATATCCACAATGATCTACTCGTCTCCTGCGACAGTACTGAGGATGGTTCGATCCGTCTCTGCGGGAATAATGCTGACTATCGCGCAGAGTACATTGTTCTCGCGACGGGATTCAACGATGTCCGCCCAGAACCGCCACTACCGCGGACCGGTCGTGGACTCCACTACTGCTTGCACTGTGATGCCTACATGTTCGTCGATGAATCCGTCTACGTCATGGGATACGGGGAGAGCGCTGCACACGTAGCTGCGATCATGCTGAACTTCACCGACGATGTTGATCTACTCACTCGCAATGATAGCCCTGAATGGAGCGACGAGACGGCAACGATGCTCTCGAACCATCCGATCGATATCATTCACGAGGACATCACTGGCGTTCAAAACGACAAAGATGGCTGGTTAGCAGCCCTTGAGTTCGAAGATGGCATGGTTCGCGAGTACAAGGGTGGCTTCGCCATGTATGGTGCCGAATACAACAACGGTCTGGCCCGCAACCTCGGCTGTGACGTCAACGATGATGGGACGGTCGTCGTCGATGATCACGGGCAGACAACAGTCGATCGCGTCTATGCAGTGGGAGACCTGACACCTGGGCATAATCAACTCCCGATTGCATTGGGCGAAGGAGCAAAGGCTGGTATTTCATTGCATTTCGAGTTACGTGAATTTCCCCGTGATCTCGACATCATCGAGGAACAGGGTCCAGTCCGTTCCGATGAAGTTCCTGGGATTCCCGACGAACTTCTCGAGCAAGAAGTCGAATTCCACACATATGACTGAATGACTGTAGAATTGTTCTATAAGCACTATTGTCGGATTGGGATATATTAAATATACCTATATATTTGGTGGCTGGGCACGACGCCATGCTATTCCACCGTGAGAACGGCAGCAAGCACTACTACCGCCGGACAAACTATCGCGTTCAAACACTGAAAGCGACCGCTCTCGTTGACACGGCGATGCAAGCTGTCCTCGACGTTCACTGTACGACCGGGAAACCGCATGATACACAGTTCGGCTGGCGGGTCGCCTGCCGCAACACAGGCGATCTGCACAGCCTCGCCAAAGGCTACGACTGGATGCAATTACGCGAAAACTCAGAGACGAGGGCATAAGACCACTGATCAACCATTGAATCTTCCGGCCCATCGACCCGCGCGTTGCGTGCGTGATCGATGGGCCTCGTTACCGCCAGCGATCGATGTGTGAGGCCCCTTCTCGGCGATCAAGCGCACGCACGGCGTCGCTGTGCGTGCGCAAACCTGGTATCAAGAATTTCGAGAACTCGTCATGAAATGTGTCGTCAACAACATCAAGCGAGCGGTGACACAGTGAAATCAAGCATTGCATGGCGATTCACCAGAACCCGTCGTTCCATTTCCAGAATACGTCTTGAGTCAACAAATTCATGAGGAACGGGACACGACAGGTAGGATCCTCAACCACTTCTACCACCCCGATACGATCGTGAATCGATGGCTGACTCGCTGGATCAGCTCTCGGACCATGCCTGCCGAATGACTGATACCTGTACGGGAATCGAAATTACTGAACAGCTTCAAGCAGGCAACTCGCTGCAATCGAGCATCGCTGAGAGTACGATTCGAACCGAATATCTCGATGACAGTTATCCAGAGTGGCACCCTGCCCCGGACTCGTTTCTCGGGATGGTTCGACTCCTCATCTACCGGGAAATCACGGGTGAGAGCTATCGAGCGCTGGCTCGGTATCAAGAACTTGCCGAACTATTCGGGCTGGATCACATCCCTGATGAATCTGTGCTGTCTCGAACATGGCGCAATCGCTTCAACGACGGTGTCCGAGAGTTCGTTCGGAGTGCTTCCCACTTCGTCGTCAAAGAGGTCCACGACCGGGAGTTCTCAGCTCCTGCTGTCCGGCCGAAAAGTGAGGTTGTCGACGAGAAAAATCGTTCTCCCAAGGACGATGGGGCAGCTGGTCGAGGATTCACTGACAAACAAATCCACCGAACCACGCGCCTCGCACGGGACCACGGCTTCAACGAGTTCGACTCGGGTCGCGCCGCGAATGCTACGTATGGGGACACGCAGTTCTTCGAGTTGCAAACGTTCATGGGGATGTCGGCTGTGGGACATCACAGGGCGCAGCACGCTTCCAATATCGGCGTGGGACCGACTACGGTCCACACGGGGATACTCACCTCCGAGCAATCAAGCAATTTGATTTGGAGACACTCATTGACGGATTCGATGAGGCGACTGACCGGCTGGTTTCGGTCATCGCATCTGAAGCGTCGTTTCGCCGGCCGGTAGCAGCCGCGATCGACATCACGACCATTCCATACTACGGCGACGTTGAGGGGATGTCGATGGTTAGCGGGACGAAAGAGCAGGAGCGTCGGGCGTTCAAATTCGCGACTTTGTCGATCGTTGGGCAGAACATCCCGCTGGTACTCGGTGTAGAACCGATTCGAGAGAGTTCGGAATGGGACAGAAATCCACCGAACAAGATTCACCGTGTCGTCCGACGCCTGGTGAAGCGAGCACAGGAACACGTCCCCATCGAGACGGTACTCTGTGACCGCGAGTTCGATTCCCAGCAGGTCTTACAGACGTGTTCGAATCTCGGAGTGAACTATCTGATCCCGAAACGGATCAACAGCACGGAGCGGGAGGTCATTGAGACGATGGACGACGACGAACAGGAAGTCGCCGTGGAATCGGCCTCCGTCAGCGTCGAAACAGGAAGCCACTCGATGCGGTTCGTGTATGTACCGTCAACGAAAGGCGATGGAACAGCTGTCTTCGCGACGAATCTTAAGGCTGAACCGGACAAGGCAGAGACGTTCTGTCGACGGTACAGCCGCCGCTGGCAGATCGAGAACGAATACAAGAGTATCAAGCATGACTTCCTCGCGAAGACCTCCTCGAAGGACTATCGGGTACGGCTGTTCTACTTCGTGTTTGCCGTGCTGCTGTACAATATCTGGCGGCTCACCGACTTCCTGCTGAAAGCCGGTGTTGACGGAGAGATGGACTACGCACCGATCTTGACCGCCGGCGAGTATGTAGAGCTAATCGTCTCGGCGTTGATTCCGCCTGACTAATCGGCTGCATTCTCACCGAGGTAGCTGTATGGGAGTGGAAACGCTATTCAGCAACTCCAAAATTCGAGCTTCATCTTGCCAATTCGCCCATATGCATTCAAGACTGTCTCATATTGGCGGATAATCTCGATGATTGGGGAAAATTCAATCTAAAACTGACCTATCCTCCGAAACTCTGGGATCGTCAGACCACCTTGTTCAGTATAGCGGTATAGAGTATACAGAATTGGTCGTGGCTGACTAGTGATCAAGAGAGAATTGCAAGCCCAGATCAGCCCGCTCGGACGAGACTACAGCTATGAGGCCCTGAGGATGAGGACGACACTCGCACAATTGCAGAACTTACCTCAGGAACTACCAAGGCACCATCGTCCGGAAAACTACCAATGCACTATCGTCCGGAAAATTTAATTCAGGCACAATAGTCACCTTAGTCATACGAGGTAGCTTGCCTACCTGCAGTAGGTACCTATTCTCAGAACCAGACGAATACCTATTACGGATAAGGAAAGACAAGGGGCATCATAGACGTATTCCCACGGTATTTATTCCACAAACTCTCACGGAGAGTAATCGGTAAGTAAGGCTGTAGGACGAGTTATTCACCGGCGAGAAGACTATCCGAGTTGAGTAAGTTCAACGTGAAATTCTGTCCCTGTTGGGTCATTTTTCGTGACCGTAATATCCCCATCATACTGCTCGAGTAAGGTTTTTACAAGATAGAGTCCAATACCGGTTCCTGAACTGTTTATCCCTTTCTGTCCTTCTTTGAAAAGTGAATCTCTCATTTCGGTGGAGATTCCTGGGCCGTTATCCGCGATGTGAACGGTCACGTTCTCGTCCCGTTGCTCGACACGGATCTCAACGACAGGCTCATCCTTATCGTTGTGCTGTACAGCATTATTCAAGAGATTACAGAAGACAGAAGAAAGCATCTCGTTGGCTCTCACTTCGACATCCGGAATTTCGCCAACGACCGTGAACTGCGCTTGTGGGAAAAATTCGCGTCGCAGTTCAACCTCTTGTTTGAGGATGGCACGGAGTGAAACCGGTTTGATTTCCATCTCCGCACGATTTGCGATGGTCTTGGCGTAATCCCGGGCAATCTCGGTAAGTTCCACGACGTGATCTGCAGCCGACATCATCTTCTCTAATATGGCTTCTCCGTCGTCATCGACGTACGCTTCAAGCAATTCGCCCCACCCGAGGAGAATACTTAAATCGTTACGAATGTCGTGACGGAGAACGCGGTTGAGTGCTTCAAACTCTTGCTCACGGTGCTTTTGACTTGTAATATCCGTACAAATACCGGCAATTCTTTGCAGAGTGCCATCACTATCTCGTATCGGAATTTGTCTTGTATGGACCCACCGTACTGTCCCATCTGGATGAACAGATCGACTCTCGTATGATTCCTCAGAGATTTGCTGAGGAGCTGCTTCCATATGTGACACAACTGTTTTAACGTCTTCCGGATGGATTTGATCGAGCAGGTTGGACGGGTCATCCTGAATGGTTTCGGCGGAGATACCCCAAATATCCTCGGCACCGGCACTGACGTGTTCAAACTCTCCCAGATCAGAAACGATCCAGATAGCTATGCCATCAAGGTAGTCAACGAGCGACTGAAAATCCGGCTCCGCTGACTTGCTCATGAATTGAATGGGAGAACTCATAATACCATTAAAAAGCCTTTGGCGAGGATGTCAACAAGCTAGATAGCTACAGTACTAGACGATTCGTGAATGCCCTGTACTACTCGAAAGAAGTAATCCAGATTGCGTGGGATCGGTTTTATGACACCCTCTAGATAATGGTAGCCAATGAGAGTTACCTAAACGGCATCAGTGACACTTGACATCCTCCCCGCGTGAAGCCGAGGCTTTCTCCTCGATTCTCCGTAAACATCGATGTCACTGCCACACTCGAGGCAATATAGGTTGATCTGATCATCTGGATAGTACAAAAAATCGCGAGCGTCGTTCACGATCGAGGATCCTCAATCTGAACGTTACCAGAGTGGGGATAGCTCCCGAAGTTCCAATAGTTACCTTAGCCAAGACAGCTACCGAATACATGCGAGCTGAGCCACAATAGGTAGAATAGTCACCTATTTCTACTGAGTTGCCTGTTTAACCTATTTTCCTATCTGCCCCATATAGATCCCACCTGAAGAAGACATGGAAAGAGGTGGGCGTGTGACCGCAGTATTCGGACGAACGGCCGGGACACGTAGAGAAAAGCGATTCAGAGACCAAGGTATTGAACTCGAATAGAAATTTCGGATAAGCATGTGTTGAAAATTCGTATATCGACCCCACTTTCCACAATAGGTACATCAGCTGCAGTAGGCACATAGCCCCCACCCCCACAACAGAGACGAGAGACATGGTATCCTCAATAGCTCCAACATCTCCTACACCTTCAACAGATTCAATAGACCCAGTAGGCCCAACAGACTCAATAGACCCAGTAGGCCCAACAGACTCAATAGACCAAACAGACCCAATAGCTCCAATAGCTCCAATAGCTCCAATAGATGAGCTGCCTTCAATACAAAACCTTCCTAAGTCACCTATTGTACCTTTAGTAGCTATTCCCGGTAGTTTTAAGCCCATCAACTGTCATGAATCTCTCGTCCAGCAATGAAATCTCCCAAGGCTACAATAGGCACAATAGATACCTATTATGGATAGGGAGTGCGCAGATTTAAACATGGAAATAGATAGAGACACGCCACAGGCAGTGAGTGTAGTAATATTGAAAGGTGGGGTTGGAAAATCAACGACGTCCATGAATCTTGCACGGCAACTTGCAGAACATGGCCGAACACTATTTGCTGACCTCGACCCAAACGGGCACGCGACCAATGGGCTAGGATTTAGGGAGGCCTATCAAAGCGACACGAATCTCGGAGACGTAATCCTCGAGGGCAACGCAACCCCAGCCGACATTATTCAATCAACAGATCACCAGTTCGATTTACTCCCGTCGTCAAATACCCTCGAAGACGTCGAAAAGGATCTCGCGGGCGCGATGCAGGGGTCGGCTCGAGTCAAATCGAAAATAGTCGATCCGCTCCTCGGTGAGGAATACGACTACGTCGTCTTTGACTGTCCAGCGTACCCGGGCATGCTCAACAACAATGCACTCGTCGCGTCGGGAAACGTCATGATACCAATCGAACCAGGGTCGAGTGCAATCGGTGGGTACAAGAGAACGATGGAGCGACTTATCGAACCCGCACGCGAGTACATCGACGTTGACGTACTCGCCGTAATTCCGAACAAACTCTCGGACCGAATCGACCAACAAACGGAGGATCGGGAACTTCTCGAGAATTTGAATACGGCGAGTTACGAAGTCAACGAGGGTCAACCCCTCCAAGAGGCAGTCCCATCCTTTGCTCGTATTACAGCGGAGGAGTTTGAGCAAATTGATGCCGGTGAGATTCAAACACCAAAGCCAGGGATTCGACACCGGTCTGCATTATCCCGTTCGCTTCAAGAAGACCAACCACTGCAAGATTACGATCCGGACAACGACCAGATACAATACTATCAGGAACTCGCTGAAATAGTCGCAAACGGAGGGCAGGTGAAATGAGCAATCCGTTTGATGATCTTGAGAGCAACGAAAGTGACGATACTGAAGACGAGAGTGAGTCGACCTCGAGTTCCGACACTGACTCAACGACACAAGCGGAATCAGTGCAATCCGAACCTGTACAAGAAACAACCACAGAATCGAAGCCGCCAGAAAAGTCCGGCCCCGGGTTCGAATATAGTGAAGTCCGTCAGAAGCCACTGTATGCCCGCGACGAAACTTGGGATGAACTCGAGGACAAACTCGGTATTCAGGTGACACCAGAACTTCGCCGGATGGAAATTCGAGACGAAGAGACTCGAGAAGTCCACGATGCAGTTCTAAAGGTAGCGCTTGATCATATTGATGAAGTCCCAGAGCAAATCTTAGCAACTCGCGACGAATCATAGCAGATGGCGATACGTTCTATCCGAACAAAGAGTATTTGAGAAGCAAACCCGGCGGTATCGAACTCAACTGAAGTGAGTGGACCGAAAACTGATTTTCGAGAAAAGGACACACCTCTATCGATGTGTTTGGATCAAGGGTATCCTGCGCCGTCATTGTCACTCACACTAAAACTCGTACACTCTCGATAACCTATTCTATCTGAATTTGTTAGAGAGAAAATTACCGACATCTATTCAACTCATTCGTTAGTTAGCATCAGTGCGTGAGAAATAGGAAAACCCTTAACAGCTATTAATTATGCAAATCTCCTCAAGGGCACCGGGGACACACCTCTATCGATGTGTTTTGACCAGTTGTGTCTCCATTTGATCCGGCTTTTCTACAAGGAAAGCAGGGCGAGCACCTCGGGGACAAGCCCAGAGGTACTTCATTGAGTTGCACACAGCTACGATTCCGTATCGACAAGTTCTGCTTGGCCGTATGTATCATCAACAGAAGTCACACGGACTGTAGTCTGAATCGCAGAGATATCTTCCTCGAGAAACAGAACAAATCCGCCTTCCGTCTTACAAACGAGGGTCCCATCAGGTTTCTCGTCGACGATATCAACAGTGATGGTCTCACCTGGTTCGGGTTTCCCACTCAGCGATTCGCCGCATCGCCAACAAGCAGAAGAATACTCTGCAGCTCCTTCCGGTGCGTTTTTTGCGCCACATCGGGCTGTATCACACTTGATGAACGTATCGTGCGTTCTCGGATGGTAGCGTCCCACATCTCTCCTTCGCTGTGGTGAACCAAAAACATAGCGTCAAGCAGTGCAAGATGTCAACAAAACCAGAGAGGAAAACAGAGACACACCCCTCTATCGATGTGTTCGCGCCCTCGAGAGAGGGGTGGGGTGTTGACTGACAAAAAGGGAGGGAAAACCATTTGAGAGGCTTAGAGACAGCAACTAGCGCCGAGAAGTCCTGAGAGTTTGTCTTCGATCGTCACGTTCACTCTTTCTTCTTCTAGCTTTCTAGAACAACACTCACACACACCTCTATCGATGTGTTCGATGTGTTAGCGGTCAATCCTTTCCGTTCTTGGAAGGCGGATCTATAATTCCTTCTCTCAGTGCCTGAATTCTGCTCTCAACATCCGGTACAGCGGTGATTGATTCGAGTGCCGCTGAGGAACCAACCTCTTCTATGAGATTTCTCTCCATAGGATTCTATAGAGAAACACATCGATAGAGGGGTGTCTCTCCCCCCGCCTAACAATCTCTTTTCCTCGATCCGTCTTGACAGACACATCGTTAACAGCGTGTCTATGGTATTTATTCCATTTTTGAAATCGCAATATCTGGTGAAATCACACTCTCAAACGCCGGATCACACATCGACAGAGGTTGGCAACACTTTTGACCCTTGACGGACTCTACCATAGCATGGTCACTGACGACTCTGAGAGTTCTCGGGAGAAAGAGGAGCTTTCAGACTATACGGAGACAACGCAATCTGATTTTCTTTCAGATACTAAAACGGAAGCACAGGAAGACGGTCCTCCTTCTGATAACTCTACTAGTTTGTCCGACCAGGAAAAAACGGATTCCAAGCCATCATCTACTAGCAGTGAGCCGGCGGCCGATCCAAAATCAATCGAAGATATGTTACTCGAGTTCGACGAACAAGCAGGACTCATCCGTGACCGGTCTCTCCTCGATCCAAATCACGTCGTTTCCGAAGATCGAATCGTTGGCCGCGATCACCAACTTCAGGAAGTAACCAAGATGCTCCGTGTCGCCCTTGGCGATAATCGTCCCCCAAACCTCTTTCTCTACGGTCCGTCAGGGACCGGAAAATCCCTCATCACGAAAGCAGTCTGTAAGAATATTGGCCAAATCTGTAAAAAGCGAGATCTTCGATTTGGAACGATCGAGGTTAATTGCCAAGACCTAGACACTCTTGGGGTTGCCATTTACGAACTCGCGTGTGAGGCGGCGGACGAAGCTAGCGCCGAGGTAACAGTCCCGAAGCATGGCGTTGCGACGAAAGAAAAGTGGGACGAACTGTATCGTATCGTCAACGAAAACTTCGATTCCGCCGTATTCGTTCTCGACGAACTCGACATGCTTGTCGGTCGGAGAGATAAACAAGAACCAGCCTTCTCTCGACTCCTCTATCAACTCTCTCGAGCTGGAGCAAACAATGAACTGACCGCTCATATCTCCGTTGTTGCCATTTCCAACGACACGAAAATGATGGAATCTGTCGGAAGTCGCGCCTTGAGTTCGTTTACTCCAGAAGATGTCCATTTTGATGATTATGATGCGAATCAGCTCCAGTCGATCCTCCACCATCGACAAGATGCGTTCTTCGAGGACGTCGTCGATGATGACGTTATTCCGCTAGTTGCGGCATTTGCGGCGCAGACACACGGCGATGCACGGAAAGCAATTGATCTCATACGAGTCGCCGGCGAGCTAGCGGAACGGGAGGGCGACGATCGCGTTCGCGAGGACCACGTTCGCGAAGCACAGGACAAAGTCGAGAAGAACCGAGTTCTCGAAGTCGTCCGGGGTATCAGTACGCAAAAGAAGCTTTGCCTGTACGCGAGTGCGGCCGTTGCGGCCGAGGTGGACGATGAAACAGCTCGAAGCACCACCGGGTACCGTGTCTATCAGTTCCTTACTGAATCAATCGGCGCTGACCAGTATCACCAGGAGACCTATGTTAATAAGATGAAGGAGATGACGACGTACTCGCTCGTCGATTTCGAGCGCCGGAGTCACGGCCCAAGCTCCGGAATGTTCCTCGAGTTTCAGTTCGCAGAACGTCCTGAAACCATTCTCGAGACGCTTGAGGAAGACTCGAGGATCGATATGGTCTCACACGAAGAAGTAGAGAGCGTTGTTAAGGCTCAGGTTCGGAACAATTCGTAATGCCTTCTTCGTGTTGCGTTGATTTGTCGAATCACAGTTCGAAACTTTTTGCTCGACAAACTAGTTTTACTTGGTGATATTCTTGACCAATATCGAACAGACACCTCTATCGATGTGTTTTTGCCGATGATTCCTAGCAGCACGTTTCCCTCCAATTGGGAGAACGGCTGTCTACGATCATTTCGTCTGGACCAGCGGGATCCGCGGGCCGGACGCTTGCCGGCAAGTGCCCCGCGGTCAAACACTATCTGCGCTCGACGATCACGCGTTTGAAGTGTATAGCAGTCAGCGCCGATACAGAGCCGGGCGTGAGTTGTCTCGAGGCCACGCTCGAGGGGTGATGCTGGGCCCCTATGCGCCGATACAAGTCCCATTCGGCGTTTTCTCATTTTTGGGATCGGGCGTAGCATTTTGCAGAGAACAAAGTCTGAAACTGGTTTCCAACAGGAATTAGTATGTCAAACTGGCGAGAAGGTTAATACCAATGCGATCGAGACATACAAGTGCGAACGGGGAGGATGGGGGGAATCTGTTGTTGCTAACAGACCGGTTAACATAATTTCATCTTCTTCCCGGACGCACTTTTCAGAGGCACGTTCATCCAATTGAGACTCGATCTTTTGCGTTCGACAGTTGATATGGGAAGCGCGGGCAGATACCTCGATGTCCGTAGAACGAGACAACAATCGTCCGTACACACCGGCATGCAGTAAACGACCACGGGTCAGTGACCCGTGGAACTCTCGCTGCTTCTTCTAGTAGGGAAGTGACCTGAGAACCAATTTTTCTTTGTGGTGTGACTAAGCGAAGACACGTCAATCTAGCTGCAGACCCATACGAAGAGTAATTCTTTTGAGTGTTGCACACAATTGTGCGACCATAGGATGTACGAAGTATGTGGCGAGAAAGAACTCAAGGTAATCCTCGCGCTTGATCCGGGTGACTCCATCTCGGGCGTCGCACGGAAGATCGATGAGAACCGGGAGACTATCCGTCGAGTCGTGAACCGGGTTGAGGAGGCTGGGTACGTCGTGTACGATGATGGCCTCCAGCTCGTCGATCAGACGATCCGAGATATCGGACTCGAGTTTCTGGCCACAGCAGCAACTACCTCACCACCGTCGATCTCAGAAACGTACATCCTCCCGCAGTTCGCAGGGATGGACTACGCGTTCACCGCCATCGATGCGGTTTATGTTTGGACTCGAGGTGGCTATCAAGTCGCTCGCGATCCAGAGGACTATCCACTGTTCGTCGCCGTTCACGAGTCTGAATTGGATGCTTGGACGGAGTTCTTCACTCGATTCGGGATTCCAACTACACAGGAACGACAATCCACTGAAGACCTCGATGGAGCTATACAGGTCGTCCTGGAGCCGCGACCCCAGATCAAGACGGAGATGGTCGACGGACGACCCGTTATCCCACTCCAAGAAACCGTGGCGTTCGCGAACGAGTATTACGCGACTTTCGAGTCGGCACTCGATATGCTCGGACGAATGTACGACGATGTCGACACTGACACAACCTACCGGATGGAGTCAGCCTGACCATGAGTCAAGAAGACCGCAGTGAAGCACTCATCGAAGTGCTCGAAGAACTGGAGCAGTCAGACATTGAATTCGTCCTCGTTGGCGGGTACGCGATCAGTCAGTTTGAGACGTGATTCTCGACCGATCTCGATCTCGTCATCACCCCGCACGACTATGACGAAGTCGTTGCTTTCCTCGAAGCACGCGACTTCGAACGACAGGCGGATCTCAAAGTCCCACCGGAAGAGTCCATTTACAACCGTGAAATCGAACTCTTTGAACGAACCTAGGGACTGCCCCACCCGGTCGGCGTGGACATCCTCGTGAACGGTCTAGGTTGTCGGCAGACCGAAGCAGAGTGGTCGTTCGACTATCTGTGTAAGCACAGTTCCCCAGCGACGATTTCGGGAGGGACCCGGTCAACGACTGCACGAGCAGCTAATGGGGAGGTGCTCGTTGCCGCAAAGCTCCATAGTGGCCGGAAAACGGATCTCACTGATGTTCTCGCCGCAATTCCATCAATCGACCTGTGCATGGTCGAGTCTCATCTACATCGTGGAAATGCTGATGCCCTTCGGGAACAGCTCAGTGACGCACACGCGTTCATCGAAGAGGGTGGACTCGATCACCGATTCAAGAGTCTGTTCGGCCAATCATCGGCCTCGGCCGAGGATATCGAGACGTTCCTCGAACTTCTCAAGCGACAACAGCAGTGAGACACCGTTCACTGAGACATCAGTAACTATGGTATCTGGACCCTCTCTGCAGAGAAGACGGAGCCAAGGGGAGTACCGACGAACATGCATGCGTCGACAGATTCAGTACAGGTCTCGTTAGTTCTCAGGCATCGTTACCCGAAGCTCACCGTTAACTTCGTAGAGATAGCCTCGATCGATCAGCCGGGACAGTGCATGGGCCGCATCTCCCTCTTCGAGGTCTAACTCCTCAGAGCTACGAAGGACCTCGAGTGCGTCCTCACGCGGAATCGACTGTCCGTCTTGATAGTCCTCTGCGTTGCGACTGTGAGCAGTCAGGATTTCGTACGTGTTCAAGATCCAATCTGGAAGCGGTGGGCGTGGATCAGTGAGGTCGTTCATCTCAGCGCTATACTCCATCTTCGCGGTCAACTCGGTTAAGAATATCCCCCGAAAATTGGATTGACTCCGTAGGTGGTCAATCTCGAGGGTCTCCTCGCTCGGGCTTCGGTGTTCGATCGACGGCGACCCCTTGCCGCCGCTCGATACCGCAACGTCCCAGTACGTGGCGTGGGTTTCGTCCCCACTGCCGAATCCACTATTCCCCCGTCGAGCCACCGACGCAGCGACCTTGTACGTTCCCGCGGAATCGAACGTGTACATGTGGAAATACCGCCCAAATTCGGCGAAGTACGCGCTCGTCCATGGCCCCATCCAGGCCCCGGTGGATTCGCCGTCGACCCACCAGTTTACCTCGTGGCTTTCGTCGGGGAGAGAGGAATCAATTAGCAGTCACTCAAAATTGTGACCTGTGTATCGATGTGTTCTCAGCGCTTTGTTCAGTAGGCTGTGGAGTTAGCGCAGGTGTCCCCTGTGCGATCGCTGCTGGAGCATTTGGTCTTGGAGCTGCAGTCGTTTGTCCCGCTATTGTGGCGTCACTGTGTGCATACTATGCAGTTTTTAGGAACATTCCACGAGCAGAGGAAGTCATCAAGCATGACGTCTCACTCTACATATCATGCATGAGAATGGTGATCTAACTCTGCATATTCGCAGTCGTTGTCGATTCTGATCAAAACTGTAACCATCAGTTGGGGTTGACTCTTCTGAAGAGGTAGGTAACTGTGTCTATATTATCGAGAAGTGGGCAAATTATTTGAGTTTTGGCCACGTATGTGTTCTAATGACCTCACAACCCGGATCTTGGAAGGAAAAAACGAGTGGACGTGAGCGCGTCCGCATGGTGGTTGACACGCTCAACGAGCCAACGACTATCAATAATATCGCAGAACAAGCGGAGGTTGCGTGGGAGACCGCCGATAGCGAGGTCGACCGACTTAAGACGGAAAACAAAGTCCACGAAAGGGACGATGGACTCTATGAGCCGAATCCAGTCCAACAGTTCCTCGACCAGATTCTCCAACTCATCGAAGACCACTCAAAGTCGGAGCTTGAATCACAACTCCAAGAGTATCAAGAGCAAGTAGAGGATCTCTCGGAGGAGTACGGCGCACCCTCTGCACAAGAGTTGCGAGAGCAGTTGACCAACGATGATGTCTCTGCCGAAGAAATGCGAGAGATACGGAACGTCAGCGATACGTGGGGGGCACTCGAGTTGGAGATTCGACTCCTGAAAAACGCTCTGCAACTCTATGATGATCTCTCCCAACTGTCTCAATCAAACGGAGAAACGCCAATTACTGTATGACCGCTATTCACTGCCACCACATAGGTGATCTCTATTCCTCTATTTCTCGTTAATTGGATGCGGCCTGGGATGCGCACACTTCACCGGATCCGCCTCGTCCGTGAATTGCAGAATGATAATCGATTTGACACCGTTGAGTTTCGGCTGGCTGAGCCACGGGAATCAGGGAGTTACCGTGTAGTCGGATCTACGAAGACACAATGGATTCTCGACGATCCCACCTACCCGTCAACCGATGCACGCATTGAAATTGGATTTACGGACCCAAAGCAGAACAGTAATTCTTGGTACTGGTTCAACTGGATCGAGCCGGAGCGATCGTTCATGCTTGGCTGGCATCGAGATGACGACCATCCGAACCTCGGACCAACTCACGTGCAAATCAATCAAGGGCAGTCTGCTGTTGCTCGAAAATCCGCTGAAACCATTGATAGCCACCCAGGAGCGATCTTCCACAGGAGACTGGACCAAATCCCCAGTATGCTGAAACGGATTTCGTGGGATGGTGATCAAGCCATCGGGTTCAATTGACATCCTCCTCCGCCTTCAGGCGACGAATCCCTAGTCAAGCGAATCAAAGATTTCCGTTCATCACAAATCTTCGATTTGTGCAGCGTTTGGATATTACAGTTTGTATACTTCCTGTTCTCTCGATATAGGTTACGACAGTTCAACGAATATTGGATCTCCTACTCGATAAGAGCTATCAGTGGGACTTGCGCTACCAATACGCCAGTTTGCCCTTTTGTGGCTTTGTTGAAATCCTACTATTTCCACACTATCTGCAGTGGAACAACCACTTAGTAGGTGCGCGAACCTACCGCTATCTATGCCATACTCTCAATCCGATAATGTATGGTGTTTAACTTCTTCTGGAATATACTCTCGAATATGGGCGATAAGAAGCCGAACAACCCACTATCACCGTACTATCCATCTGAGACCCCCGATCTTTCGGGGAACGTCCCTAAATGGATCGCAATTGGTGTCGTACTGTGGGCAGTGTTCTGGGGCGGTTGGATACTCCTTGCCACTCTTGGAATTGTCTCACCTCCAATGTAACAGAGATAGCGTCAATAGAGGGTAACCAGCACTGCGTTACTTGCTTCACCTGTACTGATCAGATTGGCACAATATGCCGGTTCATCTTGGTGGAAGGGCGTCACCATATTCTCCGTTAAGGATTTCGGAACAATCAACGGAAATACTGGTCCACGCGTTCTTCACAACCTCGTACCCAGTCCAACCTTCCGTCCGAATCATCTCCACGGTTGCCTCGCAAAATTCAGGCTTTGAGATGAGATCGTTGTCAATCAGGATGTAGAGGAGCCACGGTGGTCTGACAACGTCAATATCGTACGCGTTATCGTCAATGAGACGCCGAATTGAACGTCTCGCAGCAGCGTCAAGATCGATACGATCTGACACGAAGAAGCATGCTCAGAAAGCTCCTGCTTGAGCGATTGCTCACCTGCGTCTGGTCCCTGCGGGCGGGGAGGATGTCAATCGACGAACCAATCCCCCCATTTTCCGTTCTTGGATCGTGTCTTCTCGAGCGTCGGTGATACCTTGACATCCTCCCCGTCCTCGAAAAGCGGAGCTTTTCGGTTGTGGTTCGGGACGTTCCGCGTCTCGTCATCAAGCGAGACCTCCGGTCTCGCGGACAGCGAGGGATCTCCGATCCCTCGAGCAGTCGGCGTAAAGCGCCGACGACCTCGCGGAGCGAAGCTCCGCTTAGTCACGAGAGACGTACGTCTCTCGAACGACAGCGAGAGCTTCGCTCTCGCCATGCCGCTGAAGCGCGAGGATTTTCTCCGTAACAATTCGTTCGTCTGTCGAGTTGCCTTTTCTCGAGAAATTCCCCATTGACGATAGTATCACTATTAGGATGAAGACGGACATTGGTAATTTCTGTGTTATAACACTGCTGAATTCCCTCATTATCGTCTCGGTAAGATAGTCGGTAAATACCGTTGATAGTGTACAGGGGGCTGATTTGGGCCAATAGGATGGTTCGTCTCCAAAGAGATTTTAACGAACTTCCATCCGTCATATCTGCATCACTAAATTAGAATTTTAGTGTTCATGAGCGTATTCCGAGATAAAATCGGATTCAAAGAACCTCACGACACCGCGTAGTCTTTAACTTTCTGGAGAAATAGTTTACAACAGACTAATGGAACGCCCAACTCGTCAGAAAGAGCGCGAGACGGAGACGACGGACGAAACAGCAGAACAGGAGGGCGTTCGGACCTGTCCGGAGTGTGATTCGACTTCGCTTGTTCGAAGCCCAGATGAAAGCGAGGTGAGTTGCGAAGACTGCGGATTAATCCTCGAAGAGGAATCGATTGACCGAGGGCCGGAATGGCGAGCGTTCAACCACACGGAACGGGACAACAAGTCTCGAGTCGGTGCGCCAACGACCCAGACGATGCACGACAAGGGGTTGACGACGACAATCGACTGGAAGGACCAAGATGCCTACGGCCGATCGATTTCGTCGGATAAGCGAAGCCAGATGAACCGGCTTCGAAAATGGCAAGAGCGCATTCGGACGAAAGATGCTGGTGAACGAAACCTGCAGTTTGCCCTCTCCGAAACCGATCGAATGGCGTCTGCACTCGGTGTTCCCCGATCGATCCGCGAAGTTGCCAGCGTTCTCTACCGACGTGCGCTCGAGGAAGACCTCATCCGTGGACGCTCTATCGAAGGTGTGGCTACGAGCACACTCTATGCCGCTTGTCGGATGGAAGGTGTCCCTCGATCACTCGAAGAAGTCTCTGCGGTTTCGCGGGTTGAGCAGAAGGAAATCGGCCGGACGTACCGATATGTCGCACAAGAACTCAGCCTCGAGATGAAGCCGGTCGATCCGAAAAAGTACGTTCCACGATTCTGTTCTGAACTCGAGTTACCGGAGGAGGTACAGGTAAAAGCTAACGAAGTAATCGACACTTCAGCAGAGAAGGGATTATTGTCTGGCAAATCCCCAACAGGATATGCTGCGGCTGCGATTTACGCGGCCAGTCTCCTTTGTAATGAAAAGCGAACTCAGCGAGAGGTGTCTGACGTAGCTCAGGTGACTGAGGTAACTATTCGAAACCGATATCAGGAACAAATCGAAGCGATGGGGCTTCATTCGTAGCCGTCAGGCGGTGAAACAGAGTTCGCTCACGTTCCAGATGAGGGAAGAACTCTCGAACGATGGTTTGCCTACTGTGACATCCTCCTCGCCGTAACCGGGCGAGGAAAGAAACACGCAACGAATCTAGTATCTGAGGTTCCCCTCCTTCGGACGCTCGTTCGATAATAGGCGGAAATACGAAATCAATAGAGAATCCGGTGTAGATGGCCGGACGGTTGTAACGAACGATCGGCAATTATTGAGTATACGCGAAATATAAGGTCCCTTCAGACAGGAAGACTAGAATACGTGTCTGTTGCCGATATGGGTTCATTAGAGTTGTACGTGGTTCGCAATGAGGTCGATCCGGAGTGTGAGTACCACTGTGACGCGTTGGCAGCGGCGTTTCCCACAGCCGAGGAGGTCGATTTCGTTGGGGGTGAGCGTGTCCCCCTCGACGCGGCGGACGGCGTCGTCTTGACCGGCAGTACGGCCGCCGTTTACGAGTCCGACAGCCGTCCGTGGATTGCCCAACAGGAGGAACTCGTCCGCGAACTCGTCGACCGAGAGATTCCTGCCCTCGGTGTCTGTTTCGGCCATCAGGTCGCCAATTCGGCCCTCGGTGGCACTGTCGAGGAAGTTGGAACGACTGCGACGCTCGTCGAGACGACACTGGCCGATGACCCGCTCTTCGACGGCGTTGAGCCCGTCGTCGTCTCCCTCCATAGCGACGCCGTAACGGAACCGGGGAGGGGGATGGAGATCATCGCGTCCGCTGATCACGCTCACGTGTTCGGGACTCGCCACCGGAGCGCACCGCTGTGGACTGTACAGTTCCATCCGGAGATCACGGCTCCACACCGTGACAGCCTCGTTACCGACTTCGGATGGGAATCAACGCAGTTCTCATTCGAGGACGTCAGCGCGGGACAGGTCTTCGAGAACTTTGTGAGGCTTGCCCGCGAGGCAACGACATAGCAGGCCCTGTTGCAATGGAACTATTGTCTCTGTTGAAAGCCTCTTCTTTAGACACTTACTCTCGTGAAGCGCCTCCTCACTACACGTGCGAATGGATCGTTGTTGAGTTGTGTGATTGTTTAGGTGAAAATGGTGCTTATATATGTAGAGTCCCTTTTTCGCAGCATTACGAGAGATCTTGCACTATGTGTTCTCTCCGAGAGGAGAGGGTCGGTGATTGGATTCAGAGCGGTATGGTCGCATCACACATTCCACACTCGTGACGCCCACTATGAGTAACTCTACCCAGTCACGTTCCGATGAAACGCTCGAAATCCTCCTCGTTGAGGACAATCCCGGCGATGCACGTCTCACTCAGGAGGCTTTCAAAGAAACGGACTGTAAGTCAACAATTCATGTCGTTATCACCGGGGACGAGGCCTTGGACTTTCTGACCCAGCAGGGTGCGTACGAGTCAGCGTCGTTCCCGGATCTCGTTCTCCTTGATCTACATCTCCCTGGAAAAGACGGATGGGAGGTTCTCGAAGCGATCAGAGACGATCCACAACTCAGGCCCCTTCCCGTAATCATGCTCACGAGTTCCGAGGCCAGCGAGGATATTGCGAGGTGCTACAATGCTCAGGCCACTGCCTACCTGACGAAGCCGATAGATCCCGCCGAGTTCACTGCACTGGTAGAGGCGGTCGAGCAGTTCTGGTTCAAGCGAGTACAACTCCCCCCACTCCCGGAGTAATTTTCTCGCTTCAACTATCGACGGAGTGACTCAGTGGTATATGTATCCCCTGTACTGATCGTTAGAGGGTGCGCTCGAGATTTTGGACAACGCACACAAGAGGAGTTCCCGAAACTGTTTCCACCAGCGTCGTGAACGAACGAACGCACCGTATTCTCGCTCGTCGTCATCTGTAGGACATCATCATATTTTCCAGCCCATCAGCCTCAAGAGAACTGTGACCGGATTATCCGGGCTTCGGCTTTCCGTAGGTGTTCAGCAATGGTACTTGGCGCACAGTCCAATTCCGCGGCAATATCTTCCTGACTGGTGCTCCGAGGGATGTCGTAGTAGCCCAGTTCCACTGCCGTTTCGACAACTTCGCACTGGCGGTCGGTGAGATGGCCCTTGATAACAGCCGTCGTGCCAGCGAGACTGCCTACTGCTTCGATAGTCACCTCAACCGGAACAGAGATAGCTTCGATTGCATCCTGTACCTCGTCGTCAGGACCGAACACCGAGAGCACCACTGTCCCATCAGGCTCGTATTCGATGGGGGGGACGACAATAAGGCCGCCAGAAGAGATGGGACTGAACATCTCTTGAAGCGAATCGGTCGTCGCGTCCCGGACGTACACGTAGCACGACCGCTCGTCGATACGTTCAATGTCGTAGCCGACGACCTCCGGAATCTCTTGCATCGCTCTTTCGAGCGCGTCAGCGTCGCCAACAACGTAATGGAGGATGCCCAGTGCGTCTCCGGTATAGTTCCACTGTACTGCCGTCGCTCGCTCGACGAACGATGCCTCGGTCATCACGCCGTACATCGGGTGGATTTCACCTGCTCGTCCATGGGCCGTGATGCGCACCCGGATGTGTTTCATCGAGCGATAATACGAGGTCACTTACTTAAACCCGCCGAGCAGACTCGGCAATATCCATTCGGTCCGGTGGAATGAACCATCTCGTATGATCCAAACGCTGGTGACCGGCGCAACTGGAACACTCGGAACGGCACTCCGACCGCGGCTCACGGCAGCGGACCACGCTGTCCGGGCGGCGAGCCGCTCGCCTCCCGAAGAAACCAGGGTGGAAGTTGACTGGGTGGAACTCGACTTGATCGAAGGCACGGGCCTCGAGTCGGCGCTCGATACCGTCGATGTCGTCATCCACACGGCGACGGCCCCGAGGGGTGACACAGCGGCGGTTGACGTGCAGGGGACGAAACGACTTCTCAAAGCGGCCGAGGCAGCCGACGTGGAGAACGTCCTCTATCCTTCCATCGTCGGTATCGACGACATCCCCTTCTCCTACTACGAACACAAGGGTACCGCCGAGACGGTAGTCGAGGAGAGCGATATACCGACGACTATCGTCCGTGTGACGCAGTTCCACTCGTTCATCGCGGAACTGTTGGATTCGGTGGCGAAACTTCCGCTGTGGCCCCTTCCGACGAACGTACAGATCCAGCCCGTCGATGTCGGCGAGGTTGCGGATATCATCGTGGATCACGCGACGCTGACAGCGAGTGGACGAACTGACCTCGTTGGTGGTCCCAACATCCACTCAGTAGGGAAACTCGCACAGGCGTACCGTAATGCGCGTGGCCTACGACGTCCGATCATCAGATTTCCCATCCCTGGCAAAACGATGGCGGCGTTTCGGGCTGGCTATGCGACCTGTCCCGATAACAGGGTCGGGACAGTCACCTGGGAAGAGTGGCTCGCGGAGCGATATGCGAGCGGAGCGGACGAACCTACCACTCGTGCGTAGTCGTCACCGTGATCGCCGATACAGTGACGGAAGCGTATTTTTGCTGCAGTGGGTCAGCCACCTACTACTGACAGCTCTCCACGGGCTGGTTCACGTAGCCGTTCCCGCGTGCCCGGTACGTGCTGTGTCTCTTGCACGACTTTCGAAACACATCTTGCAACTGGCAGATACCCCATTGGTCAGTACAGGTGAGAGCGGTACCAGCAGAGCCATCAATCTGTCTTCTGACTGTCAAGAATCGCATACTGATGTCGCCTGTCAACTATACCCATATCCGAGTGTTTATACTGTGCTAAATGCGCATAGCACATATGACCGGGAGTGGAACTGTCGAACGGATTTTTATCACACCTGAAGCCGAAGCGGAAATGGAAGAACAGACCGACGTTGAAGCAGTTGCTGGAAAGGGACTTCGAGGTGATCGTTACTTCAGCGAGATTGAGACGGGAACCTTCGTCGAGTGGGAGCCAGATGAGGAACGCCACGATGGGTACGACCTCACGTTGATCGAGCAAGAGGCTGTAACAGCAATTGAACGTGAAGCGGGCATCGAACTCGCACCGGGAGAACACCGACGAAACATCGAAACCCGTGATATTGCACTCAATCATCTCGTTGGATAACGATTCCGAGTCGGTGACGCCATCTGTCGAGGGGATCGGCTGTGTGAACCGTGTAATCATCTTCAGCGCATCACTCAGGACGGCGTATTGCAGGCGCTCACTCACCGAGGTGGGCTCCGAGTGGACATTCTCGAAGATGGGATGATTCGCTCCGGAGACGTAATCGAACCGGTCGAATAACCCGCACTCTCTCGTTTAGAAACAGTTCGCATTCCCGCTTGTGACTGCCACATCTGGTGGACAATTGACCCGCTTGCGGATCGGGATGGTCGGGAGGAAAGGGGAACGTGCGCCTACGATAGCGCCGTCCGCAGATCCTCGCAGAGGTCATCGGCGTCTTCGAGACCAACGGATACCCGGACCAACGTCTCGGGAATCTCCGCTGACTCCTCACTACGACTGAACTCGTCCGGGATCATTAGTGACGGTACCTCAACAAGGCTCTCGACTCCACCGAGACTAGCTCCCGGCGTGAATACCTCAAGTCCCTCGATGAACGCCTCAAGTTCAATGAGTGTGCCATCGAACTCAAAGGACAGCATCCCACTGTACCCCGACATCTGCTCACTCGCAAGATCGTGTTGCGGGTGGCTCTCAAGGCCCGGATAGTGGACACAAGCGACCCGATCGTGGCTTTCGAGGAACCGGGCAACTGCCATCGCGTTCTTCTCGTGATGTTCCATCCGCGCGGGCAGCGTCTTGATGCCTCGCGCAACGAGGTAGCAGTCGAACGGCGAAAGCATATTCCCAAGTCCGACCCGCTGCGCGAACGCTAATTGCTCGAAAACACCATCGTCATCGGTGATAACAGCACCGCCGATCGAGTCGGAGTGCCCGTTGAGATACTTGGTAGTGCTGTGAATGACGATGTCAGCACCTAGTTCGAGTGGGGCTTGGTAGTACGGACTCGCAAAGGTACTGTCTACGCCGAACAGAGCATTATGGTCATCGGCGATGTCGGCTATCGTTTGGATATCGCACAACCTAATCAAGGGGTTCGACGGTGTTTCTGCCCAGATCAAGTCAGTGTCTGCGTTGACTGTATCGGCGACGTTGTCGGGGTCACGGGCGTCAACAAAGTCGATGTCAACACTGAGATGTCCGGCCACGTATTCCGTGAGCAGTTTTTCGGTTCCGCTATAGATGGTGTCCGATGAGACGACGTGGCCTCCAGGGGGGACCAGCGACAGCATCGTCGTCGATGTGGCGGCCATTCCGGAGGCGAAGGCCAACCCATGTTCGCCGCCTTCGAGGCGGGCTAACTGCGCTTCGAGGGCTGCCCGCGTCGGATTGCTCTCGCGCGAATAGTCGTGTTCATTGGTGCCCTCCCCGCTAGTCCACTCGAACGTAGTCGAAAGGTGGATCGGCGGGACGACGTCGTTCGTTCCATCTCTGTGAGGATGCGTCTCGGTTCCAGCTGCGCCGACTGCGATGGTTGCGAATCGATTCCCGTCGGATTGACTATTGTGTCGTGTCATCAGATACTCACCACGAGACCTACTCGGACCCGATTTAGAGGGGTGTTCATAGGAATGTTTTCAGTTGCGAAGGTTAGGTGTGAAGTTCCCGGCGAAGGTGGCCAGAAACCTAAATCCGACTCGGGTGTGTGTCGGCGTGTCGTTGCTTGCTAACCATTGTATGCTCCAAGGGGAGGCATCTTGTTCGTGTGGACGAAGGCACAGTCATGACGTATTTGGTTATGTTCCGCCTCGATCCCGGGGAGTACGACGCAGAGTTTCATGAGTTGAATGACGCGATACAAGCGGCTGCTGAGGACACGGAAGGCTATCTCGGTAAGCGAACGTGGCACGCTCCAGAGAGTGAGGAGGTTCTCGTCGCATACTACTGGGAGTCCTTAGGCGCGCTTGAGACGTTCGGCGCATATTCAGAACACAAAGAGGCGAAACAGCGGTGGACAGAGTGGTACGATGCCTATGAGGTCACCGTTACGGAAGTCATCGAATCGTACGGAAGTGGGTTTGGCGACGACGTAGACCCGCCTGCATAGGAGTATCACTGTCTCGTTTGATTGGCATACTCAGCAACGATGCGATAAGTAAGCATCTGTAGTTATCGCTCAGTGCGGAGGAACTACTGAATATCTTCTGAGTAGACATATGCACCTTCCTTAGCAAGAATCCACTTCGTACGTAGTTCTTCTTTAGCTACGTTTTTCGGAAAGAGTATACACTCATCGGCTCTAGTGAATCGCCATACTTCGTCGGATTGTAGGTCTTGCTGTCTTCCTGAGACCAGCCAATGATTCGTCATTACCGGATTCCTCAGGGTGCAGTCACGATCGAACCCGTGTGACGCCTCAAGCGACGTGATCTCCCACGGTGTAAGTCGCCGCCATCTAGTGGTTCACCAGAGCCTCCAGAATTAGAACTCGAAAGTACTGGTAGAAGGTGCCCAGATCTATGTCTTAATCCACTTCAATTCAAGCCAAGTGTCAATGTATTCTAGTTATTTACGAGATTTTACTGATACTGATTTCATGCTATTCCCTAATAGAAACTATTATGTACATGAGATAATGAGTCTTTAGTGCTGAACTTTAACGGAGGAAAGAATGATCCGAAATACCGTCAATACAACTAGTTCGGTCATGTCTATCGACGCGTTATTTCTAAGATGGACAACCAGCATCAGTCCGTTCGGGCTCATTCGTGAGGTTATGACTAATCGAATAGTCCATCGCAACAGCGACCGTCAGGATCTTGTCGTACTTGTCGATCAACTCCTTTGCGACCGTGGATACGACATAAGTATCCTGATTGAACTGACATCTCCTACCGAGGGCATCGAGCTACAACATGAAGAGCAAGCCCCAAATTTCCACTAATATGAGTAATGGAACCCCCTCTGACTCGCCGGATAAACCCGCTAACCGACCTGATGAGTCACCGACGCTGTCGACTCGTACACGTCACCTGTTCGTCCGCGTTTCTCCGCGGATAGTCTCGATCGCCGTGTGGATGGCCTTCTTGGTTGTCATCACTGGCTCAGTGTCCGCACAGTCGGATGTCGGCGATGTTTACTGTGGAACGGGCGTCGCAACTGGGATTACAATCGTGTTCGGGGCGATTGCTGGACTCGGACTCCCTGCAACAGGCTTCTATGTCTGTCGAGCTGGCCTCTCGTACATGCGTGCGGGTGGAAATCCCGAGAAGAAGAATAACGCCAAGGAGAGACTGGTCATGTCGGGTATTGGGTTCGGAATTATCGTCCTTGCCCTTATTTCGCCGGAACTTATCGACAACGTCGGAAGCCAAATGGGATTCAACTTCTCCGATTGTGTGAAGCCCTTCTAATCCACCGACTGGACCACTCGAAAATCACATCCCCCACCCACTGCAAATGGCCACACTCCGTTCGGTGCTTGTCGTCCTCGCTCTTCTCGTTACGAGTAGCCTCATAATCGGCCTGGTGAGTTCCATAGCGTCTCCCTCTCCAGATTCGAACTCGAGCACAGCGATCCCCGAGGACGGACCTGATTACGGGGTCAACGAAACTCAGTTCCCGTTATTATGGTCCGAAGCCACAAATCAGGAAAATCTCTCGAGCGACGACTTCGACGAGGACGTTTCATCACCTGAGGAGTTCTCCCAGCGGCTTTCGCAATCGACGGACTTCCTTTTCGAGGAACCCGTTGAGGATGTCGAACTCTGGAACAGTGGTGACTTCGATGATTTCTCCGCTGGTGATGAAGAGACAGCAGTCCATCCAGAGGTAGCAGAACTCGAGGACGGGCGCTACATCAAAGATGTACACGTCAGTATCTTTGCGGTCCAACCATCGACGATACTCCAGTCGGGTAACAAGTCAACCACGTATATCGCACCAAAGGGCGAGGTTCTGGCTACAACCGATTATCGCGTACAGGTTCCAGACGACAACGAGAGTGGCCCAGTACGCGAAGAGTGGTCCATTGACGAGACAGATATTGAGAGTGTCGACTTACTGGCTGACGGCCAACTCATCGATTCTAACGAGAGCCATCGGTCGACGCTCGAGTACAGCGATTTATCGGGTGACCCTACTCTGACGACAGAGGTGGAAATTTCCGCGCAACTTCGTCATGAAGAACGGACGTGCGATGACTATAACAGTAGTACGGACTCGTGTGATGGGTCATGGGAGACCGAGATCAACTACCCATCTGAAGAGGTAACTGCAACCGAGTCCCGACAAACAGTTGTCAATCAACTCGAGAACGCAAATGGAAGCCGAACCGCGTTCGAAGCTGACGACGAGCGGACTGGAGCGGTTATCCACCCCGATACTGTCTGGTCAGGGATTGACGTCGACGACGATGCGCAGGTTCGTGGAAATTGGCGATTCTATTCCGCGGGAGATGACGGGTGGCACACGATGGTGTCACGGACAGGGACGGACACGACTCGAGAGAATTCATCAGTTCGTCCGGCACAGATCTACGCAATTCCCTATCAGGCAGAACCAGATATGCCGAGTGAAGCGACGGATACCGCTGAACCACCGCTGGTGATCGAAGAGGCGTGGGGGAGTGAACACGAGGGGCCATCTCTCCCCAATGAAATCGACATCACCCCCGCTGATCACTACGTGAATGCGACATCGGTTGCTTTGCAATCGGAGACACTCTCAGCAAGCACATTTGACGAGGTAACCGTTCACGGCATTGTTCGTGGACAGTCGCAATCGGTGTCGCTCGAGGAAGAAGGAACCGTCCGCGAAACAGATCTCGAACTCACCGTCCTCGAGGACACGTCTTCGGGGACAGTTGTCAAAGCAGAAGTCACGGAAAACGCAACTGGAGAGCCAGTAACGACTGGGCGGGTCGAAGTCGGCAACCAGTCGGCTGCCGTCAACGCCAGCGGAATGGCCCTCCTCCATCTCGAGGAGCGGCCGTCGTTACTTGTTGACGGCGAATACGGGCCTGAAGAGTGGTGGCATGCGGACGCACTATACGCCACAGCGGAGGATCGAACGAAAATACCCCCGAAGTATCCAGACTTCGCACAACTCGTGCAGTTCGCCCTCGTGACACTCTTTTGGTTCCTCCCAGTTGCCCTTGCCGTCTACGGGTTTGACTACCTGTCCAGCGGTGCATTTCTCGGACTTACAGATAACCATGAACGAGAATAATACCACTACCGATAGCCGTATCGCTCGTCGATCAGTTCTTGCCAGTATTGGTGTCAGTACAGCCGCTCTTGCCGGCTGTACATCGGACTCCCCCTCAGATTCGTCGAGCAATAGTACCGATGATGGATCTGGACTTGAGACCGAAGAGAGTGATGTCTTCACTACCGTCGAGATGAGTGAGACCGATCTCGAGATTGAGATTGCTGACGATATTTCGGTTGAGTTTGTGGATCTCGTTGACCCGGATGGAGAGTTGTACGATCAAGAGCGTCTCGAGGACGACGAAACCGAGGTCTCGTTCGAGATCCTCGGACGATATGATGACGAATTGGCCACTGGTGAGTACGAGCTCGTTGCTCTCGAGGATGACGAGCAGATTGAGTCTACGACAATTACGCTCGACGCAAACTGCGAAATAACCGACGTGCTGTGGGCCGCGGAACATCCTGATATGGACTGGGAGACGGATTCGTCCGTTTGGGAGACACATGCAGCTATTGTTGTCGAGAACGACGGAACGATTCCCTCGTTGCTTACGGAAATTCAGTGGAGGGATGCTCCGGTTGCACGGTTGCAATCAACGGAATCGCAGTCGTACCATCATGAGGTACGCTTGCCCCCAGGAGAAACAATCGTCTATTCAGAAGGGCCGGTCTATCGAACTGAAAATGCACTCCGAACACTCGATTGTGGAGAACTCGGAACGGAATCGATGACTGCGACGGCCGTCGTGCAGGTTGGACCAGACCCGTCGTATACTCAGCAAATCGAGTACGGTGATGACCAGTCCTGCGACCTTGCTATTGTCGAGGGTAGCTCAGGCGAGTCAATTGATAGCGGAGGCGACACCTGAATGGGTTGGCTTCAGGGTCAAGTTGAGGATGGGATTGAGAGCGTCCTCGAGGATTTCACCGATGCGCTTCTCAGTCTTGTGAACGATATTTATGAAGCACTCTTAGGTCCTATCGTCGGCGTTCCAACCCCAGAGTCCGACTCAGGATATATGGTCGTTGGAACACCAGATAACGCGCCATGGGATAATTTGTATCAAGATGTATATCTCGCATTTATAATGCCGTTAGCGATCATGTTGATTGTGATCGCGTTTGCTTTTATTGGCCTTCGAGCGGGCTCGATGAGTGAATATCGCCGAAAACGTCTCTTGAGACGACTGGGGGTCGTGTTCATGGGTACATTCATCTGGTTTCCATTAGTTTCGGTTCCGCTACAGTTTATTGACGCAATTGGAATGACAATAGCGCCAGTAGACGATATGTCTGCAGGACTGGGCGGACTCATTCAGTCTACTCTTGGAGGAATGTTTACGATTCTGGCCATGGTTGTTGTCTCGAATTTCTTCCTCGTAGTTGCTGGATTTGTCGTCGCTCTTCGGTGGATTGCGATTTTGGTATTGACACCAGTAATGCCGTTACTGGGTGTCCTCTGGGCAATGGAAGTTTGGCCGTTTAATTCTGCGGCAAACATGGCTCGCCGTGCTGCAGGAGTTTACCCCGGAGTAGTACTCGCTGGGATTCCCCCTGCAATTCTTTTCAGATTAGGATGGGAAGTCGGAGGAATCGAAACGACAGCTGACGGCCTATTCTCTCTGTTTATCGGATTGACGCTGATCCCCGCAGCGATCATCGCGATGATTATGACTGTCTACTGGAGTAGTCCAGCAGTGCGAACGATCGCCAAGAAAGGCGCCACCGCATCAAATCCAGCAGCAGCGACAGCTGGGGCCGCGAAGGCGAAAGCCGCTTCTGGGAGTGCCGTTCGCGGTGCTCGAAACGTCCATCGTGGCTACGCAAACGAACAGTTTGGCGCGGTCACGAAGAGTGGACAGGCAACACT
Organism: Halostagnicola alkaliphila; assembly: GCF_055379965.1. Taxonomy (NCBI): domain Archaea; kingdom Methanobacteriati; phylum Methanobacteriota; class Halobacteria; order Halobacteriales; family Natrialbaceae; genus Halostagnicola; species Halostagnicola alkaliphila. The sequence goes on along the minus strand of NZ_AP043825.1, from coordinate 97,771 downwards.
CGGGAGCGGCAGTTCGAAAGCGTACAAACTCGGCGCATCAGCCAATTCGACGAAAGCACACGCCGGCCAGTACAACAAGGTCCGAAAATCGGACACCGGCCGACTACGCGATCAGGCGAAAGACGATGCTCGAAGAGCCAAGCAAAAGACGTCGGCCAAAGCGAAGCAAGGGCTCAAAAACACGAAACAAAAGGTCTCGAGGTGGTAATTTTCATGAGTTCCAACACAGCGGATAGCGAGTATAACGCACGAAAGATCCATCAGTCGCTGGGCGGCACAACGGCGTTTTTCCAGGGGTACACGATTGGCGAGCTCATGCTGTTCCTCGCCGTGGCGTTCGTCACCGTTATTGCCGCGACGTTCGTTCCACCGTCGCTGACGATCCCGACACTCGGATTCGGGAGTATGCTCACAGTCCTCCTCTTCTTGCTTCACAAAGTCAAGCCCGACTATCTCTGGCTCACTGAGTGGCTTGTCGCCCGGTTTGGGTGGGCGATCAAAAACAAGGAGTATACCCACGGTGGAGAGGACAACAGCGAGGTCCGCTATATGACCCGTCTCAACCGGGTCTATCCACACGCCATCGAACGGACGGACGGCGCACTCGTCGGGGCGATGAAAGTTGAGCCAGCGAACATGGCCCTCGAGGATGACGAGGCCTGGGCAAAAGCCGTGCAGTCACTTTCGGAATTCGTGAACTCGACAGTTGATTTTCCCGTGAAGATCTACATCACCAGCCGAGAGGTTGATCAGGACGACGTCGTTCGCGAACACCAGGATCGGCTTGGCGATGCTGACGTCCGATCACGTCCGGTCCTGAAACGGCTTCTCGAGCAGTACGTCTCGGCCAATACGAACGAAAACGGAGATCTGGACTCTGAAACGACGACGATTCGTGAGTACTATCTCATCACCGCTGTCACCAACGCCGATATCGAGCAGTTCGACGAAACAGGCGATAGCGTACTGGCCTACCTGGCTGAACTACCTGCTCTCGGTCGATTTTTCGGACGGTTCCAGTCTGAGGGTCTGAGTGAATCCAAGCGAGATCAACTCAAGGAAGAGAAATTAGAATCGCGACTTACACAACTCCGGCGTGGCGGCTCGTCGTTGTACCGGTGCTCGATCAGGCCTGTCGATGCATATGACCTCGCTCGGATTACGAAGGAATACTGGACGTGCCAATCGGCAGAATACGCTGATATTACGAGCGCGATCGGAACGTTCCCAGTCGTTTCCCATGGGATCAGCGACGGTGTCCCAGCCACGCCGGATCCTGATGATGTCCTCGACGCAATGACCGATTCGACTCATTCGCCCAACACGGGATCGAATGGAAGAGAGCAAAATAACGATGACTGGAAGTTCTCCCTCGAGGACCTCGACGAAGCGAGCAACGAGGAGAACAACGGAGACAGCACTGACAACGAAACGTCGGTTCCCGCTGAGAATCGGCTGCCGGACACGTCGACGATGCATCAGTCAGCGATCGCTCCCTCGACGGTCGATTGGGAGACGACCTATGCCGTGATCAACGACGAGACGTTCGTCCGGACGTTCTGGATCGAACAGTTCCCTGAAGAACCATCCGATGGACTCTTCGAGCGACTGTTGCTCGAGACCGACCTCAAGACGGATATTAGCATCCACCTCGATCCGTTCGCGAGTCAGTCAGCCCAGGATATGATGGCAGACTGGATATCGGACTTGAAGATCAACCAGCACGATTCGAACAGCCTCAAATCCGAGGATCTGCAGGAGGATATCGACCAGGCAAAGTACATGCGGTCGCTCGTTCGTGCGAACAAAGCGTCGTTCTATCGGGGCGGCGTGTTCATCCGACTCGCTGCCGAGAGTCAGCAAGAACTCGAGAACCAGACGACTCGACTGCGCTCAATCATCAAGGACGCGCCAGCAAACTGTACGGTGAAAGTCGCGAGTCGATGGCAAGAGCGCGGGCTCGCGACAGTCTCGCCGCTCGGGAGAAACGAACTCGGTCGTGATCGAATGTCGACGCTGACGAATCAGGCGATCGGGGCGATGTTCCCCTTCTCGTCGAATTACCAGATGATGGACGATGGCATCGAGTACGGCTACCACGGCCACAACGGCTCACCGATCCGAATCAATCCGTGGGAGCTCGAGACCGGTCACAGTGAACTCGTGGTCGGCATGCCCGGTGCCGGGAAGACGTTCGGCGATATCATGCGCCACCTTCGAATGATGAAGCGTCGCAACGATACGATGCTCGTGCTCATCGATCCAGTCGGTGGCTTTCAGGGGATTGCCGATGCCTTGAACGCGAAAACGATCACTGTCGGTGGCGATACGAAGCTAAATCCACTCGAAATTCGCGAAACGCCTCAGCATGTTCTCGAGTCCACCGATGGCATCTCGCCGCTCTCAGCGAAGAAAGACGAGGTATACGCCGTTCTCGAGAACTTCCTCAACGCTCGGGATATCGAACTCGGTGCCGAGACCGGTGTCCTCTCGTATGTGATCGACGAAGCCTACCGGCAGGCAGGGATTAGCGAGGATGACGTCTCGACGCATACGTCGGAAAACTCGCCGACGATGCAGGACGTCCACCAGATCCTCTGCGACATCGCCGAGAACCCGGACGAGCACAACATTGCAGAGTCTGCGTCTGCACGCGAGCGAGCGGCGCAGTATGCGGACGAACTCGCGATTGCGTTCCAGCCCTTCCGTGAAGGTGGGTCCTACGAAAACCTCTCTCACCAGTCGGAGATCGACATCCTCGAGGGGGACAACAAAGTCGTCTACATCGATCTCGGCCAGATTGAGGGCAGCGCCTCGGGGATCGACCGTCAGACCTTCCTGATGCAACTGCTGTTGTCGACGATCTACCAGCAGGCGAAAAACACAGAGCGAAACGTCGAACTCGCGATCGACGAAGCCCACTATCTCTTCGAAGATCAGGCCAACCTCGACTTTCTCGAGACGGCGTTTCGTCACCAGCGCCATGCCGGCCTCCGGATGGTGCTACTTTCCCAGACGGCCCAAGAGTTCTACGAAACTGAGCAGGCTGAGAAAATCATCGGGATGTGCCCGGTCAAAGTCTTCCACAAGCTCCCCGACTTAGACGACGAAACGGCAGAAAAGATTGGGTTAACAGAAGAACAGCGACGGTACGTTCGAAGTGCTGACGCTGGGAAGGAAGACCTCGGGTACAGTCAGTCGCTCGTCCGCGTCGAGGAACACGGTACCTATCCATTGCACGTCGTTGCCGATGAATTCGAGCAGCGTGTTATCGACTACGATTCCGACGATCGAACGTTTATCGAGCAAGCGATCAACAGCGATCCGGAGGAGTACGTTTCCTTCGAACAGTTCGTCGAGAACGAGGCTCGACGCAACGCGCTCACGAACCGGTTCGATATCCCCGAATCAGCCGTTTCTCGGATTCTCGAGCAGGGATTCACACAGGAGGAACTCGTTGATGCAGTCCTCGAGGCAACGCTTTCGGACGGTTCGTCTACAACGCTCAGCTATTCGGATGCAGATTCTCAGACCCAAGAAAGTGAGTCAGAGGTCACAACAGAAGGTGAACGATGAGTGGACTTCTTCCAACCTCTCTCGGTTCGGTGTTCAGTAGGTCACCGCAGTACACAGCGACTCAACTCGATTTTGATGAGCCGTTCATTCAACAGCCTGCAGATGCTTCCGGTGTGTTGCTTCGGATTCGGCCATACAAGGAAAGCGCCGGGATCGAGAGTGCGGCTGGCTTACTGCAGTCAGTTCACGATGTGACGACGAACTTCCGCGGAGCAAATACGAGTGACCACCACTCGTTCGAAGTCTGGTTCGATGAAGGGAAAGTGACCTTCTATATGCACGCTGCTACCGAAGCAGCCGCCGACAAGTTTCGACGCCGCGTTGGGAACAACTACGCGAATAGCGAAGTCTTCGTCGTCGAAGAAGGCCACGCGTTTCCGATCATCGAGACGGACCAATTTGTTGCTGGAGCCTGGCTCGAGATGGAGAAAATCCCCTACTACCCTATTCGCCACTACAACAGTGAAGGGTTCGCGATGGACCCATACGGTGAAATCACGAGCGAAATGCTGTCACTCGACGATAGTACGGTCGTTACGCAGATCGTCTTCCGACCAGCAAAACAATCGTGGACTGACGGTGACCGCTTCAAGCACAATAGCGTCGACGAACTGGCCCAAGCACTTCGCCAGGGGTCGTCTGTAGGATGGCTCAATCCGCAAACGCGACCACCCAGTGCAAAAGACAAGCAGGCTGCGAAGACTATTGAACAACAACGCGGTGAACAGGCGTTCCACGTTAATATTCGCGTTTTTGCAGCCTCGGCGAACCAGCAGGAAGCGGAAGCTCGAGTACAGGGCGTCGCTGGAATGTTCAGGAAATACTACAACGCGATCACTGAACAGGGGCTTGACGACAACCCTGTTTGGCACCGCAGAGATTCAAAACGGGCCAAACGGCTTCGGACGTTTGTTCGTCGAATGAGTGAGAGACAATGGATTGATCGAAATATGATTTTGACCGTCGACGAACTCGCCAGCGTCGCTCACATCCCGAATTCGGACATAGAAACGCCAAAAATCGATTGGAGATACACGCAACGAGGCGACCGTATTCCCGCGGATAGTGTTCGGTACGAATCTGAAGGCTCACAACGGCAAAGCCAATCGTCTGGTGTTCCAGTGGAGGCAACGAGCCAGTTTGAGGAGCCAATTCAGGATCAGGAGGGATTCGATGGTTCTTGATCGGTTCTTCGGCAGTGAGGCGAACTCTCCCAGTAGTAACCAGAACAGTGACCGTTCACCAACAGACGAGGGTTCCGGTGAAAATACATCCGTCGTTGCCTCAACCACCGACGAACAGGAGAGACCCAGAGACACAGTTTCCAGTAAATCCTCCCAACAGCAGACAAATATCGACGAACAGTACGACATAGTTGGTCGAGAGACGATTCGTGTCGGTGGGAAGCCGGTGATTACGGAAACACGCGCAGAAGGGACGGTCGCCGGCCCGATCGTTCGGGAGATGTTCGAATCTGGATCATACGCTGAGAAGTCTCCACTCTGGGTTGGCTATACAGAGGATCCACAGACGGGTTTTCGCGAGGCTCCGCTCCGTTTCGAGTCACTCTTCCGGCACAACTGGATCGCCGGGACGACCGGATACGGAAAAACGACCGCACTCTTGAATATGATGGTTCAGTGGGCCTATTCGGGATACGGCTTCACGTATTTTGACCCCAAGGGCCGCGATTCGCGCGAATTGCTCCGAATGCTTCCCGAACATCGGCTCGAGGATGTCATCTGGATTGAACCGGGGGCGACGACGCACGAAAAGACGATCGGGCTCAACTTTCTCGAGGTGCCCGAGTGTGAGACGCCCGAGGAATTCGAGAACGAAATCGAAGCCAGGGTCGAGAATCTGAAAGCCGTCTTCGATACCTCCGACTACTGGGGAATCAACATGGAGGCGATTACAGAATCGATGGCTCGAGCGATGATGAAGTCGGACAAGCAGTTCTCTGTTATCGATATGTACTTCATTCTGCTTAACGCCGATCGACGCGAGGATTTTGCACTCGACGTTGCTGACCCATATCTCCGGGAGTTCTGTTTCGAAATTGCCGAGATGGAAGACGAGACCGTTCGGCCACTCCTGAAACGCATCAAGTCCTGGGTCGAAAATTCGGTGATTCGTCGAATCATTGCTCATCGGGAGAGTACTATCGACTTTCGGGATGTCATCGATAACGATCGTATCGTCATTGTCCGTACGCCCGTCGAGAACAAGGACATTAAGAAGATGGTTACGCTCGGCGTGATGCGCAATCTATGGTCTGCGATCCAGCGCAGATCCTATGAGCTCGATACGACTCCGGATCCGTACTTCGTTCTTTGCGACGAGTTCGACGATATTGCGAGCGATAATCTCGATATCGAGTCGATGCTCGCTCGAGCCCGGTCGATGCGTCTCTCTGTAACGCTTGCCTCCCAGTATCCATCACAGTTCGAAGAAGAGACGCTGAAAGCGATGCAGAACAACTGCGATAATCTGCTCACGTTCTCAGTCAACGACAACGACGACGCTGAGTTGTTGATGAAACGCTTCCGTAACTATACGGCAGAAGATCTCATCACGACAGACCAGTTCAAAGTGTGGACCCGAATTCCGTTATCTGGTGGTCGTTACTCCGAACCCGTATTGCTTCGGACGTTTCCACCGTATCCTCCATTGAGAGGACCACGTAAAGTCGATGAGATTATCGATCAGAGCCTCGAACAGTATGGAACGGACCCAGTAACTGATACGGAGATCCTTCGCAATCTCATGTATCGGGAATACAACGAAGCAGCCAGCCCAGATGCGTTAACTGTTGATCGGGTAATGGCCGAAGCAATTCGAACGATCCAGTTGCGGGAGGGATGCCGTGATCAGAACGGCTGGGTGAACGTGACCGCCGTCGACGAAGAAGTGCTTACGCGTCTCGAGAGCGAGAGTGATGAGATACCCGAGGGTGTTGACGTCGACACAGATCTCGAGGAGTTTCCCGATGTCCGTCAGGAGTCGCCCCTTATCGATGTCGATCTCGGCGTTCACAATGACACGGTAGTCGTTCGGTTGACTGACGAGGGAGAAGAAATTGCTGAACCGGAGACGGGTAATGTCCGGTCTGCAGGAAGCTCGGATCATGATGCATTGCTCCTCGATCTCGAAGTTGCTCTCACGAAACTCGGTTTCTCCGTTGACATTCTCGAGCAGGATGGAAGCGAACAGCCTGACGGGACTGCAACTCATCCCGAGTATAATGTCGAGTTTGCGCTGGAATCCGAAACAACGACTCCGAATCGACCGGCAAAGGTCCTCCAAAACCTCAAGCGTGCACAAGAAGATGATCGCATCCCCTTATTTGTTGTTCGACCGAGCGGTGATGGCCCACAGTTGGCGTCTCGTCTCGAGAATATCTTGGAAGCACCAGTTCGAGAAATGGCGGATGGGACGGAGAGATATTACAACACGGACTCGTTTGTCACATTCAGTGGTGGAGCATCAGTTCGCGGTGGGGTAACTGCCGTTCGGCCAGTTACTGATGATTCGACACGAACCGTTTGGAGACGTGATGGAGGCGAGGGTATACTGACCGATGGTGAAACAGAATTCCTTCGGACGACCGTAGCTGACATCGCGAAAGACTCCCTCCCAGCGTACTATAGTTATGACCGAGAAACCGGCCAGTATACCGTCTACGAACGAGGTGAAACGCACGTCTATGAAACGGTAGACGCGCTCGAGTCTGAGTGGGTACCCATTAAGCGGCCGTTCGTTCCAGAGGCCGACCTTCCAAATCCCTCGTACGACCGTGATAGCTATTCTATCGTCGTCTTACCACAGAACGAGGGCCCACAACTATACCGAGACGGCGAAACAGTACCGCTAGAAACGGCACTTTCGATTGAGAACTCGACCCGAGACAGTTCTCGGACGAGTGAGTCGCCAGTCAAACAAGCGGGTACACAGGACCCGACTCCGGCCACGGATTCATTTGAATTAGACCCAGACGAAGATGGGGTTGGCGCCTTTGTCGATCAATTCGTCGTTGAAGAGCAAGATAGCGCGGTTCCAAAGAAAGCGCTGTATCTCGCCTATGTTTCGTGGGCGAAGGATCACGGCCTCGACTATACGAATGATGTCTGGTTTGGACGAAAGTTGAGTGACCGAATCGCTGTTGAAAGTGATCGGCAACGAAGAGATGGTGAGCGTATCACAGTTCATACAGGTATCGCTCTCAGCGAGTCTGGGGAACGTCTTCTCGATGAAGTAAACAAGTCTGGTGAGATATGATTAAAACTGGGATTTCAAAACATCGGGTGTCCAGAGTATTTCCACCCCCAGATTCTCGATGTATATCCACCGTTAGACCGTTACATCCCAATCCCGAAAGTGCTGTCCAGGGTAAATCACTGGATACGGGTATTCGGAATTTCGGTGTCCAGGGTAGAAACCACCAGACGGTAGTACTGTCCATAGTAAAACTGCGTTCAAAATCAACTAGTATTGGATGGGATCCATCCGCAGAAGTGGGTGTCCAGGGGACGTATCGATACGGTTTGTTTTATCGTGCCGATGATACGATATTGGCGGCGCAAATGAGACCGTCACAGGACGAGGATTACAAATGACTACGAATCAAACAAGTCTGGTCGAGAGGGAACGCATTCCAATAGAATTGCAGACTCGAGAACAGTGGGTGTGCTGGCAGCGCAAGGAACGGGGAGAAAAGGTAACTAAGGTACCTATTGTCCCTGGTGTAGCTGAGTTTGCTTCGGCAACTGATCCAGAGACGTGGCGGTCGTTCGATGAGGCACTCGAGTATTTCGAGCGTGGAGATGCTGCCGGTATTGGGTTCGTCTTCACGGAGGAAGATCCGTTCGTTGGAATTGACCTTGACGACTGTCGCGATCCAGAAACGGGGTCGCCAAGCGAGGAGGCTCGAGGGATCATCGATGAGTTGGATTCGTTTACTGAGGTTTCGCCGTCGGGGACTGGCTATCACATCATCGTTCGTGGGTCGATTCCTGGTGATCGAAGTCGGCGCGGGTCGGTCGAGATGTACGAGAAAGCACGGTTTTTCACTGTGACAGGCGATCACGTTGAGTCGGCACCATCTCGGGTCGTTGAACGGGCTGGTGCACTCGAGGTTGTGTACAACGAATACATCGCTGGATCGGCGGTTCAAAACGAGAACGAGACAGAAATACAGCAGGAGTCTGAGCCCGATTTCACAACGGAGACGAAGCGTAATCAGGGAGGTTCGCTCAAGGATGCGGAACTTCTTGAGAAGGCTCGAAATGCGTCAAACGGGACGAAATTCGAGCGACTCTGGAACGGGAACATGGCTGGGTACGAGAGTCAGTCGGAAGCCGATATGGCGCTGTGCTGTCTGCTGGCGTTCTGGACCGGTGGCGACCATACTCGAGTGGATAACCTCTTCCGTCGATCAGAGCTACTCCGGGAGAAGTGGGATGACGTCCACTACGCCGACGGGTCGACCTACGGCGAGAAAACCATCGAACGAGCGATTGCGAACACCTCCGAGTTCTACGATCCGGATGCTCGAAATGACTCGAGTGAGGCGAGTCCAAGCCAGAACGAGTCGTCTACCGCGGGTAGTCGTGACGAACCAGGGCAGACTCATGCATATCTAGTCGAGAAGAATCGACTGTTGGCCGACCGCGTTGACGACCTCGAGGCAACACTCGAGGAGAAAGATGAGCGTATCGCCGAACTCGAGGCGACCAACGAAGCGCTTCGAGAGAGGCTCAGTGCCCGTGAGGAGCAACTCGAGCGGCATGACCAGGCTTCGAATCTTGAGGTGGATGAGAGGAGTGCTGATCAAGACGACTCGATCTGGACCCGTGCACGGCGGTTCGTCGGAGACAACAACTGAGGACCCTTCCAAAGCTCTCCGCCGAGTTTATCGACCCCCGAAGGGGTGAGGCGTTCGAAATGACTGTAATTGACCAGAGAGGCGAACAACGCAGTGTGTGGTTGTATAGATCGGTTGAGTGCTGTAGCCATAATTTGATCCCAACACCCTCGACGGTGCTGGTTTGTGTATGTACTACGAACGTACAAGCGTATGTCTGAAGCTGAAGCAAACAACGGTGATCCTGATATTGAGCGGATCAATCTTCGGATTTCCCCAGTCATTCCGCGAAGTCATCGATGAGACGTGGTGCGAGTGGGCATTCAACAGCCGAAGTGAGTTTATCAGCGGCACAGAAGAATACCCCGACCCTTGAGGTCGGGGTGATTCACCCGTTACGCACTGCGAGAGTCTGTGAATCATCCGGAAGGCGCTGGGTTCTGGAAAGACCTTGCAATTAGTGAGGCTCAGTTTGATGACGGTGAAAGCCCCTCGAGCGAGGAAATTAAAGCAGCATATGGGACCGACGTAGAGTGCTATCGAACCCACCGCGTAGTGTTTTTCACCCCAAGAGGGGTGAGGGGTTTCCGAATCGCCCCCGGAACCACACATGCATTCTGACCGACAGCACGACCGCGACCGTCGTATCGACCGAACATCATCCGATCCGGACGTAGTGGTATCGTCCCGGTCAAAACTCCATCTTCGGGTCCAGAACGGCCAGAGTGGTGACTTGATCGCCACGTTCCTTGAGAAGGTCCTCGTCGTAGAGAAGCGAGTTTTCGTTCATGAGTTTAGCAGGAGACTCGGGGATGAAATGGTGGTGGGACTACTGAGGCGACAATCGACAGTGACATGCGCTGAACCAGAGATTTTTTGTATCGCACCCACCTATCTAACAATAGCATTTGGAGTGTCTCGCCATGTCAAGTCAAAGTGAACCCAACGATGGATCGTCCCCACTTGAGCGATTCCTAAGTGGTGGTCGTATCGATCCTGACGAACTTGGGGAACCCCCGCTCGCCAACACGGAGGATTCGTTGCTCGATCGTGATCGAATCCACGTCGAGCGTGATACGGACGAGGAGTGACAGGGTGCACGGAACAGACCCAGTTCCTGATCATCGCGACTCGCTCATTTTTCCAGCCGATCATGGCAAATCGACTATCTTCTTGGGGAAAGAAGCGTTACTCGCTCGATTGACTGACCTCCGATCAGCACGACACCAGCAGGTCATTGATCGATTTTTCGAACTCAGTCGTGCTCAGGCGTTCTACTATACGAATGTCTATGTGCTTGCAGAGGTCTTTACCAGCGTTCGCTACGGTACATCGGCCCGTGAAACGGCTCAGTTGCAGGCAGATATCGAAGACTCAGCAATCCGGGTACTACACGGTAGTGATAACTGGAGCACCACCACGCTCTCGAATACGCCGAAGGAGGTCTTTTTGGCTGCAACGCAATTGTACGAGGAACGTGAGAAGATTGCGTTCAATATCACAGAAGCCACACTCGTTCTTGAAGCCACACGCGCTGGGGCCAGCTTTGTCTTCACGTATGATGGGACGATTGCTACGCTTGCGCGGAGTTTTGGACTCGAGGTCCTTCCATACTCCACGCCACTGCGCTCAACCGGATAAGCCACTACTTCTTCGAACCTATGACTACTGACCGTCACAGTCCCCATGTGGACGATACCGAGGAGTTCGCGACCACGATTGGACTCTATGCTCTCGGTGAAATATCCCTTGGAAAGGCTGCAGAGCGGGCGGATGTCACCCGCTGGGAGATGACAGAACTGCTCACTGAGGCAGGTGTCGAGGTCCGCCTTGGCCCGCAGACCATGGACGACTTCGACGCTGAAATTGAGACAGCGCTCAACATCGAATAACGACATCAATTTTGCAACTGGTTTCGATCAGTAAATCCGCCTGCTCACCGTTCCCATACTGTTCTCACTCTGTGATTTCTTTCATCAGCTCTCGGAACGTTTATAGCTCTATACTCAATAATTCCGATATGTACGATTTGACTGCCTTTCAGCGCGATGTCCTGTATACGATCGCCGGTCAAGACGAGCCCCACGGGCTGGCGATCAAGGACGAACTTGAGGACTACTACGAGACAGAGATCCATCACGGCCGACTGTATCCCAACCTCGACGAGGTCGTCGACAAGGGTCTCGTCGAGAAAGGCGAGCTCGATAAGCGGACGAATTACTATACCATCACTGCCCGTGGCCAGCGCGAACTCGAAGCGAGACGTGAGTGGGAAGACCAGTACGTCGATGAGGCGCTCTCAGAGTCAGAGTAAGCCGTCTCGATTGGCTATCTCGAGGTAGTCGATACGCTCGAATCAAACGCGTTTTCGTTGCAATTTGGTTGTGAAAGCAGCATCTGAATATTTCGAGGGGAACTATCTTTCACCCTTCACGATCTGGCAACGGTCGAATCAGACGATGGTTCGCGAAGGACAGACGGTTCGATTCCGGGCGGCAGCGAAGAGCTGGTACCAGGGACGATGCTTGCTCGCCTTGACGGGCTGGAGTTATATCGAGTTCCGGAACGTCGCCGGTGGTGGGATGAATAGTTGATGTAGTTCCCCCTTTTATGCTGTGGGCCGAACCGACCCAGATCCCACCGCCCTACTCTCCGCTCCGTGTTCGCTGCGCTGCGCGCGCAGCCACTATCGACGTCCAGGCTCACTCGGGCGGCGATGGTACTTCCGACAGACTCGAGTCGCTCGAATGGGTTTGTTGTGCGCTCCAAAGAGGCGTCACGAGGTAACTGAAATGCCAGTACAAGTCGCACTGTCGGTGACTAATGTGGTACTGGAGAAGTCCTGGCGATGGTCACTCGCAGATACAGTCCTGTGTCCGGGTGAGACGAACAATCTCGTTGTGGAGTTGGACTGCGAGCCTGTGAATCGTCTGTGCCCGATACTCACCTGCAACGCCGGTCCGGTAGTAGGATTCCGATCGGTTTTCGATCCAAAGTTCTTCGAGCCGATCGGCAATGTCGCGAGAGAAAAGACCCGCTCTGACGCCCAATTCGTACACCTCTGTATGGCGCTGGCCGGCGACATCGTACCCTTTCTGCCCGACGTAAAACTGGATTGAGCGCTCAATCGCCACGAAGGAACTCTCAATGATAACCGTGTAGTGGCCGTTTCGACCGAGCAGGAAGCCAGCGGCGTCGAGGAGCCGGCACGCCTTCCGCAGTTGAAGGATGTCCGAATCAGAGACGTACTCAAGTCCGACTTCCGGGTTCTCGGGTCTTCGCTGAAATGCGTCTTCGGCGTCCGCCAGCGCTGCTTCGAGTTCCTTCGAGGTCATTCCGTCACCTCGAAAATGTCGTGTCTCACTCGCCGAAGCGTCTCGCTCTCGAGGAGGGGAATGCCCTCCTGAAATATCGGTTGGAGATCCGCTCCCCGCTTGCGAGCGCTCTCGGGAGACTCGACAAAGATCTCGAACTCATATCGATCGCCGCCGATCGATTCTTCTTCGAGATCCCGAACGATGTCTGAGACGGTTCGCCGCACAGAGACCACCTCCTTGTCGTCGACGAGAACGAAGACGTCAATATCGCTCGCACGGTCAGCCTCACCGCGTGCGACACTCCCAAAACAGAGAATCCCAGCGACCGACGGTAGTTGATCGTCGATCCGCTTGCGGAATCGCTTCAACGGTTCCCGAAACTCCGCTTGCGGGATTTCGAGGAACGGATCGTCGGCGTTGTGTAGCCGCTGTTCGTCGATCTTGTAGAGGGTCCGATTACCCGCGTCCCGCCTGATTATCAACTCCATCGCCTCGAGCAACGAAAGTGCCTTTGACACGCTCGGACCGCCGTACCCGGTCAGTCGTTGTAGGTCTCGATTCGAGAACTCTTCGGACGGGTTGCGAGCGAGTATCTCGAGGGAATCGTCCATCGCCGCGTACCGGAAGACTTGCTCGTCCGGAAGGGGTAATCGTACTTCGACGTTCATCTGTTATATCCTATGTAACGAGTTACTTCACATATAACGATTTCTCCGATTATCTGATAATAGGCCATTCATCCGATCAAACAGCGTTCAATACGTCCCAATTCAATCTATAATCCACATCACTCTTCTGTGCCAATCAATATTGCCAATAGAATATCAACAGACCCAATCAATCGAGTGTTCGCTCCGTCACACCAGCCGCCACCATACGAAAGCGCTCCAGTCAACTGCTCCGCTGGGTGTTTATTGGTTCCTTTCGTGTGGGAGGCGATTCAAGAATCGCGGTCTGATCCCCACTCGAGGAACCCATGATAACGAGAGACATCTAGTTCTTGGCAGCGTGACCGACTTTAGCTAACATTTTGAGGGTTGATCCAGATTGTTGGTTAATAATTCCAGAGCCGCTGTCCCACTCTACCAAGTCACCTGCTATCGAGGGGAGAGTCTGTCAGCGCCATGAGGCATGAGGCGCGCACGAAAGCGTACCCGAACTGATTCTTCATGACTGGTCCAGATGCACTCGACGATACAGCGAACGATTACAGACGACTCGAAACCGAACTGGTTGCACAAGACCGAGATGCGACTCGTATCTCGACAGCAGACGTTGACGAAACGACCGCCCGACGCCTCGTTGGCGATCTCCTCGAAGACGATGTGGTCATCCCGATCGCTGAACAGCGAATGCTCGTTCACGATCCAAGTGGCGAGGCGTTTGATTCGATCATGCAGTTAGCAGTCTTCCACCGGGGCTGGACAGCCGGCCGCGACGCCGATGAGGAGGACGAGTGATGCAACAGATGCTCTCTGGCTGTGTCTTCTGCGATGTACCGCCCGGTCGGAGCTTGGCGAAGCTCATACTTGGGGGACGGACGAACGGGTCACTCACCCAATTTGCGTCGATTGTGCGATCCAGACACAGCCAGATCCCGGCGAGCGCAACCACCACGCCGGTGACGGGTGCAGACTCGCCGTCGACACACTCGCAGCACTCACGCGGTTTCGAGTGGAACTCGTCACTTGGAAGGACCACTGCAACTGTGTGCGCGATGTAGTCCCAGTAGACCAGCTCCGTACTGGAGTTGCGACCTCGAGGAGCATCTCGTCGCGTCGCCGAAGGAGTGACCCCAAACACTCTTTACTGTTTCGCTGTAAACTGTAATCAAGACTAAAGCCATGTCACGTACGTCAAACCGAGCCAACGGCGACGTCATCCGCGACTTCCTCTCGGTCGCAGACCTTCTCGAGGAGCCGAAGCTCGCTCAGCTGTATGCGTATATCGATCAAGAGGAGAAAGCGACCGTCCAAGAGATGATGGACGCCCTCGACCTCGCGCAGGGGACAGCATACACCTACGTCAACCGGCTGGTTGACGCTGGCGTCCTCGAGGCGACGACTGACGAGCAACCACGGATGTATGTCGCGAGCGATATCGACCTGACCGTCACAGCTGCCGATGGGACCCGAGAATACACGATCACGCCAGCGCTCATCGATGCCGTCGGGCGCCGCACGACCAACGATGACATCGATACATACATCGATCGGCACGGAATCGCGGGCCTCGCGACAGCACTGAACTACACCGTGGATCGAGAGCGTGGGGAGGTCACCCACCAGCTGATGGCCCATGATCTCGATATCTCCCCGCTCGCGGCCGAGATCATCCTCCAGGCGCTTCGACCCATTGTCCACGAGCACTTCGACATCGAGGAGGCAGGCGCGTCGGTCGCGGATATCGAGGGTGTCGATCGAGACGTTGCCGGCGACGACACGTGAGCGCCATTCACATCGCGGATACTGGCCTGTTCGCAGCGATGGGGCAACTTCGAACCGCCGATATCGCGTGGTCAGAGCGTTCGCTCGCCGGAACGATATCACATTCGTCCTCCCCGAACGCGTCTACGATGAACTGACCGTCAACGATCCCGATGTAGAAGATCCGCCGATCGACACGGCAATCGACGAGGGGTGGGCGCGAGTCGCAGAGCCGTTGCAGTATACGAACGCGCTAGTATCACGGACGATGGACGGTATCCAGCGGTACATCGCGAACGCGGATGATCGCCCTGCCGACGAGATCGAACGTGCGGATCCAGCGCTCGCCGGGGTCGCCGCCCAGGCGTTCGTAGAGGGGAGGGCAGACCATGCGTACATCTATACGACCGATATTCTTGCCGGTAAAGGGGCTGAGAGCGTGTTCGCTAGTGAAGGGTACGGTGATTCAGTCACGTACGTGAACGGCTTCCGCTTCATTGAGGATCTCTTGAAGTAGGGATCAATGCATAAGCATGGTGTTCCACCTTTCGACGCACAGCGAGTGCGAGCAGCCCCTTCTCGTACGCATCGTCGGGTCCGTCATGAATCCCGGTGCGCTGGCGAATCAAAATATCGCTTGCATGGGATCTCACCTTCTCCGTACCGTCCTCGATATCAAACTCAACCTGGTCGATAACCGTCTCCGTTCGCTCACCGAGTCGTTCGTACGCGTCGTCGAGTTCCTGTTCGAATGAGTGGGCAGTCGTGTCCTCTCGTACGATTTCTTCGACCTCTTCGAGCAGATGCCCGAGGAAGCCTCGAGTCTGAAGGTCGAGATCAGCTTGCAGAAGTAAGCGCCCGGTTGTCTGGTTCGACGAACCCGTCATCAATCTGTCGTCGATATAGCATTCGAAATTTTGAGTCACATAGATAAGAATGAATATATTTCATCTCATAATCACCTAAGGTCTTAAATAGGATTGGGCGATTATGAGATAATATGATCGAAGAGAAAGAGTTACGAGTTCTTTCAGCTGTAGAGTCCCCAAAGACTAGACAGGAATTAGCTAGCGAGTTAGAGTACCAAGAAGCAACAGTATCCGAGGCGCTTGGGGGCTTGGAACGGCTCGATCTGATCAGCAGAGAACGGATAGGAACTCGTTCCGTCGCCAAACCAAGCGACGCACGATGTGTTGAAGTATTTCAGTCGCTTACGAAGTCGAATCCGCACGTCGATTTCGCCGATTTGCTTACGCCCTCACTGCTAAACGTGTTGTACTATCTTAGCAGCGATAAACAGTGGGCAGCAACCGAGCTTACAGATCGAACCGGGCGGAGTCGGGCAACGATCTATCGGAATCTTCGGACGCTAACGAATCGGGCAATGGCGACGAAGGATCATAGTCAATACAGACTCAGAGCAGAGTTCAACGAACTCCACGTCTTCGCTTACGAGCTCCAGCATCACATTCATCGCGTCAAGATCAGACGCGACGTAGGAGGCGGAACAATCGTCTGGGAATCCCACACGGAGTTTCTCATCCGAACCGAAACCGATGTCGAGAGCCCGAATTACCATCGAACGGGCCTCGATGCGTTTGCCGAGCACGGATTACAGTTCTTCACGAAATCCGAGCAGTACTATTTCTATTCGACAGAACAGGATTCGCTTGGTCCGGAAGACCTTGTCTGCCATCTACTTCTCATAGAAAACGACTCACGACACCGGAAGTACGCGCTGTTGCTCGTCGCCGAAACGGGATTGTCAAAGGAAGAACTCCAGCACTCTGCGAATCACTATGGTATCGAAGACGTTGTACTTCCGCTCGTGGAGTTCCTGTGGACCAAAGGGGAGATCACTTCGGAAAATACGCCGCAATGGGAAGAGTTTGAGAAGCTGGTCTCCGAGTACGAGGTTAACCTATGAGTCGCGAACCGACCTTCAGATCGTCCGCAATTCGACAGCAATTCAGTGAACTTGCAAGCCTCATCGATGACGAGCTGACGGTGTACCTGATTGGTGGGGGTGCACTGACATTGGCGGAAATCAAGAACGCGACGAAAGACATCGGTCTCATCGTTAGGAGGGAGTCCGAACTTCGCCAATTATGGCACGTTCTTCGCTCCGCGGGCTACGAGCCACAAGAGGATCTCGTCGAGGAATATGACGAACTCGAGACAGGTTTATTCTCGAAAAGGACCGCAAACGGTTCGACGTATTCCACGAACAGGTTGCAGGCGTGATCTCCCTCAGTGATCCGATGGTCTCTCGGAGTCGCCATCTATTCGATGAAGGCGGGCTTTCGGTTCGAATGGTCTCGCTACACGATATTTTCCTGTTCAAAGCGGTCGCCAACCGGGAAGACGACGTCGATGATATGATTCGCATCGCCCAAGGCGGAATTGACGACGAAACGATCGTCGAAGAGATTATGACGCAACTCGAGATGCTTGGCAACGATGATTTCATCAGTTCGATAAAGCATAAACTGGACCGGCTAGAAGACCAGGGGTTCGTCTTCGATATTCACAGGGAAGTGCAAACGCTCTACGATCGGTTCCAGAATGGAAGTGAAGTCCGAAGCGCTATTATTTCGCTTCGGGAGTTCGAGTACGACGACGATCTCTACACCGGCGTCCCCGAATCGGCTGTTGAGCGCCGAGTAGGTGCAGAGACGACCTCGTCTGGGATCGAGTGGTTAGAACTGATTGAAGATATTGAGCGGGCTTCGGATGGGTCGCTTGTGGTAATCAATTGAGTCGCTACAGCCGGGTTGACTATCAACAGTAGCGGAACCGTCACATCGGGAGACAATTGATGCTTTGAGTGATGAACTCGAGAGTTGTGGCTACTGGGGATCGGCGATGCCTCTTTCGAGTATAAACGAGATGTTCCAGCACGGAGATCCGGTTCGGGTCGCTCGTGATGGCAAGCGAGTTCCCTCTGTCGAACTAAAACCAACGGATCTTAATCACGCATCGTTTCAAAATCAGCGGAGAGCAGTTATTGGACTAGATGACGGTGAGCAAATCCATCTCCCAATAGTAGTCCCTGAGGTGCAGATTGCCTACAAGCTCGATATGGGAGGGAACGTGGATTCCGAGGACGCATACTATTTGTTCAAGATCTGTAAAGACGAATTGAATAGCGAACTTTTAGTTTTCTGGCATCGTCACACAGAGTTCACCGTCAACCTCATAAAAGTAGCCTCGCTCGAGCAGCCGGGTGAGCGCATGGTCCCCATCCTCGGGTTCAAGTGCCAGTTCAATCGTCTTCAGGAGAATGTCGAGTGCGTGCCCTCGAGGTGTACCAGCAACACTGTGGTACCGATCGAGTACCAGCCGAACCGGACGTATCAGCATCATTGGGAGGAGACCTCATTGCCGGCATTTATTTATGAATTGGGGAGAATATCTATCCATGGGCAGTAAAAGTATCCAACAGGGCGCATCACTCGAGCTGTCAGTCCCTGTCTCTTCTACGGACCTCTTCAGTCACACCTGTACTGGGGAGATTCTCACATTGCTTGTCGACAATTCCTATACAGCGTTCGGGATTCGAGATTTGAGCCGAGCAACGGATCATCCGCATCGAAGCATTTCGGCGGCTGTTGATGACCTCGAGGCTGTTGGCTTCGTCGAGATCGAGCATAGTGGGCGGAAGAAGCTCGTTCAGATTAATCGTACCCGACTCAGCAAGCCTGACGATCCGATCATTCAGATTCCACAAACGGAGTTTCACGCCCCAATTCGAGAGCTCGTCTCGAGATTGACTGACAACGTCGACGGGATTTGCGGAATCGTCCTCTTTGGCAGTGTCGCTCGAGGGGATGCTGATCGGCGAAGCGATATCGATTGTTTCGTCCTTGTTGACAGCGCGCAGGCGACAGCCCAGCAAACCGCCGACGAACTCACATCGGAGTTGAATGAGCAACCGTTCGATGGTGACCGGTACAAATTCCACGTCCTTGTCGAATCCGTTGAGAGTGCGCGCCGATACGGGGATCGGCTGCGCGAAATCTTCGCCACTGGACTAACGCTTGACCAATCCGACGCTCTCACCCAACTCAAAGAGGAGGTGCTGACGAATGGACGATAGCTACGTCGACGAAGCACTCACCGACGCTGAGGTGGCCTTTCAGCAGACCTGGGGACAAACTGGTGAATCCGATCTGGATGTCTCTAACACTGCTCTCGTCCAGCTTCGGAAGGCCTGTCGACTTCTCGAAGCAGCACGAACGCTCCGCGAACAGAACGGATACTATGCGGTAGTAATTGAAGCGTCATTTGTGGCTGCCGAGCGTAGTATTCAGTTCTATCTGATGCATCGTGAAGTTCTTTAACGGAGATCTCGTCGAGATGGTCCATTACAAGCAGGAACAACCTATGGGTCAAATGTCTAACGTCTACTATCATGGAGAAACTCTTCCCCCGGAGCTCCACTCCACGTCTTTCGTCACAACATCACTATCCATTGTCATAGTAAACATTAGAACTATTCACTCACAAAGCGCTGTGGAAAACAGTGGACTCCCACGACGAAATCTCAGTCGAAGAGTTGCAAGATGCTCTTGATAATGTAGACGGAAAGAAGCCGACACAACGTCTCTTAGCAGCAATTAAGTACAAAACGATGTCACGTAGACTGAACTACCGAGTGGTACGACGTGCAGCGATAGCCAATCGATAGCTGGCTCACGCGACTCAATACTGACGAGTCGCTTGAACAGGCTATTACTGATGCTCATCGATCTGGGAAATGATGAATACCTTCAGAAAGAAAACAAGAGGAATTCAAAGCTATCCACGAATCTCCTGCGGAAGTTGGCCTTGATGCATCAGCGCTCGTCCAACAGTGTCTCGGCGAGGCCGACGATGTTGAGTACTCACTCCCGAGTTGCCGGCGGGTGCTCAAAGAAGCGGGATTGTGTTATCAAAAACCATGCCCTATAGCCGTCGGATCTGATTCTGAGGAGCAAAAAACCCGTCCAGGTCGAGTCGCGTGCCGCGTGGTTTCCGTGCTGTCCGTAGCCGTCTGTCGAATTATCCGGCCAACGTGATTGGACGTGTCTGTCGGGCACATCACCGGAACGGTGATCGCTTTTTCTCTCGATTTGAAGAGTACGTGACTGCCAATCAGGCAAAACATCATAATTATATTATGAAAGGAATTTAATGATGATTTTCTTGTTGTGCTCGATGGGACACCGTATTTTCAGGCGTTGGCCGTCACGGGCCGCTAGGTCCGTGACGACCTTGCATTCGTCACGTTCCCGGCGTACTCATCAGAGCTAAATCCGGTCGGAGAACGTTGGAGACAACTCCAAGCCGCTTTCAGTAACCGCTTCTTTGAGTCACTTGAGGATCTCACAACGCCGATCGATACAGATCTCGACTAACTCTCTGTACCATGATTGGGTTATCATTTCTAATCAATATTCTGGCGATGATTAAGTGGTCAGCGCAACGTTTTGAATAATCGTCGTCGAGACTGGACTCGACGGGATCAGGAGACGCAGTTTGCAGACCTGAGACATTCACAGGTTACGCTAATCACTCCGACTCGATCTCCGAGGAAACAGTGCGACACCGTCTAAAAAACGACCTGAAGCCACACCGCTCTAAATAGTGGCTCATTCCACGAAAGAGAACACTGAGTTCGTCTATCGAACGGAAACGATTCTCTCACTCTACCAAGAACCGTGTGATAAGAACCCTCCAGTTATCAGTTTCGACGAATCCAGTAAGGAACTTCGAAAGCACACCTGCGCCCCGCTCCCGGTAAACCCGGAAGGATCACCACTACGAACGCACGGGGACACGAATGCTTCACGTAGCGACCGAACCGCTGACTGGGTGGTTTCATTTTGCGGTGATCTCACTCTCGCTGGGCGAACACACGCAAGGTGCTTGCCAAGTTCGCGTACGACGAGGAAGAGATCGATCGGTTGCTCAACGAGGGCGTTGTCTAGGCTGAATAAGGAACGCCGAGAGACCTAATTACAGTCAGTCCTCTTTGTCCGCGTTTGTGTCGGTGACGCTGCCGCGTTCGATCATGAGTGTCCGCGCGCGGTCCATCCACCGTCGCCGATAGAAGACGGTACCGACGAGGCACGTCCGCCAAACGTAATCCGCGACTATCGCCACGTAGACGGCGGTGACACCGTACTCGAGCCGGACGCCGCCGACATAGGCGATGCCGAGCAGGAAGACGCCAGTCCCGGTCAGGCGGGCGAGAAACGGGGTGACGGTATCGCTGCCGCCGCGGAGCGCTCCCGAGGTAACGACGGTGGCCGCGATAAGGAACGCGGTAATGGCGTAAATCTGGGTAAACTGGACGGCATGGTCGACAGTTTCGGGATCGGTGGAGAAGATTTGAACGAACTGTTCGGCGCCTACGTAGAGCCCGATCCCGGCGACACCGATGGTTCCGATTGCCAGCAGCGTCGTCGCGACGCCGTCGGCGTACGCCTGGCGCGGATTTCCCCGCCCGAGCGCCTGCCCGACAAGGATGTTCGCTGCGACGCTGTACCCTCGCGACAGCGGAGATGCAATCTGGTGGTACATCCGGCGGCCGATGTGGTAGGCCGCATTCACTTCCGTGCCGAAGATGAGCAGGATAGCGTTGAACGGGAACTCCGCGACGATTTCTGAGCAGCCCTCGGCGATCCGCGGGACGCTGATAACGACGAGTTGTTTCGTCAGGACCAGCTGTGTCGGGACGACAAGCGTGAAGGAACTTCGCGGGCGGTAGATCACGCCGAGGAACAGCGACGCGGCGACAACATCGGCGAGCGCACTCGCGACGGCGACGCCGACCATCGACAGTTCCGGGAGCGGCCCGAGACCGAACGCCAACGCCACCGATCCTACGATGTTCAGGACGTTCGCGAACGCGTTGACGAGCATCGCGGTGTACGTGTCGCCCGTTCCTTGTATGGCTCGTGCACCGACGAGAGTGAGGATCGACGCCGGCGCAGCGATCATGACGACCGTCAGATAGGCCGCACCAATCTGGACCACGTCCGCCTCCGCGCCCATGATGGCAATCGCCTCGGCGCTGAACGCGAGTCCGAACACAGAAAGCGGGAGCCCAAGGGCGCCGCCGAGGAGTAACGCCTGGGCTACCGCTTCGTCGCGATTGGCCGTCGCTTCGCTCCCCGTGTCCTGGCTCGAGAGTGTGATCGCACCGTCACCGATCCCAAGACCGATTTGAAGTGAAATCCGCGCGTAGAGATCGGCAAGTCCAACGGCGGCGATAGCTGCCGGAGATAAGAGGCCAGCGATGACGATGTCGGTTGTCCGCATCAGCGTCCGGAGCACCTGTTCGGCCATCACCGGTGAGGCGAGAACAAATCCCCGTTGCCACCGCTGTCGGAGCTGGCGGAGACGAACTTGAATTTTGGTCACTACCACACGCTCGAAGAGAAGCCAATTGATTATTTTGGTTTTCCTTCACAGATTTGACGTTGACTTTTCTTCTATTCAAGAATCACTCAGAGAACAACGAACAGTTGGCAGCATAGAAGGTCGTGGTGAATCGCCATACGACGTCTGGTTGTAGTGTCTCACTATCTTTCTGAGTGCAGCCAACTGATCCGTCATCGCCAGATTTCTTGTGATTACAGTCACGATTGCCCCAGCATGAGGCCGCAAGCGACATGATCTCCTCCGGCAAGTCGTCTAGTGATTCACCAGATCCAAGAAGTCACTAATTATTATGGCTCTGGCGTCTATCATAATTCTTCATCACCAGTCTGGAGATTAATCTCGATCATGTTTGCGGCCTGTACTAACCCTTCCGGATACGTTTGCTCGAACACATCGTCTTTGAGTCGACTTGCAGGTCCGGTGAGGCTCACTGCCCCTACTACGCCGTTATCTACATCTAGGACAGGTGCTCCAATCGCGCGGATTCCGTTCATCTCTTCTTCCCTATTCAACGCGAAACCTTGTTCTCGGATGATCTCCAGTTCGCTCCGTAACTTGTCTGGATCCGTAATCGTGTTCGGCGTGAATTGAACAAGACCCTGATTCTCGAGGATTGTTTCAAGCCGCGACTTAGGCAAATGGGCGAGGATCGCTTTTCCGCCGGCGGTACAATGGAGATGCTTCGTCGCCTCGGCCCGTTTTTGGATATGAAAGGACCGACCGATTGCGTTCTCACCGAACCGCTCGTGAAGGACGAACAGTTTGCCGTCGTGCTCGAGTAGCAGGTTCGCGATTTCGTCGGTTTCGTGGGCGAGCGTATCGGTCACTCCTTTCCCGGCCTGCAACATGCCGCTGTTGTTTCGGATGTGAGCACCGTATAACAGGAAGTCGGGGCCGAGCCGATAGGTGGTTCCGTCTTGTTGGACCATGTTCTGCTGCTTGAGCGTCGTCAAGTGATTATGTACACCGCCAGGGGTGAGCCCGACACGCTCGGACAGCTCCGTGACCGTCAGGCCGTCGGTCATCCGGAGTTCGTCGAGGATTGTACAGGTGTGTTCGACGGCTTTTATCGTTTTTGGAGGGGTGGTGTCGCCCATGCGTGAGAGATGAGTTGCAGCCACCATATATTTTCTCCTGGTAAATCCGACCTTCGGCAGTTGGGATGCAATTTTGTTTCGTTAGTTCGGCCTCGTCGGTTGTTCATGAGTGCGATCGTAGTGCTCAAGCCTGCACGAACAGTAAATGATTCGTGGCCTCACGACCGTCCTTTCTCCTCACGGGTGGGTTCGTTATCGAGACGTAATGGAAATATCAACCGTCTTTGGGCCGCTAACGGCACTTTCCTTGGGTACGTTTCCACTCGGCTTGGCCGGCGGGCCCGCTCTCACGGTGAACGACAATCGTCCTCCAACATCGGCCGTAACGACACCCGGACTGACACTCGATGCGTGCCCGTCGGCGGTGACGGCAAAGCGATTCTGGGGTTCGTAGACCCCAGGTGTGACGAATTCGATCTTCCCGCTTCCGGTAACGGTAAACCCATCAGCAGTCACGTTCTCGAGGTCGAGAAATTCGGGAGTCTCTTGGGTGAGCGCTGGACGATTGACTTGCCAACCCCACACGTCGAAGCTGGGCTCGATGGACCGGTAGTTAAAGCCCGACGGATCGACGGGGTCGCGCCGGAATACCTCCAAAAAGTCGTCCTGCAAGCGTTCGATATCTTGGTGTGCCCATTCGTAACTGTGACCGCGATCGTGGTTTACGTAGAAGTCGTGCTCGACGTTCGCCGCCGCGAGCCTTTCGACGAGCTCCGTGCCGAATTCGTACGCCGTTGGTTCGACGGGTCCACTGTTGCCAACGGCGACGTGGACTCGAGTGTTCTGGAGGTTTTCCGTAATATACTGTGCGTTGTGGCCTTTCCAGCGCGTCTCTTGTTCGCGTGGGTCTCCCCACGCCCCGAGTCGCCCGTCCATGCCCGGCCCCCAATCACCGGACTCGACCACCTCTTTCGAGTAGTCTATGAGATACGGTGACCCGGAGAGAGCGTACGCACCGGCGTACAGGTCCGGGTGACGGGCCCCCAACGTCAACGAACCCGCCCCCCCCATCGAGAACCCAGCTGCGATTCGGCTTTGCCGGTTAGACCGTACCCTGAACTCGTTCTCAATGAAGGGAATGAGTTGATGGACGTGGTACGTCTCCCACTTCGGTGCTCCGAACGCTCCGTCGTTGTACCAGTCGGAGTGCCACCCGTCCGTTCCGTCCGGCATTGCGACCATGATATCGGCTTCGAAGTAATTTTGTAGCGGTCCGGGACCGCTGTCATCTGTCGTCCACGAGGCAGCTGTACCCGGCCCTCCGTGGAACAAGTACACCGTCGGATACGTTCGTTCCGACTCGTGATAGTCGGACGGAACGAATACTCTCATGTTCGTCTGCTCAAACGGAGGATCAACTAACGGGTTATCGAACGTGTACTCCACCAGACGGTCGCTGAGCCACTCTTCGTCGACTACCTCTAGCGGTGGGGCCTCCGCGCCCGCGGTTCCGCCCTGAGAGTCGGTCGAAGTCGGTCCGCTACGCGCGGACACAGAACCAACGAGACCGAACCCAGCAACGCTACCCGCAACTGCCATGAACCGTCGCCGATCTGTGCGGTAGTCTTCACTCGTCGCATTTGGGGTTTGTTCACCCATAACACAACTCTATTAGCACGACTATTAAATATTATGGACACTAACAGGGAACGGTTTTTCTGTGTTTACGTCGCCCAACCGTCCGGCCGCTTGTCTGTACCGGGCTCGCTGAGGCCCGATAGTAGACGAGACGGACGACGACCGGTCCTTCATCCGGTTTCAATGCTCGAGTTTCGACAGCCGTCCCATCGCGTCTCGGTCGGACGCAACGCAGCGGTGTTCGGCACCCGGCGAGCGGTGCGCGACCAGTAAGGCTAACTTGATCGAACGCACTGCCGTAAGTATGGGATCGAAGCCACTAGACGATATCACGCTTGTAGACGCATCTCAGGGAGTTGCTGGACCGACCGCGGGTGTCATTTTCGCCGACCTCGGTGCCGACGTTATCTCCGTCGAGCCGCCGGGCGGCAAGACCGCCCGTCACTATCGCAACGGGATCACGCTTCCGAACATCGCGCGCAACAAGCGCTCAGTCGTCCTCGATCTGAAAACGCCCGAGGGCGTCGCCGCGCTCCACCACCTCGTCGAGGACGCAGACGCGTTTATTCACAACAACCGACCGGGGAAGATGAACGACCTTTGTTGTGACTACGAGACCCTCGCCGAGATCAACCCGGAACTCGTCTACTGCTCCGTCACCGGCTACGGCGAGGACGGACCCTACAGCGATCGTCCGGCGGTCGACCCGCTCGCGCAGGCGACGTCCGGCATGATGTGGTCGACCGGCGAACCGGACCGCAAGCCGGCCCGTATTAGCGTGTCAGTCGCCGACTTCTCGACCGGTATCTACGCCGGGTTCGCGATGCTCGCGGCCATCCGTCACGCGAGCGCGACCGGGCAGGGCCAGAAGATCGAGACATCGCTATTCGACACGGCGGCCGGATTCATGGGCCACTGGTACACCCTCTACGACAAGACCGGCGAGCAGCCACACCGACAGGGTGATTCGTGGGACACGTACGCGCCCGCCGGCATCTTCGAGACGGCGACGAAGCCGATCTACCTCGCGACGCCGTTTCAGTTCCTCTGGGAGCGCGTTGGGGAAGCGGTCGACCGACCCGACTGGCTCGAGAATCCGCTGTTCGAGTCGAACGACAAACGACTCGAGAATAGCGACGCGCTCACCGAGGAACTCGAGGCGGAGTTCGCCGACTACGAGCGCGACGAACTCCTCGATCGTCTCGTCGAAGCGGGCGTTCCCGCGTCGGAGCTCAAGACGGTCGCGGAGGCCGCTCACGACGAGCACCTGCACGAGCGCGGGACGCTCCAGTACGTCGAAGACGTTGACGGCTCGGACGTAATCGCCACCACCTGTCCCGCTCGGTTCTCCGAGACGCCGGCGGAAGTGGAACACGGCCCACACGAAGTCGGCGCCGACACGCGCGAGGTGCTCGCCGAGTACGGCTACGAGGAAGCGAAAATCGAAGGTCTCCTCGAGACGCAGTAGCGTGCGCCCGGTTTTAGCTGAATTGCGACGCTACGTTACCGATCTCCGATTTCCGTTTCGCTGCTCCGTCGGCCGGGCCAGCTAACTGCTATTCGTTCGTTTGTTCCGTGTGATTGATTATCGTATGATAGTTGGCGTCTTATCCAAAACGTTTTGTCATCCGGCATGCTCTCGTCGACTATGCGAGGGAAGCCCTTAGCGGACATTACCGTTCTCGATCTCACACAGGCCGTCGCTGGCCCGTGTGCAAGCGTGTTACTCGCCGACTTCGGTGCGAACGTCATCTCTATCGAACCGCCGGGTGGCGGCTCCGAACGGAAGTACGGCGGCGGATCGACGATGCCGAACTTCGGTCGGAACAAGCGTTCGATCGTCGTCGACCTCAAAACTGACGACGGAACCGACGTACTCCACCGACTGGTCGAGGACGCGGACGTCCTCATTCACAACAACCGACCGGGGAAGATGACCGATCTCGGCTGTGATTACGAAACGCTTTCAGCCGTCAATCCGCAGCTCGTCTACTGTTCCGTCACCGGCTACGGCGAGGACGGTCCGTACCGCGACCGTCCCGGGTTCGATCCCCTCGCGCAAGCGATGTCGGGCCTGATGTGGACGACCGGCGAACCCGATCGCAAACCGTCGCGCATCGGCGCGTCGACGATCGACATCGGGACCGGTATCTACGCGGCGTTCGCGATCTGGCCCGCACTCCGTCACGCCAGGGCGACCGGCGAGGGACAGAAGATCGAAGCCTCCCTGTTCGACACCGCGGCCGCGTTCATGGGCCACTGGTACACCCTCTACGACAAGACGGGCGAACAGCCACAGCGCCAAGGACACTCCTGGGAGCTCTACGCGCCGTCGGGCGTCTTCGAGACGGGAACCGATCCGATCTACCTCTCGACGCCGTTCCAGCATCTCTGGGAGCGAGTGGCGGAGGCCGTCGATCGGCCGGAGTGGATCGACGATCCCCGATTCGAAACCGGGGACGACCGAGCCGAGAATCGAGCCGAACTCGCCGCGGAACTCGAGTCCGAATTCGCCGACTACGAGCGAGACGAACTCCTCGATCTGCTCATCGAGGCGGGCGTTCCCGCGTCGGAACTCAAAACGGTCGCGGAAGCAGCGCGCGACGAGCACCTCCACGAACGGGGAACGTTACAGGAGGTCGAAGACGTCGACGGTTCCGAGGTCACGGCCACGGCGACGCCCGTTTCCCTCTCGGAGACGCCCGGCCGCATCGAGAGCGGGCCACCGTCGCTCGGCGAACACTCTCGAGACGTCCTGGCGGAGTTCGGATTCGACGACGACGCGATCGAACGACTGGTCGGCGACGAGATCGTCCACGACGGCTGATTCGGCGGAACGCGCAACGCGGTCTCGCGGACCGATCGGTACCGTCCTCTCCTTGCGGCACTCGGGGCACTCGAGAACGGACGCCAAGGTCGCCCCCGATTCACGCTCCGAGCGAAGCGCAGCCAGTCGCAACGACAACAGATACCAGTTCCCAAACCGTTTTATCTGATGGCAGACGATATCGTGTATGGCTGAGACACCGCTTACAGCGACGACCGTACTGGACCTATCCCAAGGGGTAGCTGGACCGACTGCTGCGACCCTTCTCGCGGATTTCGGTGCAGATGTGATTTCTGTCGAACCACCGGGTGGCGCGACGGAACGTCGGCTCGCCGAAGGATCCGCGTTTCCGAACGTCAGCCGCAACAAGCGGTCGATCGTCGTCGACCTCAAATCTGACGAGGGAACGGCCGTGCTCCACCGACTGGTCGAAGACGCCGATGCGCTCATCCACAACAATCGACCGGGGAAGATGGCCGACCTCGGCTGTGACTACGAAACACTCGCCGAGATCAACCCGCAGCTCGTCTACTGTTCCGTCACCGGCTACGGTGAGGACGGCCCGTACCGCGACCGCCCGGGTATCGACCCTCTTGCACAAGCGATTTCCGGCATGATGTGGACGACCGGCGAACCCGATCGTAAACCATCACGTATCGGTGCGCCAACGATCGATTCGGGGACGGGAACGTACGCCGCCTTTTCGATGGTGCTGGCGCTTTGGCACGCTCGCGAGACGGGTACCGGACAGAAGGTCGAGACCAGCCTCTTCGATACCGCGGCGACGTATCTGGGGAACTGGTATACACAGTACAGTATGACCGGCGAAGTACCACAGCGTCAGGGTCACGCGTGGGATAGCTATGCGCCGTCTGGCGCCTTCGAAACCGGAACGGATCCGATCTATCTTGCGACGCCGTTTCAGGGTCTATGGGAACGATTTGCACACGCGATCGATCGGGACGATTGGATCGACGACCCTCGATTCGAAACGAACGACAAGCGTCTCGAGAATCGAGAGGAACTCACAGAAGTACTCGAGAACGAATTCCGCTCGTTTGATAGGGAGGAACTGATAGCACAATTAGTTGCGGCCGGTGTTCCGGCGGCTGAACTCCAAACGGTCGAACAGGCGGCACACGATGAACATCTTCACGAACGTGGAACGCTCCGGCGAGTTGACGACGTCGACGGATCCGAGGTAATCGCGACCGGACCGCCGGTTAAATTCTCCGAAACACCGGGAGAAGTCGAAAACGTTGCACCCGAACTCGGTGAACACACGTCGGAAGTACTTGCCGAGTTCGGTTTCGAGAAGTCGATGGTCGAGCGATTACTTGATGACGAGGTCGTGAACTCGTCGTAATCGAAGAGACGGAGCGAATATCTTTTGCTGCTGGTGAACGTTGTTGGCTATCGATAACCACACGAGGCGTTCTTGTTGAGGGAACAGTTGATGGCACCTACGCGATTTTGTGACCATGAAGGTGCGTTTAGCCCCTCATTGCGGTGCAATTGAAACTGCTCGAGTAGGACGTGACGTGTTATTCAACTCTCTCGTGCAGCCGCGATTAATAATTTACCAGCAGTAAACCGATCGGTTTGACATGATGGTGCTGAAAAACCCGATATCGAGTGGTTCACATATAATAGAAATCGGTCGGCGCTGCTCGAGTATTTCACGACCAGGAATTTACACACATACTGTTGTAATTTTCACAGTCAATAAAAATGGGGAAATCAAAACTACCGCATTTACTCACAGTAAATCCCGTGTGCTTTCCGGATTCAGCACGAGGAACAGATGGTTAGAGCAGTAATCAAATCGCTCGAGCCGTGGATTTTTCAGCGGACTTGAATTGTAATGTAGTGTGATGAGTGCACGTATTACTTGAGGGCGTCCAACTGATCGCACACGATGACTTTGCGTGTACCGGACGCGAACTCGCCGAAGTCCATAAAATAGAAAATTATATATGTGTACTCTATTCATGGTAAGGTATCGCAAGATCAATCATGACTAACACTACGAAGAGCCGACGACAGTATTTGGTCAGTGCTGCGGCAGTCGGAACGGCTGCAATTGCGGGATGTATGGGCGGCGATAACGGAGAAAGCTGGGTAATGGGAACCAGCGAACAGGGGACGACGAGCTTCTCGATCGGCCAAGCGCTACAGAGTGTGCTCCGGGACCACAGCGACCAGATCGAAGTTTCCGCACAAGCTTCTGATGGACAGGTTGCCAACGCCCGGCAGCTCGGCGATACGTATGACATCGCAATATTATCAAACAACATTCATTTTGATGCCGTCGAGGAACGCGGACCGTTCGCAGATGAGGCGCCGGACAACTCCGCTTATCTTGGATTCTCTACGACGTCGTCTGAGTGTTTTATGCTCACGAGAGCTGACAGCGATATCGAAACGTATGACGATCTCGTCGACGAGACAATAACGACGTTCGGATCAGGCTCTGCCCTCTACCAATTAACAGCGACAATCTTCGAAGAACTTGGCATCTATGACGAATACGACTATCGAGATATCCCCCTTGGCGACTTCGGCTCCGCACTCGATGAGGGACGAGTAGACGCCTGTGGTGCTTACACCACGCTGTTGGGCGCGAATCTCTCCGGTGGAATGCAAGATCTCGAAAGCCGTGTCGATGTCGAAGCACTAACGATGAGTGACGATCAGCAAGCAGCCGTCGAGGACCTTCCGTCGCCGGAAGTTCAGATGATCTCTCCGGAGCCCTTCGACGATATAGACGAAGTGCTCGCGTGGACTGACGTCGCAAACATCGTGTTCGCAGACCACGTTTCCGAGGATCTGGCCGAGCACGTCGTCGAAGTTTGGTTCGACAACTGGGCCGAAGTTCAGGAAGCGTACGGCTCCATCCTTGACAACGAGGGCGATAATCTCCACAGCGGATTCCTCGACGAACTTCCCGTTCATCCAGGTGCTGCAAACGTGTTCGAAGACCGTGGCACCGAAACGGACGAGTGGAACGTTGGCTCCCTTTGAGCGGTTATCGGATAGAAACGTTCTTGAATAAGGGGGGTAATGAGTACCAATACGCATAATGTTTACTCGTCTCATGGAGTCTCCTAACAGGATCGCACGGCAAGTAGACGCCACGTCGGTCGTCTACGCGCTCGCAATTCTGTTTTGGGGGTTCGTCACCTGGCACACCTTGCAATGGCAAATTTCCCAGGCGATGTTTGGTGTCATCGTTCTTGGCTTCGCGCTCACGGTCTACTGTCTGGAAACAATCGCTGAGGCGGCCGAAGACGGACAGCATCGGCGCCTCGTACTGCTCACGCTATCGCTCATAATCGGTGTCGTGACGACCGCATACATCATCTGGAATTTCCAGGAACTGCAGTCGGTCAGGGTCGGCTACTCCACGACACTCGATTACATCGTCGCAACCGCATTTATCGCATCAATCATCTATCTGACCTACGATGCGTACGGACTCGGATTCGCGTCGATGATCGTTGCAGTCATCGTCTACAGCCAGTTCGGTACCCTGTTTCCGTCGTGGTTCTCTCACGCCGGCCTGAGTTACGAACGCGGGCTCGAAGTCGGAATGCTCGGTATCCAGGGCGTTTACGGAGACCTCACACAAGTAATGGGGACGATGGTCGCACCGTTCCTGTTGTTCGCTGGGCTCATCCGATTGTTCGGCGGTTTCGGACTAATTATTCGCCTTTCGTTCTGGGTGTCGAAGTACATCGAATCGGGCATCGCACAGATGGCAGTCATCAGCAGCATGCTAATTGGCTCGATCAACGGAAGCGCCCTCGCCAATACATCGATCACGGGCTCGTTCACGATACCAGTGCTAAAGAGCACCGGCATCAAGAAACAGCAAGCAGCAGCGATCGAATCGGTGGCCTCGACGGGCGGCCAAATCCTGCCGCCAGTAATGGGTGTTGCGGCATTTCTCATGGCGGACATTCTCGCTCGCCCCTTGGTCGATATCTTCGTCGCTGCGACCGTCCCCGCGCTAATCTTCTATATGACAATTGCCATTTCTGTCTACCAGATCGATCAAAAAAATGATGTTAGCGTCTCGACTGACAGAGAAACCTTGATTGAACGAGTTCCGGAGCTTGGGGAGTGGATTGATGCTGACCGCGAGTCGCGATCGGTTCTATACACCGTGCTCGAGATTGCCCAGTTCGTACTCCCGTTAGTGGTGTTATTCTATTACCTTGCATACGTTCAGACCACGGTCATGCGAGCGGGGATGTACGCCTCGGGCGTGATGGTCCTTACCGGCTGTGCGTTCACCGTGATTGACAACCATTATTCGGACGGCACGTCGGTACGAGCGTCGGGACGCGACGCAGTTGAGAAACTATCGGGCGGAATGTACGACGGACTGCATACGCTCGCTCCACTGACGATCGTCGTCGCAGCCATCGGACTGTTGGTCGATACCCTGTTCACTACCGGACTGCCAGCGACGTTGTCGTTCGCGCTCATTGACCTCTCCGGTGGCATTCTGGCAATCTTGTTGGTGTTGACGATGATTCTCTGCATCATCCTGGGAATGGGAATGCCGACTAGTGCGTCGTACCTCGTCGTCGCGCTGTTGGTCGCACCGAACCTCATCTCGTTTGGTATTCCCGAACTTTCTGCGCACTTCTTCGTCCTTTACTTTGCTATTCTTGCGGCGATTACACCACCGATTGCCCCGGCGATCGTCATCGCGAGCGGGATCGCGGAATCAAACTTTTGGCGGAGTTGTTTGGAAGCAATCAAGATCTCGGCACCCGTGTTCGCACTCCCGTTCGCATTCGTCTACAACCCTGCGTTAGTCACTGATAGCCCATCTCTAGACACTCTGTGGGCGACGATATTCGTCGTTATCGGTGTCTTCGTCCTCTCGTACGGATTGAATTCGACACGCCCGCTCCCAGTGCTTACACGAGTCAATAACCGGGTAGCTCTCGCCGGTTCACAGGCCGTCTTCTCTATTGTCGGGATATTGATTATTGCGGTTCCGAAGTGAGCAATCGATTTGTTGTACGATGTAGTGGTTCACGCAATTCACCTGAAACTGCGGCTCCTACTACTGGGGAGAAATCACCAGACGTGTGAATTGTGGCCCTGGGATGTCCAACAACGCTTTTTCGTGACTTAAATACTGTCGTGTGAGAGATATACTTTTCATGAATTTAGTTTCTATCATACTATGGCCTCCATTCAATGTTCAAAGTCAAATAATCATTTGCGCATTAGAAATAATAACTCATCCTTAGGATTTAGAGTTGGCCGAGGGCATATCGATCACTATTGTAAGTTCAACAAGTGACTCGAAGAACAGTTGCTGAAAGCCATTTATATTTGCCTCCAGCACTGCTAAACAGAATTTGGTCTCGGAGAGTACGCCGGTACTGTGACGAAGCCAAGGTCGTCACGTACTCGCAATCTGTGACGGCCGATGCATGAAAGTACGGCGCTTAATCTATCACGACGACCAAGTCCTCTTCGAATTCTTTGCATGATAGATAAATGAAATTTTGTGTGTGCAGCAGTCACGTACTCTTCGAACCCGAGAGAAAAAGCGATCACTGAAGAAGGTGATCGCGCCAAACAGACACGTCCAGTCGCGTTGTCCAGGGAGTTCGACGGCCGACCGCGTGCCGCACAGAAGCCATGCGGCAGACGGTTCAACTTGCACGGATTTCTTGCCTTGATCGATACAGACTGCTGCAACGTCCATTCTCGCGACTTTTCTAAGTTTGTCACGGAACGTCTCTTGCTCATCAATGCCAGATTCGGCGGTGTACAGCGTGGTTTTGATAACACAATTCCGTTCTTTGAGCACCCATCGACAACTTGAGATTGAACATTCCACATTGTTGGTTTCGTCAAGATCTTGGTGGACGAACGCCGTCGCGTCAAGCTCGATGTCTTCAGGATATCCGTGGAAGATTTCTTCTCACTTTTTGGGGGCTTTAGCCTTCTTTCAGATTGGTGAGTGTCAGTAACGGCTTGCTCATACGATTTATCAGTGTTAAGTCTCTATAGATTGTTCGTTGCTCAACGTCGTACACTCGACTAGTGCAGTCTGTGTCGTGCCGTTTTCATACTTTGCAGCCACTAAAAGCCGTTGTGTCGGCTTCTTTTCTTCTACAATATTGAGGACCTTTTGAACCCTTTGTCGAGCTCATTTATTATATTTAGCAACAATTTCTGAGCAGTGTCTTCTAATGGCGACTATAGCTTGCTGAACTGTCGAATAATCCTCCTCGAGGTTGCGATCAAAATATTCCCAAAGCAACTTCCCAATCTGTTTGGGTTGGCACTGGAAGTAAGCGCTGTCCTCGTAATTCATTTAGATTACTTGTATTAATTATCTACACAAATCCTTAGTGGAAACTATTATGTGAATGAGGTAATAAGTCTTTACTATTTAACATTCGAATGAAAAAGAATGGTGGAAAATAGCCTCAATGCAACTGGTTTGATCATGTCTGTCGACGTGTTCTTTCTGAGATGGACGACCAGCATCAGTCGGTTCGGACTCATTCGCAAGGCAATGACCGAGCGAATGGTCCATCACGATAGCACCCATCAGGTTTTGTCGCACTTGCCGATCAACTCCTTCGTGACCGTGAGTCCGACATAGATACCCTGATTGAATTGACATCCGTCATCGAGGACTTCGAATTATTGCTTGCAACTTGCAACTCAGATACCCAATAACATGAGTGCGCTGTGCTATCTGTTGGCGTTCTGGACCGGTGGCGACCACACTCGAGTGGATCGGCTCTTTCGCCAATCAGGACTGCTCCGGGAGAAGTGGGATGATGCCCACTACGCCGACGGGTCGACGTATGGGGAGAAGACTATCGAACGGGCGATTGCGAACACCTCCGACTTCTACGATCCAGACACTCGAGATGACTCGAGTGAACTGAGTTCCAAAAGGAGCGAGTCGTCGGCCGCTAGTAGCCGTGACGAACCGGAACGAAATCATGCGTATCTGCTCGAGAAGAATCGGCTATTGACCGACCGCGTCGACGATCTCGAGGTAACACTCGAGGAGAAAGATGACCGTATTGTGAGCCTTGAGGCGACCAATGAAAGGCTTCGAGACCAACTCAGTGACTGTCAGGAGGCACTCGAGCGTCGTGACCAGGCTTCGGATCCCGGGGTGGATGAGACGAGTACTGATCAAGACGACTCGATCTGGATCCGTGCACGGCAGTTCGTCGGAGACAACAACTGAGTCTTGTAGAGGTGTCATAGAACGATCTACATAGGGTTCTTTTCGCCCCATTCGGACTGAACTGTCCGTTCACTACAGGTGCGTATTGAACGGCAATCACCTGTCCGTGAATTGGGGTATACACATCCCCTCTAGTTATTCGAGAAACGATTCTGGACCCTTTTCATAGAACTCCCACATCGTTATCTCCGCATTCCGGATCTCCTCACTCATGATGTGACTATCGCTAGTGAGATTGGTCCAGTCGAGTGTACCAGGGAAAACGAGTGGAATAGTGTAGGTTGTAATCTCGCCCCAATCGGGTCTTTCCCCGTCGAATGCTTTGGCTACGAGTTCAGTCGTTCCATGGGAATGGGACTCGCCGCGATAGTCCGGCTTGACGCCGAGGCCGAGTTTGTACGGATACGCGACCCAATGCCAGCGCTTCCCAGCACCGTGATGAACCGCTGGAGTCCAAGTGTAGATGCCACCTGGCTCAAATTGCTTCGTATCCGCCGGATGGTCGGTCTGTAGGTCACGCCACATCTCGACGATCCACTCCCCATCGTCCCAGGTTCCAGTCCCTCGCCAGTCTGCCGCGCTGCCCTGGGGTTCTCGAAGCGGACGTCGGGGAATCATCGCTCCCTCCCATTCGGCGACGCTGGGATCGAATTCAACCGCATCCTCCAGTTCTAACGCGTACGTACCGTCTTGCTGATCTGGAAAGGTTCCCTGCTGAATCTCGTGATAGTCCAGTGCGCCGTTTTTGACGACATCGGGGTCCCACATGTACTCGGGACCGTCTACAGGATCCCAGTCCTGTGTCGTGTATGTGTTCTGGCCCTGATCGCTATGGCGATAGTCGAGGACGTGGTGGTCAGTTCCGTACCCCTTCGGATTGCTCCGATGAGCTCGCCACATCGGGAGATCGAGAAAGACGCCGTCCTGTTTGAGCCGGTCGAGCTCCGTCTCAGATCTGATCTGTCGCCAGTCGTTCTCCCACCATTCCCCTTCAGCAGCCTGTGGAATGTACTTTCGAATATCGGTCTTCCCGAGGCCGTCGTCACCAAAGTGATCGTGCTCTCGAACGGTTTGTTCGGATACCTCACTGGGCAGAGACCGCATTCCTGTATGGACGGTCAGCCACCCTCCGAACTCCTCGAACCCTCTCACTGAACCGTCATCGAGCAGGAAACTAACGCGATCTTCGTAGAACCCGGTATGTTCGTGCGTATCGGTCTCAGCGATCCAGGGTGAGGGATCGGCGAACTGCGTCCACTCGCCATCGCGGTAGACTAGCATATCGTGAATCCAGCCACCCGGGTTCGGCTGATCCCATCGAAACCGGAAATAGATCTGTTCTGAATTATACGCTATCTGCGTATCGAGTCGCTTCAACTTCTGTTCCGGCCGCCAGAGGTCTGTCATACAGGATTCTTTAGACTATTCGATCCGCCGTCGTTCAACGATTGCTTCCATCTTGGTGAGTGCAGCCCTCGCTTCTTGGCGGTTTGCCGCCAGCTCCGTCGTAATTTCCTCAGAGAGTTCTAAGTTCGCCGCCAACAGTAAGAGTCGGTCGAGCACCGTGATTTCGAACCGTTCATTCATCATCCCGGTGCTCAACACGTCCAAATCGCGGAGTGCTGGCGGAACATCGGTCGAGACGATTTCATTTTTCTCTGCGAGGATCCCTTCCATAACGGGACTTCCTGCGGCTTGTGGCTCTTCGTCCAACTCTTCGAACATTCTCTCAATCCGATGGATTTGTTCGACCGTATCCTTCTCGTGATCCGTAAAGAGCACCTCGACATCTTCACTCGCCGCGGCTTCCGCGAGATCCGCGTGAAGATCGAGGATTTCCAGTTCTGCGTGATAGAGCTTCTGTAGTTCCCGTTCGAACATCTCGGTCGGTGTCGTGGTCGTCATTGATTAGTTCTCCTCCATGACTGACTGGATTAGTAGTGTTGCTGTGCCTGGTCGTGCCTGAGTACCAGTGTTTTGTATACCACTGATGATCATCCGTCAAACACCTGTTTGCGAATGTGCTCCTGAACTTCTCGTGTGTCTACGTCCTCGCTTTCGAGCAGTATCTTAAGCTCGTGTGATGACAGTTCGTTTCCAGCCGCTAAGTCCTCTAGAAGTGATTCCTGCGGGAGCTCCACTGCATCGATGTCGATGTCCACGTTCTGGACGAGCTTTCCCTCTCGCCGACCTACCCGATGAAACGCCTCGGTCAGCAACTGGTCCGCAACCGGGCTTGGTCTGTTCGCGTCTGTGCTTAGTCTTGCGTTGATTCCCGTACTATGTAGAAGAAACGCGAACGCGTCACGAACACCGTTGGATAGTTTCCGATTGTCCGTAAGTGTCGTCTGTTTTGTCCCTGCCGTACCAAACAACTTCTCACGCTCATCCGCTTCAAGATACTCGAACAGGATGGTGAAATCGAGCAACGAATTGTACACGCGTTCCCGAATATCTCGACGGCGTTGGTAGCGCTGTTGTTTCGCGTGTTCACCCTCGTAGCTTTTTTCACCCGTTAACCACCGCCGGTCTTCTGTCGTGAGCATCGCATTTTTCCGGCCGGTCATAGTTTGTCTGTGAGCCTCAGTATGGGAAAGTACCGCCGTCGGCAAATCTATATCGATTGACCGTATAGGAGAATATATTTATTCCCGACCCGTGATGTAGGCCTATGACCAAAATAGCGTTCGTCTGTGTCGGGAACGCCGGTCGCAGTCAGATGGCGACCGCGTTCGGCGAACAAGAGCAAAGTAAGCGGCAACTTGAGGATACAATTTCCATTGTTACTGGCGGGATCGATCCTCATGATCACGTTCACAAGGACGTGATTACGGTGCTCAACGAGGTGGGAATCGACATCAGTGATCGACAACCACGCGAAATCACGGAAAATGACATCACTGACACTGAATACATTGTCACGATGGGATGTTCGATCGACGAATTTGCCCCCGATGACTGGGATGGAACGACAGAAAGATGGGAGCTTGTCCATCCTGGGGGTGACGATCTGGACGCTGTTCGATCTCAACGCGATGAGATACAGCAGCGTGTCGAGGACTTTTTCGATCGAATCGACCTATTGGGCACACAACGATAAACGAAACCACCAATGGCTAGAGAACAAGTCACAGTTGAGGCAGATGAAACGGGCCCACTAGATACGTTTCAGCAGTTCTTTTCGCTTAAACGGGACGTGCTCGTCCTCTCGTTGGCGATGTTCGCGTTCAGTCTCGGGTTCCAGATGACCAACCGGTTCCTGTCGGAGTACCTCGTCTTTCTGGGGGCCTCAGGGCTCGTTGTCGGAATCTGGGGCTCGTTTGGGAACGTGATCGGTGCGGTGTATCCGTATTACGGTGGCGTAATCTCAGATCGTGTCGGTTCTCGCTATGCCCTGACTGTCTTTGGCTTTCTGTCGGCGATCGGGTTCGGCATCTGGCTGGCAGCCGTCTTCGTTGATCCCATCGACCTTGGTATCCTCACCATCGAGCCGTGGGTGTGGGTGTTCGTCGGTCTGTTGCTCGCTCAGTGCTGGAAGTCGTTCGGCATCGGCGGCCACTATGCCATCGTCAAGCAGGCCACGGAACCGGATCGACTGGCCCGCGGGTTCGCTAGCACGGAGACGTTCCGGCGGACGGCCTTCCTGCTCGCCCCGCTAATCGTCGCGGTGTTGGTCGCCGATGAGTTCATGCCGGGGTTCCTGTGGGTACTCGTCATCGGGATCGTCTTCGCCCTTCTCGGAACGATCGTCCAGCACGTCATGTACGAGGCCGAAGAAGATTCCGTGGGCTCCGAGTTCGAAGGCTTCGGACAGATCCTCGATGATCTCAGAGCGCTCCCGGAACCGTTGCGGCCACTGCTCGTGGCGGATACGTTCGTTCGATTCGCCAACGGGATGGTGTACGTGTTCTTCATCCTGGTGATCACGCAGATAATGGACATCGGCTGGACAGTGAACGTGCCTGCAGTCGGTGCAATCGATCTGGCTCCAGCAGCGTTGTTCGGGGTACTCACGGGGATTGAGATGCTTGTTGCACTCCTAACAATGGCACCGGCGGCGACGATCGCCGAACGTACCGGTCTTAAACCGGTCGTCGGTTTCGGGTTCTTTGTCTACGCCGCGTTCCCGGTAATGCTGATCTTTGCGCCAGAGAACGTCTGGGTTCTGATCGCCCTGTTCGCGTTTTCCGGATTGCGATTTGCTGGCCTCCCAGCACACAAGGCGTTGATCGTCGGTCCAGCAGAACGGGGAGCAGGTGGTCGAGTCACCGGTTCATATTACTTTGTGCGGGGAGCTATCGTAATCCCCAGCGGTTTGCTTGGGGGAGTGCTCTGGGAGTACGTAACTCCCGAAACTGCGTTCACGATCGCATCGATTATCGGAATAGTCGGAGTCATATACTTTGCCATCTACGGGAAAGAATTTGAGGCGTACCAGTAGACATCCATCATTCTCTTCCCAGTCTCCGAGACCTCCACTTGATCTTTCAACCGTTATATTCCGCACTCTGTCTTAACAGATAGTCAATGGAAGGAGAGACACTCTGACAACTGTGTCACCTGTACTTACCGTTCGTCGGCTAGTCACAGAGTGGGTATGAGTACCGTTCTATGACTCCCCCTACCATATCTACAAACAACTCCATGGCACCCCTTTGCTCGAGGATCAATTGGGGGCGATAGATGGATTCTACAAGCACCCCATGCAGTCCCTTGGGGATCGGCTTTCAAGAAAACAAATCCTAATAAACCGTATTCAGACAAACACCTTATGGAAGAAGCGATCTCGAGCGCCTTCTAGATGAACAACCCTATGCAACTCCCCCTGATTGACCGGGTTGTGGCTCTCGAAAGTGAGGATTCAGGAGAACGTCCCTTGCTATATCAATACCTTGTGACGAGAAGCACTTAAAGGGAAATCTGTTTTTCAGTGCGCTTTTAGCGTTCTTGGTGAAAGACATAGTTGTCAGAGGCTCCCCAATCTGGATACATCGGTTGAAACCGTGATGAGGCTCGTTCCGGTGTCTCATATCGATTGGGGAGAATTCCTATCCATGGATAGGAAATGTATCCAACGAGGTGCATCACCTGGGCTCAACGGAAAAGAGTCCTATATCCCTGACGTCAGATCGTCGTCGAAAGCCGC
This sequence comes from Halostagnicola alkaliphila, assembly GCF_055379965.1. Taxonomy (NCBI): domain Archaea; kingdom Methanobacteriati; phylum Methanobacteriota; class Halobacteria; order Halobacteriales; family Natrialbaceae; genus Halostagnicola; species Halostagnicola alkaliphila. The sequence continues at coordinate 57,261 of NZ_AP043825.1, read as the reverse complement.
TCAATGCGGTCATCGGTTCCTTCGACAGCGCCTTTCTCCTCGAGACGCTTCACGATATCCTGTAGTTCAGCCGTAGAGCAATCGAGTTCTTGCTGCAGGGTGGGAATCAATTTTGGTTCGTCGAGGGCATGAAGCACTTCGAGTTCCTCGTAGACGCGCCCTGTAATCTCCGCGACGGGGTCGTGCAACGGTGTCATCACGTTATGTTGTTCGGTGAGATCAGTCAACGCTTCGTTCACGTAGGTCACGAACAACTCTTGCTCTAGTAGTCCGATCTGCGCAGCGAGTTCTGCTTCGACGACGTCGAAATCGAGACCAGTCTGCATCAGCGAAAACATGTCTTCGATATCGTCTACCCGTCCGGCGACCGCTTTGAACAGGAAGATATCTTCTGGGCTCACGAGCTCGACCACAAGATTACCCGGGTCAAGATACCGCTCGCCCCGCTGGCGAATCCCTTCAGAAAGAACCAGTTTGTCGATCACCTGCTGGTTGAAGACATCGATACGACACTCGTCCTCATTCTCGAGGATTCGCTGGGCACCGAGCGCTTCGTATTCGTCATCAGGTTCCCGAACGATATCGTATCCACATTCGAGGAGTACTGCCTGGAGCTGTCCCAGATGCTCGCCGGACGAGACGATGAGATCGATATCTTTGGTCGTATCCTTGAGCCCACGGAACGCCATCGAACCACCGCCGATCAGGAAGACGGTGAGCGGTTCGTCGAGCTGCTGGCCGATGTGCTCGAGTTCCGACCGGATATACGAACTGTCGAACCGCGCCCTCATGCTGTCACCCCGTAGTCCTCAGCCAGGTCCTGAAAATCCTCCCACTCGGGAAGTCGAGACGTCCGCTGCTCACCGCTCGTGTCGAGATACGTGAGCAGATCCTCGACGAGATCGTCGACGACGTACTTCACGGCCTGGTCACGCAGCTCGTCACGGTCGACGTCGACGTGGCTGAGCAAGAGCAGGCAGTACGACTGGGATCGCGCCCCTGAATCAATCACGAGCATGTGACAGCACAGTATCGCCGGGGAGAGGTCACTCATAGACTCCGAATAGAGGGAGTACCGGCGGTCGCGGGCCAGGAGGGGCAGGTCGTAGGCTTGGAACTGCTCTGGCCCGGTCGGGATGAAGTCATCGCCGGTGATTTCGTTGGCGGTCTGCACGAGGAACTCGTCGAGGGACTCCCAGAGTATGGTGTAGGTATCGGTGTGTTGTTCGACGGTCTGGCGATGGTCGTGGTGGGCGAGTTCCCGAGCAAGCGTACTCAACTGTTCGAATCCCTCATTCAGCGCATATGCACCCTCGTTGGTCTGGTAGATGATCCCTCGATGCTGGAGTGGATTAATGGCGCGATGGACGGTACTCCTGTGAACACCGGCCTGGCATGCTAGGTCCGCTGCGGCACGCGGTGTCTCGAGATAGTAGAGGACACGAAGCGTTGCGCCCGACAGCAATTCAGGCCACTCGATGTGAAAATACTCTTGGGTGATGTCTGCGAGGATCTCGAGTGCTTTTGCGTCCGATGGTCGAACCTGCTTTGTTTTCCCTTCTCGACGCGTCTCGACTAATCCAGTCGTCTTGAGGCTCTCGACGAGTTCGGACGTGTAGCTGAGACTACGGTCGAGTTGGGTTGCGAGTTCGGAGACTGTCTGCTCACCGTGGAGGGCGGCAAGCGCGTGGAGCTCGCTTTCAGTGAGCATTCTGTTGCATAGTTACGAACTGTTGTATAAATAACTTCGCTACCTTGCAACAGGATCGTCTAATCCAACTGAAACTCGAGGAGTGAATAACACGGTGAAAGCCCTCGCCCGCTCGGCATCCTCCGACCCACTCTGTGCTCCTCGTTCCTGTGGTGCTTGCAGGGTCGAGGGACGACCGAAACGGTCTCGCCCTTCCTGAGTCCACCAGGATGTCTGCTGGATCTCCGAGCGTTGAATCCGGTTGAGCGGGTGGTTCGTTACGGTCCGCCCCGCTCGCAGCGTTCCGCCCTCAGCGTTGCTCACGGCTGCGCCGTTCGCTTCGAGGCGTTCCCTCCGGTCACGCCTCGCTTCGCTCGCGACCGACCAGTCCGGGCTGCGGTGACCGATCCGCACCGCTCGCTCACCGTTCCGGGCGTCTGGTCTCGGCGCCAGCTTTAAGCGCGTTTTCGGTTGCGCCCCTCGCGGGCTTTCGCGTTCCAGCGCTTGGTGCCGCCTGCGCTGGCGCGCGCCACACTGCGGCGCGCGTTCTCGCCGACAGTCACCCTGGACACGGCCCCGCAGTCCGGGCCGGACACGAGAAACGGCTTACAGCTGGACGCTCGCTCCGGGCGGGTCTGCGCGCGGTGCTGGTTATGTGGCCTCCCTTGGGCGCGCTCTCGCTCGCGCCCAGAGGGCGCTCACGAAGGCGCGAGCGAGAGCGCGTGATGGATAGTTGGTCGGTGTAGATAGCCACGGCTGGAGAGTCGTGGTGTCGGAAGAAGACGCTGAGTGAGCGCCTTCGGAACCAGTGAGTTCCAATGTCAAGTAAGAACGTCACCAGTGATGTAGTTTCGGTCGATGAACAGGCATTCGAGAAACACGACGAAGCCGAGGACAACGAAGACGGTTTCGAAGTCGTCGACGAGACCCCGGAGTTTCAGGCAACGGTCGAGATGGAAGTGCAAGCAAAGGTCGATTCCAACCACCCAGACGCGCGGGTCGAAGAAGGACCGGATCACCTGTTCGGGAAGACCCTCGAGCAAGAAGAACGCATTCAGGCGCGGGAGGCTGAGTTGGAGCGCATCAGTTCCCAGGCCGAATTCGGGATGCAAGAGGGTCGAGAGAAGCGAACACGAGATATCGCGGCAAAACGAAGTGCGAAGTGGCGGATGGCTTTTCAGAAACGGAGAGCGAGCGTGGATCCGTTGGCGGATCCAGAGCGGGACGATCCCCGTGCAGAACTCGAGCAGGAGCAGTTGGGTGCAGTGAACGAACAGTCGATGCGGTTGGCCGAGAAATTGAATGGATGGTCACGGGCGGCTATCAGCCGGCAGTTGGCCGAGGCGGTCATCAACGAGAAGGACCTGATGAGCGCGGTTGTTGAGGTGTTCGAGGAGCTCCAGACGGCGCCCGGGCAGGTGATCCCGATTGGGCACGTCGAGGATGTGAACCGGAAGGAGGTGAGCATCGAGGGAACGATTACACAGCTGTGGGAGCCATCGAGTCCGGCCATTGCCCAGGTCGGACTCATCGAAGACGAGAGCGGTCGGACGAAATTCACGAGTTGGAAAGCATCGGATGCCCCGTGGATGGAAGAGGGCGAGCGCGTGCGGATTCACGGAGCAGCGCGGAACTGGTATCAGGGGCGCGTCTCAGTAGCCCTGACTGGCTGGAGCACCGTCCTATTCCCCGAGCGCGGTCGGTGGTGGGAGTAGCCTGCTAACGCGGCCTTCTTTTTTGCTGATGCCCGTTCACCCGCTTCCCACCGCCCCACCCGACCTCCACGGTCCGGGCGGCTCATAGAGCCGCCGGGCTTTCGCCACAGCAAACTACTGCGCCAGCACCGCACCGCTGGTGTTTTTCTGCCCCCTGATGGGTGAGGGGCGCTCGGAAAGACGCGATCTGCGTGCCCTCTCGTGAGTATCATGGCAACCAGAGAAATCTATGAGACGGACTTCGATGAAGATGAACAGGCTAACTCCAACTCGAATTACTGTCCTGAATGTGGTGGTCGGGTCGCTACCAACGCGGTCGAAATCGTCTGCGAAAAGTGTGGCCTCGTCGTCGACGAGCAGCAAATCGATAACGGCCCCGAATGGCGAGCGTGTGATCGCGACGAGCGCAAACGGACGGGTGCAACACTCACCGTAGCGCGACACGACCGAGGCCTGTCGACTGAAATCGGACATGGGGCTGGTGCGAATGGGAGGACGCTCTCCGGACGAAAACAAAGGCAGGTCGCTCGGATGCGACGTGAACACTCTCGAGGGCGGTTTCGGTCGAAAGCTGAGCGCAATCTTGCACAGGGACTCGGTGAAGTCCGCCGAATCGCAGGTGTGCTCGAGTTGTCTGAGACGATTCGTGATCAAGCGTGCCAGCTCTTCCGTAGTGCACAAAACGAAGACTTGCTCCCTGGACGATCGATCGAAGCGGTGGCGGCGGCGAGCGTCTACGGTACCTGTCGGTGTAATGGACTTTCGCGTACGCTCGAGGACGTGACGGACCTCGCACGGGTCGAACACTGGCGAGTTCGGAACGCATACAAAACGGTGAACACGGAACTCGGACTTCCAGCTACGCCTGTGACTCCGCGCGAGTTCGTGCCCCGGCTTGCCTCGGAACTCGAGGTTCCTGATCGGATTCGTCACCGAGCGACAGAGTTGGCTGAGCGGGCGGAATCAGCGGGTATTACGACGGGCGTTCGTCCATCGGGATTCGCTGCTGCCTGCTTGTACAAAGCAGGACGTGAAGACGGGTGGTGCCTTACTCAGTCGGCTGTTGCAGAGGCTGCAAACGTTTCAGTAACAACAGTGCGGACCCATCGTGATGTGATAGACGAATTGATTGTGTAACGGCCACACTGTAAATTTTGAGTGTGTTCGGTCTATAGGCTCCATACAGCGCAATTGTTATGATAGATATACACATATTGTATAACTGGAAGGCTTTAATTAAACCCGAGTTCTTGGAACCGAAGTGGTCACTGAATGACTACTCATCAGAGAACTCTCTGAAATAGCATAATTTCAGTGAGGAGTCGCTCACCCGCCAGAGCCCCTGTGGCCAGAACGACTCCTCATAACCAAGTAACTGGTTGATCGTCTCTGACTCTACATCGAGAGAATCATCGTAGCTCTCCACGACGTAGACGTCAAGTGCCGGGCCACCGTCCCAATACTCGTCGCGGACGTGTTCTGTGTGTGCCATCGGTCCCACGCGCCCGGTCGCAGTGTACCGGCTCTCCGAGTTGCGGTAAATCAGGAGCGGGGCGTCACGCTCCATCTGTTCCAGATTTCAACGGTTACGCTCCCAAGAGCCCTGTTCCGGGTCAGTCTGAACGCCCCAAACGTGGGCACATTCAGCGAGGAGTTCGAAGTTCTCGTAGATACCGCGGGCAAAGCTGAGGTCGCCGTCGACGTGGTCGTAGATTCACCTCGGTCATTCTACTCGGAAATTGGGAAGGATTGATGGTCTTGCTGTTTAAACTCTTACAGCAACTATGGATGGGGCTAGCGCATTGGAAACGCTTGGGTGTTCAATACCGTTCTCAGATCAGGGTGGGTCTAAGAGATGACATCGAAATCAAAAACGATAGCGGCCTTGCTCGCCATTTTTCTTGGCTTGTTTGGCGCTCATCGGTTCTATCTACGATCATACGGTTGGGGTGTCCTCTATCTCTTATTTTTCTGGACGCTGATTCCTGGCCTGATTGGGTTTGTGGAGGGGGTGAGGTACTTATTGATGGACGAGAGCAAATTCACTGCTAAATACACTGAAGAGTCCGAATCGGTAAATGAAGCAAAGCCGAATGAGACTCCGTCGGAGTCAGAACGCCGAAGCGCAAATACCTCGGCTGGTTTCACTATGGAGGTGTCCGTCGGTAATGGAGGCGAGGTTTCGGTTGGGTCGCAACTCGACGAGGAAGAGATGTTTGATCAGTCTTCGAAAGCGTGGGTTCCGCCCGGAGAGGAGGTCTCAATCAATGGGTATGAGATTCCTGGTGGGATGGTTTACATTGGGACGGAGCTAAGTTCGGTTGATGGGGTTCACGGAGTAGATGCGTGTCTGATCAATCCGACGCTTGATGTTGATGCTAGTGCGTCTGATCCGGATGGGACTCGAATGTCGTATTGGCCGTTGTATTCGAGTATTGATTCGGGTTGTCGAGCGACGTATCTTGAGTGGTTGGCAAATGGTCGGCGTAATCCCGACGTAGATATCGGGTATGTGTTCCTGTTTTTCTATGGTCTCGAACGACGGGTGCTTTTTGATGCACAGCATTCGAGTCAGGCGCGTTCTGAGATTCCACGCATCCTTGCAGAGGTGGAGGAGTTGCTAGAAGTTTATGCTGATGAGAGTTCCTTCCCGGGGTACGCAACGCGGTTTTTGAACGCGGTGCGCGCTAAATACGACCCTGGGTCTCTTACGAAGATTTCTCATACGAGTCGAGGACGAGAGATTCCATTAGGGGAACGGGTGAGGATTGGCCGCAAGATTGCCGAGGAGGGGCCGCTTGATCCTGAAGTTGCATTTGAGTGGTTTGAGCGATCGTCGAACACGTATTTACGGACGCCAGGGAAGCGGTGCGAGGAGGAGTTTAAGTCGCTATTCTTTGAAAAGTACGAAGGACGCTTTGAGGAGGGATTGCTGGAGGATCTCGATACAGCACCTCTCACGATTAGCTATAGGTCTGCCAGTCGTTCACTGCCGGACTTAGGGGAAATCGAGATTGATGGTCTGCCGGATATTGCTGCCCTGTCGGAGCCGCTAGAAGCCATGCAGGAGTTGGCTAACGAGTGTTGTGATGAGTTAGACTCGTACTCTCGACACGTCGGGAAAAGCGATGATCGAGACAGTCTAGAGGCATTATCATTCCTTCCCGAATCGCTTCTCGATGATCATCAATCTGAGCCACTGACTGACTGTATCCGGGCGATTGAAAATGAGTTGGGCGGATCTGAAATGGTCGAGACGGACCTCGATCTGTTACTTGAACATTGGCCTGTCGACTCGGGTGGAGATGTTCGGAAACGTGATCTGCGTCGGCTTGCAAATCTGCTCGAGAAGCTTGGATTTGGTGTAGAGCCGGATACCCGGTTCTCTGCTCCGTCCCGCGGATGGGGTGATCCCGCAGTGATCTACCGGCTGCCACCCGAGGCGAGTGCTGAGACGTCTGCGGTTTCAGAAGGTATCAGACTGATTCAGAAGCTCGCCGTCAAAGTTGTATTAGCTAACGATGAGGTAGCACCTGAGCAAACGGAGTACCTCGCAGAAAACCTCGGATCGTTCCTCGAATTAGGTGACTCTGACCGGTTACGACTGGAGGCCCATCGGAGGTGGCTTGTTCTTGATTCGCCGACTCTGCACGGTGTCCGGCAGCGTGCTGAGGATCTTCCGGATGAACAAAAGCCGCGGATTGCGAAATTTCTAACCGCTCTTGCGTGCTCCGATGGGAATATTGATTCGGACGAGATTCAGGAGCTATCGAAGATATATCCAATGTTGGGATTAGATGAGGAGATGGTTCACACGCACGTTCATCAGCTTCAGACCAGTTCATCCGAAGCAGATGACGAGCCAGTGACTATTCAACAGCCAGAGTCGACCAGTGAGGATTACGAAATTCCTGAACCGGAGACTGCAGAGGAACCGAAGACCGCGGAGGAACCGGAGACGTCTGGAATCGAATTAGATCAGGATCGGGTGAGGACGACCCTCGAAGAAAGTCAAGAGGTGAGTGCGTTCCTCGCCGATATCTTCGAGGATGAAGAGGAAGAAGATGCACAACAGGAGTCCCAGCCACTAGCGGATCAGTCTCCTGATCCAGAGTCGAGCTCTACGGACAGCGAGATAGAGCCGTTAGATGAGGACCACCGCCTGTTCCTCGCTGCACTCTCGCAGAAGCAGCAGTGGGATCGAGAGGAGGTAGAAGAGTTGGCTCGTGAACAAGGGTTGTTCCCTGGAGCGGCAATGGAAGTGATAAATGACTATGCATTCGAACTGGTTGAAACACCCGTTATTGAAGGAGCTGATGAGATAATGGTCAATGAAGAAGTGTCCGAGGAGATGTTAGAATGAGCGATGATAAGTCTGACCTCGAAGCAGCAACGATTCGGGCCCGTGACCGTGATGCAATCGTTCAGTCCCTCCAAGCGGGTCTTGTACCCCGGCGTGGCTTACAACATATCCAAGTCGGGCGTGCGAAAGAGGTGAAGGCCGTAACAGACGACTTAGATCGGATTGCTGACGGGGGGTCCGCAGTTCGGTTCATTATTGGGGAATACGGGTCAGGGAAGACGTTTTTCCTCAATTTGATGCGGTCAATCGCGTTGGAGAAACGGCTCGTCACGGCGCATGCAGATTTGACACCCGATCGGCGCTTCCGGTCAACGTCAGGGCATGGTCGTGCGCTTTACCAACAGTTAGCTCAAAACCTTTCGACTCGCGCAACACCGGACGGTGGAGCACTTCGAAGTATTGTTGAGCGATTCATCGCGGAGGCCAATCGTGAAGCGACCAATCAGGATGTCCCGACTGAAGAAGTCATCCGGGATCGGTTAGACGAACTTTCAGAACTTGTTGCGGGGTATGCGTTCACGGACATCATCGCTCTGTACTGGGAAGGGCATCAGGAGAACGATGATGAGCTGCAACATGCAGCGTTACGGTGGTTGCGTGGTGAGTACAACACGAAAACAGAGGCGCGGAAGGTTCTGGATACACGCGTTCCGATTATTGACGATTCGAACTGGTATGAAATGACGAAGCTGATGGCTCGATTCGTTGATTTGGCAGGTTATGAGGGGCTGTTGATCAATCTTGACGAGATGGTGAACCTCTACAAACTGTCCCACACAGGGGCGCGGAAAAGCAACTATGAGAAGCTACTATCGATTGTGAATGACGGGCTGCAAGGCCAAACGGTTGGTCTCGGCTTTCTCTTTGCGGGAACGCCGGACTTCCTCACCGATACAAAACGTGGTCTGTACAGTTATGACGCGTTGAAAACGCGGCTGGCTGAAAGCACGTTCGCTTCGGATGAACTAGTGGATATGAGTGGGCCTGTCATCCGTCTCTCCAGCCTCACACAGGAAGATATGTTTGTGCTTCTCCAAAAGCTTCGTCATATTCACGCTGGCGGGGATCCTGATAATTATGTTATCCCGGATGAAGCAGTAGAGGCGTTTATGCGCCATTGTAATGACCAAATCGGGGCCGCGTACTTCCAAACTCCTCGAAACACGATCAAAGAGTTCCTCAGTTTTCTCGCTATCTTAGAGCAGAATCCCGAGGTTTCGTGGGAAGAGTTGATCGGGGATATCCAGGTCGAGTCAGAAGGTATGGAACCATCTCAGGCCGAGGATTCAGAGTCCGCTGGGGACGACGAGGGTGATGATCTTGCCAACTTCGAACTCTAGTGATGATGAAGACACGTCTCGTCAGACGGAATCCTTTGAGCTTCTTCACGAGTCGATGCAGCGATGGGTTTGGAAGCAAGGCTGGGAGACTCTTCGTCCAATTCAGGAACAAGCGATCCCTGTCGTATTAGACGGTGATTCGGACGTTATTTTGTCAGCTCCCACCGCGTCAGGAAAAACCGAAGCTGCGTTTCTCCCGATCCTCTCAGAGATTACGGTTCAGCGTGAATCGTCTCAGAGCCCCAGTTCGGGGTTCGACGTTGTGTATATTTCCCCGTTGAAAGCACTGATCAACGACCAGTATGACCGTCTCCAAGAGCTCTGTGATGCTTGTGATCTACCCGTTCACCGATGGCATGGAGACGTCTCTTCGAGCAAGAAGCACAAAGCTCTCGACGAGCCGAACGGGATTCTTCTAATCACCCCAGAGTCAGTGGAGGCGCTGTTTCTTCGTCGACCATCGGTGTTCCATCAAGCGTTACAGAACGTCTCTTACGTCGTAATTGATGAAATACACGCGTTCATCGGGACACCCAGAGGGAAACAGGTTCAGTCCCTTCTCCATCGTATTGAGAAAGCCAAAGGCGAGTGGATTCCGCGTGTTGCGCTTTCTGCCACAATCGGGGATCATGTGATGACCGCAGAGTTCTTGCGTCCGAAAGCAGGCTCCGAAGTTGAGATTATTGAGCCTGATGGTAACCAACAGGAAATCCGGCTTCTGGTAAAAGGGTGCGAAAATAAGAACAACGGAAGTAACGAAGAAGACGAGGATGGCTCCTCGGGGACAGTTGTTGGTATTGCCGAGCAGATCTTCACAACCCTTCGTGGACAGGACAATCTTGTCTTCGCAAATCGTCGGATGGATGTTGAACTCTACACTGATCTGCTGAAGCGAGTCTCAGAGGATAGGGGTGTTCCGAACGAATTCTACGCACACCACGGAAGTCTGTCCAAAGAGATTCGGGAAGAAAGCGAACGACTGCTGAAAAATTCGAAAGCACCTGCAACGGTTATCTGTACCAGTACGCTCGAATTAGGAATCGATATTGGATGGATGGACAGTATCGGCCAAATCGGTTCACCGCCGTCCGTTTCCAGTATGCGGCAACGATTAGGCCGATCTGGACGGAAAGATAACCCTGCAGTCTTGCGAGTGTATGTGCAAGAGCCGGAGATTACTGATTCGACACCACTTGAGGATACACTACGCCCTGAACTCGTTCAGACGATTGCGATGGTTGACTTATTACTTGAGAAGTGGTACGAACCACCGAATCTGGATGCGTTGGAACTCTCGACGTTGATTCAACAACTTCTCTCGCTCGTTGCTGAGAACGGTGGGATCAGAACGGAGACTGCCTACCGTGTTTTGTGTCAAACGGGGCCGTTTGATAAAATCACGATTCCTCAGTTTAAATCGTTGCTACGGGGGCTTGCAGACCAGGATCTACTCAATCAAGCGGGTGATGGTGATCTCATAATGGGGTTGACCGGCGAGAAGGTCACCGGGCACTACGATTTCTATGCCGCGTTCTGGAGTCCGGATGAGTACCGTCTCGTCGCTAATGAGAAAACGATCGGGACACTCCCGGTTACGAGTCCTTTGGTGGATGGTAAGTTGCTGATATTTGGTGGACAGCGTTGGGAAGTCGAGTCGGTGGATCAAGAGAAGCAAATTGCGTTCTTGAAACCAGCTCCTGGGGGGAAGGTACCGAAGTTTGGTGGGGAAGGAGCGCTCGTTCATACTCGTATCCGTGAGGAAATGTTTGCTACGTACACCAGCACGGAGGTTCCGAAGTATTTAGACGCGAAGGGGGAAGATTTGCTTGAAGAAGGACGAGTTCACTTTAAACGGCTTGATCTAGAGAATCAGAATTTGATCCGACAGGGGAAGCATACAGTTCTGTTCGTTTGGGCAGGTGACCGTGTGGTGAATACGATACATATGCTTCTCTCAGAGAGGGGCTATAAGGCCTCAAAGGCAGGTATGACGTTGCAGGTCAGAAATTGTCTGCCGTCAGAACTGTTCGACGATCTATGTGAGATTTCGACAGCACAGCCCCCGGAACCAGCCGAGCTAGCCGAAACTGTGGAGAACAAAATCATTGACAAGCACGATCGGTATTTGCCAGAAAAACTCCTAAATTCGAATTATGCGTCCAAGCGGTTAGACATCGAAGGTGCATTGAATGCGATCAACGCAATTGTGGACGAGAACTGAATTTACTCGGCGGTACCCTTCCCGGTTATTCCTCGCGTGCTTCACAACAATATGGCCGAATATTGTTAACGCTCTTGCGTAGCACATTGTTGATTTCAGAGTGTCGCATGGATAGCGTGTTTGAGCGCATCTCGCCCCGTTTTTCGATATGATTCTCGGCGAAGCTGAAATGCTCTGAGATACTGTGTGAGCTTAGCCTTTGAGATGCCTTGATTTGGCTCTCTCAGGTATTGACGTGGACCTCTTCATTGGCGTATTCGCCGTCACCGTGGACGACGTATTCACGGGTGAAGGCGTCGTCCTCTTCAAGTGGCTCGTACGCTCGAAAGCCGTCAGTATAGACGGTCAGTGAGTCCTCTTGGCGGTCGGACAAAAGGAGTCGAATCGTCGATTCGTCAGCGGCTTTCGCTGAGATCACGTACCGCTGTCCAGTCCCGCGATCATTGAGGATAAACACGGATGGCTTGTCGCCATCAAATGTTCCACGTCCACGCGTGGAGAGGCCACGCGAGCGCGACCAATAATGATCGAGGGAAGTATTGGGAATAGTTGCATGGAATATTTCCACTGCAATCATCAGCTGCCGGTGATTGGAGTAAGAACTATGCCCAGAACTTAGTTAATTCACTACAGTCGCGCTCGCGGCCTTTCTTTCCGGCCTTCACCTACACTTCGTCAATTTCGACCGGCCCGACAAGATCAAGGGAAGGGCATCGAGCGCGCTGGCGAAGCGCTCGATACGCCGATGCATCGTTTTGTGTGTAACTTCGATTTCGCACTGTAGCTGCCGGAGACTCGTGTTAAATCGGAGAAACGCATAAATCAAGAACAACCACCGGCGGAGTGCAATCTTCCAGTGAGTGAAAGTTATATCTATTTTGTCATTTAATGTGCGGTCGCAATCCTTACAGAGATACTGCTGAAAGTTCCCGTAGCTGCCGTTTCTGACCGTCAAGTCAGAACGTCAGCGAGGACAGGAAACACCGTCACGCCAGCGAACCTGTTGGAGCAGGTCTGCTGCGACCGATTCCGACCCAAACACATCTAGCGGGATCATCCGTGTCGGGCACCGCTGACGCGGTGCCCTTGTCCTCTTCGACTTCGGAGCGACCGCTCAGCAGTATCAACAATCTCCTACAGAAGAGCGAATATACAAACTTAACGGCATCAACTACGCCTTTGACCGGTACGAGGAGATTCAACTCATACTCAGCGAAGGAGCACACGTCGAAAAGTGGGAGCCGAAAAGTAGGGGTGACACTACCCCCCTTTTCGAAATCAGTCAGTAGTCGTTACTGCGTGACTCGTCTTTTTAATTCGACTAAGTGAGACCGGCTAAAAGTCTCCTCTCACACCGGGTCTGAACGTATATCCTAGTCTGATGATGGCAAAAGGAAGACGTCTGGTACAGGAAGTTCCATTGCGTGAACACTGGGTCTCTCTACCACAAAGACAATGGTAGCTCCCTCTCGTTTTTGTAACACATACGATGTCTCCAAAATCGGTTCCAGATGAGGATCTCGAAATTGATCCAGAAGAGATGACTCATGCAGAACGCGCTTTTGCTTTTCTTGATAATCCAGACCTTTTTTCTGAACTCCAAAAGGAAGGGGAATCCGAAAACAGGTACTTTGAACACTTAAGTCGGAATGTAGCTGAAAATACATCCTTTGAAGAGTGGGTGGAATTTCTAGATGTGTTTTTTGATAAGGCGTCTACTGATACTCGGCAGGACTTTGAGGACGATCTCGCACGTCACGCCAAGAATATGGTTTTGGGAACAGGACTGCGGGGATCGAATTTTCGGGTCGGCAGTCTTGCTGAACTCGTCGAGAATATGTATGCGTATTCAGAGGCTGGGTTAAGTATCCCTAATGTTGACCAAATGGTAGAAGTAACCTTGGAACACACGTATGATCAACAAGATAATCCCATATTCGTCTACGGAATGTGTGAGACATTGTTATCACGTGTTCCCAATAGAGATCATTCCTTTTCCCCGTCTGAGAACACTGATGAGAGTACAATCGACGAATGGTCCTCGCTTGAGAAGGCTGTAGATTTATTGGCTCGTGCGAGTGTCACAGCACGTCTTCAAGCAGGTAAATATCCCTCAGATACCCTTTCTACTCTCGCCACTGAATTCGTAGATCGTTCTTTCTCTCCAACCATTGATGGGAGGCTTGCACCGGATTGTGCAGACGCTGAGGCTCATCTTGAGAAGGTGAGGACTCTCTCCTATGCGAATGAAAATAAAGCAAAACGATGTGCTGCAGCTCTTCATGCTAGAAGTAACCAATCAGTGTTAATCACGTATCTCTATCTCACTAGTCAGCAAGTTGTGGAAGCGTACCGACACGGGCAACCACTCTCTCGGGGGCAGATGCTTCTGGCTGAGCGGCAATTAGATGTTGTCTCTGGATTCAATGCTCCGCCGACCGAGTCTGAAGACAAGTGGCCTCATTACGTTACATCATACGTCGCTTTGTCAACTGCTATTGAACGGACTGGTGGTGCATTCACTTCTGGGCGGGAAAACCGGCCTGACCGTGCTGATATTGAGGCTGCCAAAGCATATGCTACAGCTGCTCAGTCGATCCGCCCTGTTGATCCTGAACGAGCAGTGAAATACTGGAGTAAAGCTTTTCGAAGTGCTGCAACGCCACAAAACGATGCTGCTACGAACATCATGATGCACGAGACCGCTCTTGCATATTTCCTCCGTCAAAAGCAGACTGCAGACGAGAGGATCCGTAGCGTGCTAGATGAGACGATCACGTTCCACCAATTCGCATTGGCTCGGGCTAAAGCATATCATGCTTACGTGGAACGTGATTTCGATGCGTTTCGTGAGTACTATCATAAGGCTGAGGATCTTCTTGAACAGATTCCTCAGTCTGATATCAATATCGCCTCTCTCAACTATCGACTTGATGTCATACGTGCGCGAGAATATGAGTTGGATAGGGAGTTTGACAAGGCTATTGAAGCGTACAAGCTTGTTGACGGAATGAATGAACGACTCCAGAACCGGGAGCAGATCTGTGAAATGAAAAAAGCGATCGATGATGATGATATTGAACGTGCTCAAGAATTACTTGCATCGGAGTTCTCTGATGTCCGGTTATTTGACGCTGTAGTAGACGTTCTCTCTGGCAAAAAACCCAGTCAAATTAGTACTAGCAATATGCCAGAGGTACCTTTGGCAGCTGTAGATAAAGCAAGCGTGAAGTCATTAATGTGGTTCCTTCGGTTAGCACGTGTTGATCCAAGTCCGGATGAGATGTATCGTGCTGCAGTTCAGGAACGCTTCTATAAACTGTAGGTCTACATCTAACGCCATTGTTCAGATTAGCTGGTTCCAGCAGTATGCGTAGCTCTGCAGCCATGTTTCAGCAGTTTCGGTTCGGCGTTTCTGAAACAGTTTCCAAATTGGTAGGTACGTCGCTTTATCTCTTGAAAGAGGCGTTCAACAGCGTTCCGATTTCCGTGTTTTCGTATCGAAATCGGAGCCCGTGTCGATGAAGTGCCGCTTTGAGTCAAGGGGCTGAATCGACGAGAAACACGGCGTCTTTAACGTCGTGTTTCTCGGTGAGTTCGGAGAGAAAATCGAGGTGACACCTTCGTTCCGGTCGCAAACTGCCTTACATGGAGGAATTCATCGGTTTCGGAATCGACGGCAGCGTACAGTCAGTAGCGTTGATCGTCGAGTTGGATCACGGTTTCGTCGAGCGCGACGTGATCCGGCTGTTTGCCATCTGTCGGCTGTAGATCGGCTTTCTGCACCCAGTTATGGACAGTCGAACGCGCCCGTGTGACACCGAAGCTCTCTAAGACAGAGACAGTATCCGAAAGTGATAATCCACGCAGTTGGAGTTGGATACTCAACTGCATCAGTTCGCGCGGTGTCTGCTCTCGCTCCACAAAATCTAACTAGATGTCGATGCTAGGCCCGCCGAGGCGGTCGAATTCTGGCATAAGCACAACGAATTCCACCGCCTCACTCCTTCAAACTCTAATCTGAACAGCGCCGTGCCGTTATCACCAACCTCGTTTGAAAAAGGAAACAGAAATAGTTGATGTGATATCTTGTATGACTAATGACTGATCGAGAAACAGGCTCAGAACAATCTGATTCCGAGGAGTTTGACCTTGAGACTGTCTCTGAGTAATTGACTGATGAGTATATCCATTTGTTCTCTCAGATTTTTGAACGCGATCTTACTACTGAGGTTGATGACGATCAGCGACAAAACGCTGTAGATGGCGTTGAGGATTTGTTAGAGGCCTGGGTTGAGATCGCTGAGTCAGAAGCAGATGAAGACGAGATCTGGCCATTGATGTTGAACCAGTTCAATGACATTTCCAATGAGATCCTTGAAGGCGATAATACTGCGGATAACCCGATTGAAGCATTCATAGGGAACTATGAGGAGATCGATGAGGTAATGGAAAATGTAAGGACTGTGCACGAATACTTCGGCTATCCGCAGTACTACGATTGTATCAGAAATATCTCTGAATATCTGGTTGAAAGCGGTAAGGGCAGTGAGTTTGCTTCAGATGTTGAAAGCGTGCTTCTGAATAATGGTAATATCCTTCTACAGCGGGTTTTAGGACGGTATGAAGAGAAGACTGAACTTATTTTAGATAATCCGAAAGTGGAGGATGCGGAGACAGCAAGGCTGTATCTTCGGGAGTACGAGCGAGAGTGTGAAATGTTTAAGAAGACGATCCCATTTTTGCTTTTTGCAGTAGAGTTGCTTGAGGATCGAGAAGGCGAACTCAAGGATATCATGGATAAGCGGTTGGGGAATTACATTGGTATGGTTTCAGCGAAGAAGCGTTCAAGGATCAATATGCTTGCTGAACCAGTTGATAATGACTATAGGAACTCTATCGCCCATGATGACTACTTGGTTGATCCAATCGAGAACCAGATTAGGTTAATGGACGAGGGTGAAACCGTTGAACAGATCTCTTTTACAGAAGTTCGTGATCTACTTGTGGAAATGTTTTGTCTAACTCAGAGCCTGTTCCTTTTCTACACTATTGTAAGACATGACCAGAATTATACTGCTATGAAAAAGTTAGAAGAGAAGTGGTGAAGAGCTGCGATTACGGATCACCGACTGTGATCTCTTCCCAGTCACCAGGGTTTTTGGCCTGGAAGTACTGATCTTGGTTTTCGACGACGTCGCCTAGTGATTCAACACACCCGAACTAAGAGTCACCAAGGCACCGCTCTTGTTCGTGAAATCTGTTTATTTTTCCCACAGTTTGGGTATCATATGTTTTTGGACTGGAATGGTTTATCACAGCTTTTCCACTTTTGCTTTAGAGACTCTTCCATTTTCTTCACCTTGTTTGTCTATAACATCTACTTTAGTCCTCAAAGTTGTCCACCTTGTCGAAAATCCAACTAGATCTAGTTGTCGGTATCATTTTGTATGTCCCCGAAAATGTACCAGAAAGATCAGTTACGATGGACAGTAGTGAGAGGGGTTCGGTTCCAGAGTATCTTCCTCCGGCAGCGATTGCGGAGTACATCAGTTACGGGCAGTGTGATCGATATGCGAAGCATCGAATTCAGGAAGTGAGTGGGACGTCGAATCATGACTCGGAGGAGTTCCGGGAGGGGTTTGATCCGCTGAATATTCTATTGTCGTCGGCTGGGGAGGAGTTCGAGTCTGCAGTGTGCGAGCGGATCGATGCGCATACCCGCGAGTTTCACGATCTCGATCAGGATGACGCTGAGGAAGACGGGTTCGAGGATGATCATGATACGGTGTTGCAGTACATCCGGTCAGCGAGTACTGCAGAAACTGATTGGGATGGGAGCCCAGTGTTACTGTATCAGGTAACTTTGACAGGGAGGGTAGATGGCCAGGGGATTCATGGTGATGCTGATCTGGTCTTCGTTTGGGCGACGTCGTCGGGTGCTGAGGTCCGCGTGATTGATGTTAAGCGGACGAGCGAGGAGAAGGTGTATCATCAGATTCAGGCAGCGGCGTACGCAGCGGTGCTTCGCCAACTCATTGAACAGGCTAAGGATCTCTCGGCGGATCGTGTTACAGTCTCGGCGGGAGTCATTACGCAGGAAACGTCGGTGACGCCAGTTACTCGTGAACACATTCCGTCGTTTGATACCGAGCCCAGAATTGCTGATCTTCACCGATTGCTTGACGCGGAGTCGCCGCTCATGACGGCGCTTCGGACGAGTCGGGATGAGGTTGATTTTCAATTGGACAGTAAGTGTGGGACGTGCCCGTACAACGAAGGGTGTATCACGGAGTCGTTTGAGCAGGGCCACATCCGACTTCTCGGTTTAACTGTTTCGCAGCAGCAGATACTGCGTGAGCACGGGGTGCGGACGATTGCGGATGTTGCCGCGCTGTGCCGCACGCCGAGTGAGGATAACTGGACGCCGACATTGTACAAGCGCGGATCGTTTCAAACTCCGATATACAAGGAACTGGCTCGGACTCCTGGCGTCGGTGAGTTGTTCCCGCAACTCGTGTATCGAGCGGAGGCGATGCTTGATGCGCTGCAAGCGGACCCGGATGGGGTCAGTGATCGGCCGCAGAACTGGTTACCGGGGAGTGGTCAGTGTTCGCTTCCAGATGATGAACCTAGCGAGGAGGCTCCCGGTGACTTCGAGTGGCAGGATGGGTCGATGGTTCGAGTATATTTGAACGTGCAGTACGATCACCTTCGGGATCGGTTGATCCAGTTGAGTGCGCGCGTCACAGCTACAGAAAGCGAAACATCACCACAGCGACTCTCAGTTCTCTCTGATGCTGCACCTGACGGGGGTGACGCTGCGGACAGGCATGAGCGATCGCTCTTTGAACGGTTCTGTGCGCGGCTTTTCGAGGCGATTCAATCGGTCGCTGCTGGGCTGTCGCTGGAGGAGACGGGTCAGAGTGATCCGCCGTTGCATTTCTACGTATACACCCATGGGGAGTATGACGCGCTTGTTGAGGCGTTTGACCGGCATTCTGACCTTGAGGAGGTCGGGGCATTCCGGTCGGCAGTGGAGGGGACCGGGCGACCGGATGATTCGATGGTATCAATGCTCCGGTCGAAGGTTGAGTCCCACATCATCTTAGAAACACCGTCTTCAGGCCTGTTGAATGCATATCAGGAGCTCTATCCACCAGGAGCGGATGCGTACACTAAACCACGGAGTAATGACGCGTGGTCGTATTCACCGCCGGAGACACAGGAGACGTACGATCTTCGGCACGTATTTTCACGTCGCTTGTTCGATATCGGCGCGGCTGCTGAGTATTCCGATGCTGACAGAGACGATCTTGTCCGGAAGGCGAAACAGCGCCTCCGCAGTGAGGATCCCGATGAGTCATCGCTCGGTGATGGCGATGACGGGATTGGAATTGAGATTGATCCAGAAACTGGTGATCGGTTCGATGGGATTAATACGCGGATGCGACACGACGCGTCAGTCCCGCTAGCATACCTGTGGGCGGCTGTCGGGCGGATCGATGAGAACTGGGAGGAAAAGGAGACTATCGATGAGTCTGCCTTGGCAGAATTCGAGTTGAATCGGTATCGCTACCGTGACAACGATCACTCGAATGAAATCGGTCCTGCAGATGTCAAGACGTTAGGTCAGCATCTGTGTGATGTTCTGGAACATGTTGAGCGGTCGCTGAGTTACAAGGATTTGCTCCTGAGGAAGGACCCGTATCCGGTTGCAGAGTTGGATGTGGATACATTCGATTCGCCTACGCTTGCTGCCGGTGTTGAGGAATACCTCCGTGAGGAGTACCGGGCGAACCGGGAAGAGAAACATCAACTGTACCGACAGTTCCCGCTTCAGCGGATGCTGGCAGGTGAATCGATCCCGGTCTACGTCACGGAGGTTACCGAGCAGAATCGGAGTACACTTCGTATCACTGGACGACTCCGATACGAGCACGATCTCCTATTCGATGATAACGGCGAACAGGTCAAACGTGCGTGCCGGCAGAAAGGCGCACAAGGGACATCGAGTGGGTCGTGGATGGTCGCTAACCCGTACGATCCGGGGCAAGTTGATGCAACAGTGACGCGTCCATATGAGATTGAACAAGGTGTCAATGCGACGATCGAACGACTGGATACGGACAACGATCAGATCCAACTTTCACTCCGGAACTTCTGGAATGACGGCGGTGACTTCGGCCAGCATCACGCTAACTGGACCACTAATCCAGATCACGCCGGTAATGAGAACTCTGTTTACATTGAGTCAGGTGAGTGGCTGATACTTGACCCGCAGACAGACGATATTACTGCTGAACGCGCCCAGAAGGCATTGAACCATGCGGAGACGAACGCACTTCACCAACGGTTGGAGGCTCTTCGATACGGACACATGCATCGGCCTGATACACCGTTTTTTGCTGTAGATAGTCCCTCAGTTGAGAATGAGAGGCTAGATGGGGTTGATGCTGTTGCGGCATGGTTGCGTGAAGATGTCGGAGAGAGCACATACCCCAGTCAGGAGCAGCGGGACTTTATCACGGAGGACAAACGGCAGTTCGTCGCGCTGCAAGGTCCGCCTGGGACAGGGAAGACCGCAGCGACGATGGCACCGGCGTTGCTCGCACGATTGTACGCGGGTGCTCGTAACGGGGAGAGTGTAAACGGGCTGGTGACTGCGCCGTCGAACACGGCAATTGACGAACTGCTCGCGGATGTCGCGGACCTCGTGAACAAGGCGGAAGAGGACGGGCCAATAGCAGCCGCCGATCTTGATATTGAACTGGTCCGGATCGGAGAGGAGCCAGCGGATCCGATTGACGGTGTAACGTACGCGAATTACAACAATGAGGATCATGCTCAACGGATCCGCCGGATTACCCAGCGGCTCCAGACAACCGGAAGATCACCACAGCAGGCTGAGAACGGGTCTGGAGGGGGAGACTCGATTGATTCACCAGAGTTCGAGACGTCGGGAGATGAGCAAGTCGGGTTGTCCTCGTTTACGGCATCTGAGCAGAAGACAGCGCCGACTAACAAATCTGGGGAGGTGACAACTGGTGACTCAGTGTGGACGACTGACCAGCCACTGACGCTCGTATTTGCGACGACGACTCGGTCGTGGCGCTTCCTGAAGGAAGTAGCTCCAGGGTCGAATCCGGATGATCGTGATCGCGCTGAACAGCAGTTGTGGCATCTATTAGCTGTGGATGAGGCGTCGATGCTGGAACTACCAAGCTTTCTGTTAGCTGGGAGTGGCTTTCGGGAAGATGGGCAGGTACTCATCGGAGGAGATCATCGGCAACTACCACCGGTACAGAAGCACGAGTGGGAGGAGGTAAGCCGACGGGATATTCGTGCGACGGCGGCGTATCTCTCTACGCTTGATTATTTCCGGTTACTTCGCGGTGATGAGGTGCTGGAACCGGAGCAACAATCACAGGTCGTGTGTCCGCGCGATCCGGACCCCGTAGCGATCCCGCTTATCCAACTGGACACGACATATCGATTCGACAACTGGACGGCTGAGTTCGTACGGCAGGCCGTATACGAACAGGATGAGATTAAGTACTCGTCTGGTCGAGAACCGAATTCAGTGGGAGCAGCGATTGAAGAGCTACCGGATCCGCTCGCCCCGGTATTTGATGAGAAGACAACCGTCGCGTTACTGACCTACTCAGGGCAAGCGCAGTACCAACAGTGGAATCCTATTGAGAGCGTGCTGACTGAAGCACTGGTTATGGCCACAGAATCTGGCGCTGACGTGGGTGTTGTAACGCCGCACAATGCGCAACGCGGTCGTGTCCAGTCGATATTGCGTGAACGTGGCTATACAGTCGCCGAGGAGGAT
Source organism: Halostagnicola alkaliphila (assembly GCF_055379965.1). Lineage (NCBI taxonomy): Archaea > Methanobacteriati > Methanobacteriota > Halobacteria > Halobacteriales > Natrialbaceae > Halostagnicola > Halostagnicola alkaliphila. The sequence continues at coordinate 36,094 of NZ_AP043825.1, read as the reverse complement.
TCGCCAGAGGGTGATTCGGAGCCTGCTGCACTCCAAGTTGAGACGGTTAATCGGTTTCAGGGCGGTGAACAAGATCTGATAGCGGTCAACGCGACTGTCTCTAATCCGGATTACATTGCTGCTGAAGACAAGTTCCTGCTAACGGAAAACCGAATCAACGTGTCCTTCACTCGTCATCGAGATTTACTGATTGTACTTGCACCAGAGAGCCTCATTGGATACCTGCCCGAAAATCCGGATCTGTACGAGCAAGCAGCCCTATGGAAATCTCTGTCGATAGCATTAGGAGAAGCACCGACTGTAGACGCAGATCCTGATTGGCAAGACGACCTCAGATACGTATTAACTGCTGCAGGGATCGAAAGCACACGAACCCCAGTCCGAAAGGAGCTTCATACTACTATTTCCATCTACACGAACCGCGAAGAGATTTAGAGAGTTCTACGGAATTCAGCAGATGAGCAAGAACAGCTAGTACGATAAATGGCAGATACTGATATCGTCTTTATAGAGTAGCAAAGAGATTTGTTGATGAGTCTGACCGTAATTCGAAATCGCAGCGATTGCTTGGCGTTGACGAGAAGTTGATTTGGGACATTAATCGCAGAGACGTGGGAAAGAGAGATTTGTCGGTATTTAGTCTCTAAGCGGTTCTGTAACTTATTCTGCGTCGCTACCCAGCGGGGACTCCACTGTTTGGATTTCAGTTTCTGCTAACGAATGGTTGTTGGCACGCTTGTGGAGCCAAGATTCGAATTCGTCAGGATAGTCTTGAGCGAGGAAACTCAACCACCACCGGTTATCCGAATATGCACGTAGTTCTTCAGTTATGTTCTCAGATTTGAGTAACTGTTGGGCTTGGTCTTGTGAGATCATACTAAGTGTGTGGCTGAACTGTATCGGTCCGATACGTCTCGGCAGTCGTTTCGTAATTTGTGGTGTGACTGACTTCATAACAGTCGGTTCGATCGGACCAAGTGAGTAATACAGGTCAATCTCAGAGGGGTGTGCAAAATGATGGAAAACCGGTAGGATCTTGCCGCCGGGTCGGAGAATTCGACCCATTCGCTGTATAAGTTGAAGACGTGATTTCGTTCCTGCGACGTTGATACCGACGTCGGCATCAGGGACGTCAATTCCTTCATCCAAGAGCATTGGTGCAACGAGTGCACCAGAGTCTCTGGCACGGAAGTTAGCGATTTGGTCCATGCTTTTCTCGTTCGACAAGTGACCATGTACAACGAATGAGTTTGGGACTTTGGCTGCGATTGAATTCGCAGTTTCGACACGCATTGAGAAGACGATAACTTTGTTTCCACATTCGACGTAACTCTTCGTGAGGGTGATAGCTTTTGATTGAGCGTCTTGAGAACTATAAATTGGTTCCCGTCGCTGCCGAAGGATACGAATGGGTTTTGTCCAAGTTTCAGGGATGTTCTCTTCATCCTGAACGATATTCGTGAGTTTGAAGAGTTGCAGAAAGTGGGCGAGATCAAGTGTCTCCTCCTCAACTAGTACCTCTCGTGAATAAGGAATATCATCAGCTTCAATTAATTCGAGTTGATTATTGTACGTTGCTTCGTCCTGCTTGACTTCTTCCAGGGCGAGCGGGAGTTTTCGACTCCACCGCTCAAATTCGGCTTGTTCTTCCTCGGTAAGTTCGATTGGATGAAGATACCATTCCAGTTCTGGGAGGAGATGATCTGCTTGTGCTTTCTTAAAGCCGTATTCATACACAATATCATTAATTCTCTTCTCTAACAACTGTCGACGTGGTTCTTCTAGTGTCGCTGTGAGTCCTAATGTCGCATCACGACTCAAATAATCTAATGTCGCACCCCACCCGTCGGTCTGGGAATAGTGATGTACTTCGTCATAGATAACGAGATCGTATGACTGTTCGGTGAACTCATCTTGATTGAGGGAAATATACTGAGGGGTCTGAATTTCGATTCGACCTGTATCAAATTCAATGACCGGTGAACCGTCTTCACTAAACGGATCGGAATCTAGGCCGAGTTTTTCAAGAATCTCCTGAAGCCATTGTTCCCGAAGCGCAGTTCGATGGACAACGACGAGGATATCGGCAGTTTCTGTTCGTGGCTCACCGTAATACGGACCACAAAGTTCTGAAATCGCAGCAAGACCGACTACTGTCTTTCCAGTCGCGGTCGCCATCTCAATGAGACCATCTCGGCCTGCATCAATCCATGTATCAAGTGCTTCTTGCTGGTTCTGCCATAGTTGTACCATCACCGTCGGAATGTTCTGAGACTCGTCTTGTAGATCAAGTACTTCCTCTGGTGTATCGTCGTTTGCGTAGAGATCAAGCAGAAAAAGATCGTTGATGGGTGCTACACAGACTGGGGAACTTGACTCACGTTGTTGATAGCGCTTCCAAATCTCACGAGCGTTTGATGGACATTGACTTCGAAACGCCTCAAAACCTGGCTTGTCTGTACGTGACTTTGCGGCTTTCTGGATCAAATCGTTATAATACCGAGTCGCACCATCTTCCTGCTCTGGGTTCACTGCAGGGTCTATAATTTCTTCTAGTTGTGCAAGCTGTCCAAGCAACGAGCGAGCAGTTACCCCTTCTAAGATATTCGGATTCTCGATTCCATATGCCCGTCTCAAAACATTACGATCCTGAACTGGTAGGTCAACAAGTTGGTGACCAACTGGTGACAGTTCTAAAATCGCAGCGAGAACGTGGGAGAAGTCAGTACTTTTCTGCCATACAGCATCGAACCAATTAGAGAGTTGAGCCACTCTATCAGTATTAGTCCACGATACGTTTAGCTCGATATTATTTGCGAGTCCACCTTGGGTAAGGTTTGACGAGCCAAGTACGGCAGCTTCCGGTGTGAGATATAATTTAGCATGTACCTGTCGATGGATCCGAACGAAAAGCGATTCTCCCAGCGCTTCATAGACTTCTTTATATTCTGCGTGATCCTCTAATTGCGCTCCATTATCCTGAAGGAGTTCCATCAGTGTGACATCAGTCGTTGCTATCTCGGCTTTAGCTAGAATACGTACTGTTACGTTTGACGGGACCTGTGAGATAATCGCTGTTACCTCATCAAGTGAAAAATATCCTACTGTGATTCGTAATTCTCCTTCCATATCCTCAAGATGGGTTGAGAGCCATTCTTTAAGCGTGTATTCCTCTTCAAGGAATCCGTTGTTATCAAATATAACCATGTTCTGATCACATGATGGCGATTGTAGTTATCGAAGTCTGGTTGTTTCTCTGGGAGTTGTTTCTAGTACGACCACGATAGTGTGTTGTTATCACTGCTCAATCACTCGCTCTCCTACCAGTCGAAGCAAAAAATAGCTTGCAATTATTTAGCAGATCGATGAGTTCAATTCATGGTACTTCCTCCTACAGCTGAACTATTTTCGGTGTGCTTGAAATCCTATGATATCTAACAACAACCGTCATAATACCAAGGTGAGAATCCATTGCTCAACATTCGGAATCCGAACGGCCAAGAAGCGATCTGGAAGGGTAATGTGGACAAGGAAGTACCGGTTCCACCGCTAAGACCACACGGAAATCTGAGCGGCAGGCTGGGAGCCGTCTCTGCCACTCTTCCTACGCAATTTCGGATCGGGTCGGTTACGGCTTGAACGGTGGTTCAGCGTGCGTTTCGGCTTCAACAAGGTCTGTTGTGTGTTGGAGATAGTGCTTGAACTGCGCTTGTTGTACCGGATGGCAACAAGTCCGGGATGGCGTAGGCGTACTTACCAGGCAAATGCAACTCCGTTGACCAAATCACTAAACTTCACAAGCAACAATCGATAAGAGCCGGTAGATGAAGAATCGACCCGGCATTGGGGAGACAGTCGAATGGTTGCGGGGTCGAGGCTACTATGAGGGACAGATCACGTATCAACAGGTTGAGAGGGGACAATCTGCGGAGACCGCTGATATCGACGTTTCTGAACCGTTATCGATTGCACTTCGACAGTCCGGAATCTCGAGTCTGTATTCGCATCAGGTAGAGGCCATTGAGGCTGTCCAGTCTGGTGAGAACGTGGTTGTCGCAACGCCAACGGCATCTGGCAAAACTCTCACATACGTCGTTCCCGGTATCGAGAGAGCGATCGAAAACACAGGAAAAACACTCTACATCGCCCCGTACCGCGCACTCATTAATGATCAAGCTGACACGTTCGAAGCGTTCGATACTGAGTTAGGGTTTGGTGCTTCGATCGATATAGGGGTTCAAACAGGAGAAACATCGAGAACGGTTCGGCAAGAAATCAAGGGTTCTCAGCCGGATGTTCTTCTCACAACGATCGATCAACTCCATCTTAGTCTCCTCCCGTATGCTCACGGGAGGGGTCATTGGCGGTGGTTATTCCAGCAGTTGGATACCGTGGTCATTGACGAGGTCCACATGTATCGTGGGGTTTTCGGGAGTCATGCCTCGTTGATTTTTCGACGGCTTAATCGGTTGTGTGATTATTATGATTCGTCTCCACAGTACATCTGTTGTTCAGCAACGATTGGGAATCCCGTCGAGCATGCAGCAACTGTCACTGGCCAGGACGAAACTACGTTCAGACTTGTTGATGACGATGGGAGTGCATCGGGCGATCGCCATTGGCTGTTCTGGAATCCACCGCTCAAGCAAGATGACGACGAAGACCGATCGGTTCCGGACCCGGCTGTCGACTCAGATGGCACTGTTCGTGCTGGCCATGACGAACACCCACCTGAACAGATCGCAGCCGCTATTGATACCGCTCCGAGTTCGGCGACCGACCCACAAGCGGAGCCAGACGGTTCACCGGAACCCTCCGATGAGATTGCCCTCCTATCCCACCAGGAGGTTGTCGGCGGGGAACGACAATCGAATCACGTCGAATCCGTGCGACTGTTCTGCGATCTCGTAACTAGGGGCTATCAGACGCTTGTCTTTACTGCTGCTAGACAGGGGACGGAACAGTATGTTGACTGGTCGGACAAAATGCTGCGTGAACGAGGCCAACACGACCTCGCGGACAGCGTCCACGCCTATCATGCATCACTCAACACGAACCGACGCCTCAAACTTGAAGAGGAGCTTCGCAGCGGCGATGCTCGTGGCGTTTGGAGTACGAACGCGCTTGAGCTCGGGATCGATATCGGAACTCTCGACGTCGTCTTGCTTGACGGCTACCCGGGAACGTCGATGAGTACATTCCAACGAGCCGGTCGAGCTGGGCGTGGTGAGGATGCCTGCCTCGTTGTTCTCGTCGGGGCAGACGATCCACTGGACCAGTATACGATCCGAGAGCCCGAAGAATTGTTTGAGACCGGTGCTGAACAGGCTGCTGTCAACCCTACTAATGATGCGATTCGCCCGGATCACGTTGTTTGTGCGGCAAGTGACCATTTCTTATCGCCAGATGACGAGGAATATTTCGGCTCCGATTTGGCTGATGTCGTCACGGACGTGGAAACCAATAATCGCCTTCGCCGTGTAGAGAGTGGCGACCGCATTCAATGGCGTGCCACGGATTCAGATGTTCAGTGGAATACAAATATTCGAGCGATCGATGACCGCGAAATTGATCTTATTGACCGGAACCGGGACGAGCAGTTGGCATCGCTTGAGTTTGGAGCTGCGGTGCGGGATGCACACCCGGACGCGATTTATCGCCATCAGAAACAGACCTATCGAGTTGTGGACTTAGATCTCGAATCCGATCAGGCGTTGCTCGAAACTACGTCTACAGCAGAGTACACGCGTGCTCTCCGAGAGAAGTCCGTGACTATTGAGGATACGTACCGCCAGTCATCCGTTGAGACGCATGCAATGGATGCTCAAGCGACGTTAGGTAAACTCACGGTAGAGGATACAGTCACGGGATATTTACTGTACAGCAATCCCAGTGACGGCACTCCACGGGAGTGTGAGTTTGAAGAGCCGTTGGAGTCACGAGCTATCGAAACGACAGGACTGTTCATCACCGTCCCCAGCGACGTCGAGGCGAGGATTATCGATCAAGCAGAGTCACAAGATGAGTATCTCAGTGCGCTCCACGCGATCGAACATGCCTTGATATCGCTGTTTCCCATGGAGGTACTGTGCGATCGAGGCGATATCGGCGGTCTTTCAACTGTCAGTCACGGGCAGACAACTGGTGGAACCATCTTTATTCACGATGGCCATCCCGGTGGAGCCGGGCTGACGCGACAAGCATTCGATCAACTTGACGTACTGTTAGAAAAGACGTTCAAACTGCTTCAGGACTGTAGCTGCCGTGATGGGTGCCCCTCCTGTATTCATTCACACCACTGCGGGAATGCGAATCGAAGTCTCAACAAACAGCTCGCACTGCAGTTGTTGTCGGAGTTGCAATAGGTGAACCTGCAGACTGCATACCCATATCATTGTCCTGTGTCCCTCTGAGCAACGTTATTCGAAATCTGGCACAATTCATAGGGCAGGCCGTTGAAGTTTGGAAACATGGATCGCGAAACACTCGCAGGGATCGCTGCACAGTACCCGTGGGCCAGTTGGGCTGTGTGGGACGACGAATTCCCCGACGGTGACTGCGTTGAGACGCAACCCGATCGCTTGGTTGAATTCGTCCATGAGCGGGCTGAGGTGCTGACCCCAGATGTCGTCCTCATGGGGTTGAACCGATCTGCTGACCTCCCTTCCCCCTACTCAAACTTCCACGCACCAACCCGGAAGCACTACGATTACCGACTGAAGGAATTTATCCAGGACCGTGGACTGGAACGACTCCAGGGGACGTACATGACCGACCTTGTGGACGAAGTTGACTCGGACAGTCAAAACGTTGAGGTGAGCGACGACGATGCCGCGGTGCTGCTGGAACAGTTGCGCTTGCTCGGCGAGTCCTAGTACCACGTCGTGTGTTTCGGGAACAAGCCGTTCGACGGGCTGGTTGACTACTTCGATGCCGGAGTGACCTCCCACCCACCTGATCTCAAGCGAGCCACGATCGAGACTGACGGACTAACACTCTACCTCTACCGTGTCTGGTTCTACGGACTCTACGGCGCAAACCAGAATAAGGTGAAGGTATTCAAGCACCAACTGCACGAACTGAACGAGCGCGTCGTCTGAACGAACTCGGTGACATACATATCACATCTTCCATAATGGATGGAAACGGGGGGTGTCTGCATTATTTATTCGGTTGCAGCCGTATTCAAGCGGTATTCCTTGATGGGGTCACGGGGTGTGTCCGGGATTACTGTCAGTAAAATAGAGATCACAGAAGAGCCTCTGTATCCGGAATACCAGTGATAGTCCAACCCGTTTGTCGCGGGTTCGCTTAACAGAACACATCACGAAGAACTATCAGACTCTCGATCTAATCACTGGGTTTATATCAATAGCTTCATATTTGCTTATCAAATGGCATCAACAGAGGTTCTGTGTACAGCGGATATTCATATCGGACGCCGTCCGAGCCGACTTCCCGACAGATTCGATGCGGCCGACTTTTCTCCCCGGACGGTCTGGGCTGATCTCGCGGAAGCAGCTGTTACTCGGGGAGTGGACGCGGTCGTCGTTGCGGGTGATCTCGTCGACAGCAAAAACAGGTACGCTGAGGCATTCGGCGCGATTGAATCTGCGGCTACTACGCTGGCGGAGGCCGGTATTCCGCTCGTTGCTGTGGCCGGAAATCACGACGCAGACGTACTGCCAGACTTGGCCGACGCAATCGATCACCTCCAGTTGCTCGGTCGGGACGGGACGTGGGAGCGAACAGTCCTTACTGACACCGACGGCGAGGCGTGCCTCCATGTTGATGGCTGGTCGTTTCCGAGCAGGTACTATCACGAGAGTCCGGTAGCCAGGTACGATCTGGACGACGACGGTGTTCCGCGTCTCGGCGTCGTGCACGGAGACGTGAGTGAAGAGGACCGGTACGCCCCGGTCGCCGTGGATGACTTGGCGACGAGTGGGCACGCGGCATGGGTGCTTGGTCACCTTCATGTCCCGGGGACACGTCATGAGAATCCGCCAGTCTTGTATCCGGGGTCCCTGCAACCGTTAGATCCGAGCGAAAGGGCCAGCCACGGTGCGTGGGTTCTCTCAGTCGAAAGTAACGGAACAGTTACCACAGAGCCGCTTGAGACGGCAACACTGCAATACGAAGCGGTCACCGTCTCGACGACGCCTGAGCAAGGGTTTCACGATATCGTTGATGCTACGCATGAACAGTTGCGTGAGGTAGTCACGGAATGTGGCACCGAGACGGAGTTGCTTGCGGTCACTCTCGTAATCGAAGGGCGAATAGACGAACACACCGACTTGCGCAGTCGACGTGCCGAACTTAAACAGATTGAGCGCACGGATGGCGGGACCACAATACGGGTAATCGACGTTGCAATTGATACGAAACCCGCGATCGATCTCGCTGAACGTGCCGGTGAGAATGATCCGATCGGGTACGTGGCCGGGTTGCTGCGGGCACTCGACGGTGACGAACCCTTGGACCCTTACCGGACCGTCATTGAGGCCGCACACAGGCGTGTCCGCGAGACGCACGATTCCAATGCGTATCGGGAGTTGAAAAGCCATGATGAGACGTACGCGCGGCCGACGGAAACGGAAACGAAGGATGTAATTCGCCAGCAGGCGCGGCAGGTCATCGAAGCGTTCAGTGAACAACAAGGGGGTGACGGGCGATGAGTGAGCCAGCCCCGACTGACGCCGACCAATCCGAGACGAATCGTGAGACGGCGGACGGTCGAGAGACGCCTGTCACCGTTGACGCCGTGACACTTGACCGCGCGCCGGGGTTCGAGACAGCAGGGTTTACGCTCGAAGAGTTTTCGTCGGGAGTTAACGTTGTATACGGTGCGAATGCGGCTGGGAAATCGACGCTCGCGGAGGCGATCCGCTGGTCGTTGTGGCCCGATGAAGCGCCGGCCTCGGCGACGGTTCGGACTGACCTGACGTACGATGGAGAGTCGCGGCGGATCGACCTGCACGGAGGTGTGAGTGAGCACTTTCGTGACGGCGCACCCGCGGACGCGATCCCGGTGCCGTTGATGGATGGTGGTCGTCGGTACGCACTGTCGCTGCACGATATGCTACAGGAGGAAACGGACGACGGCGAATTCGCAAGCGTCATTCAACGCGAGTCGACTGGCGGGTTCAACATTGACGCAGTCCGCGACAAGTTCGGCCTGGCTAACGGGGCCAGCCCCGCCACACGAGGGATTAGCGAGACGAAGGATGCAGCGGCGGCTGTCGAAAACGTCGAGAAGTTGCGGCGCGGCGCCCCGGATCTCGCGGCGGAACGAGCAGACCTCAGCAAACTCAAAGAAAAACTGGAAGCTGCTGACGCCGCGAGAGAGCGCGTCGACCTGCTTGAGACGGCGGTCGAGTACAGGAAGGCACAAGACGCCTACGATCAGAAACAGAGAGAGGTAGCGTCGTTCCCGAACGAATTGGCGACTTTCGATGGTTCTGAACTGGATGACCTCGACAAACTTGAGGAGCAGGTCGACACCCAAATGGGTGAAGAGCGAGAGGTGGCCACGAAGTACCGTGAGGCTGCTGAGAAACTCGAAGCTACGGAACTCCCTGAGGACGGCGTCACCGATGAGGTGCTACAGGCACTTCGAGGGTATCGGGACGAGCTCAATGACGCTGAAGACGAGCGCGATCGGTTGAAACGAGACGTAGCGGAGGCAAAAGCCGAGCGTGACGAGGTACGGGGGAAGATTTCGCTTGATCTTGACGACGAGACGCTCCGGGAGGTCAGCACGGACGATCTAGTTGAACTCCGGTCGTTCGTCAGCAAGGTGGCTGAAGTCGAAGGCAAGCAGCAGGTCGAAGCCGCCGTTGACGAGTGGCTCGGTGACGACTTGAAGGAGCAGAGGGATCGTGAAACGCTTGAGAGTGGGCGGAATGCCCTTGAGAACTGGCTTGCAGCCCCGGCAGAACAAGACAACGACGATCAGCGAAATCGACGCCCCGTTGCAGCGGCTGTCGCGGCTGGGGTGCTGACGGCGCTCTCAGGTGTCGTGATTGCGCTGACGGTGAATCCAGCAGGGATTGTTCTGACGGTACTTGGTCTCGCGCTCGCTGGGTACGCAGCGATCACCGTGAGGGGTGAGGAAGGCAGTACGGACTCTGCGAGGACGACGCACGCAGGGACGTTCCGGCAGACTGGGTTGGAGGAACCGGATTCGTGGGAAGCTGACGCGGTCAGAGACCGTGTCGCCGCACTTCGTGTGCGTTTGAGTGCAGTCGAACTCGACAAGCAGGAGGCCCAAAAACGAGATGAGATCCGCGCACAGTTTGATATCGAGGACGTCAAGGATGAACTGGAGACGGCCCGACAGCGGCTTCAGGATCGGTTTGACACTGAGGTTGATGACGACATTGAACTGGCGGTAGCGGTCGAGCGTGTCGAGCGTTGGCAGACTGCTGACGAGATCGTCACCGGGAAACAGGCGGGCCTGCGGGAAGCCAAGACCCAGGTTGAGACGTCCCATGAGCAGTTCTGCGAGACGATCGAACCGTTCACGACCGAGACGTACTCATACGTAGTTGAGACGAGTACCGACGCAACAGCTGCCATCGAGAGTCTCGAACAGCGACAACGCGACTACGAGGCTGCGATGCAACGACTCGCAGAGGTTGATGGAGGGGTCGCACAGGCCCGTACCGATCTCGAACAGTACAGATCCGAACGGGAGTCACTGTTCACCGAACGTGGATTGGATCCTGACAACCGAGACCGTCTTGAAGTACTGTCTGAGCAATACGCAGAGTACAAGGCAGCCGTCGAGGCAAAAGACGAAGCTGAAACAACTCTCCGGAATCGGCAGGAGGACCTTCGTGCCTTCGACGACTACGACGAAGCGATCGAAGAGCGAGACCGGGACGACTTAGAAAAGGAATTAAGCGAGAAGCGGAAGGTTGCGGGCCGCTACGACGATCTGTTGGAGGAAAAGACGACGCTGGAGAAGGAAATCGAGGATGCGAAGGCATCGATGGATATTGAAGCCGCAGTTCAAGAACAAAATGAGGCCTTGTGGGCTCTTGAAGGGGCGCTTGAAACGGACGTCGCTGATGCGGTGACGGATACACTCCTTGAGTTCGTCGAGGCAGAGACGGTTACTAGCAACCAGGAACCGGTCTTTCAGCGGGCGGACGACCTGCTGCGTCGAATTACTGACGGGCAGTTCGAGCTGAGACTCGATGACGGTACGTTCAGGGCGTACGATACGGGTGAACAGCGGCGGGTTGACCTGAACGATTTGTCGAGTGGGACGCGAGTGCAGGTTCTGTTAGCGGTCCGGGTCGCTTTCGTGGAACACAGAGAGCAGGAGACCGCGCCCCCGTTATTGCTTGACGAGACGCTGGCACCGTTTGACGACCAACGGGCCGAGACAGTCCTTGACACCGTGATCGATTTGGCCCGAGAGGGGCGACAAGTGTTCTACTTCACGGCCCGGCATGACGAACGCACGCGTTGGGAGAATCGGCTCGAGGGGTCTGATGTTGAGTACAGTCTCCAGCAACTGAGGGCAGGGGACGGGCACGACCCGATCTCGGAGCCGCCCACACTCGAAGCACTTGGTGCAATGGACGTGCCAGCTCCGGACGGCGACGATCATCGGACGTACCGTGAACGACTGGATGTCTCGACATTTGATCCACGACAAGGAGCTGCCTCAGCTCCGCTCTGGTACGTGACTGAGGACCCAGAGCAACTATACCGACTCCGTGCTGCTGGCATCGAGCGCTGGGGACATCTCCGATCGTTGCTGGAAGTCGGTGCCGTTGATGGTCTCCTCTCGGAACCGTCCCGAGAACAGGTCCGACAGCATGGTGTGGCACTTGAAGCGTTCGTTGAGGCGTATACTGTTGGGCGTGGGAAGGCGGTTGACCGCGACGTGTTAGAAGCCACCGACGCCGTCACCACAAAATTCATCGACGAGGTGAGTGCCTTGGCGGACAGTGTCGACGGCGATCCAGAAGAGATCCTTAACCAGTTACCAGAGGTCCCGCACTTTCGCCAGAATAAAATCGAGAAACTCCGAGGATACCTTCGTCAAGAGGACTACCTTGATCCGCGCCCGACGCGACCGGACGAACAGATCCGGTCAGCGATGGTCAATACCTACTGTCAGCACGGACTCGAACCAACCACCGCAGCAACGGCCGCAGACAGACTCCTTGACCGGATTTCGGTAGGCTCTGAGTCGAGTGAGAAAACGGATTGAGAACGACCTCGCCAAAGGTGAACGAACCAAGTCCGCTGCCAATGTTCTACACACATATTCGTTGGGGCACGTTTAAGCGAGTAGATGAGACAGTGTTGATGAATGAGCGAATCGGCATTTGAGATTGAGTTTGACGGAATTGATGATGTTGTTGATCGATTTGTTGAGGTGTGGGATGCTGGCGGGTATGAGGAAGATGCGGCGTCGCCCGTTGGGTGGGAGACGTGGAAATGGGATTATCAGCGGCATTTGGAAGAAGAATTCTTAGCGGACACCGTGGTGACGGAGTTATCGCCAAGTGATGTTCCGGTGCTGCTTGAAGTGCTTGATGAGCAGGTGAGTATCGGGACGAAAATTCCGACGTACATGTTAGGCGGCGGGCAAAATGGCGGTGTAGCGTGGCATGAGTTCAAAGAGGTTTCTGAAGCGAACATTGAAACAACCGCGGAGACGCTTTCGTTTTTCTTTGATCCGACTGAAGATGTCGTAGAGCGATTAAACCGTTTTCGGGAGTTCTACGCGGATGTCGAAGCTGGTAGTGCACCTGGATCGCTGCTCGGGCTCGGTGCATGTCTTCTGATGTTTGTCCATCCGGACCAGTATGTTCACTACAAGTGGACGCAGATGCGGGATTTCTTCCGTGAGTTCGCGGATTACAAGGTGAATCAGGGGTTCGATGCACGCCAGTATCTGGAATTAAACAAGGCGTGTACGCAACTGTTAACGCGGCTTGAAGGACGTGTCGAGGATCCATCGATGCTGCACGTCCAAACGATGATTTGGAGTTGGGACGATCTTCTCGCTCCTGACGCGGTCGAAACCGATACATTACCTGACGTCGCGGACGGTGTCGGGCTTTTCTGGGTGAATCAAACGCACGATGAAGAATTAGAAGGCGAGTATCTTCGTTCAACAGATACGAAGTGGCAACGTGATCTCACAGTTTTGGATCCGGGGGATGTCGTTTTCCACTACGCGAATCAGGAGATCCGTGCGTGTTCAGTCGTTGAGTCGGAAGCGTATCAGGATGAATTCGATGGGGAACAGCACTTCTTTGTTGACCTTTCCACAGAGCGGTTCAGTGACCCGATTCTGCTAGACGAGGTTCGGGATGGCCTGCTTGATCCGGAGGTCCGACAAGAAAAAACCAGATATCCGTTGAATGATGCCGGAAACGTGCTGCAGGCCTATCTCTGCCACCTCACGCCTGAAGCTGGCGCGTACCTTCTGGACGTTGCGGAAATAGAGCTACCAGGACCCGAAGGGGAAACGCAGTACTTCTGGGTGAATGCCGAGGCAACTGACTGGCATCACGAGGGCGGTGAGTCGTTTTATCAGGTGACAAGTCCAGCCGGTGAGGCCAGACGGAACCCGGAGGCGTATCGGGAGGCGACATCAGGTGATGAGATCCTGGTGTACCAGATTTCGCCAGTGAAAGAGGTTGTCGGGCGAGCACACGTTACGCGTGGGTTACACGAAGAGGCTTCGAAATCTGGTGACTCCGATCCCGTTGAAGGCATTACGCTCGAGTGGGATGAGTCATTAGATGGAGCGAGTTGGCGTGAGGTGAAATCGGACGGGGAATTGGATGGAAGCCGGCTTGTAGAATCTGATAACAGCTTCGTCATCACGGAGCTCACCGAGGTTGAGTACGACCGGATTCTGGAGTTATGCGAGATGACGCGGTTTGATGACTTCGCTACGGAGCTTGCGGTCCCAGACTCGAAGATTACGGTTGAGCAGGAGCACTTGCATTTTCCGGACGATGAATGGGATCGGATTCAATCACGGGTGGAGCAAGCGTTGGCAAACGGGAATCACGTTTTGTTGTTCGGCCCACCGGGAACGGGGAAGACAAAGCTGGCACGGCAAGTTTGTGAAGCAACGATTGGAGAAGGGAAATACGAACTCGTGACAGCGTCGGCTGATTGGTCGACGTTCGATACGGTCGGTGGATATCAAACGACCACGCAGAACACGCTGGAATTCGAGCCGGGAGTTGTGTTGGACCGGTTCCAAGCGGATGGGGATGGGACACCAGCGAATGAGTGGCTGATCATTGACGAGCTCAACCGGGCAGATATCGATAAGGCGTTCGGGTCGTTATTCTCGGCATTGACGGGAGAGAGTGTCACGTTACCGTTCGATGACGCCAACGGGGACCCAATTGAGATTCTCGACGCGTCTCGCAGGCACGAGGAGACCGGACAGAATCGGTTTTTCATCCCGGAGGACTGGCGGATGCTGGCAACGATGAATACGCTCGACAAGACGTCGCTGTACGAGATGAGTTACGCGTTCATGCGTCGCTGGGCGTTCGTCCCGGTCGGGATCCCGGAGCTTCCTGACCGTAAGGATGGCGATGATTCTGAACTCGAATCACTCGTCGCGGACTATGTCGCAGTCTGGGCGGCAAACGGTGGAGTGCCGGAAGCAGCCCATCACTACGAGACAGTCGGGCGTATCTGGCGAGCGGTTAACGAACAGCGAGCTATCGGGCCGGCCATCGTTGAGGACATTTATGAACACGTTGCAGCTGCTCCCCCAATGGAGACGGCGGATTACGTTTCGCCGATTATTATGTACGTGTTCCCGCAGTTGGAAGGGCTGCGACGAAACGAGTTAGAGCAGTTGATCGGGACGCTTGAAGCGATTGTTGACGATGAGACTGGTGAGTTGTGGACGGTTGCACGTGATTTCTTCCAGGTTGACCTGCAGTCGGGCGGGGGAGAGTGACTGAAGATGGCGAAGACGAGTGAAGAGGCGTTATTGGGAGAGATTGCCGACGATTTCCAGACGTATCTCCGGAAAGGAGTTCGGTTCGATCGAGTCATCGGGTCAGCGTACGCAGATCTAGATATCGATAACATCGAAACGCTGCTTCGAATTCACTTCGTCCTGACCGATGCTGAAGACGATAGCTCGGAGGTCGGTGTCCTAGATTTTATGCGGCAATTAGAAGACCGGATTCGGAAGATGAAGACTACAACCGCTCCTGAGTCGTTCCAGTACCGCGGTGAGATCCGCGGACAGATTGACTGGCAGGGAACGGTGAAGACACGGGCGCGCGCTGGACGGCTGGATGAACCGATGTTTGTGTGTACGCAGCCTGAAGAGCACTACAACATCGACGAGAACCTCGTGCTGAAACAGTTACTGACGATTATTCACGAGATTGTTACAGACGACCTTGCGTACGCGGTGGACAACCCGGAGGGGTATGACTGGCTGAACGAATGGGTGACGCCATCCACAGGCGAAAGCGGTCGAGGCGTGGAATCAGCAGCAGAGATGCTTGACCGGATTTATGAGCAGAACATCTACCTGCAGCGGATTAACGTCGCTGAGGTAGATATCACAGACAGAACCATCGAGTCAGTCAAGCGCTCGCGCTCGCAGTTCTATCAGGATGCAGCAATCCTTCTCGATCGGTTCCGTCAATTGATGAACCATGAGTTGGACAGTACTGAAGCGCGTGATATATTGAATCACACACTCATCGCGCCGGCGAACACAGACACACTGTTCGAACTGTACTGGGTGTTCCGCGTCCTTGATGCGTACGAGGGCGTGGAGTATCGGGTGTTAACTGACAGTCGGGATAGTCCCTCGACGATCGCTACGTGGGAGCAGGACGGGTCACGGTTCGTCCTGTCCCATGATGCGACCGGTGAAGGTCTGTCATTCAGCGAGTCAATCGGTTCTGAGGATATCGAGCCTGACGGGTACTTGTACCGAATGAACGAAGTGCTCTCCCGATGGCAAACGATCTCTGAGGATCTGCTTGGCCGTGGTGGCAGTGATTCACTGTGGGGTGGTCGTCCTGATATTGTCCTGGAGCGATATCGGGAGACAGAGGCTGGTGGGGAGGAACTTGAACAACTGTTCCTTGGGGAAGTGAAGTACACGCAGAATACCGACTACGTCGCAACCGGGCTCCGAGAACTATTGGAGTACATGGCGTTTGTCAAACGGTCAGCGACTGACGAGTACGTTGAATCTGCAGACAACCTCCTGGAGTCAGTCGATGTCAAGGGGCTGCTGTTCGTTGACGAGTTATCCCGCGAAACACCCGCTAACCGCGACGAAGACGTGGAAATCATTCAGTACCCGGAATCACCAGGATCTGTATTGTAAGCCGAATCGACGCGGGCTTCGAACTCAATTTTGTTGGGGCCTCATTGTGATTTGGGTGCCGTAGATGTCTGCGACGGTGTCAGTGTAGATATCGTCGAGGATGGTAATCAATTCTGGATTCTCGACGACTAGGTCAGAGAACCCTCGCTCGAGTGCAGTGACATAGGCCGCGAAGAAGTCCTCGTGTTCGTCGGGGACGATGTCGTACTCTGCCGATATCATATTCCGTTTATTCCCGGTGAGACTGGCAGTCTCCGGCAGCGCTGCTTCGATAGCATCGGCTCGCGCATCGAAGTGCTCAGACACAGCATCGATGAACGATTGATCGTTGGCCCCCATGTTTCGGAAATAGAGCGTAAGCGTGTTGTCTCGGAGTGCCTGCTCACGATCGTTTTCGAGACGATGGTGGAACCCGATTCGGGCATCGTTTCGATCATCCGGCCGGCCGTGGAGAATGTCTGTGAGGTCATCGGTGTGTCGCCACCAGCCGTGTTTGAAGATCATCCCCCAATCAGAGCTCGTTGAGCGGAACCACCAGTCCCCGACAGCGTCGTTCGCACA
This sequence comes from Halostagnicola alkaliphila, assembly GCF_055379965.1. NCBI lineage: Archaea > Methanobacteriati > Methanobacteriota > Halobacteria > Halobacteriales > Natrialbaceae > Halostagnicola > Halostagnicola alkaliphila. The sequence goes on along the minus strand of NZ_AP043825.1, from coordinate 19,164 downwards.
TTCGAACAGTACGTGGTAGTCGCTCTCTGACCGGATCGATCCTTGATTGGCGGTTACGAGACGATCAGAAAGATGAGAGGGCCAGTTGTGAGAGAACGTCTCCCACTGGTTCTCGAACGTAGCCGTCACGTCAGCGATGGCCTCGTAGTGGTCGAGATACAGTTCAATCTTCTCGTCAACGTTGTCGGTGGGGCCTGACATACCTGTGATTGATCGAATATCGTCAGCGAATTCGTGGAGCTGTACGACTGTTCGTTGTGGGTATCGTGGTGCGTTATCGACGATAAAATCGGTCAGGACGGTCTCGACGAAGGCTGTCCACGTCCAGTTACTGAATTTTGGGTCGTTCGCGTCGGGACGGTCGTCTTGGTGCAGATAGAGATAGTATGCACCAGACTCGTAGTCGTCCTTCGGAACACCGTCGATGTGCGTAACATCCTGTCGATAACTCCGTCTGAGTGTCTTCAGCAGAGAATTTGAGTTCGACCAGAAGGAACCATTCGTTGGGGACTTGAACTGTCAGGTCGACGAATCCTGACGACACTGTTTCTCCGTCGACTTGCTCAGTGAGCCGTACTTGATCGTCGACGACGACATCCGAGAGATCGTGGATATCCTCCTCGAATCCACACGTGTCGGGTAGGCTATTGAGAAATGCGCGGAGAAATTCCGAGTTCATCCGGTGGGGCTGCTCCGGGTCGAGGAAGTATGCGAAGAGACGGTTGATGTACACCTCGGCCTTCCGTTGCGTTCCTAACGAGTATTCGATCACGTCCATCAGTGATCGAGGTGTCTCGGGAACCGCGGTGAGTTGCTCCCATCGGCGTGTGAACGTCTTCAACTCCCGCCGCAAGTTGTCAGTCTCAGTCATACCATCATCTCCGGACAACTCAACGCGGAGGTATAGACGCTTTGGAGACAAACTTCGAGGCTGGTACGAATACACCTTCCAAGAGGGCGGGGGCACGACTCGCAATACGGAACAAGCCGCCGACATAGACGGCAGGGGCTTTCTCAGCAGATCAGTAAGAACAACCAGAACGGGAGATAGCAGATACTGGTCTCGCCTTTCTCGATGACCAGGGATTCGTCTTCTCTGGCTTCCTTTGGCAAGCTGTCGGTAATGATGAACCGGTACGGTGCCTGGTAGTCGAACTCCTGTAGCTCTTCACTGTCGGATTCGGTGTGCTGGCCGGATTCGGGGGTGAATTCTTCGGCGATTGTTTCGGCGTTGCCAGTGTGTGGGTGGTAGGAGAGGATGAAGGGGAGAACGTGTCCGTCGCGGTGGAGGATGTAGTCGACGAGGCCGGATTCGGTTTCGGTGTATTCGACGTCGTATGCATTGACTTGATACGCTAATCGTTTGGCGTGGTCGAAGGCGACGGTGCGGGCGAGTTTGTATTCGAATTCGTGGTTAAGGGTGTCTTGTCGTTCGTACGCCTCGAAGCCGTGGTGTTCCTGGCGTTGGGAGAGGAGGACGAGGTGGCGTGGGTTGCGGAGGTACAAACGGGTGCGGCGGTAGCGTCGCAGGGAGTAGTCGTGGGATTCGGTGACTGCGATGCCTTCATCGAGGACCTCGAGGTAGTTGTCGACGGTCCGCCTGTCGACGCCAATCTGATCGCTGAGATCAGTGTACTGGAGTTCTTCACCGGCGCTGGTGGCGGCGATGGAACTGAGTCGGTGGAGGTTTTCAGGTTGTTGGATGGATCGGTACTTGGCGAGTTCTTTGTAGAGGAAGAGGAGGAAGTGAGATTTTGAGAGGTCGTTCCTGATCGAAGCGTCGTCTGTCTGGTGGAGGGTGCCGCCTGTTCGGAGGTATGCGCGCGCGGCGTCGTGAAGGTTATTTCGGTCGTTCTCGTCAAAAATATCGAAGCAGAGTTCCGAGAGTGTTTCAACAGCTGTTTCGAGACTGGTCTCCGAATTCGTTCCGGAAAGCCCGGTTCGAATTGTTTTGATCGGTGATGGGCCGTCTAAATCGGGTGATTGGAATTGTTCGAGTCGGGTTCGGAATTCCTCATTGAATTCAACACCTAGGCCTTCGCCAGTTTGGACGGTGTCGATGAATTTCATCGGGAGGATGGGCCATGGGCCTTCGAATTCATCAACGGTTTCGACGGTGGAGAGGTTGACCTGTGCGCCGACGTTGCCGGTTAGGAATACGTACGTATTTTCGTCGATGAGATTGAGTAACTCTGCTTTGCGGTTCTCATCGAAGTCAAGTGCTTGAATGTCGTCGAGGAGGATGAACTTCTGCCCTTGACGGGGTGCGACATGCGTCTGAAAGTAGTCGATGACCTGGTTGAGGCGTTTGATGTCGTTGCCTGAGCGTTCCAGTTGATACAGAGAATCTTCTAAGGGGATGTAGAGGATTTGTCTGGGGGAGAGTGCGGAGGTGAGTTCGAAGTCTTGGTTTTGGTGTGGAAATTCAGTTGTGTCGAGGAGGGCTGCGATGAGTTGGTGTATAAGTGTGGTTTTCCCGATGCCCGTTTGTCCGTGAATTGCGTAGACGAGACTCTCGACATCGTCAGTGTAGTAGGTGTTTGTTTCCTTGAGAATGCGGTGAAAATCAGATCGAGGAGTGAGATTTGTGGCGTGTGATAGTTCTGGAGAAGTGCCGTCACTCCACCACTGGTTGTGGTGTTCGATGTCGTCGATGAACTCTTCTGTGCTCCCTGTCCCGATCATAGGGGAGATTATTCTGGGCTAGTACAAATATTCGTGCATCCTGATGTCCCTATCTCGACTCTATTAGAAGACACAGTTCGCAGTGGTTTGTGCGGAAGGTCCACGACCTCGTCGTTGTCTGGGGCTATCTCCGCAGCGCCCCCAAACCGTCTGTAGAAGGTTATTATGTTGAGATGGCTCTAAAATTCAGTTTGCGTGTTTTAGATGAGCCTAGTAGAAATATATTTATTATGGGAGTTCGTTGGTCGGTGTAATGGTAGTGAAGACCGACATCGAGAATGGGGAACAGATCGATATCTCACTGCGCGTTACAGGGACTGACGAGTGGGATCACGACGCCATCGCTCGGAAAGTCCAATTGGAGGACGTCGAAGGGACGCCAGTGGAGCTGACCGTATTCCACAATAACGAGATCGCGGATTTCGAATGGGATCTCGGGCGCTGGTACGTACTGGAGAACGTGGTAGGGAACGAGTATCGCGATGAGATGCAACTCAACCCGGGATATGACCTGATCGTCACGCCGCTCGACGAGCCACCTGCTGCAGCCGAGAACGGCGGAGCGGAGAACACATCGGCTACGCAGTCCTCCGAGAGTGATGATAGTGAATCTTCAACGGAGGCAGATCAAAGCGCTGAGTCGGAGTCCGCTCGAGAGAGTGAGATGACGAGCGAACCACGGCCGACGGCAGATGGTGGCGGTGAACTGTTACACCAACAGTCGTTGTCAGAAGGAAACTACCTGCTGCAGTTCGAACTCGGGAACCTACCGGAACTCACCGTCCACGAATATGAACTCCGTGCAACCGGGAGCAGCGGGATCGACCCGGATGACTTTACAAACGGGATTGAGGGGTTCACGGCGAAAGCAGCGAACTACTATCAGTCACGGATCAACAGCCCAGTCACAACAGCTGATGCGTCCCGACGGCGTATCTACGCGACCGAAAAGCTCCATAGCACGATTTCGTTCCACGGGTACACGGTCAAGCCAGTACATCAGGGCAAGACGACCCTGGAGGCGCGCTCGTACACGGACGACGGGCCGCTTCAAGAGTTCGTCAAGCAGGACGTGAAGCAAGCTGTTGATGGCCGCTTCGAGGTATCAGGTATTGATTCGATCATCGAGCCTACCCCGCAACGAACCGCGAACAGCGGATGGTTCGAAGCTTACCGGAAGTACAAGTGCCGGATTCGCGTCGATGCTGACGGGACCGTGATTTGCGGTGTGAACGTCGCGTATCACTTGGAATCAACATTCTCCGCCGCTGAGTGGGTTCAGCGCGGCCATGACATTTCCGAGGTGAGCGTTGAGCACGATACTGACCTGTACGACAGTCCTCGCACGGCAACGGTCAAGGAGGTCATCGATATGGACTACGACGATGTGCTGGACGGGCCGGGCGTCCCGATGTCGGAGTACCACGAGAAGCACGTCGAGCAGGACGTCATTAACTCGATGCGGGCTGGTGACCCAATCATCGCCGATCTTCAGTACGGGAACGACGAGGACTCGATCTTCCCGCAGCTCTTGGAGTACTGTAAGGTCATCCCGACGTTCGACCAGTTGGGCAGTGTCGATGACACGTTCCTGGATGTCATCCATAACGAGAGTCGGATGGTACCTGAGGAACGATTCAGTGTCGTCACATCGTTCGTAGACCTACTCGGTCCGACACCGTACTTTAGCTTCGACCCCGCCCCGCAGCCCACGAACGTAGGATACCGGGAGCACAAGACACCGAACACCCCGAACCTTCGGTTCGGCGATGGGAAGACAGGTTTCTATGGAGCCGGAGGTCTGGAACGGAACGGATACGGGATCTACAAAGCACCCGAATCATTCGACATCATCGCGCTGTATCCGGACAGCGAGCAAGCCGCAGCACGACCGTACGTCCTTTCAGTACTCGGCAAGCTCGCGGACTACGACGGAAAGCCGACGAAGTTCGAGCAAGAGATCTACGAGCTGGGCTCGGAGTTCCACTACTCCCAGCATGCACAGAAGGCGAGTGACTACGACGCGGCGCTAATCGTCGTACCTGATAAGGACGAAGCTGCAGCAGCGGACTACGACGATCCGTATCCCGAGTTTAAGCGCCGACTTGGACAACTCGGGGTACCGAGTCAGATGATCACCATCGACAATCTCGGCAACGACAGCTATCTCGGGAACATCAGCTCGTCTCTAATCGGGAAAGCGGGCGGCGTGCCGTGGCGTATCGACGATGTCCCAGGGGACGTTGACGCGTTCGTCGGGCTCGACGTGACGTACGACCACGCGACCAAGCAACACCTTGGTGCGGCCGCGAACGTCATCATGGCCGACGGAACGATCCTCGCGTCGGAGGCCGTCACGAAGCAGGCTGGCGAGACGTTCGGCGAGGACGACGTAGCGAACGTCATCAAGCACGTTCTGGAAATCTTCGCCGAAGAGGAAGGCCGGCCACCGCGGCACGTAGTCATCCACCGTGACGGAAAGTTCTACCTCGACGTCGAGAACCTCATCAAACGTCTCGACAAAGCCCGCGATCTCATCCAACGGTTCGACCTCGTCGAAATCCGGAAATCCGGGAACCCCCGCATCGCCGCGTACGACGAATCGAAATCACGATTCGATATCGCAGACAAAGGCATCGCCTTCCACGTCCACAACGGCGACCACTCGTACCTGACCACGACCGGCGGAAAGGAGGGCAGCCCTGGCACACCGCGGCCGTTGCAGATTGTGAAACGCCATGGGTCGACAGACCTCGACACGCTCGTGGAGCAAACCTATTGGCTGTCAGAAGCACACGTGGGTTCGCTGAGCCGGTCCACCCGACTCCCCATTACCACGTACTACGCCGACAAGTGCGCCGACTTCGCCATGAAGGGCTACCTCACCAAAGGCAGCGTCATCCGCGGCGTCCCGTACATCTGACCGTCACCAGCACAGGCCCACGCAACCACCCACGCACCCGTCAACACATAAGTGACCCTCGCATGACCAAAACAGAATTCAAAGCAACAGTCGAGTTCGACGACGGCAGCACTGCCGAACTAGAAATGGCTGCCGACAAATCATGGGACAGCTTCCTGAACTACTTCGGTGACGCCCAGCACGTCTACTGCGTCACATACAGTCAGTCCCCCGCGTTCATCTACAAGATGTTTCAGAACCAGAACCTCGCAGTGGACTCGCTAGAGGTTATCGTCGGGGACAACCAACATGATGACTACCGCCGCTCGCTGAAAAACACGAGCAACGCAAAGAAAATCGCCGCGCAACTGGAATCGCTGCGTCAAGACGGTAATCTCCTCATCCATACCGTCGATTCCGCACGCGTCCTACTTCACACGAAACTCTACATCGTCGAAAATCAGGACGGGTCTCGTACACTCATTTGTGGGTCGGCGAACCTCTCCAAGCAGGCCTGGCAGGGGAGCAAGCAAACCAACGTCAACATCGCCTGGCGTACCGATGGGGACACGCCCGTCGACGAATGGTTTGAACGGCTCTACGCGTTCCACAAGGATTACGCGACGCCGTTCATGGAGGACCTCACTGAGGAGATTGAGGATGCCGAAACGGCAGAAGAGGAGGCGAAGATTTACGATATCTGGCTGGGTGGCGACGAGTTCAGTGACGACCCGGTCGCCGAGCTGAACGCACGGCTCGACGAAGCAGTTGACGACAACCAAGTCAATACATACAACGTCGTTACTGACGCCAAGGAGGCAGATAAAGCGGTCTTCGCCGCTGAAGATGTGGACACGGATCCGACCGAAATCAGCCCGGACAAGCGCGTTCGCCTCTCCCCACAGGGACTCGAAGACGCTATTTCGAATCTGGACGATACGCTGTCTGCCAATAACATCCGGATCAATGACGGCGAAATCGTAGCGACACCCGCCGGTATCGCACGGTACAAAGAGACCTTCACTGGGTATCCTGATCTTAACGTCGATAGAGACGAGAAAAATGTCGGATTGCGGATTGACGACTCCTTCCTTGAATTAACGGCATCATTGCCGGACAATCCGCAGGAAGTCGCCAATGCACTCGACCTGATCGAACAGTACATCGAAACCGTTGGCGAGTTCGGTGAAACGCGAACGCCAAAGGAAACGCGGGCACATTTCTACGAGGGAATTATCTACTTCTGCTGGGCTCCGTTCGCTAACTATTGTGCCCATCATTATGCCGAATACGAGTCCGCAGAACTGGACAAGGATCTACCGTTCCTGTTCCTCCATGGTAACAACGACAGCGGAAAAGGCATGTTCCTGCGATTCGGAGCGCGGCTCATTTCGAACGGGTACGTACAGGAGGTCACAACCGGGGACGACTTCGTCAAAAACAACATCGAGCGCGCTCGTGCGTCGGACACCGTTTTCCCGTACATCGTCGACGACGTGGCGAAGTCGAAAATCGACCGGGACATCATCAAGTCGTACTGGGAGGGGAAGTGGGACGGCTCCATCCAGATGCCGACGTTCATTTTCTCTTCGAACGACTCCACGAAGCCGAAATCCGAACTCCGCACTCGGATGAAAACGCTGGATTTCAACGTCAACTTCTCCGAACTGAAGAAGGACGAGCGCGAAGCAGCCGCGCAGATCGCCAGTCAGGCGGATGGTTGTAATCTGTTCCCGTGGTTCGCCCACTTGTTCCTGCAGCGAGATATCTCGCTGCCAGACCAGTCGGACCGGCTCGCAGATGCTCGGGACGTGTTCGCGGAGCTCTACGCGTATGCCGAGAAGGAACCGCCGGAGTACGTGCCGCTAGAGAAACCCGCTGAGCAGGAGCATGATCCGGGGCGTCGGAAGTGGATCAGTGCGCTGTCTGACAGGCTGTGTGAAATCGATTTCAAAGACGACGGACGTGTGATCGCAGATTTCTCGGCGAATTTGGATAAGCAGCAATGTTGGGAGTTCCAGAAAGCTACGCCAGCGCACATTCGGGCGGGTATTTACGGCCCTGCGGTTCAGTTTGAAAGCGCAAACAGGTTCCAGAATTGGATTGATGAGCCTGGTATCATCGAAGATGCACGACGCGGCACCGAGACAGCCGCTAACGACACCGGTGTTCTGTCTCGGGTCACGCGGCTCGTCCGAGGATAATAGACATGTCAGACCACTCACCTCACCGGCGGTTCGATGGAACGTTAGTCACGGTACCCTTCGGGGGCGAAAACGTCGAACGGACAGCGCGAGACGAATACCGAATGCTTCTCGACGAGCACGATTCTGAGGATGTACTCGTCATCACAGGTGCGCCGACGAGTACGGATACGTTCCGTGAGGCGTTAGGTGAGGAACTACCGGGCGCGGCGACGCCGTACGTGACGTCGCTCGTCGTGCACGCAACCGATGCCCTCAACCAGACCGATGACCGCGTCATTCTCTCCGACGCGTTGCGACGGGAACTCCTGTACCGGTTCCTCGCAGACTACGAGTGGGAAACCGAGTACCTCCAACGGGCGTCTGCACAGCCGTCGTTCATCGAGGACGTGGATGCCGTGAAGGGCACGATCTCCTGGCAGACGGTCACGCCTGACGATACTCCGGAACTCCGTGACATCACGGCTGCGCTCGACGCGTTCCACGAGTGGCTCGCCGAGCACGGGCACATGGAACGCGGCCAACTCATCTCAGAAGCACTCGATGTCCTCACCGGGGATGCCCGCGACGATGTCGTTGATTTCGACGCGGTGCTCGCAGTCGAGTTTGAGGAGTTCATGCCGCTCGACCGCGCGTATCTCGACGCGCTCGCGGGAGACTGCGACCTCGTCTGTGTCGCCGAAGAGAACGCGAGCGTGCGCCGTACGTGGGTCGAGACAGGGCCAGTCACGGACTACGTCTCGTTCAGCGAGTCCCGACGTGGGGCATCGGGGACGCCGTCGACGCGACCAGCTGCGACGGCAGCCTATTTCGCCGAAGAAACGGTCCCGGAAGATCCGGAAGCCGGGTCGGTGTCCGTCCTCGCTACAGACACCAGTGACGAACAACTCGCTGAGATTGCGAACGAGATTGAAGAGCTCGTCGCGCAGCCGGACTGGGGGTACGACGACATCGCTGTCGCCACGAAGCAAAGCGGTAGTGCTGTTACGGACATTATCGAAGCGTTCGAAGGCACCGGGATTCCAACGGAATCGACAACCGTCACGGGGTTCGGTGACGATCCTGCAATTCGGGAACTCCTCGCGGCCGTTCGGTATCTCGCCGACGATGAAGATGGTGTACCCGACCACGGTCCGGAACTCGATACGGACCGCTTAGACCGTGTCAGCGAGACGGACAGCTTCGAAGACGCGATTCGTTGGTGGGCAACGGACTCCGAGTTAAAAGAGCGGATCGCGGAGCGGGCGGCTCCGTTGGATGCACGGGCGCAGTTCGGGAACGTTCGACGGGCGTTCCGCATGGCCGAGTTCCTCGAAGAGACCGAGTTCGTGGATGAGACGTGGGAGTCCTTCAAGCAGATGCTCGAACGCGCCCACGAATACGCACCGCAGCAGAATCAGACGAGCGCGACGGATCTCAACGGTGGCGTCCGCGTCGATCACTTGCAAGCGATTAAGAACGAGTCTTTTCGCGCTGTGTTCCTCGTGAATCTCGTCGACAGTGAATACCCAGGTGACCCGTTCCTGACACGGTTGTTTCCGACCGAGCGAGTCGCGTCAATGCCGGACTATCCGGGTGTCACGGAACTCGATAAAGCGGATGTAGATGCGACGTTCCCAACGACATCGACAGCGTCAGGACGATCGTTCACGCAGTACCACACGGAGCACGCGCGGCGACGGTTGGCTGTCGGTGCGGGTGCGGCAGCAGAGCGGCTATACTGCTGTCTCTACGAGTACGAAGACACGGCGCTCGAGGAGCGTGCACAGGCGTCGCGGTTCCTCACAGCGGCGTATGAGGATCTTCCGTGGGTGACCGAGGCCGATGAGCCACACATTACGAGTGAGCAAGCGGCGGAGAAGTACCTGCTGTCGCGGGTTGACGACGCGCTCGCGGAGGTACGCCGCGCGAACAGCCAGGACGTGACGGTGTCGCTTGACGAGGTCGAAGCGGAACTCGGTGAGATTCAGGACCTACTCGAACAAAGCGGCTCCCGAGGAGACGAGCTCCGAGAAGCGTTGCGTGCACGTGTCGAATTCGCTAACGGGGAGGTGCGGCGATGAGTTCGTCGCTCTCCCCGTCACGGTTAGCGAACTACGCGACGTGTCCGCGCCTGTACGACTACCGCTACGCGCAAGACGTGAACGCGCCGGACCGTACGGAACTGTATCTCAACCAAGGAACGATCTACCACGAGACTATCGAGGAAGTGTGTGATGCGACTGACCGCGATGACGATCCGGAGACGATACACAACTGGGCGATGCAGGTCTTCGATGCGAAGTGGGACGAACACATTACTCCGGATGACTACGAATCTGCTGCGCATCAGGAGTACCAGCGAGCTGAGAACCGCGCTGCCATCGCGTCGTTCTTCGATCCGGACGGCAGTGACGGGATTAAGCACGCTCGCTATTCGGTCGCTACGGAATGTTGGGTGGAGTGCGAAGTGGATGGTCGAGAACTCCACGGGAAAGCTGATAACGTCGTCCGGACTGACGACGGACTCCACATTTTCGACTACAAGCGGAACACGGACGGGGTTCTTTCGTCAGGGACGGCCGAGTACCTTAGCGACCATCTCGACGGGGAGGATCACGAACCAAAGCGGGTCCGGAACGCGTTCCAGACGGCGACATACGTCGAAGGCGTGAAGAACGAACCGTTCTACGAGGATGGGATGGAGGTTCGGTTCAGTTTCTACGGGATCCTCAACAGCTCGTCGTTCGAGAGCACTCCGAGCGGATACGACGTGTCCGCGCGTGGCTGGCCTCGTGAAACCACGGAGATCTACGAGGACTACTACGACACGATCTGGACGCTCATCCGGGACGCCCACGATGGCATCACGGGTGAGACGTACGAGCCGGATCTGCTCGAGCTTATCACTGAGGAGGCGTGCCCGGACTGCGACTATCGAGAAATGTGTGCTGACCGACTGTCAACGGAGGTGCAACGATGAGCGACGAGGCCGAGTACCCCTCCTGGTTTCCGGTGCCGGAAGTAGATGTCTCACCAGAGCCCCACCAGGAGTCGATTATCGACTCGGACGCGTACCCGATGCGTGTCCTCGCAGGCGCAGGAACGGGTAAGACGTTCACGATGGTGCGGAAGATCGAGCATCTCATCGACGAAGAAGACATCTCGCCGGACCGGATTCTCGCGTTGACGTTCACAAACAACGCGGCGGACTCGATGCGGGAGAAGCTTAACGCGAAACTCGGGACAGCGGGGTACGACATCGACGCGTACACGTACCACTCGATCTGTAACGAGATCCTCACCGACTACGCCTACGAAGCAGGGATCGACCCGGACTTCGAGGTTGCCACGGACGCCGAGAAGTACGCTATTGTGCTGGATGTTCTCGACGATATCGAGTACCGATCGGTCAAACCCAACGTGTACGGCAGCGACGGATATGCGTCCGGAGCCGCGTCGAAGCTGCTCAACTTCATCGGTTCGATGAAGCGCAGCGGCATCTCCCCAGACGACATCGACGCGTTCCTCGGGCCCGCCGACCGCGTCTACGATCTCGCCGACCTTCCGGAGCGCATCGAAACGATTGCCAGCGACCATCTCGGCGGCCGTTCCGTGTCAAGCGTACTTGAATCACTTTCCGATGTGCGCAATGAACTCACCGGGGAACGCGACGCATTGGGAACGGACGGGATCGAAGCCAGCGCCCGGGACTTCCTCGACAGGCTCGTCGACCTGTGTGATGCGCTTGAAACCGCGTTCGAGGCCCACGAAGATGGCGAGCGTGACCTGCCAGACAACGCGTACAAACTCCCGAAGTACCTGTTCGGAGGGTACGCAAGCGGTGCCCCGAAAGGAATCCCGGACGATCTGGACCTTGAACTCACGGACCATCTCGACTCGTTTGTTTCCGACTGTCTTACTGCCCGAGATCTCACCGCAGGGTACGCTGCATACGAGCGAGAACTGGACGAGCGCAACCTCATCGACTTCGACGGTCTGGTAGTCGAGACAGCTGCGCTGATGAGCTCTCCGGTTGGCAAGGAAATCGCCGAGCGGTGGGACTACGTCTTCTGCGACGAGTTCCAAGATACGGATCGCCTCCAGTTCGACCTCGTCACGTCACTCGTCACCGACGATAATCTGTTCGTCGTCGGGGACGATGATCAGGCGATCTACGAATGGCGCGGCGCGAACGTCGCCAACATCACCGACGAACTCGACCGAGCGTTCACGGCGCTCATGGACGAACCACTGGAGGAGAACTTCCGCTCCCGACAGCCGATTCTCAACCTGGCGAACGAGGCGATTCAGAAACTCGATCACCGTGAACGGCACAAAACACTCACTCGTGTCGACGAACCCGCGTATGACGGTGACACCGTCGCTACCGTCGAACTACCGGACGAAGACGACGACTCGGACGGTGCGACCCAACCTCGTACCGTCGTACAGAATTTACTGAGCGGTGCAGCAGAAAATGTCGATGAGACGTACGACCCAGGCGACATCGCGTTACTCGTCCGGAAGAACAACCACGCGACACCTGTCATCGAAGAATTCGAAGACGCTGGCATCCCGTACCAGGTAGCTGGGGATTTGGCTATGGAATCAGTCGGCGTCGGAACCGTCACTGCCTATCTGAAGGCGCTTGCACGGCCGGAAGACGAGGTGAGCTGGAATCGCGTCCTCCTGATGCGGTACCGGCTGTGTGACGCAGACCTCCGCACACTCAATACAGGCGACGACCCGCTCGTGGATGCGCTCCGAGAGACACCACTCGACGAGTTCGAGGAGTCCGAGCGCGTCGCAGAAGCCCGCGAGCACGCCACGGAACTACTCAAACTCCGCGAATCAGCGTCACTCAGTCACCTGTTCCGCAAACTCACGGACCTCACGAACATTGAGTGGTATCTCAGCGAGCAGGAGCGCCGTGATCTCGCCCAGCTTGAAGACGTCATCGAACAGTACGGGAATAGTGCCGTCCAACCACCGCTCACCCCGGAGTTCATCGACTCGCTCGAACACTACGATTCCCTATTCGATGAGAGTGGCATCACACCCACGAGTCAGCCGGACGTCGCCGACGACGCGGTCAACGTGATGACCATCCACAAAAGTAAGGGCCTGGACTTCCCGGTCGTCCTTATCCCACAAGTCACGGCTGATGAATGGGCCCCGAGTTCACGTACCTACGACGCGCTCGAAACCAGCCTCTCGGATGGCGCGGAAGCAGCGTTTGCCGAGGATTTCATCGAGCGCGATGCCCGTGAGACCCGTCGTCTGTTCCACGTCGGGATCACGCGTGCCGAGGACATCCTCGTCATGCAGGGCGGTAACGAGGAAGGTGACGATGTTGCGGATGAGGATTCGGTTTCAGAGATGGTTGACGAAATTCTCCCATCTCGAATCCCATGGCAGCCAGAGCGAGGACATCTCCCGCTCTGGACCGACATCCAAGAGTGTCTCCCGGACGACGCAGTAGACTGGACGAACACGCTGGCCAGCGAGACTGTCGGAGACGTTGGTGGTTCCGTCAATCATGACGGAGAAGAACTCGCAGTTGAGGCTGCGCGTAACCACGTGATAGACCTCGCAACAGCCACACTTGACGGGAATCTCTCACCAAGAGCCAAGCGGGAGACACTTCAGGTTGCGTCGCTGACCGGCCCGTCGACACCGTCGCCATCGCTCTCTCACAGCTACACGTCGCTAGCGGCCTACGAAGAATGCCCGCGGAGCCACTACCTGGACTACGTGGTCAACGCCTTCCCCGATTACCAAGAGACCACAAGCGACGCCGGGAATGGCGTGTCGCAACGCGAAATCGGGTTGTTGTTCCACGACACCGCAGAACAAGCTGCGAATAAAGACATAGAACGCCGTGAGGAGTGGTACGAAATCTGCGAGCGACTTGCCGTTCAGCGTCGTGCTGAGCACGCTCTCCCAGCGGCAAAACAGTGTATCGACCGGTACTTCGAGTTAGATCTCCCCAGTTACGAGATCATCGACGCGGAGAGGGAGTTCGAACTTGATATCGATGGTCACGAACTCGTCGGCTATATCGACGCTGTCTACCGCACGCCTGACGACGAACTGATCGTCGTCGACTATAAGGCGACCGAACGTCACCGCGACCTACAAGATGACAAGCAACTCCCAATCTACCTGTTAGCGTGTCGTGACCTCTACGAGGAGCCTGTGGTTCGCGCGGGATATGCCTACGTTGGTGACATAGGACCAAAGGTCGAATTTAAAACGTTCAGCGATGAGGATCTGGACATAGTCAGGGACGATGTGACGGAGTCTATGCACCGTATTGCTGAGTTCTCATTCAGTCGATACACTGCTAATGATCACTGTCAATGGTGCCAGCACAACCAACTTCCCTGTGCATCGGACTCATTTACCGTTGGTCCTGGGTTGGAGAGGTAGTTCAGACTACCTTTTGATTGACTCTGCAGAGTCAAATAACGTATCTACTCCCGAGAAACTGTCCCCAGCGCTTGTCGACATGTATATTGACTATCTCCGGAAAGAACACAATTCGGATGCTACCATATTTACATATGCGAAAAACGTTCGATCGTGGCTCCAATGGCTCAGTAAACGGGCTCTGTGTGATAATTCCGCATATCGAGTTTTAAATCAGGAAGAGCTCGGATTAGATCCCAAAGCTCGCGACGAGGCTATTTCACAGCCTGAAGCCACAGGTCTCCTTCACCGACTTCGGCAACGTCGACGAAGTTCAGGTATGCATGGCCTCATGGAACTTTTCTGGAATGGTGGACCACGTATTGGTGGCGTATATTCACTTGACCGGCGAGATTTTGATCCCGAAAATAAAGCGCTTCGCTTCCGTCACAGACCGGAAACAGGAACGAGGCTAAAAAATGGAAGCGAAAACTCGAACACAGCTGGTGAGGGTGAGCGAAACATCGTGATAAAAAACGAAGTCATAAGCGCAATTCAATTGTATATCGAGACAGAACGACCAGACGTTACTGACGAATACGGCCGAGAGCCGCCATTTACGACAGAATACGGACGAGCTTCTCGATCGACACTTCGTCGATGGGTGTACGAAGCTACGAGCTGCCGCTGGAATCCAAAAGATGCGGATGAGTGCTCGTGTGATGGTAGCTGTAATCCTGATTCGAACGTATGCCCGGAGTCATATTACCCACATGCGATCCGTCGAGGATCGATTGTCAGCCATCTCAGCGGTGGCCTCCGGAGAGAACGAGCAAGCGAGCCATTTGATGTCTCTGTGAAAGTGATCAAGAAGCACTACGATCCTCGCACAGAACAAGATCGTCTCAACGATCGGCGCGAAGCAGTCAAGCAGTCATGGAATTAAGTTCGGAGATGTTGTCGAAACAGATGGTATCAGTCTTGTCGAATATATAAATAAAGGACGAAATTGTAATTAACTATTTAAAACATGAGTCATCTCATGGCATATGAGCCATCAGACGGAAAAGCTCACGGTCATTGTCTATACTGGTGAATTATTATCACTCTCCCAGAGACTTGGCGATATTCAGAAGACCTTGATTTCGGTGTCGAGCCAGTGGAGTTTGGAACCCTCTCAACTCGAACTCTCCCGTCCATCTAGTGCGGTGAACTCGAAGCATCCAACATTGGATACACCGAAAGACACAGTATTCTGTGTGCCCATAGGTTTCTGTATGCCCAGTATCACGGTCAACGTGGACAACGACCTCAAAGCGCGAATGGAAAAGCACCCGGAGATCAACTGGAGTGAGGTCACGCGGCAGGCCATTCAGGAGAAGATCGAGGCGCTCGAGATGATGGACGACCTCACCAGCGAGAGCGACCTCACTGAGCGCGACGTTCAGGAAATCGCCGATAAAATCAACGAACGTGGACGCAAGCGCGTCGAAGAAGAATCGGAGTAGACTCGACGAATGAAGCTGGTCATCGACGCCAACGTCGTTATCTCTGCACTCATCGCTGATTCGAAGACGCGGGAGCTCATCGTTACACTCGAACCAGATCTTTTGACGCCCGCGTTTGTCCACGACGAAGTTGAGAACTACGAAGACCTGATTGTGGAGAAGTCCGGAATGGAGCCGGACCGAGTGGCACAGTTCATCGACCTCCTGTTTCAGTACATTGAGATCGTTCCTGCCGACGACTTCTATCCGGCTATCGAGAGGGCAGACGAAGCAATCGGAGACACCGACCCCGACGACGTGCTGTATCTCGCGTGTGCGATTGCCAGCGACGCTGCCATTTGGAGCGACGATTCTGATTTCGACGAACAGAATCTTGTCGAAACATACTCGACGGGTGACGTAATCAACTCGTTTGACACGCTATAATTGGCAGATCTGTCTCTCGGTTCGATGAGCGTGCCATCAAACTCGAAGGACAGCATTCCGCTGTACCCGACATCTGCTCATTCGCAAGATCGTGTTGCGGGTGGCTCTCAAGACTCGGATAGTGGACACGAGCGACTCGATTGTGGCTTTCGAGGAACCAGGCAACTGCCATCGCGTTCTTCTCGTGATATTCCATCCGCGCGGGCAGTGTCTTGATGCCTCGCGCAACGAGGTAGCAGTCGAACGGCGAAAGCATATTCCCAAGCCCAACCCGCTGCGCGAACGCTAATTGCTCGAAAATCCGACCGTCGTCGGTGATAATGGCACCGCCGATAGAGTCGGAGTGCCCGTTAAGATACCTGGTGGTGCTGTGAACGACAATGTCAGCACCCAGTTCGAGTGGGGCTTGGTAGTACGGACTCGCAAAGGTACTGTCCACGCCAAACAGAGCATCACGCCCATCGGCGATTAGGCAGAACTTCTGAATGCTGTTATCCCACTCCCCACGGATGTCGACCATCCGGAACGCGTATGCATCGGTACGACGATTGAGACGGTCAACCACCAAGTTCAGCCGTCGGATTGGCTCACGGTCGTAGTTCCCGAGCACAAAGAACGACCTGTCGTTTTCGTAGACGGGGTTCAACTCGCTCAGGGCATGGAGGATCTCCTCGTTGTCGGCCAGTGTTATCTCCTCCTCGTCAAGTTAGTATTTGGTACTTTTGAGAACGTCATCAGGAACAGGCGACTCCTCGTCAGACATACTGTAAGCCTCTCGTGACGGGGAGATATGGTTTATCGTAGAGTGAATTACTCGA
This sequence comes from Halostagnicola alkaliphila, assembly GCF_055379965.1. NCBI lineage: Archaea > Methanobacteriati > Methanobacteriota > Halobacteria > Halobacteriales > Natrialbaceae > Halostagnicola > Halostagnicola alkaliphila. The sequence goes on along the minus strand of NZ_AP043825.1, from coordinate 2,228 downwards.
GAGTAAACCACTCATCTCCACGCCATGTACCGTATGGTATGAGCACCGGACTCGGGAGTAGTGGGGAGATAGAACCCAGCGAACTCGTCCTCTTCGTCACCCAGCAGACGCGATTCGCCCTCATCAACAACATCCTCCAGCATCCCGACCAGCTCCCGTCGATGTACGAACTCGAGGAACTCAACCGTAGCGTGAGCGATGCCACCGTCTACAAACACATTCAGAAGCTGATCGACGCTGGCATCGTCAAAGAGGTCGCTCTCGATGATGACGAACGCCGCCAGGGGTACCCGTGGAAGTTCTATGGCCTCACCGAGGAGGGTCGGGAGTTCCTCGACGATCACAACCTTCTCGCGGCCAAGGAGACACTGCAACAGATCTACGAGACCATCTCCGACAAGCCCGAAAAGATGGTCAAGTACGAGAATGCACCACGCCCTGCCGAGTCGTAGCTGTTCGGGCTATGAGATTAAACGGGAGCTTTTCTCATCCAAATGGTCAGCACCCGGAGTCGTCAGGGTAGCGTTCCAGATGGAGTAACGGTGAAGCTGGTCTCATTGGGGTAGTTGCACCTCGTAGTTAGCTGCTAGCTCCTGAAACTCGTCCCATTCGGGGAGGCGATCATCGACGTCGACGTGACTGAGCAGCAGGAGACGATACGACCGGTGACGAGTACCGTCGTCGATCAGCAACGTGTGACAGCAGGGTTCAGAATTTGGGGAAAAGTTGCATAGAAAACGTGGTCCTATACTGTTTCTGCCGGCCGCAATCCCAATATTATAAGTGACTACCCGACAACAATCAAGATGGAAACCGCACTCCAACCAGCCGCAGGGGGCATGCGCTGAAATGTCCCGGGTGCGATGACACCCGAGACGCGGTTTCTAACCCGGTACGGGTTGAAACCATGTTTGCGTTCATTCTACCGAGATATAAACGTCTCGCACGACCGGCGTATCGCACTCAACTAGCTCTCGCACTCGGAAAGCACTGCTCGAGTGGTTTATGAGCGAGCACTCATCCGAAGCAGATGACTGTGAAGAATCGTCACTCCCAGTTTGTCCACGGTGTGGCTCACCCGTCACCATGGTCTCGAGTCGGGGTCCAACTGAGCACATCTGCTCCCCGTGTGGGTGTCAGGTCGGCTCACCTGACCTCTGAATAAGCCGCTCGAAAACTTCGAACGAACCCTCCGTTTTGGTTGGCGACGTCGTCATCATTCGAACGACTCGAGCTTCCGGACGAGCTTTGTGTACAAATCTGGTGCGCAGTACCAGCCTTCTTCAATCATCGAGTCGATTGTCTCACGCGCTTCAGAGACAGTAATATGACCCTGATTAGCGCACAACAGAACAAGGTAGGCCGTCCCCCGTGTTTCGATCTCTTCAACTTCTGCAGCTGTTCTTCCATAGGATTCGTCCATTACGGCGATTGCATCACGTGATGCAGCACAGCTGAGTACTGCCACGTCGGCGTCGCTCAAGTTTGGATTTTGGTGCAATCGGGCGGCAACTGGGGAGTCCTCGACTGTGATAACCGTAAAGATGTCTGCATCGGCACACTTCTCAATACGGCGAGTATCGGTATAGCCCCCTTCGAGACCAGTCGTCACGACTTCTGCATGGATTGGTTTCGGGATATAGCAACTCTCCTCGAGGGTGGAAACGATGCGAAGTTGATCTACCTTTGCGAGGTAAATTAGTGGCGTTGCATCGAAAACCCACATTCACAACTCCTCGATGTCGGCTTCGAGGTGGTCACCTGATATCCATGTGATGTCGTGCGCTTTCGCAAGCTGTGCAAACTCCCAAACAGACATTCTTGCAAGCTCGGCCCCCTTTGAGAAGGTGATCTCTCCCGACGCAAGTCGCTCGAGTGCTTGCTTACGACGCCATTCGTCGAGACCCTCCGAGAGGAGTTTTCGAACTGCCGTACTTCGATCAAGGCGTTCTTCTTCGAGATAGGCTTCAAGTTCCCCCTCGAGATCGTCCGGAACGCGCGTTGATATTGTTCCCATGATGTATACTATGTTTGCATTGTTTACAAGCGTTTCGCTCAACCCCATGCACGCCCTCATTCGAGTGGGACTATGTCGACCGAGACCGATCGATTGAAACGCGACCTTAGGCGGAGGCCGTCGCCTGCATCGTCGGACGGTACTGTAGGCTTGATATGAAAAGGCAACAGTACAATAGGGACCTATTAAAACAAGGTGATGAAGGTAACTA